>DATFSH010000119.1:0-49013 GCA_035262725.1 Candidatus Acidiferrales bacterium | reverse complement strand
AATCGCTCGTCGTCCTGCCGATTTACACTTCGCATTACAACATGTCGGAAGCGGAGCTTCGCGCTGCGGGAGTTGGTTCGGGAACAGTGCGCGTTTCGGTGGGCTTGGAAGATTCGGCGGACTTGATTGAGGATTTGCGCCAAGCGCTCGGATAAATTCCGCTCACATCTGGCTGGTCTTCGCGTAAGAACTGAGGCAGGATCGGGCGAAATCGGCGATTAAAAACGAATAGGCCTTCTACCGCCTATTAGAAAATAGCAACTTATTGATTTTGCTTGGCTTGTGCGGACTTTTAATCGCGGAACCGTGGATTAAGACCGCCTTCGAACACCGCGCCTGGTGCCTCCGGCTGAAAGCCGGAAGACCCGGCCACCTTTTGGGCACCCCGGGACGGTCCCCCCGAACGCTACCTCTCTCCTTCGAGCGCGCCACCAGCTTAGATGCCGGCAACCCGTGCCGGCGTTGCGCGGGAGGTGAATTCATGAGTAGAATTGCCGCGGTGCCCCTTCCTGGTTCCTTCTTCGTTTAGGAGGTCCTCATGCGAGCTTTTATCCGGGTCCCCGCATTCATGGTTTTCTCTTTGTTTCTCGTTTCTCCGATTTTCGCGCAGACGAATCCTCCGCCCTCCGATCCGCATGAACCGGTGACTCATCAGCCGCGCACGCTATCGAGTCCCGCAGAGCGCTCGGCGGCGATCGAGCTTTTGGAACAAGCGCGGCAAGACTTGAACATGCACACGTTCGGCGCGTACGAGTTGAAGGCGTCGTTTCAAACGAGCGGCGCGACGCAGAACGAGGGAAGCGGAACGATGGAGGAGCTGTCGGACGGGCCGGAGTGGCGATGGACGGCACAGATACAAGGCGTAAATGTGGTTCGCGTGGGCAGCAACGGACATGCGTATGGCGCGAATCCCGACGAGCCGGTTCCGCTGCGCATTCAGGAAATTCGCGCGGCTTTGCACTGGCCGATTTCCCGGAACGGTGGAGCTATGAGCGTGATCCGGTCGGCAAACGCGGAAGTGAACGGAAAGCCTGTCACGTGCCTGTTGCTCAGCGCGGGCGTGCCGGATAATCCCGCGCCGCGCGCGTGGGTGGAAGAAGAATACTGTATCGAGTCTGCGACGGGATTGTTGCAGATGTGGTCGGCAGCGCCGGGAATTTACGCGGAGTACGACTACGAGGGCGCCCCGGAATTCAACAAACACACTTTGCCCCGGCAAATCTCCATCTTCGAGGGCGGGGTGCTTGTGGTTCAAGCGCGCGTGGAAAGCTTCGGCGAGGCGAGCAAGATCGATCCGAACGCCTTCAAGCCGGGGCCGGAGATGACGGACACGGGCGAATCGTTCACTCTGGCAGGGTCGCGGCGGTTTCCGATGCGCGTCGATCCTTCCGATGGGCCGACCTCGACTTACTTTCAGCCTGTGATCATTCATGCGACGCTCGATGCGCGGGAGGGTCGTGTGATGGATGCGGAGGCGCTGCAAAATTCCAATCAAGACCTGAGCCGGGCGGCGTTGGAGTTGGTGAAGAGCACGTCGTTCCATGCGACGGGATTTCAGCAGGAAGTTTTTATCAACGTGCAATTTCATTTGCCGGCGCGGGAAGTGGGCGGGATGCCAGTGATGCATTCTTCTGTGCGTTGGGTGATTTGGGAGCACCGGGGAAAACCGGCGCCGAGGAAGCCGGTTCGCGACGCGGCGTAGAGTGTGTATCGGCGGTGACGTAGGGTGGCGTTGATGCGGCGCCAAAGGCCTCAGGTCAATTCCGGCCGGAGGCGGCCCTTCGTTCCTCTGCGTAAACCGGAATGGAACCTGAGCTACGGTTGCATACCAAAATCGCCCTGACAACCTGAGCTACGATTTTCGAAGTTGAACTGCTCGAAGTAATCCAATCCTTAGCTATTTGTATCCTCAGCTGTTTGTGCCACTTTTTTTACCTGTTGCTTTCCCAAAGGAAGCGTGAGATATTCCTGTTGGGAACCAAAATGAAGGTACTATGAAACAAAAAACGGATGTACTGCAAGGCACGTTGGCTTTGATGGTGCTTAAGACGCTGGATGTGCTGGGGCCGCAGCACGGGTACGGGATCGCGCGGCGGATCGAACAGATCAGCGGAGATCTGCTGGCGGTGAATCAAGGGACGCTGTATCCGGTGCTGTTGAAACTGGAGCAGGAAGGGGCCATCGCGTCGGACTGGGGCGCGTCCGAGAACAACCGGCGGGCGCGTTTCTACCGGCTGACGAAAGAGGGACGCAAGCAGCTGCAGGTGGAGACCCAGGATTGGGAGCAAACGGCGGCGATCATCGGGCGGTTCTTTTAAGTGAAGGCGGAGGATTTGCTGTGAAGTGGCTGAGGCGATTGCTGCGGCGCGTAGCAAACCTGGCGGCAGGCCGGGGGGAGCTTGACGAGCGATTGTGCGAAGAGATCGCAGAGCACCTCGCTTTGCAGACCGAGGAAAACATTCGCGTCGGTTTGTCACCCGATGAAGCACGCCGCGAAGCGAAACTGAAGTTTGGCGGCACAGAAAGTATGAAAGAGAAATATCGCGCGGAACGCGGGCTGCCGTTGATTGAGACTCTTGTGCAGGACCTACGCTATGCGGCGCGCATGCTGCGAAAAAATCCCGGCTTCACGGCGATTGCCGTTTTTACGCTGGCGCTGGGTATCGGCGCATCCACCGCGATTTTTTCTGTGGTAGACGCGGTTCTACTGCGCGCGCTTCCCTATCCGCAACCGGAAAAACTCGTGCGCGTGTGGGAAAAGGCTCCCGATGGCCGCTTCATGAATCTGGCCGATCCGAATTTGGACGATTTCGTTAGCCAGAACAGCACCTTCGCCGATCTGGCCGGCTACGAATATTGGCTGTCATCCGTGGCAGGCGGAAGCGAGCCTGTGCGCGTGAATATCGCGTCGGTATCGCGCGGCTTTTTCCAGGCGCTCGGCGTCGAGCCTTTTCGTGGCCGCGCTTTTGCAGCGGACGAACTCGAGGTGCATGGAGCGCCGGCAGCCATCGTCAGTCACAGCTACTGGCAGCGGTCTCTCGGCGGAGCCGCCGATCTCTCGCAATTCCATTTGAGGATAGAAGGAGCCGTCTACCCCGTTGTGGGAGTGATGCCCGAAGGCTTTGATTACCCGCCAGACGTCGCTGTATGGATACCGCGCGAACTCTACCCCGAACTTCCCGGCCGCACGGGCCATAACTGGCGAGGCGTGGGCCGCGTGCGGGACGGGATTACGATCGCGCAGGCGCGCGCGAATCTGAGCGCGATCGCGCGTCGAATCAAAGAGCAGTACGGCAAGGAAGTGGACCTGGACGACGCGGCGGTTGTGCCTCTAGCGGATGCAACGGTGGGGGATGTGCGGACAACTCTTCTGACGCTACTGGACACCGTGGGCCTCTTGCTCCTGGTGGCGTGCGCGAACGTCGCCGGCTTGCTGGTAGCGCGGACATCCGCTCGCCGGAAAGAATTGGCGGTGCGGGTGGCACTGGGAGCTGGGCGCGGGAGGCTGATTCAACAGTTCCTTGTTGAGTCTTTTTTGCTCGCCTCAGCAGGAGGTGTGCTGGGCGTTCTAATCGCCATTGCGGTGGTGAAGGCGCTTCCGGCGATTCTCCCGACAAATTTGCCCAGGCAGGAAGGCATGGCGGTCAACATGCCGGTTCTGCTTTTCGCTATCGGCGCCATTGTGAGTGTGGCCGTCTCGCTAGGGCTCGTTGCCGCCTGGCGGGTCATTACAGGGAATCCCCAAGAAGCATTCGCAGCCGGTTCGCGCAGTTCCACGGACGCGGGAGCGAGCCAGCGGCTTCGAGGGTTTCTGGTAACCGGCGAAATTGCGGCGACTCTGGTGATTCTGGTGGGAGCAGGCCTTCTGGGACGAAGCTTCTTACGGCTGATTTCGACGAATCCTGGATTCAGCGGGCGCAACCTGATCACCATGGAGTTTTCCCTCCCCACTCCCCAATGGCAACAGGGAATGGAAGAGTCTGAGGTGGTGCGGCAAATCCATCTCGTGGAAGACATATTGACGAGGCTTCGCGCCATTCCCGGGGTGGAGACAGCAGGCGTAGCTGGCGCGCTTCCGGTGGCGGCGGGCGACAACCTTGCGGACGGAACTTTCTTGATACTGAATGGACAAAATGCGCCGGCCGATTTCAACGAGTTCAGCCGGATCGCACAAGACCCCGCCCAGGTGGGACGCGCCTATTACTGCGTGGCCGGCGAGGAGTATTTCCGCACCATGGGTATTCCGCTGATTCGCGGACGAATTTTCGGCGGTCGGGATGATTGGAACTCGCCGAATGTGGCGGTGATCGGCGAAACGCTGGCTCGCCAGCGCTGGCCGAACCAGGACGCCCTGGGCCAGGTGGTGGAATTCGGCAACATGGACGGGAATTTGAAGCCGGTCACCGTGGTCGGCATCGTGGGTGATGTTCGAGCCAGCGGACTCGATCTCCCGCCGAGTCCGATCATTTATGTGGATTACCGGCAGCGCGGAATGAAAGCCAATTCATCGCCCACCATCGTGATGCGCAACGCCGCGCCCGAGGGGCAAATCGTTGCCGCAGCGCGTGGCATTTTTCACGACCTCGCGCCCGACGTCCCGGTGAAATTCTCCACTTTTGCGGAGGAGATGAACGGATGGCTGGCAAACCGCCGATTTCTGCTTCTTATTGTCGGTTTCTTTGCCGCCGCGGCTTTGGCGCTTGCCACGGTGGGGATCTATGGAGTTGTCGCGTTTTCGGTGACGCGCAGGACTCAGGAAATCGGTGTTCGCATGGCACTGGGAGCGCAACGAGGCGACGTGCTGCGTCTGGTGGTGGGTGAAGGCGCCCGGCTTGCGCTTGCGGGCGTGGCCATCGGAATTGCAGCATCGTTCGCGGTTACGCGACTTATTTCCAGCCTTCTTTTCGGGGTCAGCGCGACTGACCCAGTGATATTTGCGGGCCTGGCTGCGCTGCTATCGCTAGCCGCACTGGTAGCGTCGTACATCCCGGCGCGGCGGGCGATGCGTGTGAACCCGGTGGTGGCTCTGCGCTATGAATAGTCTTGCGCGGTTCTTCGAGGTGAAGGCGGAGGATTTGCAGTGAGGGCATTGAGGCGATTGCTGCGGCGCGTCGCCAACCTGGTGACAGGCCGGGAGGACCATGAGGAGCGATTGCGCGAAGAGATCGCAGAGCACATTGCTTTGCAGACCAAGGAGAATCTTCGCGCTGGTCTATCGCCCGTGGAGGCGCGGCGCCAAGCCATTTTGAAGTTTGGCGGCTTGGAGGCGGTCAAGGAGGAATATCGGGCGGAGAGAGGGCTGCTACTTATCGAAACGCTGCTATGGGATGTGCGGTTCGCGGGACGGATGCTGAGCAAATCTCCAGGTTTTGCGGCGGTGGCAATTGTGACACTCGCGGTAGCCATCGGCGCGAATGCAGTGGTTTTTGGCGTGCTGAACGCGCTGGTGCTGCAGCCGCTCAATCTGCCCGAATCACAGAGCCTTTACGCGATCGAGCGTGCGAACGATAACTCCGGATACCTTTCGTATCCGGACTATCTCGATCTGCGCGATCGCAATCGCAGCTTTGATTCTTTGGCGGCTTACAATATCGAAGCGGCCGGGCTGGACACCGGCGAAAATCTGTCGCGCGCCTGGTTTTATCAGGTGAGCGGAAACTATTTCGATGTCCTGGGAATACAGCCGTATTTAGGGCGGTTGATTCGCGCATCCGACGAGCATGGCCCGGACAGCGCGCCATACATCGTGCTCAGCTACGCCTACTGGCACAACTATTTTCATGATGACCGCACGATGCTGGGCCGCGTGGTTCTGCTCAACAAGCATCCCCTCACTGTGATCGGCGTGACGCCACCCGAATTTCACGGCACCTTGCTGTTCTTCTCTCCCGAATTCTTTGTGCCCCTCGTGCAGGTGAATGGAGGGAAGCTTCTGAACGAGCGGGGAAACCACTGGATATTCGAGACGTTCGGACATCTGAAGGCGGGAGTGACCGCCGCGCAAGCGAATGCCGATCTGAACTCGATTGGCTCCTATCTGGAAAAGACCTATCCCAACGACGACAGCCAAATGCGGTTTGGGCTGGCGCGCCCAAGCCTGTATGGCGACTATGGTGGCCGGCCGGTGCGCGCATTCATGGCCGGACTGGTGCTGTTGGCGGGGTTAATTCTGCTGGCCGCCTGCGCCAATCTGGGCAGCCTGTCTGCCGCGCGCGCCGCGGACCGTTCGCGGGAAATTGCGCTGCGGATGGCGCTCGGAGCGAGCCGCCTTCGCGTCGCGCGTCAACTCCTCACAGAGGCGGTATTGCTTTCACTGATCGGGGGTGCCGCCGGACTCTGGGGAAGCGTGGTTCTGTTGGACGAGCTGAGCGTGTGGCAGCCATTTTCCCGATATCCTTTCCATACGGCGGTAAACCCAGAGTCATATGTGTATGGCGTGGCCCTGCTGCTGACTTTAGCCAGCGGATTCCTCTTTGGAGCCGTGCCAGTGAGACAGATTCTCCGGACAGATCCCTATGAGGTGGTGAAGTCAGGATCGATCGTCAAGGCCGGGACGCGCATGACGCTCCGGGACATGTTGGTTGTGGCGCAAATTGCGATTTGCGCGGTGCTGATAACTTCCTCGATGGTTGCCGTGCGCGGACTGGCGCGCTCGCTGCACAGCCATTTCGGTTTTGAGCCGCGGAACGCGATCCTGGTAAATACCGATCTGAGCATAGCCGGTTACAGCGACGAAAAAGTGCCGGCGATGGAAAAAAGGATGATCGAGGCGGTGGCGGCGATTCCCGGCGTACAGTCTGTGGGGCTGATCAGCGAGCCGCCGCTGCGCGAATGCTGCAACAGCTCAAATGTTTTCAGCAGCGAGACGGAGGACCTAAGGTTCTCGAACGCTGCGGCGGAAGCTCTGGTCTACAGCGTATCGCCCGAATATTTTCAGGCGGCGGGCACCGCCCTGCTTTCGGGGAGAAACTTCACCTGGCGCGACGACGCAAAGGCGCAACGCGAAGCCATCGTGAATCGGGAGTTCGCTCGCAAGGTGTTTGGCTTCGCGACAAACGCAACCGGCCGGCATTACAAGCTGCCGGATGGAACGCTGATTCAAGTGGCGGGCATCGTGGAAGACGGGAAATACAACAGCCTGACGGAAAAACCGCAGTCGGCGATGTTTTTCCCGATTCTGCAATCACCATCGAGCGGAATGTCGCTGGTGGCGCGGTTGAACGGCAAATCGGGGCAACAGCGGGCAGCCACAGCCATCCGGAGTGCGCTCCGGGAGCTCGACAGTGGTCTCCCGCTTTACATCCAGCCGTGGGACAAAGAACTGGACACGGCTCTGTTCCCTTCGCGGATAGCGACGATGGCGCTCGGCGTCCTGGGTGTGATGGGCGCGATTCTGTCGGTGACAGGAATTTTTGGAATGGCGGCCTATGCGGTGAGCAAGCGGAGGCGCGAATTGGGAATTCGGATCGCGTTGGGAGCGCAGCGCAAAGAAATATTAGAGGCGGCGTTGGGACGGGCAGTGAAGTTGCTCGCGTTGGGCTCCGCAGCGGGCTTGATCCTAGGACTTCTGGCGAGCCGAGTGCTTGCGTTGATCGTGTATGAGGCGACGCCGCGCGACCCGGTGGTGCTGGCTGGAGTTGTGCTGGCGACGATGCTGCTGGGGCTGCTGGCTACGTGGATTCCAGCGCAGCGGGCTCTCTCAATTGACCCCATGATGCTGATGCGTGAGGAGTGAGTGGTTCTTGGGAGCGGTTCTTTGAAGTGAAGCAGGCGGGGGATTGTCATGAGATCTGTGAGGCGATTTTTCGCGCGGCTTTTGAACCTGACGGCAGCGCCGGCGCAGGACGAGAGGCTGAGGGAAGAGATCGAAGGGCATATCGCGCTGCAAACCGAGGAAAATATTCGCGCTGGTTTATCGCCCGTCGAAGCGAGACGGCAGGCTCTGCTTAAATTTGGCGGCGTGGAGGCGATCAAGCAAGACTACCGGTCGAAGCGCGGGCTGCCCCTTATCGAGAATTTTCTGCAAGATGTGCGCTTTGCGATCCGCGGCTTGCGCCGCACGCCCGGACTGACCGCGTTCGTGGCCATCACGCTGGCGCTGGGAATCGGGATGACGTCGGCGACGTTCAGCATGGTGGATGCGCTGATCTTCCGTCCTTACCCCGTGCCGCATCCGGGGAACGTGGTTACGCTGGTGAGCACGACGCGCGATACCCCCTTCGACGATTTCTCCTATCGCGAATATTTGGATATAGGTGACAAGACGACCAGCTACGACGGGGTGATCGCCTACACCGATATGGAGGCGGTCGGGTTCAGCGCCCAACCAGGAACCACGCCGCAGGTGAGAGGCGGAATGATGGTTTCCGGGAACTACTTCGATGCGCTGGGTGTGACGCCGCGGCTAGGACGCGGATTTCGTGAGGATGAGGACAAGGTACCCGGGCGCGATGCGGTTGTGGCGCTGGGGTCGGATTTCTGGCGGCATCAGTTCGCCAGCGACTCGTCGGTGGTGGGGCGGACGGTTCGTCTGAACGGAAAGGATTTCACTGTGATTGGAGTGGCACCGCAAACCTTTCCAGGATTGCTGACGTTCGGGCATCCCGACCTTTACGTGCCGCTGGCGATGGCGCCTGTATTCTCGACGAATCTGCAAAAGAATTTTTTCGAGGACCGCGACGATCGCGAGTTGAACTTAAAGGCGCGCTTGAAACCAGGGACAACACTCGAGCAGGCGCGCAGCGAGCTGGCCGTAATAGCAAAGAATTTCGAGCATGAGTATGCAAACGCGAGCTGCGGGCGCGGGGCGGCCGTGTATACGCAATTCCAGGCGCGGAGGATCGAAGACGAAAATTGGAAATTTGGCGTGGTGTTTGTGATCCTGGCGCTGGCGGTTCTGCTGGTAGCTTGCACCAACGTTGCCGGACTTCTTCTGAGCCGCGCACGGGCGCGAGCGCGGGAGATTGCGGTACGATTGGCGCTGGGCGCCGGGCGGATGCGGCTGATCCGGCTGCTGTTAACGGAAAGCCTGATACTGGCGACCCTGGGTGGACTCGCGGGGGTGGCGGTGGGATACGGCGTGATTGAATGGTTCCACAGCAAACAGAGCATTGTTTTTATGACTGACTTGCCGAATGCGGTGCCGATGCAGATGGATACGCGGGTGCTGGTTGCGTGCGTGGCATTGTCCGTGTTGTGCGCGCTTCTGTGCGGCCTGGCGCCCGCGCTGCAGAGCACGCAAGTAGACCTGGTGAACGCGCTCAAGTCCGCGGATGTGGACGTCCCCGGGCGCAAGCGCTTGTGGGGCCGCAATATGCTGGTGGTGGCGCAGGTGGCGACGTCGCTGATGCTGCTGACCGCGTCATTTTTGATGGCTCGCGGCTTTCAACACGACGTGATGCAGGACAGCAATTTCACCAAGGACCATCTGCTGATGACCACGTTCGACCCGCGGCTGATTCAGTACAACGCAGGGCAGACGCAGCAGTTCTACAAGTTACTGGCTGAACGAATGCGCGGAGCTCCCGGAGTGCAGAGCGTGACGCTGACGCAGAATGTGCCGCTGGGGCAGAGCGATTTTGACGGCGTGACGTTCGTGCCGGACGGATTCCAGATGCCGCCGGATCGCGCGAATTTCAGTTCGATCATGGACACGGTGGACGAAGGATACTTCGAGACGATGGGGATTCCGATCCTGAGCGGGCGCGCTTTTCTGGCGTCGGATAGCGCCGATGCGCCGCGGGTCGCTATTGTGAATATGCGCTTCGCGAAGCATTTTTGGCCCGGGGGCGATGCGGTGGGAAAACGCATCCGGCTCGACAACAACACGGGGGTTCCGGTCGAGATCGTGGGAATCGCAGAGACGGTGAAGTATCAGTCAATGGAAAGTCCGATGGATTTTGTGTACTTGCCGCTGGCGCAGCATCCTGTGGCGCGAATGGTTTTGATGTTGCGCACGAGCGGGGATCCGCGGCAATTGATTCCGTCCATGAAGGATGTTGTTCGTGCACTCGATCCGAATCTGCCGGTGCTGCAGACGCGAGCGTATGAGGAGTTCTACCTGAACCAGGCGGTGTACGGGCCGCGGATTGCGATCGATCTGGTGGGGAGTATGGGATTGGTGGGACTTTTGCTGGCCGTGGCTGGCTTGTACGGACTGGTGGCGTACAACGTGATTCGCCGAACGCGCGAGATCGGGATTCGGATTGCGCTGGGAGCAGGGAGACCGGATGTGTTGCGTCTGGTGATGGGCAAAGGGCTTGCGCTGGTGGGGATTGGGACGGGGGTCGGGCTGGCAATGGGTTTCGCGGTGGAGCGGCTGATGAATTCGATGCTGTTTGATTCGGGCGGAGTGGATATTTTGGCGTATGCGGTGGTGGTGCCCACGCTGCTGGTGGTGACGATGCTGGCGGCGTATGTCCCGGCGCGACGGGCATCGCGGATTGCGCCGACCGAGGCGTTGCGTTACGAATAGATGAAAGTAGTGGTTGCGAAGGGTACGGAGTTTTTCCTGCCTAAAGCAGTTCTCTGGCTTCGCCGATAAACTCTACTCGTGTGCGCGAACGGCACCTCGAGAGGGAGTGGTGATGCGGATGTTCCGGCTGACGGCGTTGGGCATAGTCTGGCTGGCTGCGGCGGGCGCGGCCGCGGCGCAGGCTGCGCACCTTACGTCGCGGGAGGTGAAGAATCATGTGGGGAAGAGGGCGACCGTTTGCGGGAGGGTAGTGGGGATTCATTTTGTTTCGAGCGGCAAGGGGCAGCCGACCTTCGTCCACTTCGCGACCGCGCGAAGTTTGGCCGCCCGGAGGAGCTCTACCGAAACAAGAACTTGTGCGTGACCGGGAGGATCACCCTCTACCTGGGGATTTCGGAAGTTGTGGCCAAAAGTCCGAATCAAGTCCAAATACAAAAATAGTTGGACGGCGTCGATCTTTCTAGCGGCTGGACGGCGACGCTGCGGGTGCTGTGAACTTTGCGTTCATGGTTTTGGCAGCCGTCATGACGAGACTGCCGCTGGCCGCGGCGACGGTGGTGGAAGCCATACTGAGCGAGTCAGGGCTGAAGCGATAGACCAGCAAACCTACGGCGATGGCGCCGGCGAGATTGAGGGGCCCAGGTCCACTTGCCCAGATAGGCGAACCCGGCACCGGCCACGAGGAAACTGAGAAGGAATGCGGATCCACGGCCTCTTTATGTGAACCTCCTGAAGTGCGCCGAACCTTGCAATTGACTTGGCGGCAAGCCTGTCGCCATAGGCGACCGGTTCCGCTAAATCCGCTTGGAATGCGTTGCGCGAAATTACTACAAAATCCGTCATGCGTACAAAATAAGTTGGCCGCGAAAATAAGGCTCGATGAAGAAGGCGAATGCAGAATGGCGCGGTGAGAAGCGTTGGCGGCGCGGGCGGATCTTAGACCCGCTTTACGGGCATTCGAGCTATTTTGCGGAGATTTTCAGCGATGCCTGCGTGTTCTCCCCATTCAGCTGATCAGTGGGTTCGTTCCGGTACCGTCGACGTGCGTTGGCGGAGGTGCGGGTCGCAGGCGGACGGCGAGCGTGTCCTCTTTTCGTTAACGGAGGCGGGGCTGGTTCCATTGACCGGGGCTCGGGTAACTCATAAGATTTAGGGACATCTGAGCAATTGGTGCAGCTTGAGTTCGAGAGCTTGGAAGAAAATTCCTTAAAAGCCGAGTGGCCAAATGTCTGTGATAACGACTGAGAAGGCGACGCCACAAAGTGTTGCAATCAGGGGCTTGATCATAGCGGGATTGATCGCCCTCCCATTGGCCGGTTCGCTCGGAATCACCGGGTGTAACGACACCGGTTCGACAAAAAAGGTGAAAGCCCGGACTCCCGCAGCGACTCCCGTGCCGCAGGCGGCCAAGCCGGAGGTCGCGCGCGAAGCACTGCCTTTCACCCGGCAATTATCCGATTACACCGCCCTCCAGCCCATGGAGCGGCCTTCAATCGACATCCTGGTGGAGAAGGTAGAGTCCGCGTACAAGACAGGCCAGAAGTATCTGAAAGCCGGAGACCCGGAAAAAGCGCGCGCGGAATTTGACCGGGCCGTGGATTTGATTCAAGCCAGCGGGTTCCAGATGGAATCGGACCCGCGGCTTTCCAAGCTGGTTGACCAGATTGGGGATGCGACGCAGAGCTACGAACAAGCGCAGGCCCAGAACAACGCCGAAGAGGAAGAGGAAAATCCGGGGATTCCGGCTCCCATTGAGGAGATCGCCGACCTGACCCTGCCTCCCGGCGACCCGCGCCTCTATTCGAAGGCCGAGCAGGAATTGATCGCGGTGCCGCACGATTTGCCGCTTACGGTGAATGATTCGGTGCTGCAGTATTTGAGTTATTTCTCAACCTCGCGGGGCCGGGCGGTGGTGGAGCGCGGGCTCGAGCGCGCGGGCCGTTACAACGAAATGATCCGGCGGACGTTGAAGGCGGAGGGGGTTCCGCAGGATCTGATCTATCTGGCGCAGGCGGAGAGCGCCTTTCTGCCGCAGGCGGTTTCGCGTGCGGGAGCGCGGGGGATCTGGCAGTTCATGCCCTATCGCGGCATGGAGTACGGCCTCGAGCGAACGTACTGGATTGACGAGCGCAGCGATCCTGAAAAAGCGACGCATGCGGCCGCGCAGCACATGAAGGATTTGTATGCGATGTTCGGCGACTGGTACCTGGTGATGGCGGCGTATAACTCCGGGCCCGGGAACGTAACGAAGGCTGTGGAGCGGACCGGGTATGCGGATTTCTGGGAGCTGCAGAAGCGCCACGCGCTGCCCAAGCAGACGCAAAACTATGTGCCGATTATTATCGCGCTGGCGCTGGTGGCCAAGGATCCAGTGCTCTACGGCGTGCAGGTGATCCCGGAAAAGCCACCGGCGGTGGAAACGGTGAAGCCGGGACATCCGGTGGATCTGCATCTGGTGGCGGATGCGACCGGGGCGGACCTCGAAGACCTGCGCCTCTTGAACCCGTCCTTGCTGCGCAGCGTGACGCCGAACGATCCGCAGTTCCTTTTGGTTCTGCTCAAGGGCACGGTACAGAAATTCGCGGATAACATTCAACGCGTCCCCATCGACAAGTGGACAAGCTGGCGGCTGCATTCCGTGGAGGGTGGCGAGACGCTGGCGGATGTGGCGCGACACTATCGCGTGACGGTGCCGGCGATCGAAAACGCGAATCATCTGGAAGCGCACGCGACTTTGCCGGCCGGGTTTCTGCTGAGTGTGCCGACGGCGCCGCCGGTGGTGAAGTTGGTGCATTACCGCGTGCAGAAGGGCGACACGCTCGAGGGGATCGCCGAACGATTTGACGTGACCGTGGCGGATATCCGGCGCTGGAACCATATCAGCGGAGCTAAAGCGCCGCGCGGCGCTCGCCTGCGGATCTATGCGGGGGGCGAACCTGTGGCAGCTTCGCACGCCAAGTCGAAATCCGTGCAGAATAGAACGGCGAGCGAGGGGGCGGCGGGTGCCGAGCACGGGTCAGCCGTCGAGAACGTCTCAAGCGCTCACCCAGAGAAAGGCGAAGCGGTGCAGCATCGGGTGAAGAAGGGCGAGACACTGTATTCGATCGCACGGGCGTATGGAACCACCGTGACGGCCTTGAAGAACTCGAACCCTTTTCTGGCGGAGCGGCCTTTGGCAGCCGGCGACGTCCTCACCATTCAGCGATAAAGAATCCGGCAAGAAAACGAGGTCCCGGTCCTTCCTTCCGCCAAACAACTTAATTTCTTATAGTTACACGGCTTAAGATAGGTATGAAGCTCTTTCCGCGGATTTTCCGCGCAAGCTCACGATTTTAGGCCGCTTGCTTCTTGACAAACTTCCGAGACTCCGTTTATATCGCGAAGGAGCTAAAGCCGTCCGGCAAACCTGAAAGACATCCAGGGAGGTGCCATGTTCTATTCGAAATCGCACGATGAGGAAGACGACGAACTGCCCCGGTTCGAAGAGGAAGAAGAGGGCGAGCAGCCCCTTGGCGGCGCGGTCGAGATAGAAGAAATCAGCATTGAGGAAGAGCCGGACGAGGATGAGAGCGAGCCGACTCCCGCGGCTACGCCGCGCTCGGCGCCCGCACGGCCGTCGAAGCCTGCGAAGAAGGCCATGAAGGCTCCGGCTCGGAAGAAGTCGAAGGCAAAGACGAAAAAAGCGGGCAAGAAACCCAAGAAAGCGGCGAAGCGCAAGCGGCGTTAGGGCAGCGGTCCAAATTCAGATGCGATTGTGAACGGGGATTGCGTTCGTGCGATTGTGGGCGTAGTCCCAGTTTTTTTTCGTTTTGATCTAGTTTTTCCTCTTCGAACACATAGGCAATCTTCGCGCCCCAGTTTCCAACGTGTCGTTTCGCTCCGAAACTGTCCCCTATTTGTATGCTTAAAGCGATGCCGAAAAATCCCGCGGCGTTCCCGATTTGATATGCTCCACTTGCGGTAAACACAGGTTGGCAGCAGCATAGGCTACCGATGGCGCTTGCTCTGGAGCAGATCCGGCGAATGCGGGGGGGTGCAGTCGCACTTGATGCGTTGCGGCGGGTTCCGCAACAGGGTCACGAACAGGGTCAGGGTCAAGCCCAGCGACAAGCACAGTATCAAGCCCCATTTCTTCTTCGAGTCCTGGTGGCGTATCGAGCAATCGGAAACGCGACGAATACGACTATTACGTCGTCAAGGTCCAGAACAACCCCCCGGGAGAGAGGATCCTGGCGAACGATTGCTGGCAACAAGGCTGGCGGCGAGAATTGGATTCCCGGTGCCGCCGGTGGCTGTGGTCGAGCTGCGCGAGGAACTGGTCGCTCACACGGCCGATCTGGTGATGCAAGTGGGGCGCGGCGTGGATCATCGCGGCCTCGCGGCCGCGACGGGACCTCAGCTACGAGCGGACAAAGACCAAGCGGGGACCTGAGCACGTTGGCAGAGGTTTGTGGACGGGCGGCACGCGGACGCGCCGCTTTACTTTTGAATGGAGCCCCAGGGTGGAAGTTTCCTCTGCCCGAGCGACGCTTCGGCTGCCCAGGCGCCGAGGTACGAGGACAATGCGACGCCGTGGCCGGCGTAGGCGCCGAGCACGATGGCGTTCTCGCTTTGCGGATGCGGCATGAAGACCGGGCACCAGTTTTCCCGGAAGAGAATCGGGCCGCCCCAGCGGTGGGTGAAGCGAACTCCGGCCAGCGCGGGGTGAAGGCAGGAGGCGCGGCTTTCAATTGATTGGAAGAACTCCTGCGCGTGGCCCTGGCGCGCGTCGACACGCCAGAGATCGTGCGATTCATCCGCATCGACCAAGCCGCCTCCAAAAATCACGCTGCCGTCCTCGCGGCGGCGCCCCCAGAGGTAAGGTAGGTCTTCGGTGTAGAAGGGGTGGCCGCCGGCGAGTCCGATCTCGTCGAGTTTTTTTTTGCCCAGAGGCTCGGTCAGGACGGCGAGCGTTAGCTTCGGATGCGTGCGCGAGGCGAGTTGGGTCAAGTCGAGAGAGAGGGCGTTCGTCGCAAGGAGCACCTTTCCGGCGACGCACGCTTTCTTAGCTACGCTCAGGACCGGGCGTTTGTGCCATTCGATTTTTTCGACCGCCGAATTTTCAAAAATCTGAGCGCGCGAGGCATTCGCGGCGCGGGCGAGCCCGGCGACGAGTTTCCCGGGATCGAGCGTGCCGCCGGGAACTTTGCGGATGACGTGAACGGTTCCGGAGTCTTCCCACTCGATCGGCGAATGCGGAATTCCCTTCTCGCGGGCGATCTCCCAGGCGCCGGGCAGCTCGAGGTCGCATTCGATTTCGAGCGCATCCAGAATTTTCTTGAAGCCGGCGAGGACGTCACCAAGGCCGGGAAGATCGCCGGCCGCGGTTTCAGCAAGGACCATACCGCCGGTGCGGCCGCTCGCGCCCGCGCCGATCCGATCTGTTTCGAACACCGCCACCGATTTTTCCGGCGCGAGACGGCGAAGCCATGCGGCGGCGGCCAAGCCGGTGAAGCCGGCGCCAACGATCGCGAAGTCAACGGATGCGGGAATTGGTTTGCTGCGAACGGTGAAATCGATATGCCAGGGCGGAGCGCCCCAATGGGGTTGCCGGTGGGGTTTATCGGTATACATGAGGTCTTGACGCGGCTACTAGCGCAAATTGACTTGTTCCCGGGGCTAGTTAGTCGACGAGTTGGATGTGCTCCACTTTCCGCCCGTTCCAGGCATACAAGACGGCCCACGACTCATAACCCTGCCAAACGATTACACAATGGGCTGCATGGAGCTTATCGCCCCAGATGCTTTGATATCTCCAGGCTTGTCCGACCCAAATGACGGGCGCATTCCGCCTAGTTCGTGCAAGAAAAAGCAGATTCCAGTTGAGACCAATCTGCCGTGCGATGACGAGCTTTATATTCGGACCAGCTTGGCTTCCGGTGATCAGTTCCAATCCAAATATAGGCTTGCCATCGCCGTAGAAATCCACCTTAATGAGACCGGGGCATGCCCCGTGATGGTCTTTTTGAAAAAACTGGCGGTCGTCTGCGTCTAGATCCGATTCGGTAATAACCTTGGCACCGGGGATATTTCGCTGCGACCGCGCGTTGCAAGCTCTCCGGAGGGACACAAACATTCGCCAACGATTGAGCCCGAGCGGGAAGAACGAAAACCAGAAGCCGCAAAAAGATCGCTGCGGCTTTCATTGTTCCTGGCGGTGACGCGTCTCCTTCCGGCTACAGGATCGATTCGGTCCAGTTTTCGAGTGTGTGCTTTACCTTGCCCATGAACTGGTGGGCGACGGCGCCATCCACCACGCGGTGGTCGTAGCTGAGCGTGAGGTAGACCATCGAGCGGATCGCAATCGCGTCATCCACAACTACCGGGCGCTTTTCGATGGTACCCAGGCCGAGGATGGCGACATTGGGCTGGTTGATCACCGGCAGGCCGAAGAGGCCGCCGAAGACGCCGGGGTTTGTGATCGAGAAGGTGCTTTCGGCGACTTCTTCGGGCTTGAGTTTTTTCGCGCGGGCGCGTTCGGCAAGGTCATTCAAAGCGCGGGCGATACCGAGGAAATTTTTCTCTTCGGCGTTCTTGATCACCGGAACTATCAGGCCCCAGTCGAGCGCGACGGCGATGCCGACGTTGCACTCCTTGTGCAGCACGATGTTCGTCCCGTCGACGGAAGAGTTCACGGTGGGGAAAGCGCGCAGGCCTTCCACGGCGGCGCACACGAAGAAGGGCATGAAGGTGAGCTTGGTGCCGGCGGATTGCTCGAACTTGTCCTTGAGTTTCGAACGTAGCGCGGCGATGCCGGAGACGTTTACTTCATCGACGGAATACACGTGCGGGGAAACGCGCTTTGAGAGCACCATGTGCTCGGCGATGCGCTGGCGCATGACGGACATGGGCTGGACTTCGTACTGGCCGAAGTACATTTTTTCGCGCGGGACGGCAGTCTCAAGAACTGCGGATGCGGCCGCGCCACCCGCGGCGGGGGGTGGAGCAGAAGCTGCTCGCGCAGGAGCAGCAGCGGCAGCAGGGCGCGAGCCTCCGGTGGCGGCGCCACCCGATTGAACTGCGGCCAAAATATCGTGCTTGCTGATGCGGCCTCCCGCGCCGGTGCCGGAGAGCGTGGCGAGGTCGACGTTGTTCTCGCGGGCGATGCGGCGGACGAGCGGGGAGCTGCGGATCTTGTCGCCATTGGGGCGCTGGGGCGGCGCAGGCGCAGCGGCTGCCGCGCGAGGCGCGGCTTGTGCGGGCGCGGGAGCAGGAGAGGCGGCAGGCGACGGTGCGGGCTTGGGGGCTTCGGCCTTGGCTGGCGCCGGGGCGGAGGGCGCGGCGGCAGCGGCTGAGCCGTCCGCGTCAATCACGGCGACAACAGTTTGAATCGGAACAGTCTGTCCTTCGTTGACTTTGATTTCCTTGAGCACGCCGGCGGAGGGCGACGGAATTTCCGCGTCGACTTTGTCGGTTGAAATTTCAAAGAGCGGCTCGTCACGCTCGATCTTATCGCCGGGCTTCTTCAGCCACTTGGTGATCGTCCCCTCGAAGATGCTTTCGCCCATCTGGGGCATGATTACATCGGCCATGGCACTCTCCCGTTTGCTGAATCCCGATTCTGTTTTCGTCTTCAGTATCTTCGTCTTTCAGTATCTTGCCAATTCCCGCGCGGCTGCGGCAACTTTTTCGGCGTTGGGCAGGAAATGCTCCTCGAGCGGCGGAGAATAGGGCACCGGCGTATCGAGGGCGGTGACGCGCGCGATGGGCCCGTCCAGATCTTCGAACGCGCCTTCGCAGACAAGCGCAGCGATTTCTCCGGCGATGCCGCCTGTGCGCGTGTCCTCGTGAACGATCAGGAGCTTGTTGGATTTCTTCACGGAAGCAAGAATCGCATCGCGATCGAGCGGCAGGAGCGTGCGAAGGTCAATCACTTCGGCGTCGATACCCTCTTTCGCCAGCGTTTCGGCGGCTTCCATCGACGTATGTACCATCGCCGCGTAGCTCAGGATGGTCAGGTCCTTTCCTTCGCGCCGTACGGTCGCTTTGCCGATCGGAACCGTGTATTCCTCCGCCGGAATTTCTTCCTTGATGCGGCGATAGAGATATTTGTGCTCGAAAAAAAGCACGGGATTATTGTCGCGCACGGCGGACTTCAGGAGTCCCTTCGCGTCATGGGGGGTGGAAGGATAAATGATTTTCAGCCCCGGGGTGTGCATGAAATACATTTCCGGATTCGCGGAATGGAAGGGGCCGCCGTGCACGCCACCGCCCGACGGGCCTCTCAATACCATTGGCACGGGCGCGCCCCAGCGGTAGTGGGACTTGGCGGCGAAGTTCGTTACCTGATTAAAGCAGCAGGCGATGAAATCGATAAATTGCATTTCGACGATGGGCCGGAGTCCCAGGTAACCCATGCCGCAGGCCGCGCCGACGATGGCCGTCTCGCTGACGGGCGCGTCAACCACGCGCTCTGGACCGAACCGAGCGAGCAACCCTTCCGTCACTTTGAACGCGCCGCCGTAAACGCCGATATCCTCGCCGAGCGCGACGACGGCCGGGTCACGATCCATCTCCTCGAAAATCGCCTGGCGAATTCCCTCGAGCATGGTAATCGCGGCCATTAGCGTCGCCCCCGCTTGCCGCGCCGGTTTTTTTCTTTTTGCGCACGCTCCTCACGGAAAGCGCGGTCTTTCGGGCCGCGGCCAAACGGGACTCGCAGAGCCGCGGCGGTATCGAGGTCTTTTTCTCCACCGGCCGAAGCGGCCTTCTGCGATTGGTAAGCGATTTTCTCGGATCGCGCGGGGGGCGCACCGTTTCCAGGGCTTTGCCGCGGCTGTGCCGCCTGCGAAGCCGCCTTCATTTTGGCGGCAGCATCGGGATCAAACGAGCCGAAGGATTTCACTTCCCAAATCGCATCGACGCTGCAATTGGGAGGCGTCACTTCCTTTTGGGGGCGCTGCCAATCGGCTTCGATCGTGTGGCAACCGTCGCAATAGACGCCCTGCTCGGCGAGCTCGGGCGGCGGAAGAGGCGACTCCTCGGCAAACTTCTGTTCTTCGTCCAATTCGCGCTCGATGCGCGAATCGATCTCGGCCTTCGTTTTCGCGTCCCAGATCTTATTTTCGGTGAGGAATTTTTCGTAGCGCGCGATCGGGTCGCGCGCCTTCCAGTATTCGACCATTTCCTTCGGCACATACTCGGCGGGATCGTGCTGGGCATGGCCTTTCATGCGGTGGGTCTTGACTTCAATCAAAACAGGACCATGGCCGCTGCGGCACTCATCCACTGCCTCTTTCGTCGTCGCGTAGACGGCGAGCACGTCATTGCCATCCGTGATTTTGCTCGTGATGCCGTAGGCGACGGCGCGGTCCGCGAGATTCTTGACGGGCACCTGGTGTGCCACCGGAGTCGAGTATGCCCACTGATTATTTTCGACGACGAGCACAAAGGGAGCGCGCTGCGAAGCCGCGAAATTGAGGCCTTCGTGAAAGGCGCCGGTGGACGAGCCGCCGTCGCCAATCCAGGTGAGCGAAACGATATTCTGGCCGAGATAGCGGCCGGCCATGGCGACACCGGTCATCACCGGAATGAGATCTCCGAGCATCGAAATCGGCGAAATGGTGTGGTGCACGTTCAAATCGCCGAAATGGCTCGTGCCGTCCTTGCCAAGCGTGGGCGAAGTGTACTTGGCCATGTGCTGGGTCATGATGTCGCGCGGCTTGAAGCCCTTCACAAGCAGCGCACCGATGTTGCGGATCATGGGAGCGAGCCAGTCTTTCGGTTCGAGCGCGTAGGCCGTGCCGACCGAAACCGCTTCCTGCCCGAGGCTTGAATAAAGGCCGCCGACGATTTTGTTCTGCCGGAAGAGCCGGACCATGCGGTCTTCGAGCTGGCGGTTGAGCTGCATGTAATAGTAGAGGTCGAGATACTGCTGGCGCGTGAGTTTCGGCGCAGTCTGCGATTCCTTCACCGAGTTTGCGACGTGCATGCGATGATCTCCGCTGTTGCGTATGAAAACAGGCAAATCATTTCAGAGCCGCTAAGGCATTTTCCGCTGTCGCGGGAGTGCGCTCGTTCACGATTGCTTCAAGCTCCCTGCGCGACGAGGGCTGCAAGGCATAGCCAAAAACGTCGGCAAAATGCCCGCTCAGGCGCTCTTTCGCTCCCGCGAGATCGACCGCGCCGCCGAGAATGCGTTCGAGCGACGTGGCGCGCGCGTCCTGAATCCCGCAGGGAACGATCAAGTCAAAATAGCGCAAGTCGGTCGAGACATTGTACGCGAAGCCGTGGGAAGTGACCCAGCGGCTCAGGTGCACGCCGAGTGCCGCAAGCTTATCTTCTGCCGCAGCGGTGCCATTCGCTGAGCCTACCCAGATTCCATGCTTGCCAGCGACGCGATGCGATTCAATGCCAAAATCACGGGTCGCGCGGATCATGGTTTCTTCGAGCTGCTCGACGTACCAGCGAATATCCCGGCGATGCCCGGCCAAATCGAGAATTGGATAGCCGACCACCTGCCCGGGCCCATGATAGGTGATGTCGCCGCCGCGATCGGTCGTGTGAAATTCCACCCTCATCTGCGCGAGCAAACGATCGCCGGCACACAGGTGTTCCAGTTTGCCGTTGCGCCCGAGCGTGATCACGTGCGGGTGTTCACAGAGAAGCAGAACGTCTGGAATTGCGTTCGCTTTGCGCGCTTCGACGAGCTCACGCTGCAATTCGCAGGCGGGCGCGTAGGCGATGAGCCCCAGGTCAACCACCCAGCAGTTTTTCGTGACTCGGTTCACAAATCCTTTGAAACGTTCGCCGGACAGAACGCGGCGCCGAGAACGATCTAGTAGTTAATCGCAAGGCCTCGGACGGAATTGAACGCATCGCCCATCGCTTCCCAAACCGTCGGGTGGGCATGAATCGTCGCAGCCATATCGTCGAGCGTGGCTTCTAGGCCCAGCGCGGCCACCGGTTCAGAAATGATTTCGGTGGCGAGCGGGCCAATCGCGTGGACGCCGAGTATCTCGCCATATTTCGCGTCGGCAACTACTTTGATGAAGCCTTCGTGTTGGCCGAGGATTGTGGCTTTGCTGTTGCCCAGAAACGGGAACTTGCCGACTTTCACGTCGAAACCCGCTTCGCGCGCCTGCTTCTCAGTGTAACCAATCGACCCGACCTGTGGCTCGCAATAGGTGGCACTGGGGCAGCGCTGGCGGTCGAATGGCAGCACATCTTTGCCCGCCATGCGGCCCACGGCGATGATGCCTTCCATCGAAGCGGCGTGCGCCAGCTGTGGCTGGCCTGCGACGATATCGCCGATCGCGTAAAGCTTGGGCTCGGCGGTTTCAAGGAACGCATTCGTTTCGACGAAGCCGCGGTCGAGCTTGGTCTTGGTTTTCTCGAGGCCGATATTTTCGGTGAGCGGGCGCCGGCCCACTGCGATCAGGACTTTCTCTGCGCTGATGGTTTGCAACTTGCCCGCTTTGTCCTTGTACGTGACCGTTCCGCCCTTGGCGTCCTTCTTCACCGATTCAACTTTCGCCTCGAGCTCGATCTTCATACCCTTCTTGCGCAGGATTTTTTCGAGCTCGGCGGAGATTTCTTCGTCCTCGAGGGGCACCACGCGCGGTAGGGCCTCGAGAAGCGTGACGTCCGTTCCGAACGTCTTGAAAATCGAAGCAAATTCGACGCCGACGGCGCCGCAGCCGACAACGATCATGGACTTGGGAATTTCCTGAAGCCCCAGGATTTCGCGATTGGTGAGCACTATCTTGCCGTCGATTTCAACACCAGGCAGCGATCGAGCTTCGGAACCG
Organism: Candidatus Acidiferrales bacterium; assembly: GCA_035262725.1. Lineage (GTDB taxonomy): Bacteria > Acidobacteriota > Terriglobia > Acidiferrales > UBA7541 > Palsa-295. The sequence continues at coordinate 26,750 of DATFSH010000119.1, read as the reverse complement.
GTGGCGAGCATCGTGTAAGTGGTTTCGATCTCGGAAGTCTTGCCGTCCTTCTCCACGGAGACGCGTCCGGACCCGGCAATGCGCCCCCAGCCGGTGATGGACTCAACTTTGTTCTTTTTGAACAAAGCGCCAATACCACCGGCATGCTTTTTGACGATCTTGTCTTTGCGCGCCAGAATCGCCGGCCAATTGATTTTCACGTCCTTTACTTCGAAGCCGAATTCTTCGGCGCGCTTGAAATGGTCGTAAATGTCGGCATGGTGCAAAAAAACTTTGGTGGGAATGCAGCCCACGTGCAGGCACGTGCCGCCGAGAAAGGAATCCTTCTCGATGACGGCGGTCTTCAGTCCCCACTGTGCGGCGCGAATCGCAGCGACGTAGCCGCCCGGTCCGCTCCCGATGATCGCAAGATCATATTTAGCCAAACTGGTTCTCCCCTTCGGTTGGTATTTCAGCCGGAACCAATAGATGCATGGAAGGGTGGTTACGACTGCGACTCTTCCAAGTGCGCAGACTAAAGAGTTTAGCAGCCGTTCGCAGCCGCCGCAACCCGCCCTTGAGAGCATGCAAAGGGGACACGCTATCGAATTGCAGGTGAGGACGTCTGACTCGCTAAGTCTGTCTTGCAGCAATTAGGCTTTCGGTAACGCAACCAAATACGACCCCAAGCCGTATAGGAACAAGAGGAGCGTATGAATAACGAACCGACTCCAGACTCAGCGATTTTACCGGCTGCCAAATCCATACAGGCTCCTTCCGAACCGAGCGGCGTTCACAATGTCTTCTTGGGCCCGGACGGACTCCGGGCGGGGTGGCGGCTCGCCATCTATCTCGCTTTCGTAGTCGGTCTTCAGTACCTGATTGTCCAGCGCGGCCTGCGGCTGATTCCGGGCGTCGCAGAGATCATGAAGCAGGCCCAGAGCAGCGGTGTTTTGACACCTCGATTCGAACTCATATTCGAGAGCGCTGCAATTTTGATAGTTTTTTTCGCCGCAGGAATCATGAGCCGCGTCGAAAGGCGTTCGTTCGGCGTATACGGCCTGCCGCTTGAGGGCGCATTCGGAAAATTATTCTGGCAAGGAGCCCTTTGGGGGCTGGGATTCGAATCACTCGAAATGTTGGGGATATTTGCATTCGGCGGATATTCCTTCGGCGGACTGGCTCTGGCCGGTGTAGCGCTATTGAAATATGCGGTGTTCTGGGCAGTCGGGTTTGTGCTGGTGGGGATTTTTGAGGAATTTCTGTTTCGCGGATACGCGCAATTTACGCTGGGAAGCGGAATCGGTTTTTGGCCGGCGGCATTTCTGCTTTCAGCGGCGTTCGGTGCGGTTCATCTTTCGAATCCCGGTGAAGGCTGGGTGGGAACACTCGCTGTCTTTGCATTCGGAATGCTGGGATGCCTGGTGCTGCGGCGAACCGGTAATCTTTGGTTTATGGTAGGTTTCCATGCGGCGAGCGACTACGCGGAAACTTTCATCTACTCAACGCCGGACAGCGGCATGCTCGCGCAAGGTCATTTGCTGAATTCATCGTTTCACGGACCACTTTGGCTGACCGGAGGAACGATCGGCCCGGAAGGCAGCGCGCTGGCATTCGTGGTGATGGCGATCGCATTTCTGGCTCTCAACTGGGCTTATCCGAAGAAAAAGGCCGTGACCTGATATTCGCTTTCAGCCAGAACGAAATTCGCGATACTTTTGCTCACTTTCACGGTTTAAGACGCGGACGACCAGGAGGATCTCAATATGGCCGAAGACTACAGTGCTGCGGATGCATCGCCGAAGCCGTCGCCGAGTCACAATATTTTCGTCGGGCCTAACGGGATTCGCGCAGGATGGCGACTGGCAATTTTTCTGGCCCTGGATCTTGCGTTCATTTATGGGATTGTGCACATTCCCGGCATTAGGTCGCTCCTGCCCTCCCAACAAATTTTCACAGCGAAAGGCTTGCTTTTCAGCGAAGGCTTGCTCAATTTACTTCCTTTACTTTTGGCTGCCGGGGTGATGACCCTGATCGAGAAACGATCCTTTGCCGACTATGGAATGCCGTTACAAGAGGCATTTGGCAAGCGGTTCTGGCAGGGAGTTCCGCTCGGTTTCGTAATGTTGTCAATTCTTCTCTTGCTGATCGGCGCGCTGCATGGATTTTCCATAGATGGCGTCGCAGTGGGCGGAACGGCTGCATTCAGCCTCGCCATCCTATATTTTATTGGATTCACCCTCGTTGGGCTCTTCGAGGAATTCTCATTTCGCGGTTACATGCAGTCGACTCTCGGTTCGGGCATCGGATTCTGGCCCGCCGCGATTATTCTCTCGATCGTTTTCGGAGCGGTCCACCTCGGAAACACCGGAGAGGCGAAGATCGGCGCTTTCATGGCGGGATGCTTTGGACTGGTTGCCGCTTTCGCTTTGTGGCGAACGGAAAATATCTGGCTACCCGTCGGAATGCATGCATCCTTTGACTGGGGAGAAACGTATTTTTACGGCACTCCCGACAGCGGCATCCTGGCGCAAGGGCATTTTCTCAAATCGTCATTCCGCGGACCGGACTGGCTGACGGGCGGCACCGTCGGTCCCGAAGGCAGCGTTTTCGTATTCTTTGTTCTGATTCTTTGGGTGATCGCTATTCATTTTCTCTTTCCGGCTAAGCCCACCGCGGCCGGACAAGCTGAAACTGATAGGAGCAAAGCCTTCGCGGCGCGTCCTGAATTCTAGAGAGAGGCGTTTCTCCGCTTGCATCTTCTTCACGCCTACAGCATCAAACCTGTCCGCTCTCGGATGGTTGCCTTAATTGACAACGCGAGGGCATGTCGGTAAACTTTCCGGCTCTAGGTGAGGCTATGCGCCTCACAATGGGACCAAAACTATGGACAAGAAGCGACTCGACTACTACAAGAAGAAACTGGTGGCGCGACGCGAGGAACTCGTACGCGGCATCGCCCGTACAGAGCAAGAAGGACGGGAAGCCGATGAGGATCCCACAGTGGATCTCGCGGACAAGGCTGCGAACTCCTACACCAAGGAGTTCCTCTTCGGGCAGACCCATAATGACCGTTCGCTGCTGCAACTAGTGGATGACGCCCTGGCGCGGATCAACAAGGACAACGGCTTCGGTGAATGTGTCTCCTGCCATGAGGAACTTCAGCAAAAGCGTCTCGAAGCGGTGCCGTGGACTCGCTACTGCATCACCTGCCAGGAAAAAATGGAACAGGGGCTTCTGTAGCCTCGTTTCGTCTCTCTCGTTAGCTATCGAGACGTCTCCGCGCGAAAGCCAAAGGGGCTTAGGTGTCAACGCACAGAGGTGTGCCTGCTCGTGTCGATTCAAAGGCCTGAACCGCCACGCCGCCTCGAATTGTCTTTCTTCCGCTCCCGAATTGGAGTAACTTCTCCCTAACCCTAACAGCTAGAAGAGAGGACTTGTGTCTTTTTCGAGGCGCACTCGATGCCGTTGTGTCCGTGCTCCTGCCGGCCCCTTGCCGGATTTGCGGAGCTACGCTCACGGATGCGAATCGTCCGATCTGCGCTTCATGCTTTGCCTCGATAGAGCCGATTGATGATCCCATGTGCTCATGCTGCGGGCGCCCCTTTGAGCTGGTGCCGCAGGTGGAGAAGGCTCCGGGACTTTGCCGGCTATGCCGCACAAATTTCTGTGCTTTCGAGCCGGCTCGCAGCTTCGCTTACTACAACGACGCCCTGGCTGGCGCGATCGTGCTTTTGAAATATGAAGAGGGTACCCGGCTGGGAAACTGGTTTGTCAAGCGCCTCGGCGAGGTGATTCGCAGCGCAGGAGAGGAATTTCAAGCTGACGGTGGTTCCTGCCCCTTTGCATCCTGACCGGCAGCGCGAGCGGGTTACAATCAGACTGAACTGATTGCCCGGCTGCTAGCCAGCGCCTGGGACTCAAGCTCGGGTCCTACCTGCTGATGCGCACGAAGCCTCGCCCTGCACAACTGGTCCTTTCTCGTAGCGAGCACTGGAAGTACGTACGTGGCGCCTACGCCACGCGACAAGGGGTGCGAGTTGACAAGCTGCGCATCTTGCTGGTAGATGATGTATTGACGACTGGCGCGACGTTGGATGCGTGCTCGCGCGTGCTGAAGAAGGCAGGAGCCGCAAGCGTTGTGGGGCTGACGGTGGCGCGAGTCGTTCCGGGCTCGTCGCTCACGGCCTCAAAGCAGCGAACAAAGTTGCAAAGCCCTTGAACCAACGGGGTGCAGTTGGCATCCTTAGTAGCAGGCAAATTCGTCGAGCGACGCAAAGGCGGCGCAGATGGAAAACCGGCTAAAGAACGTGTTACGTCCGCGGCCTAATCTTGGCCTAGCCAAGACGACTGCGGGAGCTGGTGCGCCGAGTTCGCAGCTTCCCGCTACGAAGCGTCCTTCGCTGATGCAGGCTCCTGTCCTGGTGCTGAACGCGACGTTCGAGCCGATCAATGTCACGGCCGTCCGTCGCGCGCTGGTGTTGATGCTCAAGGGCGTGGCCCAGGCGGAAGAGACCAATCACACCGAAGTGCACTCCACTTCAAAAAGGATTCAGGTGCCTTCGGTGATCCGGCTTCTCACCTATCGCCATATCCCGCAGCAAAGCCGCGCGCTTTCACGCAAGAACATTTTGCTGCGCGACCGGAATACTTGCCAGTTCTGCGGCAGCGCGTTTCCGGCTGCTGAATTGACGCTGGACCACGTGATGCCGCGATCTCGCGGTGGGCGTTCGTCGTGGGAAAATCTCGTGGCCTGTTGCTATTCCTGCAACAATAACAAGGGCGATCGCACGCCCGAAGAAGCGGGCCTGAAGCTGCAGCGGCGCCCGCGTCCCTTCACGCTCCATACTTCGCGGCAGCTGATGCGCCTGATCGGCCATCGCGACGAGAAGTGGCGGAAGTACCTCTTCTACTAGTTTTCCGCATTTAGATTTTTCTGCTGCAACCTTTTCCAAGGCCCCACCGTCTAATCTTACAAATCACTTCTAGGACACACCCCGGGAAGTGGCACCGGATATAATCCGGACCGCTTCCCTTCTTTTTCGGCAATAAGCGTCTTATTGACGGAAAACGATCTTAATTCCGCGCCGCCAGTTTTCGTTCAGCCCAATTCGACTGATCTGAATTTCGGGCGAGAGATATTTTAAGAGGATCTCCGTGGCGGAATGGAAGCGCAAGCCTGGCGCGACCAACCAGTCAAGCGGAGGCTTCGGGTCCAAATCGATTCCGCTGAAATATCCGAAGCGATGAAAGTCCCCTTCGCGTTGATGACAGCGCACTCGAAGCCAGTAATCCACGGCCTGTATTGGCATCTGAATATCTTTGGAAGCTTTTAATTCGATGATCACCAGCCGGCCGCGCCGGGTGATGCCGAGCAGATCGAGGACTCCCCGATCCCCACCGCTCAGGGCAGGAACTTGAGAATGAAGGACCTGCTATCTAAACTGCGCATCCAAGGCGCGAAACGCCCAGCTGCTTGCACCTTCATGCTTGCGCCCACGCACATACATGCCCGAGAATGAATGCTCGAGGTCCGCGGCTGCCGATAACCATTCGGAGTGCGCATCAGGAAACGCTTCGGCCAAAATGCAATCAAAGCGCGCGCGAAATTGTTCCCTGGTGATCCGGCCGGCTGGTCGCGGTGAATCCGTGCGAAGAAATTCGAGCCGGCCAGGCTTGGATTTGCCGAGCCGGTGCACTTCGAGAACGATCCTGTCCGCCGCTTGTTCCTTCAGGCGGATTACTCGTCGCGTGAGATTTTTCTCGTCGGACCACAGGTGAACGAGCGGCTCTTTTCCCGCGCGCCGCATTTCATATTGAAGATCGGCAAGCCCAGCGAGCCATTGACCGTCTTCGCGAACTTCCACGGAGCCCGAGCGCACAAATTCGCCTAATGCACGATCGAGTTCTGCCCAATCGTCCATCGAACCACCGAGCAATGAGATTTAGCTGTAAGGGGTGAGCGTCAGTCGCCCAGGATCAGGCCCGTCACTCGGATAGAAGGATACTGCTGATTCCATTCTACGGGAACATGTTCCAGCGTTATTTGAAAGTCGCGCCGCTGCCCGCCCGGTAGAGCAGCATCTTTCGGCACGATGAGCGACTCATTCTCTCTCAGAATTACTTGATTGAATGGGTCGTGAAATTCCAGTGCCACGTCGACTGCGCGGATGGTATGCGCGCCGTCGTTCCATAGCGTCCCGGCAATGTAAGTGAACTCCTGATTCAGAAAATTATTGGCTTTCGCCATCTGGATGTCTTTGAAGTGGATGTGCTCGGCGTAGGTTTGCTCAGTGGTGCCAAATGGCAGCTTTGCGGCGGCACCCGCCCCATTGGGATGCGAACTTCGCGACAGCAAAATCAGACCGCCCACCAGCACGAGCACAACTACCGCTCCCGCCACGAATGCGATCGGAAACTGGCTGCGGCATTCTCGCTGGGGAATTTCTTCGGGTGACATGGAAAAGAGCCTGCCTTAGCGGCCGAATTGCAATCGGAGGATCAGCGGCTCGGGCAGGCCTGCCGCCGCCATGCGCTTCTGCACTGCTTCAATATCGTAGGGAACCCGCCAGAATTCCACAACCTTGTTGTCGACGTCTGCGATCGCGAACGCAGCGCGCGTGTCCCCGTCTCGCGGCTGGCCGATAGATCCCGGATTCAGCAGATAGGTAGTGTCCGGTTCGATCTTGAGGGGTGAGAATTTATTGTCACCCTCCGGTTTGAAGTGCAGTACAACAACCCTGTCGTCCTCACCACCGAGTGTGAAGCCGCCTTGCAAATGCGTATGACCAAAAAAAGTTATCGGGGTTGCAGCCTCGATCAAACTATCGAGGGCCTGCGCTGGGGCGAACACGTATTCATCCTCGTCGCGCGACGCGCCGTGAACGATGGTAAAACCGTTGATCGTCGCCGGCCCTGTCGGCAATTTTTCGAGGTATTCGCGAAGTTCGGGACGCAACTTGTCGCGCGTCCAGAGCGCGGCATTGCGAGCGACTGGGTTGAAATCCTCGGCGTTGGCAAGCCCGCTTCCGGCTTTGTCGTGGTTGCCACGAATTGTGACCGCGCCAATCTCGCGGATGCGGTCGATTACTTCATTTGGGTCGGGCCCATAGCCCACAACGTCGCCCAGGCACACCGCTTTGTCCCACTTGCCTTTGGCAGCAGCTAGGGCGGTATCGAGTGCCGTGATATTGGCGTGAATATCGCTGAGAATTAAATAGCGCATTTAAGGACTGCCTCTATTTGGCAGGCTGCGGATTATAGTCGAACGGACGTCACGATGCACGAATCTCGCCCAGAAATTCGGCTCGCCCTGTGGTTCAACGCACTAGCATACAATCTCCATAACTGTAAAAGCGATACCCCGCAGCGACTGCATGGCGATAGGCCGCGAGCGTGTTTTCGAGCCCGGTGAACGCGGCGACCAACGCCAGCAAACTCGATCGCGGAAGATGGAAATTCGTGAGAAGTTGATCGACGACGCAAAATGGCTTGCCGGGAAACAAGAATATGTTCGCTTCAGATTGACCCGCATTCAGGAGCGTATTGCTGCCAACCGCTTTTTGAGCGGCGTCCTCCAGCGCACGCACGACCGTGGTCCCCACAGCAAGGACAGGCCGTTGTTCTCTTTTCGCGCGAGCGATTGAATCAACGGTAGCCTGCGGAATGTCGTAAGACTCCACATGGATTTTATGCTCTTCGAGCGACTCTGTGCGAATTGGCTCAAATGTCCCAAGCCCGACGTCGAGGGTCAGGTTCGCGATTTCGATGCCGCGCTGCTCGAGCGATTCAAGAATCGTAGGCGTGAAATGCAGCCCCGCGGTTGGGGCCGCTACCGCATTTCCTTGCCTGGCATAAACGGTCTGGTAACGCTCGCGATCGAGCGGTTCGTCCGCGCGCTTGATATAAGGCGGAAGCGGAATGTGACCGAGCCGATCGAGCGCCTCATGCAAACCGTTCTCCGATTCGAACCGCAGCACACGCAGGCCGTATTCGGCGCGAGCTTCCACCCGGGCCTGCAATTCACCTTCGCCGAACACAATTCGCTCACCCACCGGAATCTTACGTCCCGGCCGCACAAGCGTTTCCCAGGTGTCGGGCGTGAGCTGGCGAATCAACAGCACCTCGATAGGCGACGTGAGGAATTCGTCGCGCGCGGGACTTTTCGCTCCAGGCGGTTCAGCGCGTAAACCGGCACGATGCCCGAACAGGCGGGCCGGCAGCACGCGGGCGTCGTTCAACACAATGAGTTCGTTGCCCTGAAGGAGCGCCGGCAATTCGCGGAACTGGCTATCTTCCCACGCGCCGGTCGCCCGGCTCACGAACAGCAGTCGCGATGCGTCCCGTTCCGCAAGGGGCCGCTGGGCTATACTTCCGGCCGGAAGTTCATAATCGAAATCGCTCAAATTCATCGGAGTCTCTTTGGCATCTGGATTTCTGCTGTATGTTTGTCAACATTGTAACGGATTGAAAGACGATTCGATTCGTTGAAGGCCTTATCAGTTGAATCCGCCGATGTAGCTTAGGGGGAAGCAAATATCGTGGCCGAAGGATCTGTCGTTATTGGCCCGCGAGGCATCGAACGGCTGCGCTCGGGTCACCTGTGGGTCTATCGTAGTGACGTACGCAGCGCCAAAGCGGACTCTGGAGCTATCGTGCTTCTTACCGACGAACGAGGCCGCTTCCAGGGTCGCGCCTTCTACAGCGACAAGTCCCAAATCGCAATCCGTTTGCTTACACGCGAGGATGTACCCGTCGATCGCGCATTCTTCACGGAACGAATTCGCAGCGCCGCCGCTTACCGCAAAATTGTCGTTGAGAACACGGATGCCTTTCGGCTCGTCTACGGTGAAGCGGACCACCTGCCCTCACTCGTCGTCGACCGCTACGGTGACCATCTCGTTGTACAAACTCTCAGCCAATCGAGCGAGCGTCTGAAAGACCTCTTCGTACAAATCCTTCTGGAACTCTTCTCGCCCAAAGGTATCCTCGAACGGAACGATCCGAAGGTCCGCTTGCTTGAAGGCCTCCAGCAAAGCGTCAGCGTTTTGCAGGGTGAGATTCCTGAAGAAATCCTTGCTAAGGAAAACGGAATCACCTTTGTCTACGACTTGCGCAGAGGGCAGAAGACCGGCTCTTTTCTCGACCAGCGCGAGAACCATCAGGCCGCTGGCCGCTACGCATGCGGCGAAGTGCTCGATTGCTTTAGCTACAACGGCGGCTTCGGGCTCACAGTAGCCGGCCACTGTGAGCATGTGGAGGCCACTGACATGGCTCCCACGGCAATTGCTGCCGCGAGACGGAACCAGGAACTCAACGCCATCTTCAACGTCACCTTTCGCGAAGGCAATTCCTTCGACATTCTGAAGGAGTACGACGACGCAGGCCGGAAATTCCAGATGGTCATCCTCGACCCGCCTGCCTTTGCCAAGAATCGCGACAGCGTCCCCGCCGCCCAGCGCGGCTATAAAGAGATTAACCTCCGCGCGCTAAAGCTGCTGAGGCCCGGCGGCTTCTTGGTGACGTGCTCTTGCTCTTACCACATCTCGGAGCCACTGTTTCTGCAGGTCATAGCCGAAGCAGCCATAGACGCACGCCGCAGCGTCGTGGTGGTAGATCGACGAACCCAAGCACAGGATCATCCCATCCTGCTGACGATGCCAGAGACACACTATCTGAAGTGCATAGTTGTAAAACTATTGGAATGACCTAAATACAAGAAGAGTGGTCGCTATTTCCATGCATTTGAAAATACTTGACAATAATACACGCATATTTTATTATGCATTTGAGCTTAGATGAACAGTTTCGAGATCCTCATTAGGAGAAGAGCTAAATGAACAGAATCACCCGATGGACCCCGTTTCACCTCTCGACCCTCCCGGATCAGGTCAACCGGCTCTTTGAGAGCAGCGTGCAAGGGCGCGGTGACGGTGCCTCGCTTACCGCCTGGATGCCGTCCGCGGACATCTACGAGACCGAGAACGAACTCGTGATCAAGGCAGATATGCCGGACATCAACGAGAAGGACCTCGACATCCGCGTGTAAAACAACACGTTGACGATCCGCGGCGAGCGGAAATTCGAGCAGACGGTGAAGGAAGACAATTACCTTCGGATTGAGCGTAACTACGGTTCGTTCAGCCGCTGCTTCGGATTTCCAAACACAGTTAACACGAAAGCCATCAAGGCGGAGTATAAGAATGGCGTGCTCACCGTCGAGCTGCCGAAGAGCGCTAAATCCAAGCCAAAGCAGATCAAGGTGAACGCGGCAACCAGCAAGAACTAAAAGCGCGCGGACCTAAAATCGCGGGGCGTGGCGGGGCCGGCGACTTCTGCTGGCCCCTTTTTGCAGCTCCACGAAAGTGAGAAGATTGCGAAGTGCCAAGATTTGACAAACTGACTTTGAAAGCCCAAGAAGCGATGCAAGCCGCGCAGGAAATGGCGGCGCGCTATGGACAGCAGCAGGTTCAGCCGCTGCACGTCCTTTGGGCGCTTCTTGCGCAACGTGACGGCGTCGTCCCTCCCCTCCTCGAAAAGCTCGGAGTGTCGCCCACGCAACTCGCCAGTGAAGTTGAAAAACAGTTGGAGCGGCTGCCGAAAGTATCCGGAGGCTCGGAACAATACCTGAGCCCGGAAGCGAACAAGGTGCTGGAGCGCGCGTTTGAAGAAGCGCAGCGCCTGAAGGACGAATACGTCTCAACCGAACATATCTTACTGGGCATCGCCGCTGCGAAGCGCGACTCAGCCGGTGAAATCCTAGCCAAGCACGGAGTGACGCACGAAACCATCATGCAAGCCATGGCCGCGATTCGTGGCAGTCACCGCGTCACTTCGCAAAATCCGGAATCTACCTATCGCGCCCTTGAACAGTACGGGCGCGACTTGACCGATCTGGCGCGCCGAGGCAAGCTGGACCCTGTGATTGGCCGCGACGAAGAAATTCGCCGTGTGATGCAGATTCTCGCGCGCCGCACGAAAAACAATCCCGTGCTCATAGGCGAGCCCGGAGTCGGCAAGACCGCCATCGTGGAGGGCCTCGCGCAGCGAATCGTCGCGGGCGACGTACCGGAAGTTCTACGGCCGAAGCGCATTGTTACGCTCGACCTTTCAGCGCTGGTTGCCGGTGCAAAGTATCGCGGCGAGTTCGAGGATCGCCTGAAAGCCGTCTTGAAGGAAGTGACTGAATCCGAAGGCCAGGTGATTCTCTTTATCGACGAGCTGCACACACTCGTCGGCGCGGGCGCCGCAGAAGGCTCGATGGACGCGTCCAACATGCTGAAGCCAGCCCTTGCACGCGGCGAACTCCGCGCGATCGGGGCGACGACTCTCAACGAATACCGTAAATACATTGAAAAAGACCCCGCGCTCGAGCGCCGCTTCCAGCCCGTATTGGTGGGCGAACCATCCGTCGAAGACACGATTGCGATTTTGCGTGGCTTGAAAGAGCGCTACGAAGTGCATCACGGCGTGCGCATTAAGGATTCCGCAATCGTTGCGGCGGCCCTGCTCTCGCAACGCTATATCACCGACCGCTTCCTGCCGGACAAAGCCATCGACCTGATCGATGAAGCCGCCGCCGGCCTGCGCATGGAAATTGACTCCCTGCCCTCCGAAATTGACGAAATTGAACGCCGCATCATGCAGCTCGAGATCGAGCGTCAGGCGTTGAAGAAAGAGTCTGATGCCCATTCGCGCGAGCGGCTGGGACAAATTGAAAAAGAACTGAGCGGCTTGCGCGAACAGTCCAATACGCTTAAGGCGCACTGGCAGACGGAAAAAGAAGCGATCGGGAAGATTCGCAAAATCAAAGAGCAGATCGACCAGCTCAAAACGGAAGAGCAGCGCTACGAGCGCGCAGGCGATCTCGCTAGCGTAGCGGAAATTCGCTATGGCAAATTGTCCGCGGCTGAAAAGGAATTGAAGACCGCCCAGGACCGCCTCACCGAATTGCAAAAAGATCATCCGATGCTGAAAGAAGAAGTCGGCGAGGAAGAGATCGCGAAAATCGTCAGCAAATGGACCAGTATTCCAGTGGGACGGCTCCTCGAAGGCGAAATCGAGAAGTTGATTCACATGGAAGAACGACTACGCCAGCGCGTGGTGGGTCAGGAGGCCGCCCTCGCGATCGTTGCGAATGCGATCCGCCGCAACCGCTCCGGCTTGAGCGACCCGAACCGCCCGATCGGCTCGTTCCTGTTCCTCGGCCCCACCGGCGTGGGAAAAACGGAGCTTGCGCGAGCCCTGGCAGAATTCCTGTTCGATGACGAGCGCGCCATCATTCGGCTCGACATGTCCGAATACATGGAGAAACATTCGGTGGCTCGCATGATTGGCGCGCCTCCGGGCTACGTGGGCTACGAAGAGGGTGGCCAACTCACTGAGCAGGTCCGCCGGCGCCCTTATTCCGTCGTTCTTCTTGATGAAATCGAGAAGGCGCACCCGGATGTGTTCAACGTCCTGCTTCAGATTCTTGACGAAGGCCGGCTGACGGATGGAAAAGGCCGCACCGTGGATTTTCGCAATACGGTAATCATCATGACCTCGAACATCGGTTCGACGGCGATCTTCGAACTTGCCGCGAAGGATCCGAAGAAAGCGCGCGAGCAAGCCATGGCTGCACTCCGCGAGCTTTTCCGTCCGGAATTTTTGAACCGCATTGACGACATCGTGATGTTCCAGCCGCTCGGCAAGGACCAGATCGAGCACATCATCGAACTGCAGATGCGCAACGTGGTGAAGCTGCTGAGCGAAAGAAAAATCACCCTAAAGCTCAAACCCGCGGCGAAGACTCTCTTGTTCCGCGAAGGATTCGATCCCGCGTACGGTGCGCGTCCGATGAAGCGCGCAATTCAACGCCTGATTCAAGACCCGCTGGCCCTCAAGCTTCTCGACGGCGAGGTGAAATCGGGCGACACGGTGACTGTAGATGCCGACCCGCGAAGCGATGAAATGAAATTCACAACCGAGACAGCGAAAGCGGGCGTCGCATAAGACCGGCGCCCAGGAAAATCGAAAATGAAAACTCTAAAGACTGCCTTCTTGCTCACAGCACTTACGTTGTTGCTTCTTTTCCTTGGGGCGGCGATTGGGGGTGCGCGCGGTATGACGCTTGCGCTTGTTTTCGCGGTGCTGATGAACGGCACTGCATACTTCTTCTCGGACAAGATCGCGCTGATGTCCAGCGGAGCGCAACCCATCAGCAAAGAGCAGGCGCCGCGGCTTTATGAGGTGATGGAGCGTCTAGCTGCAAAATCGAATTTGCCCATGCCGAAGATGTACCTGATTCCTCAAGCCGCGCCCAACGCATTCGCCACCGGCCGCAACCCGAGTCATGCGTCGGTTGCCGTCACCCAAGGCTTGATGGAATTGATGGACGACGAAGAACTCGAAGGCGTAATCGCGCATGAGTTATCGCACGTACGCAACTACGACATCCTGACGTCCTCGATCGCCGCTACCATCGCGGGAGCGATCACGTGGGTGGCCAGAATGGGCTTCTGGTTCGGCGGCAACCGCGAGCGAGGGGGTGGTCTCACAGGAATACTGATGTTGATTCTCGCTCCGTTTGCTGCGCTCCTGCTGCAGATGGGCATTTCCCGGCAACGCGAATATCAGGCGGACGCGTCCGGCGCAAGAATGGTAGGCCATCCCTACGGCTTAATCCGAGCGCTCGAAAAGCTTGGCGCTTATAACAAGCGTATCCCGATGGACGTTCCGCCAACCACGTCAGCCCTCATGATCGTGCAACCGTTGTCAGCCGGGCAGATTTTCTCAAGCCTCTTCAGCACGCATCCGCCGCTCGCAGATAGAATCGCTCAGCTCCGCGCAATGACTGTGACTCGATAACCCGCGCTGGGTCAGTTTAAGAGGCGATTTGGAGGAATCCCGGTCATTTTTACCTCGAGCGTGAAGCGAAGAAATGTGCAACTAGTACCGCGAAGAAATCTTTGAAATACGGTAAAAATTGCAGGTTCCCATTAACCCATACGCGCAGAATCCCTCCTTCGCACACCCGCTAAGCAATTAAGTATCCTACACATACAGACGGCCGGATGGTTTGGCACGATTGGCGTTCCTTTTGCTCTTTCCCATCCATGCAAGGGTCGTCCACGGAGGAAAAGCATCATGGGTATCGACGATAAACAGGAATACGTACCAGCCGAAGCCGCCGCACCGCGTTGGGTTGGCATAGTTGTGGTAGCGCTCGCAATCGTCTCCCTGGCAGCTTTGGGAACGGGCTGGAGCGCGTCGACGCATTCGAAGGAGCTCGCGCAGAACCTCGCAACTGCGCAGCAGCAAGAAAAGCAGCAGGAAGAGGTGCTCAATCAGCGTCTGGCAAAGGCTGAAGACACCAATGCCCAGCTTCAAGGCGAGCTAAGCATCGTCACGGATAAGATGAAGTTGACGCAGAGCGAGCTGTCCAGAGCGCGCGCGCAAGCGAACAAGATCAAGGAAGAAGATGCCAAACAACTCGCGGATCTCCAGAACAATGTGAACGGAGAACTCGCGACCAAGGCCGGCGTCGATGACGTGAACAAACTCGGCACGGATGTGAATGGCGTCAAGTCCGACCTCGAATCCACGAAGAACAGTTTGAACATGACTCGGGGCGAATTCGGCACGTTGATCGCGAAGAACCACGACGAAGTGGAAGAGCTACGGCGTCTGGGCGAACGCGACTACTACGAGTTCACGATTGACAAAAAGGATCAGCGCCAGAAGGTGGGCGATCTGATGATCGAACTCCGCGGCGTAAATCCCAAGAAGAACGTCTACACCATCGCGATGTACATCGACGATGCGCGTTATGAGAAGAAGAACCGCTCGGTAAACGAGCCAATCTACTTCTTTTCGCGCGGCACGCGTGCACCGATGGAGTTGACAGTCAATCAAGTCGGCAAGGATAAGATCGCCGGCTACCTCAGCGTGCCGAAGTCAGCTTCCAACACGCGCGCGCAGGCATCTGGCAACTAGTTCGGAATCAAATCAAGCCGTGAACTGGCGGGAACGGCGCAAAAAGGGGCGTCCATCTGGGCGCCCTTTTTTATTGCCGGCGAACCAGCCTCGATTAACCGGCGCGTTTGAGAGCGCGTGTCTTGCGGCTCAGGAACTTCTTCGCGAGAGCGGGAAGTTTATCGTGCGGAAGTTTTCCCTGCTCGTAGAGATGCATCTTGGCCTTGGCGGTCTTCCGGCGACGCCTCTGGCGTTTCTGCGCTACATACCGCTTGTCATATGCCATGCAAATCCCTCCCAACCTTCCGCAATCCCATTTTCTTTGAATTTTTCGGGCACCATGATTGTAGCGGAGAAGGAAAATGATGCAAGGCTCGCCTGTGTTTTTACACTCCCAGTTCGGGTAGCATGAACAAGCTATGCCCCCGAGCACCATCTACGCCAGCCGCATTCTGACTCCCCACGAAGAAATTCTCGACAGCGTGATCGTGGTTGAGGATGGCAAGATCACGCAGATGGGCCATCGCGACGAAGTTCGCATTCCTGAAGACTCGGAGCACTTCGCGGCGGGCGACAAAATCGTCATTCCCGGCTTTGTGGACGTGCACGTTCATGGCGCCGGCGGCCACGATGTGATGGAAGGCACAGCCGAAGCGATCGCCAAGGTGGCGTCCACGGTTGCGCGACGGGGAACCACGTCCTTGGTGGCAACCACGGTGAGCGCACCTCCTGAAGAAACCTGCAAAAGCCTGCATGGGATCGCGCGCTATATTCGCAGCCCGCGAAACACCGATTCGCGATTCGCCGCCGAAGTGCTGGGAATCCATTTGGAGGGACCTTTCATTAATCCTGCGCGGCGTGGCGTGCATCCGCTCAATGCCATCACACCACCTTCGAAGGAACTCTTCGAAGAATTCATCGCCGCTGCCGACGGATTTATTCGAATCGTCACTCTCGCGCCGGAACTTCCCGGCGCGCTCGAATTGGTGGAACGCGCGGTGGGCAGCGGCATCGTTGCTTCCATGGGCCACACAGACGCAACCTACGAGCAGGCAGCAGCGGCGATTGAAAGCGGAGTAACGCACGCCGCTCATATATTCAATGCCATGCGGCCGTTTTCGCACCGGGACACGGGCGTTATCGGCGCTGTGCTAACGAACCCAGCTGTCACAGCCGAATTGATCGCCGATGGGCATCACGTCGATTCGCCCGCGGTCGAAATCTTGTTGCGAGCCAAGGGACTCGAGGGAGTTCTCCTGGTCAGCGACGGAACGGCAGCGACAGGCATGCGCAATGGAAATTACCGGCTGGGAAACTTTGATGTCACCGTCACGGACGGCGTCGTTCGCAATTCGGAAGGGAAACTCGCCGGTAGTACCCTCACTCTCGACCGTGCTTTGCAACATATCGTCGCGCTCGGAGTTCCGCTGCTTGACGCTGTGCGCATGGTTACACTGTTGCCGGCTCGTCGTCTCGGGCTCGGCGGCAAGAAAGGCGTTATCGCAGTAGGAGCTGACGCCGATATTGTGATCCTGAACCCTGACCTGCGGCTAGCGGGAGTGATGACGCGCGGCGCGGGGCTTTCCTAAGCCCGTTCTCTAAGAAATGCAGATTCGCACAACTTCTGCAGTTGAAAAACCTCTGCACTCGGCGTAGTGTCTCACTTTCGCGCGCTTTGGCGCCGATCCCCTTCCCAGCATCGAAATGCGGCCGGTTCACCAGGGTTTCACTCGGAGAGACTCGATGCGCCCACTTTTCTGTCTCTGTTGGCTCCTGGTCGTAGCGTGCACTGCGGCACTTGCACAATCCGGAAGCTCAGCTGTGCCTCGACTGCCATAGCGAAATCGTAGAAGGCGGCCCAGCAGCCGCAAACGGCTGCCGCCAGTGCCACGGGAGCTAAGTGAATATTTAGGTGACGGAAAGTTCGATCCCGACACATGGCCCAATAGCGACATCGGCCGCATTGATCCGGACGCCAGCAAAGGCACATGCGTAGCTTGCCACGTCAGGCATAGCTTCAGCGTGGCGCTCGTCAGGCAGCCGGAAAATTGCGGCAAATGCCATCTGGGACCAGACCATCCGCAAATCGAGATCTACAACGAATCGAAACACGGGATTCAGTTCCATGCGAACGTGGCGTCGATGAACCTAAATTCGAAAACTTGGATTGTGGGAAAGGACTATTCCGCCGCGCCTACTTGCGCCACCTGCCAGATGAGCGCCACTTCCAATCAGCCCGTCACTTGCGACGCAGGGGATCGCATCAGCTTAACCTGACTACACGCAGTGGCACGGCTTCTTCGACGTCACCAAGATTTTCTACACCGAATTCATTCCCGAAGCGGAGAGAATCATGCCGGGAGTTACCACCGACGTGATGAATTCCGACTACCACAAGTGGACGAAGGGATTCACCAAGGAGCAGATCCAGTAACAGATAGACTTCTACAAGCAGCGCTACAAACAATAGCGCTTGGCGAACTTATTTGTTCAGCGGGATCTTCAGCTCTTCGGCGAGCAGGTAAGGATTGAACGGGCTGCACGCTACATAGTGCCCATCGATTTCGAGCGTGGGGACCTTGCGAAGACCACTGTTCGCGCGGAGCACCAATTCTTCTGCGTCTGGTTTGTCGTCAATGTTGACTTCCCGAAAAGCAAGGCCGCGTTCACGCAAAAACTGTTTCACGCGCCGGCAATCGCAGCACCAGGAAGTGGAATACACTGTGATTTCAGTCATGAGTCTTGTCTTTTGTACCTTACTTATTTGATGCCGCAAACTGCGCCACGACGCCGTGTGCGCTAGAAGTTATCTCCTCTAATATCTAACGCTTAGAAGCGGCATCGACTCGAACCAATGCTCGCTGCAACGCTGTCGAGGTGCTCTCCCAATCCGCTTCTGGCGCGCCCGTGGCTTTGACAAGCTCAGATTGCGCCCGATCCGCCGCGGTTCGCGCGCGTTGAGTGTCAATTTCCTCCGCGCGCTCGGAAGCTTCCGCCAGCACAATCACCCGGTCAGGCAGCACTTCTGCATAACCGTTCAGCACGGTGAGCCTCCGAACCTCCGAGCCCTTGTGATAGGTGAGAATTCCAATGCCGAGTTCGGTAAGCAGCGGCGCGTGTCCTGGTAAAATACCCAGATAACCGTCTTTCCCAGGCATCTCGACGGACTCCACCTTCTCGTCCAGCACATGCCGCTGCGGCGTCACCACTTCGAGTTCGATTTTGTCAGGTAGCATCCTTTTTTCGGCCTGTAAATCGCGCTGGTGCGCTGCAACTAAGCTGTCGCCGCCATCTTCTCCGCCTTCTCGCGCACTTCCTCGATGCCGCCCACCATGTAGAACGCCTGCTCGGGAAGATCGTCGTGTTTTCCTTCGACGATTTCCTTGAAGCCGCGCACCGTGTCTTCGATCTTTACGTACTTCCCGGCCAAGCCGGTGAACTGTTCAGCCACGAACATCGGCTGCGAAAGGAACTTCTCGATTTTTCGGGCGCGTGCTACGGTCTGCTTGTCGTCATCGGAAAGCTCTTCGATTCCTAGAATCGCGATGATGTCCTGCAATTCACGATAGCGCTGAAGAACCGATTTCACGGCTCGCGCTACCGTGTAATGCTCTTGTCCCACCGTGCGCGGATCCAAAATGCGCGAGAAGCTCGCCAGCGGATCGACCGCGGGATAAATTCCGCGCTCCACGATTTGCCGACTCAAGTTCGTCGTAGCGTCGAGGTGAGCAAACGTCGCCGCCGGCGCCGGGTCGGTATAGTCGTCAGCGGGAACGTAAATCGCCTGCACCGACGTAATCGACCCGTGCCTCGTTGACGTAATTCGCTCCTGCAGCTCGCCGATTTCCGTATTCAGGTTCGGCTGATAACCTACCGCGGAAGGCATTCGGCCAAGTAGAGCCGATACTTCCGAGCCCGCTTGCACGAATCGGAAAATATTGTCGATGAAAAGCAGCACGTCGAGATGTTCTTCGTCTCGGAAATATTCGGCCACTGTAAGACCGGTCAAACCAACGCGCAAGCGCGCGCCAGGTGGCTCCGTCATCTGGCCATAAATCAGCGCGCAACGCGATTTTTCCGAATTGCCCGGAACCACCACGCCTGATTCCTGCATTTCGAGCCACAGGTCATTTCCTTCGCGCGTGCGTTCGCCCACGCCGGCAAACACCGAAACGCCACCGTGCTTCATCGCCACGTTGTGAATCAATTCCTGAATCAGCACCGTCTTGCCGACACCCGCGCCGCCGAAGAGTCCGATTTTTCCGCCCTTCAGATAGGGTTCAATCAAGTCGACAACTTTAATTCCCGTCTCGAACATCTCGAGAGTAGTGGACTGATCTTCGAGGCTCGGCGCGGGCCGGTGAATCGGATACCGCTTCCCTGACTTCACGGGCCCGAGATTATCCACAGGCTCGCCGAGCACATTCAGCACGCGTCCCAGCGTCGCGCGGCCCACCGGCACGCTAATCGGCTCACCAAGATCTTCCGCCTTCATGCCGCGCACCATGCCCTCAGTTGGCTTCATCGCCACGCAACGCACGCGCCCTTCGCCGAGATGCTGTTCAACTTCGGCCACCACATCGATCGGCTCCGGCACGTTAAAACCTTCGCTCGTGATCCGCACCGCATTGTGGATCGCGGGCAGATGGTGCTCCTGAAAAAGCACGTCGACCACGGGCCCAATCACTTCGACCACGTGCCCGATTTTTGTTTGATCCTGTGCCATGTGTTCCCCTTATTAGTTACCAGCTTTCGAACTACGACATCGCGGACGACGCGCCGCTCACTATCTCAATGATTTCCTTAGTGATAGTCGCCTGCCGAATCTTGTTCATCTGCAATGTCAGCTTGTCAATCAGCTCCGAGGCATTTCTTGTGGCGGAATCCATTGCTGTCATGCGAGCCGCATGCTCAGCGGCAGCCGACTCCAGCAAAATCCGAAACACTTCCGACTCCAGATAGCGCGGCACGAGCCCGCCAAAAAGTTCAGCCACCGGTTGCTCATAAATGTAATCGACCAGGTTCACGGTCCCATCGGGTGACGGCTTCATCGGCAAAGACTCGCTCGCCGGGTCGTGCACCACGTCCGACCGCTCGCCCTTCTCCGTCGTGCCTCCCTTCAACACCGCAGGATCAATCGGCAGCAGCTTCTCGACGCACAATCTCTGCACCATCACGTTCTTGAACTCGTTGTAAATCGCGTAGACCGCATCCACTTCATCGCTCACGTACATCTCGGCCATTTTTGCGGCGATCTCTTTTGCTTTCGAAAATTCCACCGCGTTTGACACGTTCAAATACTCAGCCACAAACTTCAATCCGCGCTTCCGCAGCGTGTCACGCCCTTTTTTCCCCACTACGGCGATCTCCAATTTCTTGGAGGAATGCTCGCGCAAAAACTCGGTGGCTCGCCGCAACACGTTGGTATTGAACGCGCCCGCCAGGCTGCGATCCCCCGTCAGCACCACTGCCAGGATTCTTTCCTCCGGTCGTCGTACGAGCAACGGATGCATCGGCGTTTCCATTCGCGCCGCCGCTGAACGCAGCACGCGCTTGATCTCCCGCGCGTAAGGGCGCGCCGCAAACACTCCCTCCTGCGCCCGCCGCAGCTTTGCCGCGGCCACGAATTTCATCGCGCGCGTAATCTGCTGCGTGCTTTTCACGGAACGAATGCGTCGCCGATAATCGAGAAGTGTGGGCATCGAGCGTTGCGGTTAGTGCGCGGCCACCTTCTCCGGCGCCTTAGGGGCAGGCGGAGCTTCGACCACTTCAGCGGCGGTCTTTCCTGCGGCAGCTTTATCACCCTTCGCCGCTTCCATACTCGCTTTAAAAGTTTCTTTGAATGCGTCGAGCGCCTTCTTCATTTCGTCGCGCAAACCATCGTCGATGGCTTTTTTCCCACGTAATGTCTTCAGCAGGTTCGGGTAATTCGTCTCGATAAACGGATACAATTCCTTCTCGAAGCGCCGCACTTCAGCCACCTCGATATCGTCTAAATACCGATTCGAGGCGGCGAAAATAATTAACACCTGCTGTTCCACCGTCAGCGGCTGGTATTGATCCTGCTTCAAGACTTCCACAAGTCGCTGGCCGCGCGCCAGCTGTGCCTGCGTCGCCTTGTCCAGTTGTTCGGTTCCAAACTGCGCGAATGCCGCCAAATCTCGATACTGCGCCATGTCCAGCCGCAAAGTTCCTGCCACCTGCCGCATCGCCTTGATCTGCGCGTTGCCTCCCACACGGCTCACGGAAATACCTGCATTGATCGCAGGCCGGATTCCCGCGTTGAACAAATCCGCTTCGAGATAAATCTGCCCGTCTGTAATCGAAATCACGTTTGTCGGAATGTACGCCGATACGTCGCCCGCCTGCGTCTCGATCACGGGCAGAGCCGTCAGCGAACCCGCGCCCAGCTTGTCGTTCAATTTCGCCGCGCGTTCGAGAAGCCGCGAGTGCAAAAAGAATACGTCCCCCGGAAATGCCTCGCGCCCCGGTGGCCGCCGCAGCAGCAGCGAAATCTCGCGATACGATTGCGCGTGCTTTGAAAGGTCGTCGTAGAAACACACAGCATGCCGCTTCGAATCGCGGAAATATTCGCCCATCGCGCACGCAGCGAATGGCGCGATGTACTGCATCGTCGCAGGTTCGGTCGCGGAAGCCGCCACTACTATCGTGTAATCCATCGCTCCGTAATCGGTCAGCGTCTTCACCACCTGCGCGATCGTCGACCTTTTCTGTCCAATCGCGCAGTAAATGCAGATCATGTCACCCCCGCGCTGGTTGATGATCGCGTCGAGAATAATTGCGGTCTTGCCGGTCTGTCGGTCACCGATGATCAACTCGCGCTGTCCGCGCCCGATCGGAATCATGGAGTCGATTGATTTAATGCCCGTCTGAATCGGTTCGCGCACCGGCTGCCGGTCAACAACTCCGGGCGCCAGGCGTTCGAGCGGCAACCTTTCGTTCGTCTGGACTGACCCTTTGTCATCCAGCGGATTTCCCAGCGGGTCAACCACGCGCCCGATCAGCGCGTCTCCCACCGGCACAGACATGATTTTGTTCGTCCGTTTGACGATGTCGCCTTCCTTGATTTCCGTGTAGTCGCCCAGCAGCACCACGCCAACCTGATCCTCTTCGAGGTTCAGCGCGATCCCGGTCACCCCGTGCGGGAAGGTAAGCATCTCGCCTTCCATGCACTTCTCGAGGCCGTGAACGCGCGCGATCCCATCGCCGACCGAAATCACCGATCCGATTTCATCCACCTCGACGGTCTGCTGATAGTTCTCGATTTGCTCTTTCAGTATTTTGGTGATCTCGTCCGCTTTGATATTCGCCATTACGGCTCCTATTCCGTTTCAAGCTGCTCGCGCAACCGTTTCAGCTGATCCCGTACCGAACCGTCGTAAATCGTCGAGCCCAATCGCACCACTGCCCCGCCCAGCAGGGCGCCGTCGATTTGAAACCGCGGTTCCACTTTTTTGCCGGTGCGTTGCGCCAGGACAGCGCTCAATTGCCGTTTTTCGTCATCGTTCAGTTCGCGCGCGGAAGTCACTTCCGCATCGACGATTCTGAGCCGCTCATTCAGCTCCGAAAGAAACGCCTGCTCGATTTCCCGAAGGATTTCCGTGCGGCGGTGGTCCACCACAAGGTAAATGAAATTCCGCACGGCGCCGTCGAGGCCCATCTTCCCCGCTACCTCGGCGATCACTCTGCGTTTCACTTCGGCATTGAGCGCGGGACTTTCCAGCGCGTTGCGCAGATCCGCTACCGAAGAGAAAGCCTCGACAAAAGCCGCAAGATTCCGTTTTATCGTTTCGCTATTGCCGCGCTCCACCGCAACATCCGCCAAAGCAGCCGCGTACCTTTCTGCCACCGCGCTCAATTAACGCTCCTCTCCAGCTCAGCAACGAATGTCGCAAATAATTTTTGCTCGGCTTTCGCATTCAGCTGCTGCCGCAATAGCGTCTCCGCCTTGTCCACAGCCATCCGCGCCGCCTGGGCTTTCACCTCGAGACGCGCCGCCCGCTCAGCCGCGGCAATTTCCGCCAGCGCCGATTTTTCGATCTTTTGCGCTTCTTCCTTGGCCTGATCCCGCAGGCGTTGCGCTTCCGCTGCGCTATCGCGTTTGGCCTCGGCTTTCATCGCCGCAATTTCTTGTGGCAGGTTGGCGAGCTTGGCTTCTATTTCTTTCTTTTGTTTCTCGGCCTCTTCACGCGCTCGCGCTCCCTCTTCAATTTTCTTAGCGGTCTCCTCGGCCGTACCGCGGAACACCGGGCCGCCGAACTTCACCGCGCAATACCCGATCGCGCCAAACACGATCGCGAAATTCAGCCAGCGGAACGCCCAACCGGTCGGAGTATCTGCCGGTGAATTCTCTCCTTCTTGCGCCAGCACCGGAATCACGGTGATCAGCAGGAACGCCACAAGGAAGCTTATCCGCAGGACGAGTTTCATTATCTTGGCCAGCCTCCCGCGGGCGGCGCTGGCCTCTCCAGGATCATGTGCGCGATTTCGGCGGCGATCGTCGGAACAGTGAGTTCAAGCTCAGCCAATGCCGCCTGGCTTTCGGCGGCAATTTTCTTCTTGGCGTTCGCCACATCTTCTTGCGCGCGCGCACGCATCGCTTTCAGCAAGCGATGGCGTTCATCGAGGACGGTTTGGCGCGCTGCTTCCTGCTCGGTATAGATTCCACCACGCGCGGTTCGAATCGCTTGGTTATAATTCTCGAGCTCCCTCTTCGCTTCTTCCCGCGCCTTAGCCGCCTCGGCCTGTGCTCCTTCGATGCGGGCCTTTCGCTCATCCATCGCTTTCAGAATGGGCGTAAAAAAAGACCAGCGCATGAAGAAGTAGAAAAGAAAAACGATGATAACCGTAGGCACAGCTTGGAGAAACAACTCGCCGAGTTGGTGAAGAATTTCCATTTCCGATTAGTCTAACGCTGGGCGCCGCGCTCCGGGACAGTCTGTCTTCTTGGGTATTCCGTTTCCCCGACGGAACACACTTCTAGGGCTGCAAACAAAGCCCGTGATTATCGCATCCACTCCGCGCGTCCGTCAACGCTTGGCTATTCTGAGTCAATTTGAACTTATAATGCTCGCGATGTCCGAAATCATCTTGCACTATACCAGCGTCCCGGAGGATACCCGCCTCTCGCAGCATTGGGGTCAGCTCGAGTTTGCTCGAACGCAGGAACTCGTACTTCGCCATCTGCCCGCAGCTCCCGGCAGGATTCTTGACATAGGAGGGGGCTCGGGAGCATACGCTGCCTGGCTCGGTTCGCTCGGATACGAGACTCACTTGGTTGATCTTGTGCCCGTTCACGTAGAGCGCGCTCGCGCGATACCCCAAATTCGATCCGCGGAGGTAGGCGATGCGCGAAAGCTCGCTCACCAGGACGCGTCTTTCGATGTGGCCCTGTTGCTCGGCCCTCTTTATCATCTGACCGAGTCTCATGAACGCCTCGATGCGCTTCGGGAGGCTTTCCGCATGCTCAGGCGCGGCGGCCTGATCTTTGCGGCGGCGATCAACCGCTTCGCATCCTTGTACGACGGTTTGAGCCGGGGCGTGATCGATGATTCCCGATTTGTGGGCATCATCAAACAGGACCTCCAGAATGGCCAGCACCGCAACCCCACGGACAATCCCACTTATTTCACGAAGGCCTTTTTTCATCGCCATGAAGATCTGCGCGAAGAAGTCGCAGAATCCGGTTTCAAGCTGCTCGAGTTGGCGCCGATCGAGGGTCCCGGCTGGCTTGCCTCGGATTTTGAGCAGCGCTGGTTCGATCCCGGCCGTCGCGCAACGCTGCTTGAATTGATCCGCCTTGTCGAGAATGACTCAGCCATGCTGGCCTTGAGTCTTCATATTCTCGCTATCGCGCAAAAGCCTTCTGGCATGCCGGTCACCTCCTCGACTCTAGCCTCCAGCTTGGGGAATCGCTAGAATCTCTTGCTGCTGCGGCGAGTCACGCTTCCGATGTCCGCCCCGCAGCCGAGCACTAAGGAGAAATTCGAATGCCATCGTTTCCCGGAGTCGATTACCTCGACTTCGATTCCGTCCTTACTGACGAAGATAAACTCGCTCGCAACACCGCGCGACAGTTTGTCGACGCTGAAATCATGCCCATCATCGAGCAGTACAACCGCGAAGGAAAGTTCCCCGTGCAACTTGTTCCGCAGATGGCCGAACTGGGGCTTTTCGGCGCCAGCCTGAAGGGCTACGGCTGCGCGGGCATGTCCAATGTTGA
Source organism: Candidatus Acidiferrales bacterium (assembly GCA_035262725.1). Lineage (GTDB taxonomy): Bacteria > Acidobacteriota > Terriglobia > Acidiferrales > UBA7541 > Palsa-295. The sequence continues at coordinate 1,573 of DATFSH010000119.1, read as the reverse complement.
ATACGGTCTCGTCACCCAGGAACTCGAACGCGGCGATTCCGGATTGCGCAGCTTCGTTTCCGTGCAGTCGGCGCTCGTGATGTATCCAATTCACGCCTTTGGTTCCATCGCGCAGAAAGACAAGTGGCTGCCTCTCTTGCAACAGGGCAAAGCCATCGGCTGCTTCGGCCTCACCGAGCCGCAGTTCGGCTCGAACCCCGGCGCCATGCTCACCCGCGCGGTGAAAAAAGGAAACGAATACATTCTCAACGGCGAAAAAATGTGGATCACCAGCGGCTCGCTCGCCGACGTCGCGGTCATATGGGCAAAGTGTGAGGACGATAAGATCCGCGGCTTCCTCGTCGAAAAAGGTACGCCTGGATTCAAAGCCTGGGACGTCCACGGAAAATATTCGCTGCGCGCATCAGTCACTTCGGGCTTGGCGATGAACGACTGCAAGATCCCGGCGGCGAATCTAATGCCCGGCGTCGAAGGCCTGAAGGGGCCGCTTTCCTGCCTGAATCAAGCCCGCTACGGCATCGGCTGGGGCGCCATCGGTGCAGCCATGGCCTGCTACGACTGCGCGCTGAATTATTCCAAGCAGCGCAAGCAGTTCGACAACAAGCCCATCGCGTCGCACCAGCTCGTGCAGGAAAAGCTTGTCTGGATGATTACGGAAATCACCAAAGCGCAATTTCTCGCCCTGCAGGTGGGCCGTTTGAAAGATCAAGGCAAAGTCCATCCGTCGCACATTTCGATGCTCAAGATGAACAACGTCTGGATGGCACTCGAAACCGCCCGTAGCGCCCGCTCGATCCTCGGCGCCAACGGCATCGTCGACGATTACCCCATTATGCGCCACATGAACAATCTGGAATCCGTAATCACCTATGAAGGCACCCACGACATCCACAAACTCATCATCGGTGAACGCATCACCGGCATCGGGGCGTTCTCATGATTCGCTCCCCTTGGAGTGTTAGGGCTTGCCCTCGCTATCGGAAAAATCGCGAGCGAAACTCAAACCCCTCACGCGAGGCTCGCCTCGCAGGGCGTAAACCTCCCAGCCTCCTCGCATGGGTTGTCGTTTCTGCGTTCTTGATTTTCTTCGCCCTTCCGAGCTCCTCCCGTCCCGCAGAGTCCCCGTCCAAGCCAATAATCCGCGCCCTCACGGCCTTCATCCGCCTCGACCGCGCCAAATACGAACTTCAAATCCAGGAAACTCTGAAATTCCTCCGCACCGCCAAATCCACACTCGAAAAATCAGGCTACGAAGTCCAAACCATCCGCATCACCACGCAACCGTTCCCTGAGTACACTCAGGGCATGTCCCCGGCTGATGCCCTGGCTCTCTTCCACGCCTACGACGCGCTCGCCGTCAAAGAAGGGTTCGACGCCTCGATCGGCCCAGCTATGACGAAAGACTCCGACGACCCGCGCAATGTTGAGCTTCTCGCTCAAGTTCTCGCTTCCGCGAAGACGCTCGAAGGCAGCGTCAGCATCGCCGGCGAAGACGGCATCCACTGGAAATCAATTCGCGCCACTGCCGCTGCAATGCAATACCTCGCGGCACATACCACTCACAGCCAGGGCA
>DATFSH010000118.1:0-31023 GCA_035262725.1 Candidatus Acidiferrales bacterium | reverse complement strand
GGAATTTCAGCGCAACACTGCGGCCGAGGCGCGTGTCTTTGGCTTTGTACACGACGCCCATACCTCCACCGCCCAATTTTTCCAAAACGCTATAGTGGGAGATGGCGCGGCCAAGAATCGAGGAAGTATCTGTCACAGGCGCTGCATTGTACGTCAGCGCCTGCATGCGGGCAATCGCTCGCGCGTCCACGCTGCGTCAATCGTGCTTGAATTGCGACGGTGCCCGTAACTGTTGGGGGGATGGAAGGCGGCGCTGGCGGGTACTAAGGGCGAGGGCGTGAGGTGGAAAATTTGGGTGCGAATGGTACGAATGGGCCATTTCTGGCTTTGCGGGCGGGTGCTAAGTTGAAACACCCGTTTTCTAAGCCGAATGGGAGCCTGCAAAGTGCCTGGATTGAGCGAGATTCGGGAGCGTCTGGCGCCCGCGCTGGATTCGCTGCGCGCGCGTGCGGCTGCGTCGGGGTGGTTGCGGCTGCGGACGAAATTCCTGCTTTCGCTGGTGCTGGTGATTGCGGCAGTGACGTTTTCGACCTTGTTGATCGTAGGACACGGGACGGAAGGGCAGGTGCAGAAGGCGATCGAGCGGGACACTCGCAACTCGGTGCTTACTTTTGAAAATATACGAGCGGAGCGGCAGTTGGAACTGGCGCGCAATGCAGAGCTGATGTCGTCGCTGCCGGCGGTCAAAGCGCTGATGAGTGAACCTCAGCGCGCGGGGATGGACGAGGCGTTTGAGGGGATCTGGCACTCGAAAAATTTCGACCTGCTGGCGCTGGCGGATTGGACGGGAAAGATTGTGGCGCTGCACACTTCGTCGGGCGGATTTCCGGTGAGCGCGGCGCAGGAAATGTTTGAGCAGTCGCGAGGGGAGAGCGAGCAGGGAGCGTGGTGGTTCGAGCACGGGCATCTGTATCAAGCGGCGATGAGGCCGATTGAGTTGAGATACGCGCCGACGCAGATGCATCTGGGAACGGTGATCGTGGGGCGCGACATAGACGCGCAGGTGGCGCGCGAGGTGGGGCAAATCGCGTTGTGCCAGATCGCATTTCGATACGGGAATGAGCCGGTGGTGAGTTCGTTTTCGCCGCTAGATGAACGGAGCGTGTCGGAAGGAATTTCGCCGCGCGCTGCGTGGGGAAAATTTGAGATTGGAGATAAGCGGTACCTTTTCAGCTCGGTGGATTTGACGCCGATGCTGCATCCGAGCCTGACGCTGACCGTTTTCAAGCCGTATGACGAAGCGTTCGCATACATCAACGAACTGAACCAGCACCTGATCCTGCTGGGTGTGGCGGCGGTGGTAATCGGAGGAGTGATCGTTTTTTTGATTTCCAGCACGTTCACGCGGCCGCTCGAACAGCTGGCGGGAGGTGTGCACGCGCTGGAAGAGGGAGACTTCGTCTATCCGCTGGGGCCAGATACGGGCGATGAAGTGTCGCAGGTGACGGCGGCGTTCGAGAGGATGCGTTCCACGCTGCGCAGCAACGAAGAGCAGAACCGGATGCTCAGCGAGCAGCTGCGGCACTCACAAAAGATGGAGGCGGTGGGAAGGCTGGCGGGAGGCGTGGCGCACGATTTCAATAATTTGCTGACGGTGATCAAAGGGCACAGCGATTTGCTGGAGCTGAAGCTGGGAAGCTTGAGTCCGGTGCAATCCAGCGTGGTGCAGGTGAAGAAGGCGGCGGACCGGGCGACGGCGCTGACGCGGCAACTGCTGGCGTTCAGCCGCATGCAGGTGCTGCAGCCGCAAGTGCTGGATCTGAATGCGGTGATCGCCGACGTGAATAAGATGATGCCGGTGCTGCTGGGTGAAGAAATCGAGTACAAATTTCTTCCGGAGGAACGGCTGGCGCATATCAAGGCGGACCCGTCGCAGATCGAGCAGGTGCTGGTGAATCTGGCGGTGAATGCGCGCGACGCGATGAGCCAGAGCGGGAAGCTGACTGTGACCACGCAAAATGTGGTGCTGGATGAAAAGTATTCGCGGACGCATCCGCCGGTGATCGCGGGGAAGTATGTGCTGATCGTGGTGGCGGATAGCGGGCACGGGATGGACGAGGAGACGAAAACGCGAATCTTCGAGCCGTTTTTCACGACGAAGGAGCTGGGGAAAGGGACCGGGCTTGGTCTTTCGACGGTGTATGGAATCGTGAAGCAGAGCGGCGGATATATCTGGGTGGACAGCGCGGTGAATCAAGGGACGCGCTTTGAAATATTCTTACCGCAGACGACGGAGGCGGTTTCGGCGAGCGAGATGAAAGAAACGCTCCGAGCGACGAAGCGAGGGGTTGGCACAGTGCTGCTGGCCGAGGATGAGGAGGCAGTGCGTGAGTTGGCGTGCGAATTTCTGAGCGCCAGCGGATATGAGGTGATTGCGGCGAAAGACGGAATCGAGGCGCTGGAGCTGGCTGAGCAAAGAAAGAAAACGATTGATGTGCTGGTGACGGACGTGGTGATGCCGCGCATGCGCGGAACGGAACTGGCCATGCGGTTGAGGCGGGCACACCCGGACATTCAGGTGGTTTATATGTCCGGCTATCTGGAGCATAACTCCGACGACGCTTTTTTGGCAGGCGCGGAGCTGCTGCAAAAGCCCTTCTCGCGGGATTCGCTGCTGCAAAAACTCTACGCCGTGCTTGGACGCGATGCCGTGCCAGCCGGCCGTTTGAATTGACGTGTAGCTTCCCGCCAATTGCCGCGAGCTCGATCTTCTGCGAAACAACGAGCTTGCTTTACCTCTAGTGGGAAGTGGTGCCGAGGTTGTCGGATCGCCCGGCTTCCAGGCGGGGCCACTGCGCGATGGGGCGCCCAGCTGGCCACTGTTTTCCTTCATTGCATCTCTCCTTCTTAATCTAGGTCATGATTCCCATCTTCGGCACCGCCTTCCGGGCGAGGAATACATGACATTCTTGCCGACAGCAATTTCCACCTCGCTAAAGATGGTCGCGGAAGCGAGCGTGAGTGCCTAACGCCGCGGGCGGTTAATTGAAATGGCTCCAGCATGGGTTCGCAACGCTAACCAAATTTCTTGTTTCTATTCGGTTCAAGCTCCGAATCGGACCGTGCAGCGCCTACGACTTCACGGATAGCTTGGATGACCACCTCTGGGCGGTCAAGATGTATCCAGTGCCCGCAGCCACACGCAACCAGTTGTCGCCCGCGCGATGAGAGCTGCGCTAGGTCGCGTTGCCACTCGGAATAAGGCGACGCATGATGATCTCCCGAAAGCACGACCAGCGGCAGATCCCCGAGCGATGTCACTGCGCCCGCCTGTGCAGCACTGACGACCAATGCCTCAATGTATTGTCTCAGGCTCATGAAATTCTTAGGCTGCGACCATAGCCTGCGCACGGCCGCCAACTCCGATGCGGGCAACTTACGAATTTCTCCCGCGATCCGTCGCGCCGCCGACGCAACGCCAACACCGAATGCACTCGTCGCGGTTCGCGCCAGGCGTGGCGAGCCACCTGCCGCTCGTGCGAGACAGAGCCGCACCAACCCTAATCGTGCAAGCCACGCGGCAATCGAAGCGTATCGCGAGCACATTTTGATCAGCCTTACTTGCTCCGGCGTTGGAGTTTCCCATTCGGCGGGATGAATCGAATCCACTAACACCATGCCAACTACAGCGTCACGATATAGGTGCGCGAAGGCGCGGTTGACGTAGCCGCCGAAAGAATGCCCAACGAGAACGTACGGTCCAGGCACACCCGCTGCATCCAGCAGGGCGTGTAGTTCCTGCGCAAGCTGACGTGCCGTTCGCGGCTCGCGCGCCGCCTCGCTCCAACCGTGACCGGCTCGGTCATAGCTAACAGCGCTAGAGAATTGCGCCACCTGCGGCTGAACCTGCGTCCAGCTCATGCACGACGCACCCATTCCCGATTCGAAAACCACAGTTGGTGTTCCTTCACCTGCTTTGCGGATATGCATCCACCTCTCGTTCGATTGTACGAGGCGCCCTGGAGGCGGAAAGCGGTTGCGGTCCCGCCAGGTTCCAGTGATCTGATAAACGAATCCAGAAACCAGCACCACAGCGAGCGTGCCAAGAAGAGTTACGAGAATCATAGTGTTCGACTGAATGCGATTTCCCTGAGTCATTCAAGAATACACTCGCGGAGCTGTTTCGGGGAGTGCGAGATAACATCAAAACAATTCATTGAAACCGAATCTGGATCGGGGCCTCAAGAACCACCGCCTGAGATATTAGATTCATTGGTGCGATATCGCACCGCTAATCTTCGCGAATTCAAAGATTTGGTCGACTGTCTTGAGCGGGTGCGGCACCTCCGTCAACGCGCGGCCTAAACATGACGGGACGCCGGCTCAGAATTGCACGATCAAAGAAGCCGTAATGGACATTGTAAATATCGAGCGCTCTTGAGTGCCTCCGACGGCACATTTGCCGAATCGCGAACCGGCGTGATCGGGTCCGTCGAAGCCAAAGCCTGAGCTCCAAGCTGAGACTAACCAGGGCTTTCGTAGGTGCGATTTTGCGAAACGAACTGGTCTATATAGCGCGTACTCAATGAGTTGGGTTTTTGAACCGCGCGATTATTCGCCCAAAAACGACGGATAGACGCCCGTTTCTGCAGCGAAACGTAACTGGCCCCATCTATTTGTCAAGATGGGCCGGATGGCACCTAGTGCTTGATTTTTTCCGTCCCTTTGGGCCAGCGCGACTTGAATGCCGAGTCGGGGATATTCGGATTGCGGACCATTTTGGAGTAACGGACGATCATATAGTCGCCGGAACCGGCTTCGAATAATTGCTGTTGGAGGGGTAGCCAGTTGGACTGGTCGAACCAGATTTGGATTTTGGAAAATTGCTTGAGGACGTCTTCGGACTTGGGTGCGAGTTCGAGTTCGACCGTCTTTCTATCGTCTATGAGAGTCTCGCCGACGAGAGTAATCCCGTAGCCTCTGCGCAGTTCTTTTCCTCCCGTGCCAAAGCCGAGCAGCAGGAACTGATCCACCAGACCCCGATTTTTGCCGAGGTTGAATTCCTCCACGCGTTTCAAGCCAGGCTCATAAATGAAAAGGTTGTCGCCGTTGCGAAGGATCGTGCGCAGGGCAGGAGTTTTCAGCTCGAGCAGCATGCGATCCCCACGAACGAGGATCGTGCCGGTTTCCGTGGAGCGGTCGTTTACGACTACGGTGACCTTCGTGCGCTCGACATCGGCGGAGAGGCTGTGAAAGTTTCTGGCGGAATCGTCTAGGCGCGCCAGCAGACTATCGAGCGTGAGCTGGCTGTGATTCTGCGAGGAGTTGGCAGAAGCGAGAGCGAAAGAGAGCCCAAAAATTGCCGCAAAAACAAATAATAACGATACAAAACGCCTAACGATCAAAGAATCCCCCGCCGATGTGGATGGCCCATGAAGAAGTCAGGTCATCATAGCATAGTGAGTGGGACGCGCCGCGCCCGCTGGGGGTTCCACTGCACTTGACGGAAGGGGTTGGGTAGCATGGGCGGTGCGGGAAGAAATGTGTCCTCGATTGAGGGAATAAAAGACGATGGGGCGTTGTTTGCGACAGGTCGCGGGCTGGCAAATCCATTGCGGTAGCTTTAAGAACGGCGCACAGGCAAGAGTGCCTGTGCCACTAGGCGGAGGCGACTGTACAGGGGGCCGACTAGTGGCGGACGCGTTGAGCTAGCGGATGGTCACGTCATAGTAGAGAATCGGGCCGTCTCCGGAGCGAACCGGAGCGATTCGCTGCACCTGGAATGTGTGACCTTTCAAATCGTCCACAGTGCGGCCGAGGATGTCGTGCGTTTCGCGCTCGAGTTCCGGCGTCGGGTGCGCGGCGCGCTTTTCGGCGGGAAGGGCATTGGCGTCGAGGCGGTAGGTTCGCGTTTGATTCGCAGCGTCTTCCTGAACCAGTTGAATATCGGACGCGACGAGAGAAGTGGCTTGCGAATGATCCTGAAACCAGTGGCGCGGCGAGAGCAGGACGAAGACGACGATGAGGATGACCATCACATCGTAGGGCCAACTGCCGCGCTCGTACGACCAGAAAATTGTATTCACGAAACCGCGCCAGAGCTTGCGCATGCTAGTGAACGGTGGCGCCGTCCACGACGAGCCCGTCGCGCATGTGAAGAACGCGATGGCCGTAGGCAGCGGCTTCGGGATTGTGGGTGATCATCACGATGGTCTGGCCGAGGTCTTTGTTCAGCGAGGCAAGCAAGTTCAGAACCGCTTCGGAGCTCCTAGTATCGAGATTTCCGGTGGGCTCATCGGCGAGGACGATTTTGGGTTCGGAGACAATCGCCCGGGCGATGGCCACCCTTTGCTGCTCACCGCCAGACATTTCCGAAGGCTTGTGCTTGAGGCGCCCGCTGATCCCGAGCAGATTGGCGACCACTTCGAAGCGGTGGGGATCGAACCCGTCGGCGCGAATGTGCTGAGCGAGGGCGATATTGTGATAGGCGTCGAGCGTGGGCAGAAGATTAAAGCGCTGGAAGACGAAGCCCACTTTGTGGCGGCGCAGCACGGTGCGCGCGGCGTCGGTCATGGTGGTGAGATCGTTGCCGTCGAGCAGGACCTTACCGCGCGTGGCTTGGGCCAGGCCGCCCATCACGTGCAATATGGTGGATTTGCCGCAGCCGGAAGGGCCCATGATGGAGACAAATTCGCCGGGCATGATTTCGACGTCCACGCCGCGAAGCGCGGGCACGTCCACTTTGCCAGTACGATAAATTTTCCAGACGTTTTCAGTCTTGAGTATCGGCTCCAACCGCTGGCCCCCGTGCGAAAGACGGCTATGATTCGTGTGCTTCGATTCTAGTCGGGATTCAACCGCATGGCTAGCGTCCATCTGCAGTGGATTCATTCGTAGGAAAGAGCTTCCACGGGATCTTTGCGGCTGGCGAGCCAAGCCGGGTAAGACGCGCCGAGCAGGCCGCCGCCGACGGCAATCACCAAGGCGCGGCCAATCCATCCGGGCGTGATGAGGATGGTGAGAGTGGGGAAGATGCGGACGAAGATGGCGCGCATCAAGTAGGTGAGGCCGATTCCTCCCGCGACGCCCGCGAGACAGAGAAGGACAGTCTCGCTCATGACGATCCGGACGATATACCCCTTGGAGGCTCCGAGCGACTTGAGCACACCGATCTCGCGCGTGCGCTCGATGATGGTGGTGTACATGGAAAGGAAAATCACGAGAAAGCCGATGGCCACGGCGATGCCGATCATCACGTTGATGAAGGCATTCAGGCCCGGCAGGGTGGAGGAGGTCATCAAACTGATAAAATCCTTGAGAGGACGGATCTCATAGCGCGGGAGCAACTCGCGAACTTCATCCACGACGGCGGCGGTGCGGTCGGAGCGGTCATTCTTAATGTAAAAGACCGAGGCTTTATCGTGCGCGCCGGACATTTCCTGCAAGGTGGGCATTAGAACGAAAAGCCTTGCGCCTTTTCCGTGCTCCACGACGCCGGCCACGTGAAAGTCGTGCTCGAGGACGTGAAGCGTCTGGCCCAATTTCACTTTTTTCGACTTCGCGTAGACGTCGTCGACGAGAATGTCGTTGGGGTTCTGCAAGTCATGGCCATCGTGGAAGACAAATCCGCCCGAGACGGCGCGGAACGTTTCCGGGTCGATTCCGTAGACGATTTCGAGCCCGTTTACCGAATTGAACTGAATCAGGACGGGCGCGACAGCCTGCACATATTGGAGCTGGCTCAACTTGCCAGCAATGGCGATGGGCATAGGCGCGCCGCTGAACTGCATGTAGATGGAAGCGGAAGGCGGCTGAACCATGATGTCCGCACCGACGCCTTCAGTTCGTTTGGCGGATTCGAACATGAGGCCGCTGGTGAGGCCGACGACGATGATGACGAGAGTGACCTCGACGGCGACTGCGAGCACGGTGATGAAGGTGCGCAGCGGCCGGTGCAGCACGTTCTGCGAAATCATGTAACCGATCAGGGCTGAGACTCCTTGGAATCCTCGCCGGATTCCTCGCCGACGCGGACGAGCTTTGTGCCGGGCGGCTGGGGAAGTATAAAGCGATCCGGGGCAATCGTTTCATTGAAGGTGGCTTTGGTGATGGCAATCTGCAACTGATAGTCGTCGCCGGGGCGGGCGACGTCAATCTGCCGGGCGTAGTGAAGCCCGTCGAACGCGTCCCAGTTGCTGTAACGGTCGTCGGAAGCGAGAACCCCGGCCGAAGCGTATGTTTCGATTCGCGAGACGTTCAAATCGGCGCGATTGAACCAGATTTTTTGCGCGATTTCGAGTTCGCCGGCGGGAGACTGCTCCGCATTCGAAGCATCTGCGCTTGAGGGTGACATGCGACGCAGGACCGTGAGCACGTAGTAGCGCGCCTGGGTTTCGTTGGCCTGCTCGAAAAGGACGGGGACGCGATCGGAAACCGGGGCCCAGAGGAGCGCGTCTACTAAATGCTGGGGCCGCAGATTTTCGACCGGCTTTTTTGACGGGCGCTGCAAGTTGGTGGGTCCTACAATGAAATCTTTCTTCGACGGAATAAATACATGAAACTCTTCGCCGTTGCTGACCATGTCGAAAATGTTTTTTCCCACGACAGGGGCCTGCCCTATTACACGGATATTCGCGGGTTTGGCAGCCAGCATGAAACCATTCACTTCATGGTATTGCTCGATTACGCCGGAATAGTTCGAGCCGCCGGTGAGTTTCATTTTCACAGAGAGGTTCACGGCACGAATTGAATCGGCCTGGCGATTATATGTATCCAGGAGTTCGGCTTTGGTGGCGGTTTGTAGCGCGCCTGGCGCCTGGGAAGGCTTGACCACCGTCTTGTGGCTTACGGAGCAGCCGGAAATGAGGAGGCAGACGGTTGCAGCGAGCGCACGATAGGCAGGGGAATGCAGAGTCGTTCGGTGCCTTTGCGCCGCTTGAATTGGCCGCTCAGCGAACAGAGACTCTCCCGCCATAACTACCAAATATTCGAGGGTACCAGCCGGTCGGAAGCGAGTCAACGAAGAGGCTGATCGGCGAGTTGATACCATATGCCTTTGGCGGTTTAGCCGTGAAATCGCCCCGGCGAGCCGGGGCTAATGAAAGCGGTGGCAAGCCGCCCTTCGGCTGCGCTCAGGACTCAGCACAAGCCCCTCGGCTGCGCCAAAGAGGGAGTCAACCAACGGACTGATGGGCAAGCGCAGGCGTTTGCGATTCTCGAAATGCCCTTGAGCACAGCCTCAAAAAGCGGTTAACAAAATGCGATACAATTCGCATTTACATCCCCTTTTGAGACCGAGGTGCAATGAGCAAGTCGGAAGCACCCAGTACGCCACCGTCCGGCCTTGGAGTCTATCCGCCAACGATGGAGGCCGTTCCGACCGCTGCTGCTACTTCCGAGCGGCGTCCTTTTCTAAAGAAGATCTTGTCGGCGCTGCGAGTCTTCGCAATCAATTTCGTAATTTTTGCTGTTCTAGCCGAATTGGCCTCTCTTATCTTCATCAATGTGACCAAGTGGCCGGGAAGCAAGCCGAGCTACCAGGTGGGGTACAACGATTTTTCTGCGGATATTAATCCTGCCTTTGGCGCCTGGCACAGGCCCAACGGCCATTTTGTGCACAAATCCGGGTGCTACAGCGTGCAATATGACACCAACAGCTATGGCGCCCGCGACGTGGAGCGAAGCGTACATTCATCGGCGCCCCGGGTGATCGCGCTCGGAGATTCGATGATCGAGGGCGTGGGGCAGCCTGTGGACAAGCGGCTGACGAACCTTCTCGAGAAAGACACGGGCTGCGAATACCTGAATTTCGGCAGCTCCGGTTTTGGACCGTTGCATTACGCTCTGATGTACAAGACGATGGCGTCGAAGTTCGACCATGATTTCGTTATCGTCGGCGTGGTGCCGGAGAATGATTTCCACGACATGGATTTAGCATACCGAAAGGCCCATGGGCGGGACGGCGAGTACCGGCCGTTCTACGCGGACGACTTCTCGATCTTCTATTCGGGCCATTTCGACCCGAATGCGGGAGAAGGTTTTTGGGACCGTGTGGAGGCGTTTCTCAGGGCTTATCTGGCTTCCTATCATGTGGGCCTGTTCATAAATTCAAGGCTATATTGGTGGCGGCTCAGCCCCTATTCCGGTTACCACGATTACAACAATGTGGATATCGCGCGGTTGGAACGGGCTCTCGGCGACATCAAGTCCACCGCGGATGAGCACGGAGCCAAGGTGGCCGTCTTTCTGATTCCACACGCCATCGATTTCCAGCGCGTGCACAAGACGGGGACAAATCCCCTGGGCCCGCTACTCGAGAAGTGGGGAGCGGAGCACGGAGTGGCGGTAAAGGATCTTCTGCCGGAAATGGATGCAGCGTCGGGCGGCGATTTCCTGGCCTATTCGCTTTGCGATGGTCACTGGTCGGAACGAGGAAACACTACGGTGGCACAAATTCTCGAGCCATGGATCCAGCAGGTATATGCCAGCAAGCCGGCGCAAACCGCGGACGCGAAACCCCCAGCGAAAGCCGGAACCAAATCAACAGCAAACAATTGAACTCAATTTAGACCCTGCTTCAGGATTTCGACCACTCACTGCAAGGCTGCAGCATCCAAGGAAGGTGTATTCTCCTTGTACGTAAGCCCCGGCGCATTCAATTTCACCTTTGAGGAGATTCCATGTCCTACAGCAAGCTGGTCCTCGTTTTCCTTCCGGCGTTGCTTTGGTCTTCTCTCGCATTCGGACAAGGCTCAGCGAAATCAGCACAAGCGGACATCGTCAACGGACAGGGGCAGAATATCGGCACCGCCAAGATACTGCCTGCGAAGAAAGGCGTGAAGATTGAGGTGAACGTGTCGCAACTGCCGCCCGGCAAGCACGGGATTCACATTCACGCGGTGGGGAAGTGCGAGGGGCCGGCTTTCACAACCGCGGGAGGACACTTGAACCCGGACGCGAAGAAGCATGGCAAAGAGAATCCGGAAGGGCCACATGCCGGCGATCTTTTGAATCTTGAAGTAAAGGCCGACGGGACGGCAAAAACCACATTGCTCGACACGATGGTGACTCTGGGAGACGGGCCGAATTCAGTTTTCCATGAGGGTGGAACGGCGATCGTGATCCACGAAAAAGAGGACGATTACAAGACCGACCCGGCCGGGAACTCCGGCCCCCGCATCGCCTGCGGCGTTATTCAGAAACAGCAGGATCGGTGAAAGTGTTGGGGCGGACCGGGCGGTCATCGCCGAACGATGCGAGAAGACGGCGAAGCTTGGAGCGATCTTCGAGATTCATGCCAACCATCTCGAAGCCGGCTTGATGCGAACGCACGAAACGAACCACCGCGCGCATGCTGATGGAGCGCAGGCCTGCGGGAATTTTCAGGGTCGCTTCGGTGCCGACGGGTATCTGTATATCCCCGCTGAGAAGGCCGCCTTCGAGACTGAGCACGCCGATGGCAGATGAATATTTCCCGCGCGCGGAAGTAATCACAGCGGGGACGTTGCGCGGCAAACGCACCCGGCGGTAACGGCGATGGCGCACGAAATCGCGCTCGGGGATGGGGTCGAGCGGCGCGAGGGCCATCACGGACGCCTCCAAACCGCATTGCGGCAGGAAAGCCTGCATCCAGGCAGGGTCAAGTTTCATAAGAGCCTGCGCGGCCGCCATGCGAATCTCTTCGGGGTAAATCCAGCCGAAAGTTTTGCGCGCTTCGACGAAGTGCCGCAGGTGTCCTGCAGCCGCAGGTGCGCGCATGCGGCCCAGCGCTTCAATGGCCTTCACGCGGAGGTAGTCGGAAGTTTCAGATAGAAGATCTCCTTCCGCCAACCTCAGAAGCTTCGGAGCGGTTGCCGGATCGCCGCACATTCCGATTTCATCGAGAGCCAGAGGCAAAATCACGGGATCGATCAGTTCGATACAGTTCGCAAGCACCTGCCCGCGCTCCGGCGCTCCGGCCGTGGAAAGCTGGCGCACAACCGCGTCGTGGAAGCTGCGCTGGGCTTCCTTCAAGCGCACGGGAAGCACTTCGTCAACCGCGAAAACATCGAGGCGGCTGAGCAATCCGACGGCGGCGGCTGCTTTCGGCAATGGCTCGTTCTTTAACGTGTCTCTGAGATTGCGCGCGCACGGAGCGCCGACAGACTTCGCGAGGTCAACGATTGCTTCGCGCTCGGTGCGCCGTGCGCAGCGTGAAAGCCGAATGCCCAATTGCTCAGCCGACGCCTGGGGAATGCGCATCAGCACGCCGATGAGGCCCTCGGGCATCGTCTCGGCGGTGAGCGCTTCCTCGATAAAGTCGCTGACACGATTTTCGATGCCGAGTCGCGGGCGCAGACTGGTTGCCCAGCTGGGCTTGGAATTCTCGAGTTCGGCAATCGAATCAAGCGCCTGCTGCATCGCGCGATAGTAACGGCGCGCGGCCGATTCCTGGCTAAGACGCACAAACGCAGCGCTGAGCAGCGTTTGCAGCTCAACATCTCTCTCCTCCGCCATCTGCTGGCCAATTTGCACCAGAGCATCCTGCAGCCGCCGGCTCGCTGCTTTGCTGTAAAGTTCGGCGAGTTGGCCAAGGCCGATAGCGGCTTTCTTGCGGGCCTCGGCGTCCTTATTGCGAACGCAGGAAGCGTATTGAAGCAGGATGTCGCCGGCGGCGTCTGATTCGCCACGTCCCAGCAATTCTTCAACGTACTGCTGCACGTTGCGCGGCGGAATGCACCAAGCCTCGCCAGACATCAGCACCTGGCGCTTACCGGATTCCGGGACAGCTGCCCAGAACTGGCGATCAAGCACATCGGCATGCGATTCGAGATTCACGCCTGCGCCGGCCAACTTGTCTTCGCGCGCTTTCAGGAGTTTGCGAAGTGTTTCAACCTCGTGGCCCATGCGGTCGAGCATCTGTCGCACGGCATTCACGCGGACCTCGCCACGCTGGAAGCGATCGAGCGCGAATTTGATGGCGAGATCTTCCGCGAGGCGCAGCAAAGTGGCCTCATCCATTTTCGCTGATGGCGAGGCAGCAGCTACGCCGGCGAGCGCCTGGCGCAGCGTGATTTTCGCGTTGGGAGGCAAGGCCGACATGCGCTGCTTCCAGACGTCCGGATTTTGCTGAGGAGTTTTCGCGGCTTGTGCCTCACCGAATTGCACAAGCAGCCGCAGCAGACTTTGCAGATCGGCTTCTTCCAGTTTGGAAATGGCAGCCTGGCTCGCGATGGAGGCTCCGGTGACATAACTGCCGCCGAGTACTCCGCCAGTGCCGACGCCAGCTCCGCCGGGAACCGCTCCTGCGCCCACTGCTGATCCCACCCCGCCGCCAATGCCGCCACCCGTTCCGGTGCCACCCACTCCGGCGCCGATTGCTCCTGCACCGCCAAGAGCTGTGCCGCCCGCACCTACGCCGCGCGATCCTGCGGCGTATGGGCCGCCGTTTTCGGCGCCACCTGCCCCAGGGCCACTCGCCCCTGCACCGCCAAGAGCTCCGCTGCCAGCACCTGCGCCGACCGATGTTCCGCCGCCGGCACCTGCCGGGTACGGGCCGCCCGTTCCGGTGCCACCTGTCTCCGCACCGCCATCAGCTGTGGTGCCGCTGGTCCCTGGACCTCCTGATCCTGCCGCGCACGGGCCGCCAGCTGCTGCGCCACTGTCTGCACCTGCGCTCCCCGATCCTGTCGCGTGCGAGCCGCCGGTTCCTGCACCTCCCGACCTTGCAACATACGGGCCGCCCGTTCCCGTGCCGCTTCCTGATCCCGCACCTCCACCCATTCCTAATCCGGGACCTAATCCGATTCCTGGCCCTCCCGTTTCTGGTCCGCCGGGGCCTCCATGCGATCCTTCGGCAGCCGCGATCAGCTGAATCATTTTTTGCGGGCTGCTAAGCCAGTCCGTAACCAAGCCCGCATCACCGCCCAAAGTTTTCACGGTGAGTTGAGCTGCCACGCGCCCTTCCGAATACGAGGCGTCTTCCGGCACGAATCGAATTTCATTGAGGCGAATTCCAGAACGCCCGCCAAGATTTGCTTCCAGGCGTTCGGCAAGACTGGAAGACTTGACCGCCGACTCCATAAACGAGCGAACGAAGGCAAGAAGATCTTCGCGCGTCACTTGGGAACTGAAAGAAATGCTCGCCACGTTTGCGTCCGTGAGCAAGTCGGCGAATTTGCGTTCGGCGGGAGTGGACTCGAGCGGCACTCCATCGAGCAACAGCTGCGATCCGGAGGCGCCGAGCAGAATCCCTCGTTCTCCCGACGCCAATACGGCAGAATCAAGCTCTCTCCAGGCTGAGTTGAATTGTTCGGCCGAGCGCGTATGCTCCAAACCATAGAGGCGGGAGTACTTAAGCAGCACATTCAGGCTGCGCACGAACGTTCGGGCACTTGTGAGCGTTGAGTCGGACACGGTTAACTCACGTGGCAGCGGGGCCATCTGTTTGGTCTCTAGAATTAGTGTACTAGAACGAACGATTTGGGAAATGGTACAGACGTACCAAGGTTTCACACTAGGAAACTGCCCCCTTGGCGAGTTTTCGCACCTAGGCGGGCAGGCGAACGTCTACTTCGAAGCCTTCGAGCACCGGGCGAACGCGGCGGATCATTTCGCTGGCCCAAAGCTTCTCACTGAGCAAAACGAGAGAACCATCCTCGAAATTGCAGACGGCGCAGAAAAAATATTTCGCAAAGTTCTTGTGATAACCGTCAACGCCGCGACGCGCCAGTTCGCCTTCCACTTCCGGATCACCTGTAGTGACGAGGTCGCCGGCACGGGCGCCAAATGTTTCATTCTGGAAGCGATCGAGCAGCGGCTCCAGTAGATTGAGTTCAGGAGCTGGAATCACCAGCGAGCGATGGCTTGCTTCGCAGAAAACGATTCCGTGGCGCTGGCAATAATCCGTTACGCGGTCAAGGTGGCTGAAAAAATCGAGCGCCCACGGAGTGGTAGCCGCAGAGGCAGTGAGAACGCGGCTCCAGATTTTGGCGGCATCGAGCCCGCGAACAGGTTCGCGATTTTCGTCCGCTTCCACCAGCTCGAGACCCACCGCACGCACATCCGCGCCCAGATCGAGCGGCTCGACGTCGAGCAAGTAGCGCAACTTACGCCTCTTCATCCGGCAGCAGCGGGAATCTCGATTGGAAATCCGGCGATTGCTTGCGGACTTCAAGCCAGTCAAAAAATGCGTCGGGCGTATTGAGCCAGATTCCGAACCATTGCGCGATTTCTTCTTTCTCGGCGCGTTTCGTCGCGTCCACCTTGTGATTCCGGGCGATCATTTCCGCGCGGCGGCGCCCCAGCCGGGCTACTTCCCGAACGCGTTCGGCCGATGCGCTTTCCCCGTCGGCGAGAAATTTTCGCAGCAGCTCATCGAGGCGCACGAGGCACATTTCGGCCTCGTCGAGTGTGGAAAAGTGAAGAAGGTCACTGAACTCTTCTTCGTACAAGCCTTCGGTATCGGACTTCGTGGACATCGCTACACGCAAGCCCGCTTCCTGGAGAACGCTGACGATATATTCCGCCGAGGTTTTTCCCTGCGCGCCGAGATTGGCGATCAGCTTCCGGCGAATCTGCTCAATTTCAGCCGGCGTATAACGTGGCTTGGCCAATTCGCGCGCCACGTCGAGAATCAGAGCTTTCTTGGTGCGCGATTCTCCCGCATCCGCCGTGTGTGACTTGGCCTGGCTCACAAGCCGCCTCGATGGCCGGGATTTTTAGGTGCGGGATCTGCGGCTGCATCGCCCCTTAATTGCTGGCGGTAGCGGGCCACATTGCGATTGTGCTCGGCGAGCGTCTTGCTGAAGAAGTGGCCGCCTTGATCGTTGGCCACAAAATACAAGTAATCGGTGGAAGCGGGATTCAGCGCCGCGTGAATCGAAGCCTCGCCAGGATTTGCAATGGGACCCGGGGGCAGGCCCTTGTGCGTATACGTATTGTACGGCGAATCGATACGCAGGTGCTCTGGCCGCACATTTTGTTCCGGCCGTCCCGCGAGCTGCAAAGCATATTGAACCGTTGGGTCGCACTGCAGCGGTGTGCCGGAACGCAGGCGATTGTAGAACACTCCTGCCACCAGCGGACGCTCTTCGGGGCGGGGCGTCTCGCGTTCCACGAGAGAGGCCAGCGTCACAGTTTGTGTCGCGTCAAGCCCACCGGGAAAGGTCGTGGTGCCCGAGGGATTCAGTTCGTTCCAGACGGCGCGAAAATGCGACGTCATTGTTTCAGCCACTTGCGCGCAGGTAGTGCGCCGCTTGAATTGGTATGTCGAAGGGAACAAAAATCCTTCGAGGGACTTGGCGTGCGGGGCGATGTCCGAAATCGGAGCAGGATCACGAGCGGCGGCAAGAAAGCTCTCCGATGAGCAAACACCCTGGTGATCGAGTTCTGCAGCAATGTCGAACATCGACCATCCCTCCGGAATCGTCACGTAGTGCAGGAAGATTCTGCCCTGCGCGATTTTCCAGAAGACCTGCTTTGAATTGAGCGGATGGTCAATCAGATATTCGCCCGCCTGCAAGGGATGCCGGATATGCCAGAGGCTGAAAAGCTCGAAAGCCATCCGGTTGCGGATGATGTCGTCTTTTTTCAGGATTCCAGAAACGCCCCAGCGCGATGTGCCATGCGGAATCTCGACGAAGGCTTTTGCCGGCCGGTGTCCCGTGTAAGGACGCACGATTTGCGAATCGAGCCAGCCCGCCGCGGCTCCCATCGCTGCGATCACCAGAAGCGCTACTAGGCCGAGCCGCCTCATGATTCGCTGCGCTTTCTCCGATTGCTGTGGCTCATTTTCTCCAAGCGGCTCCCGAGATAGTCGCGCAGCAGAACAGCGGCGGCAATCGCGTCGATGGGTTCGCCTTTGCGACGCGATTTTGTTTCTGTCATCGTTTGCCTTGCCTCCCAGGAAGTCAAGCGTTCATCGACAAGTTCTGTTTCGATTCCGAGCTCTTTCGAAATCCGCATCGCGAAGGACGCGGCTTCGGCGGCCATTTCACCTGCCTCGCCAGTGATGTGCAGCGGATGGCCGACGATGATTTGCGCTACTCCCTTCTTCGCGCAAATTTCGCGCAGCCGGCGGATCACGTCGCGGCGATTCGTGCGCTGCATCGTCAGCAGCGGCTGAGCCGTCGCTCCGAGTTCATCGGACACCGCCAGCCCGATTCGTTTACGGCCGTAATCGATCGCAAGAATACGGCTCATAGCCGACTTCGTCATTCCTTCCAGGAGAGCCGCCCGGCCAGTGGCCGGAACTGTACTTGTCATTCTCCAACTATTATACGCGACCGCCGCATTCGTTCTGAAGCCAGCAAACCCTATCACAGTTTCATTCAGGCGCTAGCGCCGCGCCTGTCGTTTCGTTTCCAAGACTCTCAAACGCCGCGCAGCTGAAATTTACTCTTGCGCGTGACGCCGCAACACGCGTACATTTTTCTTTGCCGGCCCGCCCGAAAGCTGAGCGGACCGGCATTTGTGCCTTGCGCGGAGGGCACTCGATTTGAACAACCATTTGAATCACACTCCCCCAATTCTCTTGACGATTGCCGGATTCGATCCGTCGTGCGGCGCGGGTGTAGCCGCCGACCTGAAGACATTTGCGGCGCACAATTGCTATGGAGTGGCGGCGGTCACGGCGCTCACCGTGCAATCCACGCAGGGCGTGAAGTCCGTGCACCCGACGCCTGCAGCGCAATTGCGCGCGCAGCTGGAGGAATTGGTGGACGACGTCACAATCGCTGCCGTGAAAATCGGAATGCTGGCAAATCGCGGCAATGCCGCAGTGGTTACCGAATTTCTGGACAAGCACAAATTCCACTCCGAGGTACTTGATCCCGTGTTCCGGCCGACGGCAGGGAACGAAGAGCTGCTTGATACCGCGGGCCTGAAATTCGTGCGCGATGAACTGCTGAAGCGCGTGAGCGTGATTACGCCGAACATTCCCGAGGCGGAATTTCTCACCGGCATCGAGGTGAAAGACTTGAGCGGAATGAAAGCGGCCGCGCAAAAACTGATCGAGATGGGAGCGCGCGCGGTGATCGTTACAGGAGGGCACCTCGATAAGCCGATCGACGTGTTGTGTGAAGCCGGCGGCGACGTGGAGACGTTCGGCGGCGACCATGTGAAGAGTCCCAACACGCATGGATCGGGCTGCACGTTTTCGGCCGCGATCGCGGCGCAGCTTGCATCAGGGCTGCAGCTTCGGGAAGCGGTGATTCTGGCGAAGGCTTACGTGACGAAGGCGATCGAGAAATCGTACACGATTGGAAAAGGCGCGGGGCCGCTGAACCAGTTCTATCGCTTCCACCAGGAAGCGCCGGCCCGCGGAGTTCACGAAGTTCCTCAGCATGGTATGCATCCGGCGGCAGAACCCACCACACACTAGAAGCAGAAAATAGAAAAACGAGATTGGAAATTGGAAGGCGCGGCGCTATTTCGCGGAAGCTCCGGCTTCCCGGCGGTAGACGACGCGGCCTGCGACGATCGTCGCCATCGGCGCGCCCCGGAATGTGCGGCCGTCGAAAGGCGTGTTGCGCGATTTGCTGGGCGAATCGGCCGCGCGGAATGTCCACTGGTGCTCGGTGGAGAAAATTGTCAGGTCGGCGGGCTCGCCGGCTGCGATTTTTCGCTCGATGCTTAGAACGCGCGCGGGGCCGGTGGTGAACAACTCGACGAGGCGAGCGAACGAGATTTTTCCCGAATGCACGAGTTCGCTGAGGCCCAGCGCGAGCGCCGTTTCAAAGCCGGTGATGCCGAAAGGCGCGCGGTCGAATTCCACGTCCTTGCTTGCGGGATGATGCGGCGCGTGGTCCGTGGCAATCGCGTCGATGCTTCCATCGGCGAGGCCTTCGATGAGCGCGTCGCGATCGGCGCGGGAGGCGAGCGGCGGATTCATTTTGTAGTGCGTGTCATACTGCACGTGCTCGTCGGTGAGCGTGAAATGATGGGGCGTCACTTCGCAGCTGACCTGAAGCCCCATCTTTTTCGCCCAGCGCACGTAATCGAGCGACGCCTTTGTTGACATGTGCGCGATGTGTAGCTGCGCGCCGGTGAGCCCGGCGACTTCCACGTCGCGTCCCACGCAGATGGATTCCGATTGCGACGGGATTCCTTTCAGCCCGAGCTTGATGGATTGCGGGCCTTCGCGCATCACGCCGCCGGCAAAGAGCGAGGCATCTTCGCAATGGTCGATCACCGGGAGATTGAGGGCGCGGCAATAGTCCATCACGTGGCGCATCAGGAGCGCGCTGGCGATGGGCTTGCCGTCGTCGCTGACGGCGACAATTCCCGCATTTTTCATCGCTGCAATTTCCGCGAGCGCGTCGCCCTTACTTCCCACTGATGCAGCGCCGATCGGCCACACGCGCACGCTGGCGGTCGCGGCGGCGCGTTCCACGATTCCTCGCGTGATCGATGCGCTGTCGTTCACCGGCTGCGTGTTGGGCATGGTGCAGACGGCGGTGAATCCGCCGCGCGCGGCCGCCCGAGTGCCCGTTTCGATCGTTTCCGAAATTTCCTGCCCCGGCTCGCGCAGGTGGCAATGCAGATCGATGAAGCCGGGTGCGACGATCAAGCCTTTGGCATCAAGAACCTCTGCGCCATCCGCCGCAAGATTCGCGCCTGCTTTCGAGATACGCGCGCCATCGAGCAGCACATCCATCACCGCATCGGTGCCGCTTGCGGGATCGATCACGCGTCCTTTCTTAACCAGCAGCATTGGCACTCCCCTTCGCGGCTGCGGCGCTGGAGCCCGAACTCGAGCCGGAACTTGAACTCGAGCCGGCGCTAGACACCGCTTCGGAGCCCGCCGGGTGCGGCGCATCGGTGGGCGCGCCGCCTACGAGATGGTAGAGCAACGCCATGCGCACGGCGAGGCCGTTGGTCACTTGCTCGAGCACGCAGGATTGCGGTCCGTCCGCCACGGCCGGATCGATTTCCAGGCCGCGAATCATCGGTCCCGGGTGCAGAACGATCGTTTCAGGTTTCGCGAGGCGTAGCCGCTCCGGCGTGAGCTGGTAACCGAGGATATATTCCTCGGCCGCTATCGCCGGCTCATGGATGCGCTCGGTCTGCACGCGCAGCACGATGATCGCGTCAGCTCCATCGAGCGCGTCTTCAAGCCGAGCCACACGGCGCACATTCGGCGCAAGATATTCGAACTCGCGCGGCAGCCACATCGCAGGGCCGCACAATGTGATCGACGCGCCGAATTTGCTGAGCAGGTGAATATTCGAACGCGCCACGCGGCTGTGGAGGATGTCGCCCAGAATCGTCACGCGCAGATTGTCGAGCCGGCCCAGGCGATCGCGAATCGTGAGCGCGTCGAGCAGCGCCTGCGTGGGATGTTCGTGCGTGCCGTCGCCCGCGTTCAGCACCGGAATCTCGATCCGCCGCGCCATGAAATCCGCGGCCCCTGACGCGCTGTGGCGCATGACGATGCCATCGGGCCGCATGGCTTCGAGCGTGCGTACCGTATCGATCAGCGACTCGCCCTTCTTCAGACTCGAGGATTCGGCCTGCAGATTCATCTGGTCGGCGCCGAGTCGCGAAGCCGCGGTGGCAAAACTGATTCGCGTGCGCGTGGACGCCTCGAAGAACGCGAGCGCGATCGTCTTGCCGCGCAGGGTAGCTAATTTTTTCAGGGCATGCTTCTGAAATTGCTGGAAGGGCGCTCCTTGGTCGAGAATAAAAGTGATTTGTTCGCGGGTGAGAGGTTCAATTCCGAGAAGGTGTTCCAATCGCTGCAGCACTTTTTCCTTTTGGCCAATGCCTCCGGCGCGATTGCCGGGGATTCAGGTAACGCGATCCACCAGCATCACACGCTCCTCTTGGTCAATTTCCCGGAGGCGCACTTCCACAATTTCCGTATCGCTTGTCTCCACAAGCCGGCCAATGAACGATGCTTCCACCGGCAGCTCGCGATGCCCTCGATCCACCAGAACGCACAGCCGGATCCGCCGCGGCCGTCCCAGATCGAAAAGTCCATTCATCGCCGCGCGCACCGTTCGTCCCGTGTACAACACGTCGTCCACGAGCACGATGTCCCGGCCGTCCACCGGAAAATCAATCTCGTTCGAGTGGACTACCGGCTGCTGCGCCACGGTCGAGAGATCGTCGCGATACAGCGTGATATCCAGCGTCCCGACCGGCACGCTGACTCCGGCGGCCGTTTTGATAATCGCAGCAAGCCGCTGCGAAAGCGGCACGCCGCGCCGCCGCACGCCGATCAGCGCGAGGTCTTTCGTCCCGCCGCTCTTCTCCACGATTTCGTGAGCCAGTCGCTGAAGCGTCCGCCCAATCTCTTCCGCGGAGAGCAATTGCCGTTTTTCAACGACGCGCATCGCGCGACATCCTAACATAAAGCTTCCGCAATCTCAGCGAGCACAACTCGCCTTGCGAGGATTCTATCGGGTCTGCCCAGTTTATCGGGCGGCGCGTTCGCGGCCTGGCGTGCTAGACTTGCCTCATGAGTTCGCCCGAGGCTGTCAGCGCCCCTCGGCCTCGGCCCGCCGAGCCCACACACGTTGACCTGCGCGTCCGCGTCGGCACCGTGGCTCTCGAAAACCCCATCATCGCCGCCAGCGGAACCTTCGGCTACGGCGTCGAGTTTGCTCCCTTGGTCAATTTGAACCACCTGGGCGGCCTGGTCGTCAAAGGCCTCTCCATCGAGCCCATGGCCGGCGCCGCCTCTCCCCGGATCTGCGAAACCGCCAGCGGCATGGTCAACGCCATCGGCCTCCAAAATATAGGCGTTCGCGCGTTCGTGTCCGAAAAACTCCCCGAACTTCGCCGATTCAAAACCGCCATCGTCGCCAACGTTTTCGGCAAAACTATAACCGAATACGTCGAAGTGATTCGGATCCTTGAAGATGCGGAAGGGCTGGCCGCCTACGAACTCAATATTTCCTGTCCAAACGTCGAATCCGGAGGCATCGAATATAGTACTGACCCCAAGCCGACCTCAGCCGTCGTATCCGCCGCCCGCCAGGCAGCGAAGCGCCCGCTGTGGGTCAAACTCTCTCCAAGCATTGGAATAATTGCACTTACGGCAAAGGCAGCCGAAGCCGAGGGTGCCGACGCTCTCGTCGTCGCCAACACCTTCCCCGCATTGTGTATAGATGGACACAGCCGGAAGTCCCGCCTGGGCAGTACGACGGGAGGGTTGTCGGGCGCGGCCATAAAACCTATAACAGTAAGGCTGGTGCATGACCTACATCGGGTAACCCACATACCGATTATAGGGCTTGGCGGTATTGAGAGCCCGTCCGATGTAGCCGAGTATATGTTGGCTGGCTCTTCTGCCGTAGAAGTCGGAACGGCCCATTTTGTGGACCCACGGGCCTCAGAGAAGTTAGTGGGTGGCCTCGAAATGTGGTGCCGGTACGAAAACATATTTGAAATCAGCAGTTTACGAGGGGCTTTACGAGAATAAAGTGGTTGCCCATCGTACTCTCGAAAAGGTATAATTTGCTGATTCAAATAAAGTTAGGTGAAAATGAGAGCTAAGCTTTTCGTGATCATGCAGTCGGCATTCTTAGGCATGGGGCTTCTTGTCTTCGTCCCTACAATCAACCCAACTGCATCTGGCAAGCCGAGCGACGCGTCACCTGCTTCCTCTCGAAACGAGTTCAACTCGGCCAAGCTTCGCAGCGCCTCCACTCGCAAGCCACTTGCTGTCTGGGAGTGCACCTCCAGCTGGTACGGCGACGATTTCGACGGTCAGCCTACCGCCAATGGCGAGACCTATGATATGTATGCCGCCACTGCGGCTCACCCGACCCTTCCGCTCGGCTCCATCGTGCGGGTCGTGAACCCGCGCAACCACCGCAGCCAGGTTGTTCGCATCAACGACCGCGGTCCTTATGTCGAAGGCCGCGAGCTGGACGTCTCGTATGAAGTGGCACGCAGGCTTGGATTTGACCAGCACGGAATAGCCAAGGTCCGGCTGGAACTTCTCGAGGTGCCCGCACGCCAAAGAACCATGGAACGCGCCGACTGATCGTCGCCCTAGACTACGACCGTCTCGGGCCGGCTTTGGCTTGGGCCCGGCGGTTACGGGGCGTAGCCGGGATGTTCAAAGTCGGCAGCCAGCTTTTTACTTCCGAAGGTCCGCGCGCTGTTCAAAAGCTCGCGGGCCTTGGTTTTGATATCTTCCTCGACCTGAAATTCCACGACATCCCCAACACCGTGGCTAGCGCCGTTGCCGCCGCTGCCAAATTGCCGGCCATTTGTCTGGTCAATGTCCACGCTTCCGGCGGCGTCGAGATGATGCGCGCAGCCCGGGAAGCCGCCGGCAACGGAAGATCCCGCCCCGCCGTTCTAGCCGTCACGATTCTCACCAGCCTCGATGCGAAGGCTTTGCGCGGCGTTGGCATGTCTGGGTCTCCAGCGAACCGGGCAGTCGCCCTCGCGCGGCTCGCCAAGAGTGCCGGCATGGACGGCGTGGTCGCATCGACTCAGGAAGTGAAGTCCATCCGCCGAGCCTGCGGCCCGAAGTTTCTGATAGTCGTCCCTGGTATTCGCCCCGCCGCCACCGCGGCAAACGACCAGTCGAGGATCGCCACACCCGCCGAAGCCATTCGCGCTGGAGCCGATTACCTCGTAGTCGGCCGCCCCATCACCGCCGCTCGCGATCCGCGCTCCGCCGCTCTCGCCGTCGCGAGTGAAATTGCCGGCGCTTTAACGCAGAACCGCTAGCGCTCGCGTTTCCCTTGACAATTTGCTGCTTAGCAGTCACTTTGTGCGGCTACGATTTCCATCCAGAAGGAGCTGTACGTGATCTTCGCAAAGAAATACGCTCTGTGCGCGCTTGCTATCGGCGCGATCGCTTTTGCCCCGCTTTCGCGCGCGCAAGATACAAAACAGGACACAAAGCCCGCCGAAACACAAAAGCCCGCCACCATCGAAGTCACGCCCAACGGCACCGAAGTTCACGTCGGCAACAAGGTCCAATTCAAAGCCGTCGCGAAAGACGCTTCTGGCAAAGTGATGGACGTGAAGCCGGAAGTCTGGTTCGCCGCTCCTTTCGACGTAGCCGGGGCCGACGACAAGGGCGTGGTAGTGTTTCATCAGCCGGGCATCGTTACCGTGGGCGTTGTGATTAACGAGAAGCCCGGGATCGCGCACGTCACCGTCGTCGCGCCACCGGTGGCCAAGCTCGATATCGCGCCCATTTCGAAGGCGCTCGCCGTAGGTGGCTCTACAGTCCTATCCGCCACCGCGCGCTCCTCGAACGGCGACCCGCGCACGGACATACGCATTCAATGGAAATCCGCCACGCCGGCCATCGCCAAAATTGACGCGTCCGGCCTGGTGACTGCCGTCGCTCCGGGCACTGCGAAATTGGAAGCCACCGCCGGAACAGCCAGCGCCGAAACAACTCTTCGCGTCGTGGCGGACTCCGTGCAATCCATAACCGTATCGCCCGCGGATGCGCATGCAAAAACTGGCGACGTGGTGCATTTCGCCGCCGCAGCCAAAGGTGCAAAAGGCCCTGTCGAGGATGTGCTCACCAGTTGGAGCGCGTCAGGCCCCGGCGCTACGATCTATCCCGATGGCGGTTTCGTCGCGGTCAGGCCTGGAACCTTCCTGGTAAGAGCTTCGATAGGCCGGCACGATGCGGTCGCGTCAATCACCGTCGCGCCGCGCAATGCCGAGCGCAATATCGAAGTGGTGGCCCACATTCCATCGAAGAATCCTACGGACGGCGCGGTGCTGCAGACCTCCGAGCAGTGGATCATCGGCAACCATCTCTACGTTTCCACGATTGCCGATCGCGTCTATTCCTACGACATCTCCGATCCCGCGAATCCCAAAGCGCTTGACACAATGAAGGTGGACGCTCGCCTGGTGAACGACATCAGCACTACGCCGGATGAAAAGGTCGGCGTGTTCACCCGCGAAGGGGCGTCGAATCGCAAAAATGGCATCGTTTTTTTTGACGCTTCGGATCCTGCGCAACTGAAAGTGCTCTCGGAATACACGGAAACCGTCACCGGCGGCGTGCACAGCGCGTTCATCAATACGCATTACGCCTACATCACCGACGACGCCACCGGCTCGCTCCGCATCATCGATTTTCAGGATGTGGCGCATCCGAAAGAAGTCGCGCGCTGGCAAACGGAAAACGCCACAGCGCAAACGGTGGCAGGGCCCTTCGGTCCCACGGAAACGGGCCGCTATCTCCATGATCTCTACGTGCTCGATGGTCTCGCCTATCTCGCCTACTGGCGCGACGGCATGATCATTCTCGACGTTGGCAACGGCATCAAAGGCGGCAGCCCGGAGCACCCGCAGCTCGTTTCGCAATTCAAGTACAACCACTACGAGCTTTACGGAAACGACTGGCTCGCCGGCGCGCATACCGCGTTTCGCTATAAGAATTATGTCTTCATCGGCGACGAGGTGTTTCCGGCGCTCTTCGATATCGACAGCAAAGAGCGCGTTCCGGTGCGCGGCATTTGCCACGTGATGGACGTGAGCAATATCCAGCACCCGCGCGAAGTTGCCTATTACGAAGTGCCCGAAGGCGGCGTTCACAACGTCTGGGCGCTCGATGACATGTTGGTTCTCGGCGATTACGCCGGAGGCGGGCGAGTGGTGGATATCAGCGGCGAGCTTCGCGGCAACCTCTACGCCGAAGGACGCGAAATCGCGCGCCTTTGGACCGGCGATCCCGGCGGTTATCGTCCCAACGTGCAATGGGCATGGGGCGCGCAGCCGGCCAATGGCCTGATCTTCTTCAACGACATCAATTCCGGCATCTGGATCACAAAACTAGGAAAGCCTAAGTACAAAGGCTCCACCACAGCGCCACCGCTGCAGCAAAAAGGCTCCGGCCAGTAAAGCTTTATCGAGTGCGGTGGCTTGCCACCGCTTTGTTACCCTCACCGGCTTGCCGGGGGGCGGCGTAGCTGCGTTCTTGGTTTCGCGCGTTCGTTAATCCTGGCGGCGCGAAAACTGGGCTGCCCCGTCCTATGAAAGCGAGAGCAAGCTCTCGCACTCCAAATTTGACCCGTCGTCGCGCGTCCGCTAGCATCGTCCGTCGCATCGAATCCTGCTGATGGAAACCACCAGGCACGTCATCGTCGGCACCGCCGGCCACATCGACCACGGCAAATCCACGCTCGTCGAAGCGCTTACGGGCACCAATCCCGACCGCCTCGAAGAAGAGAAACGCCGCGGTATCACCATCGATCTCGGCTTCGCCTTCCTCGATCTCAGTGGCGTCCGCTTCGGTTTCGTGGATGTCCCCGGCCACGAAAAATTCGTGCGCAACATGCTTGCCGGCGTTGGCGGGATCGATCTTGTCGTTCTCGTGATTGCCGCTGACGAATCCATCAAGCCGCAGACGCGCGAGCACTTCGATATCTGCCGTCTTCTTGGAATCCCGCGCGGAATTGTGGCGCTCACGAAGTCCGATCTGGTGGACCCGGATGTTCTCGGCCTGGTACGCCTTGAAATTGATGAGTTCGTTCGCGGGTCGTTCCTCGAAGGCGCGCCGGTCGTTCCCGTCAGCGCGGCCACCGGGGCCGGCCTCGATGCCTTTAAGAAAGAATTGCTGCGCGTCGCGGAAACCGTGCCCGCGAAAAATGGTGCGCAGCATTTTCGCCTGCCCATTGACCGTGCATTTTCGATGAAAGGATTCGGCACGGTCGTCACTGGGACGCTCGTCTCCGGCTCCTTGCAAGCCGAGGACGAAGCGGAACTGTATCCGTTGCGTCGACGCGTTCGCGTGCGCGGGTTGCATTCCGGCGGCAGAGCAGTCGCTCGCGCTATGGCAGGCCAGCGCACCGCTGTGAACCTGGCCGGAATCGAACGCGACGAAATTCAGCGCGGGATGGTCCTTGGGCCGCCCGGCGTATTCGAGCCGACCAAGTGCCTCGACGCTCGCATCACGCTGCTCGGTTCGGCGAGGCCGCTGAAAAATCGCGCCCGCGTTCATTTCCATCAGGGCACGGCGGAAGCAATTGCTGATGTCGTGTTGATCGCCGGTAACGAACTGGCTCCGAGGCAATCGGCGCTCGCGCAATTGCGACTCGATCAATCTGTTCTTCTGCTTCCGGGCGACCGGTTCATCCTGCGCCAATTCTCTCCGGTCGTCACGATCGGCGGTGGCACGGTTCTCGATGTACAGGCACCGCGTCACAAGAGCACCGATCCGTCAGTCGTGGCGTTTCTTGAAACGATTGAACGAGGCAATAGCGAAGAAATTCTTGCGGCTTTCGCAGAAACCGTACCGCAAGGCCTGAGCCTCTCGCAATTAACCGCTCGAACCGGTTGGAGCGATTCTGAAATTCGGCAGGTGGTGAAGAACTTGGTGGCCGCCAAGCGCGTACGCACAACTAGCGACCAGCCGCTCACCATCGCCTCCACCAGGCTGGTGGCAGCTTGTGCCGCCGCCCTGCGCATCGCTCTCGAAAAATTTCACCAGGCCAATCCACTCGCGCCCGGAATTCCGAAACAGGATCTGCGCGGGCGGGTGGCAAAGACGAGCGCGGAGATTTTTGCTGCCGCGCTCGACGATCTCGCGAAAACCGGAATCGTCACCGTCTCGGGTGATCTCGTGCAGCGCGCCGGCCGCGAGATCGCACTCTCCGCCGAAGAAGCGAAAGCGAAAGAACTGATCGAAAAGGAATTTCAGCGCGCCGGCCTCACCGTTCCAAGCTTCGCAGCCGTGCTCGAAAAGCTGCCAGTCGAATCGAAGCGCGCGCAGAAAATTCTGCAGATCCTGCTGCGCGAAAAGGTGCTTATCAAGGTGACCGATGAATTGATCTTTCACCGTGACGCCGTAGCGCAACTGCGCGAACTGCTCGCCAAATACCGGAAGGAGCGCGGAAACAAGCTGCCAATCCCTGTGTTTAAAGAGCTTACGGGCATCACGCGAAAATACGCGATTCCGCTGCTCGAATATCTCGATCGCGAACGCGTGACGCGCCGCGTGGGTGACGAGCGTGTTATACTCTAGCCAGTATCAAGGGTCGGTCTGGCTGCGGCTTGGATGTCGTGTGGCCAGAAAGGTAGGTGAGTGATGTGGGACAGCCCAATGCATTTGCTGATTATCGCCATCGTGGTGCTCGTGCTCTTTGGCGGCCGCAAAATTCCCGAAGTGATGCGCGGCCTTGGCCAGGGTGTGCGTGAATTCAAAGATGGCATGCGGGGCGACCAATCGAATCCGAATCCTCCGGCGAATACGCCGCCCTCCACCACAACTCAAGCCCCAACCGAAGAAAAGAAGTAGCGCGAACCTATCCGCGCCGTTTTCTTTGCAGTTTTTGCAATCTCGCCTC
The DNA here is from genome assembly GCA_035262725.1 of Candidatus Acidiferrales bacterium. Classification (GTDB taxonomy): domain Bacteria; phylum Acidobacteriota; class Terriglobia; order Acidiferrales; family UBA7541; genus Palsa-295. Next base: position 2,818 of record DATFSH010000118.1, on the reverse strand, counting down.
TGATTCGATTGCTGTATTCTGCTCGCCGGACGCCTACCGAAGCGCACGCAGTTCTGATTGAACATTTGACCGTGCGTCTTGCTCTGCCTAGAATCTGCACTACATCTTCCCGGAGGGACTCGCGTGAAAAACCGACGTTAGCTTCTCGTTGGCTAGCGGCTATTGGCTGACCAGCCGAGTTCCTTCAGGGTGGTCCAGAGGCGAGCGAGGGGCATACCCATCACGTTGAAATAGCAGCCTTCGACGCGGGTGACGTAGCGGCCGCCGAGGCTTTGGATTCCGTAGGCGCCGGCTTTGTCGAAGGGCTCGCCGGTGGCGATGTAGGCGTCGATTTCGGCGTCGGAGAGGCTGGCGAAGCGGACGCTGGTTATTTCTTCGATGACGCGCTCGATTTTTTCGGGCGTGTGGATCAGGGCGAGGCCGGTGTGAACTTCGTGGACGCCGCCGCTGAGGGCACGGAGCATGCGGCGCGCATCGCCGGGCGAGTCGGGCTTCAGCAGGATCTCACCGCGATTGACGACTACGGTGTCGGCGCCGATGACGATGACGTTTCCGCGATCTGCTTCTTTTTGCGCTACCGTGCGTGCTTTTTCGAGGGCGAGGCGCTTTACGTAATCGCCGGCGGGTTCGGCTGCGTGGCGGGTTTCATCGATGTCGGCGTGGCGAATTTCGAAGTTGATTCCGGCGATGCGTAGGACTTCGGCGCGGCGGGGTGAGGAGGAGGCGAGGATGAGGTTCGTTGGCAGCATTGGCGGGGAAGTTTTGTTTACGCGTCTCTTGAAAGAGCCCTCAGGGGCTGAAGCCGCTCCTATTGTACGCACGTTGCGGCACGGTTGAAGCCGTGCCCCGACGGAATTCTTCAGTCACGGCTAGATGATTACGGATTCGTGGTATTCGCCGAAGGCGCGGCGGAGGGCGTCGGAGATTTCGCCTACGGTGGCATAGGATTCGACGGCCAGGAGGATGGCGGGCATTAGATTTTCGGTGGTGCGGGCGCGGCGCTCGACTTCGGTGAGGGCGGATTTGGTTTTTGCGGCGTCGCGGCGGGCGCGCAGGGCGTGGAGACGCGCGACTTGGGCGGCTTCGACGGCCGGGTCGATTTGAAGAGTGGGGATGGGACGTTCTTCGTCAGACTGGAAGCGGTTCACGCCCACGACGACTTGTTCGCCCCTGTCGATGGCCTGCTGATATTTGTAGGCGGCTTTTTGGATTTCCTGCTGGACGAAACCGGCCTCGACGGCGCGGAGCACGCCGCCCATGGCGTCAATTTTCGCGATGTACTCCGCGGCGCCTGACTCGATTTCGTTGGTGAGTTTTTCGATTGCGTAGGAGCCGGCGACGGGGTCGGTGGTGTTCACGACTCCGCTTTCGTTGGCGATGATCTGCTGGGTGCGCAAAGCGAGAAGCGCGGATTGCTCGGTGGGCAGGGCGAGGGCTTCGTCGAGGGCATTTGCGTGTAAGGACTGGCAGCCTCCCAGCACGGCAGCGAGAGCCTGGAGTGAGACGCGGACGAGATTGTTTTCGGGTTGCTGCGCGGTGAGGGAGGAGCCGGCGGTCTGGGCGTGGAAACGGAGCATCATGGAGCGCGGATCGCGGGCGTGAAAGCGATCCCGCATGGTGCGAGCCCAGAGGCGACGCGCGGCGCGAAACTTGGCAATCTGCATGAGAAATTCGTTGTGAGAATTGAAGAAGAAGGAGAGCTGCGGGGCAAAGTCGTCGACCGCGAGGCCGGCATCAATGGCCGCTTGGACGTAGGCAATTCCGTTTGCCAGGGTGAAGGCCACTTCCTGAACGTCCGTGGAGCCCGCTTCGCGGATGTGGTAACCGGAGATTGAAATCGCGTTCCAGTTGGGAAGTTCACGGCGGCACCAGGCGAAGATGTCGGTAACGATGCGCATGGCCGGGCGCAGCGGGTAGATGTAGGTGCCGCGCGCGATGTATTCCTTGAGGATATCGTTCTGCACGGTGCCGGCGAGGCGCTGGAGATTTGCGCCTTGTTGCTTGGCTACGGCGACGTAGAGGGCGAGAAGAATCGCGGCGGTCGAATTGATGGTCATCGAAGTGGAGACGCGCTCGAGCGGGATTCCGTCGAAGAGGGTTTGCATGTCTTCGAGGGAATCGATAGCGACGCCGACTTTTCCTACCTCGCCTTGGGCGAGCGGGTGGTCGGAATCCATGCCCATTTGGGTGGGGAGATCGAACGCGACGGAGAGTCCGTGGACGCCTTGCGCCAGGAGGTAGTAGTAGCGCTGATTCGATTCGACGGCGGTGCCAAAGCCGGCGTACTGGCGCGTGGTCCAGAGGCGGCCGCGGTACATCGTGGGGTAGACGCCGCGGGTGAAAGGAAACTGGCCCGGGTAGCCGAGCTCGGTTTCGGGGTCCCAGGCGCTTAGGGCATCTGGCGTGATGACAGCTTCCATGGGAAGGCCGGTTGGGGAGGCGAGCTTTTGGGCTTTGCTGTCGGGGGGCTTTTTGGTTCCGTCGGTCATATGGATTTATCTGACGCGGCGGGCGCGTCGGAAGGATACAAGGCCGAAGATCGTCATCATCAGAGCGTAAACGATTGCGAAGCCGATCAGCCAAAGTGCGGGGCGCGTTTTCCACTGGCGCCAGGCTGCGAGGATGCCGTAGGCGGCGAAAATGATGAACATGGCGCCGGCGAATTCGTGGAAAACCTGGCGGGCGACGCGCCAGAGGGCGCGGGATGTTACGGCGGAGGAGCGCCAGAGGGCGGGGAGCATGTTCGCGGGCATGAGGAGATTGTAAAAGAAAAAGGCGATTTCAAATTTAAAATTTCAGATTTCAAATGGGGGAAAGG
>DATFSH010000117.1:0-3365 GCA_035262725.1 Candidatus Acidiferrales bacterium | reverse complement strand
ATGTTGGTGACGTAGATGCGCGTGCGCACGACGTCTCGCAGGGTCGCGCCGGCTTTTACGAGCGCGGCTTCGATGTTGCGGATGGTTTGGATGGTCTGCGCGCGGGCGTCGCCCACGCCGACAATCCCCCCGTCGGGCCCCGTTGCGGTGGTACCGGAAACGGTGATGTTGTTGCCCATGCGCACGGCGCGCGAGTAACCAACAATCGGCTCCCAGGGCGCTCCGCTGGAAATGTTTTGCCTGTCCATATTCGGTTCTCCTAGCTGCAATGTCCTGTTCGCGTGCCAGAAAGAATAATCTATACGGCGCCATTTCAACACTGTTTGGCAGCGCGTATCCGCGGGTTTCGCAATGATGCTAAACTGAAAGCACTTTCGCGGAGAAATCGGGACCAGGGATGAAGTGCAATCACATTCTCGAAGCAATCGGGCATACGCCCCTGGTGCGGTTGAACCGCATCACCAAGGACTTGAAGCCGCAGATCTACGTGAAGGCCGAGTTCATGAACCCCGGCGGTTCGGTGAAAGACCGTATCGGCATGACCATGATTAACGACGCCGAGAAACGGGGCCTGCTGAAACCCGGCGGCACGATCATCGAAGGGACTTCGGGGAACACTGGCATGGGACTGGCGCTGGTGGCCGCGGTGCGCGGCTACAAGTGCGTGTTTACGACAACCGACAAGCAATCGAAGGAAAAGGTGGACTTGCTGAAGGCCCTGGGCGCCGAGGTGATTGTGTGCCCGACGGCGGTGGAGCCGGAGGATCCGCGCAGCTATTATTCGGTGGCCAAGAAACTGGCGCGCGAAATTCCCAATTCGTTTTACCCGAATCAGTACGACAACCCCATGAATCCCGAAGCGCACTACCTAACGACGGGACCGGAGATTTGGGAGGACAGCGAGGGGAAGATCACGCACTTTGTCTGTGGGCTCGGCACCGGCGGGACCATCAGCGGCGCGGGCAAATATCTGAAGGAAAAAAATCCCGGGGTCAAGATTATCGGCGTCGACCCATACGGCTCTCTGTATTACGACTTCGTCAAGACCGGCACCACCATTAAAGCGAAGACCTACGTGGTCGAAGGCATCGGCGAAGACTTTTTCCCGACGACCATGAATCTGAAAATTCTCGATGACATTATCCAGGTGAATGACGAGGAGTGCTTTGTGGTGGCGCGGCGGCTGGCGAAATTGGAAGGACTGTTCACGGGGGGTTCGGGTGGCGGATGCCTGTCGGGCGCTTTGCAGCTGGCGAAAAATCTCGGGCCGAACGATTTCGTGGTGGCGCTGCTCCCGGACACCGGGATGCGCTACCTCAGCAAAGTGTACAACGACGAATGGATGCGCGAGCGCGGGTACGTAGATGCGGCGGTGCAAATGACCGCCGCCGAAGTGGTGAGGGCCAAGCATGCCGCCGGCAAGGCGCGCGAACTGGTGATTGCGCGCCCGTACCAGACCGTTTTTCACGCCCTGAAGAGCATGCAGGATCAGGATATTTCGCAGATCCCCGTGTTCGAGGAAAACACGCCGATCGGGACGATTTACGAGGACCAGATTTTGAATCTGGCGCTGCAAGGCAAGGATTTGCGCAAGCTGGTGGTGCGCGAAGTGATGAGCAACCCCTTGCCGCAAGTCCCGGGAACAGCGCCGGTCGAGCGCGTGACGCAAATCCTCAGCCACGAGAATCCGGCGGTGTTTGTGGACCTGGGCAATTCGCACTTCGAAATCCTCACCAAGTACGACCTCATGAGCACGGTGGCCTCGCTCATGGAACAGAAGCGGTAATCGGAGAATCCATTATGGCGAAACGGCCCAGGATCCCTGGGATTCGCATACTTCGTGGGAGTCATGGATCGGCCAAGGGGCCGGAAGCGCGCAGTTCGACGCTCGGTCTTAGGCTTTGGATGGGGCGGGTATCGGCGCTGCCTTTGACGCGGCCTGCGGGTTTACCAGTTTGCGGGGCAAAGTCGACTTGAAAATCTACGATTTCAATCAGCGGCTGAAGGACGCGATTCTCATCGCCGACGGAGCGATGGGCTCGATGCTGCACGAAGCCGTCGGTCCACAGCGGTGCTTCGACGAGTTGAACGCCACCGAGCCAGAAGCGGTCTTCCGTGTGCACCAGGCGTACATTGAAGCGGGCGCGCAAATCATCGAGACCAATACGTTCGGAGCGAATCGCTTCAAGCTGTCGCCGCTCGGTCTCGGCGACGAAGTGCAGCGGCTGAACAGCCGGGGCGTGAAAATCGCGAGAGAAGCTCGCGAGTCCGCGGCGCGGGAAGTGCTCATCGCCGGGTCGATTGGGCCGTTGGGGTTGGGGGTGCAGGCGCGCCATCCGGACGACCAGGAAATCCTCGATGTTTTTCACGAGCAGGCGCTGGCGCTCGAGGAGCGCGGCGTCGATTTCTACATTCTCGAAACGTTTTCTTACATCGAGGAGATTCTGCTCGCGGTGGATGCCATTCGCTCGTTTTCCGGCTTGCCCATCGTGGCACAGCTCACCTATTCCGAAGAAGGCACGACCCATGGCGACATTCGGCCTTCCGACGCGGCGGCGCAACTGAAAAACAAGAACGTGCAGGTGATCGGCGCGAATTGCACCCTGGGTCCGCAGGCGCTGCTCCCGATTTTGCAAGAGCTTGCGGCGGTGGACGAGATTCGAACAAGCGCCATGCCCAACGCGGGCTTCCCAAAGCGCGAAGGCGACCGCATCGTGTATCCGAAATCGTCGCCGCAGTATTTCGCGCTGTTTGCCCGCGAAGCGGCGGCGCTCGGAGTACGCATTCTGGGCGGCTGCTGCGGGACGACGCCGGCGCACATTCAGGCCATGGCCGAAGAGGTCAAGTCGCTGCGCCCGGCGAAAGCCCAGGCGGCGTTGCCGGTGGCAGTAGAAGCGGTTCCGAAGACCGCCCCGATTTCGGGGCGCGAGCCGGAAAGCCGATTTTGGAAAAAGCTGAAGAAAAAAGAGTTCGCGATTTGCGTGGAAATCGATCCGCCAAAAGGGCTCGCGCTCGACCGCATTTTCGAGCAAGTGGACAGAGTGATGGCCTCGCGCAAGGTGGACGCCATCGACATCAACAGCGGAGCGATGGCGCGCGTGGGGATGGACGCACTGGTGGTTGCCGGCGCGCTAGAAGCGCGCGGGGTGGAAACCATTCCGCATCTGACCACGCGCGACCAAAACATCATCGGGCTGCAAGCGGCGCTGCTGGGCGCGTGGACGGTGGGCGGTGTGCGCAACGTGCTGGCGATTACCGGCGATCCGCCGTCGGTAGGCGATTACCCAGAAACCAGCGGCGTGTATGAAGTGGATTCGGTTGGGCTCGTGAAAGTGCTGAGCCGGCTGAATCAGGGGACCGACTGG
>DATFSH010000116.1:0-6338 GCA_035262725.1 Candidatus Acidiferrales bacterium | reverse complement strand
GCCTTTCTTCCGCGACGGTGAGCGTGGGATTGCCGTAGCGCGTGTAGATGTAGGCCGAGCTTTTTCCTTCGGCCCAGCGCTTCATCTCTTCGGTGCTTTCGAAGGTGAAATTCGCGGTGCGCGAGATCGTGGTGCCGACCGCCTTGGCCAAGTGGAAATGTTCGTCACCCTGGTGAATGGCAATCGTCGAGTCGCGCCAGCGTTTCTGTTTTTCCGGTTTCTTCATGGTGCAAGAAGCTTCCGGCAACTGGCCGCTGAATCGCAAGCACCAAATTGGTCAGAAGGACACGCGAGGCGGTGAGGTTGACAGACTTATTTCAGTGCGACAGAGTTGAGCTGCTCGCTCAGACGAGCGCAAAGAGGAACGGAGCACGCCCGCCGTTTCGGCGTCGCGTATTTCAAAATGCCTGTGCCATTTCAAATTATGCAAGCGGCTTGGGTCGTGTTCTGCGTTTACTGGCTTTGGGCGGCGCGCAATCAGAAGCGCGTCCAAAAACGTGAACCGGTATTCGCGCGATTACTGCACGTCGCCTACATGGTATGCGGATTCGTCCTGCTCTATGCGGAAGATCCGCGCTTCGGAATCTTGAATCGCCGGTTTCTACCGGAGCGGGAATGGATCGCAATGCTGGGCGCGCTTCTGACGGCTGCCGGCGTGGCTCTTGCAATCTGGGCGCGTCGACATATCGGAAGGAACTGGAGCGGGCAGGTAACTATCCGCAAAGAGCACGAACTGATCCGCACCGGCCCTTACGCACACATTCGGCATCCGATCTACACGGGGATTCTCGCGGCCGTGGCCGGCACAGCGATCGCCATCGGCGAGTATCGCGCGATTCTGGCCTTTGCCGTGATTGCCATCGGCTTCGTGGTAAAAGCAAAACGCGAAGAGGCTTTTCTCGCGACGCAGTTCGGGCCTGCATTTGACGAACATCGCGGGCACACCGGATTTTTCCTTCCGCGCTAGTATTTCTCGAGGCATCCACACTGCGCCTTCTATTCTCTGTTACTGATGCGAGTGCGCTCGCGACAATACTCGTTTATTGTGTGCAACTATACAATTAGGAATCGGCCTGTCTCGACCGCGTGTTCGCCATCTGAGGGAGCGCATCATGAAGAAGAACGCCCTGCTCGCGTTAGTACTGTCTTCGGCGGTGTGGATGGGAGGTTGCTCGCTCATGCGCGTGGCCGGTCCTCCCTGTGTGGGCAATTCCTGTCCAACCGGAGCGGGAGGCACGCTTCCGGGCGTAGCGAATACGGCGAATGCGCAGTCGGCACCTTCTGCCGATACTCAGGCGAAGAATGCGGATGCGCCTCCACAGCACCGGAGTTTGGCGAGCCGGTTGCATCTCACCCACGGCAGCTAACTCGCGCTGATTCGGCGGCCGGATTTTACGGCCACGCCTTCTACCTCAGCGGCTAAAGCCGCTTTCCCTGGAATTCTTACGGCACGGCTGAAGCCATGCCCTGACGAACTGACGCGCGACGTGTTGGCCGAGAACCGTCCCCGCGAGCCGGGACTAAGAAAGCGGTGGCAAGACGCCCTTCGGCTGCGCTCAGGACTAGCAGCACTCCAAATGGGAGCTAGGCGGAGGCGGCTTCGCCTTCTTCAGCCGCGTGATGCGGTTTGTGGGCCGCGATCACTTTTTCGGCGAGTTCGCCGGGGACGTAATCGTAGTGCGAAAATTCCATTGAGTAGCTGCCGCGTCCCTGCGTCATCGACGTCAATTCATTTGCGTAGCTGAGCATTTCCGAGAGCGGCACCTGCGCTTTGATCACGACGCTTCCTGCATGGGTTTCGCTGCCGCTGATTTTTCCGCGCCGGCTGCTCAGGTTGCCCATCAAATCGCCGGAGTACTGATCGGGCGCATAAATCTCGACATGCATCACCGGCTCGAGGAGCGCGGGGCGGGCCTGCTTCATCGCTTCTTTGAAGGCCAGCGAGCCTGCGATGCGGAAGGCCATATCGCTCGAGTCAACGTCGTGATATTTGCCGTCGTAGAGGGTGGCGCGGAAATCTGTGACGGGGAATCCGGCGAGATAGCCTCGCTCAGCCGATTCGCGAATGCCGCGTTCAACGGACGGAATCCAGTTCTTGGGGATCGCGCCGCCGAACACATCGTCCACGAACTCAACTCCTTTGCCGCGCGGAAGAGGCTCCATCTTGATGCGGCACAGGCCGAATTGCCCGTGACCTCCGGTTTGCTTCTTGTGCTTGCCTTCCGCATCGGCCTTACCGCGAATCGTTTCGCGGTAGGGAACCTTCGGCGGATGCAAGGTGAGATCTACGTGATAGCGCTTGCGAAGCTTGGCGACGACGACTTCGATATGCTGCTGTCCGGCGCCGGAAAGTAAAAACTCTTTCGTTTGCGGATCGCGCCCGAAACGGAGCGCGGGGTCTTCTTCGAGAATCCGGTGGATGGCGACGCCAATGCGATCTTCGTCTGCGCGTGTTTTCGGTTCGATCGCGAAGGTGATGGAAGGTTCCGGGATGCGCGCGGGCGGATAGAAGATGGTGGCGCTCTTGTCGCCGAGCGTTTCTCCGGTGGTGGTTTCTTTCAGCTTCGCAATCGCACCCACGTCGCCGGCGTGCAGGTCATTCACGGCGACGGCGGTCTTGCCCTGCATCACTTGCACGTGCTGGAGGCGTTCTTGCGTGCCGCGGTTGAAATTCGTCAGGGTAGCGTCATTCTTCAGCACGCCGGAGAGCACTTTGAAATAGGTGATGCGCCCGGCGAAGGGATCGGCAAGAGTCTTGAACACAAAAATCGAGAGCGGTTCGGAGTCGGAAACCTTGCGCTCGATCGTTTCGCCCTTGTGATCGGGCGTTTTGTGGCCACTGGCTTTTCCACGCGTGGATGGCGCGGGGAAAATGTCGCACAGGAAATTCAGGAGTGCATCGTCTCCGATATTGTGAAGCGCGGAACTAAGCAGCACGGGGAAAATGCGCTTGGCGAGCACAGCCTCGCGCAGGCCTTTTTTCAAATCGTCGATGGGGAGCGTACCTTCGTCGAAAAACTCCTGCATCAAGGCGTCATCGCCTTCGGCGACGAGTTCGACAAGAGCTTCATGGGCGGTTTTTGCTTCTTCCGCGAGATCGGGTGGGATTTCTTCGACTTTGGCTTTGCCGTCTCCATCGGGGGTGTAGACCAACGCTTTCATGGCGATGAGATCAACGACGCCGCGGAAGCTTTTCTCCGAGCCGATGGGAAGCTCGATGGGGACGACACCGCGGCCGAAGACGTGCTGCAGCGAGTCAAGCGCGCGCTCAAAACTCGCAAGCTCGCGATCCATCCAATTCAGGACGAAGGCGCGAGGCTGGTCGTATTCGGTGGCATAGTCCCAGGTTTTCTCGGTGACTACCTGAACTCCGGCGGCTGCGTCTACTACGATTAGAGAGGCGTCCGCCGCGATGAGCGAGGATTTTGTCTCGTTGATGAAAGTGGAATAGCCGGGCGTATCGAGGAAATTGATTTTCGTTTTTTCTGCCTGGCCGGGGGCCTGCCATTCGGCGTAGGCGAGGCCGGTATTGATGGAGATTTTGCGGGCAATTTCTTCTTCGTCCCAATCGGTGACGGTGGAACCGTCGGAGACTTTACCCAGACGCGGCGTCATGCCGGCGGCGAAGAGCAACGACGACACGAGCTGGGTTTTCCCCGTGTCGCCGTGGCCTACAATGCCGACGTTGCGTATCCATTCGGTTGTATAGGATTTCATGTAGCACCTCGGTTGGAATTTACAACGGAAAAAACAAGACTTGCAGCTGGGCCGGCCGGAACAGGCATTTCGTGGCGGGAAATTCTGAAGCGCGAATCCGAGCTGTGCGAAAAGCGAAACTTCACGACGCCGCCCCCGGCGGTTGCGCGTGACCCTGCGGAACCGGGATGCTAGCACACGGATCGGTTTGGGTTCAACTGAGTCGGCTTGCGTTCAATTGCGGGCTGTAACGGACCGATTTGCGGACGCCAGCAAGCCTGTTGACGTGTGAAGTGGCTCTCTTGCTCCAACAAAGCTCAGGTTCAAAGCATCCGCTGTGAATTGGAAAAAAAAGTCAATCTTGCGCAGGCGCTGCGTTTTGGCGCGGACCGGCTCTGAGGGCCGCCCCTACTGAAGGGGTTTTTAACAGGTGGTTGAAAAGCAGCAGAGGCGGTGGTTGGCAGCCATTTTAGGCGTCGGGCTTCTTCGCCAACGACCCGCTTTATGGTATTGATTATGCTGTACTTAGCTTGGAAATAGAGGGGTTTGGCATACCCCTTGCATTTATGCCCGGCTTGATGAGCTTCAAAGGCAGTAGCGGAGCTGGAAGCGAAGTCGGAGCCAGACGGCGCCAGCCAGCCGGGAGGTCTCAGATGTGTTATCTAAAATATGTCGGATATGCGGCAGTGGTTGGAATTTTGGCGTTCTCAATGAGCGCAGTGGCGAGCGCGCAGGTACCAGTGGGAGTAGGAATCGGAGTTGGTCCGGTGGGCGTGGCGATTGGTGCACCGCCGGTTTGCGCCTACGGCTACTACCCGTATGCTCCATACGTTTGCGCGCCTTATGGATATTGGGGCCCTGACTACTTCGTGAACGGAGTATTCATCGGCGCCGGCCCGTGGTTCCATGGCTTCTACGGCCGCCCGTACTACGGCCGCGGCGATTGGGATCATCGCGGTGGTTGGGATCACGACGGGCACGTTGACAACCGGTTCCATGGTAACGAAGGGTTCCGCAATGGAGGCCGTGGTGGTGATGAATTCCACGGCGGCAACAGCTTCCATGGCGGAGGCTCGGTCCGCGGTGGTGGCAACTTCCACGGTGGCAGCGCAGGTCATGGAGGCGGACGCCGGTAAGCGCGGTTTCTTTGCCTGAGTTGTACGGCTGGCAGCGAAAGTTGCCAGCCGTTTTTTTGTTTGCGAGGTCGGAGGGCGGGTTAATTCTGTTCGTCGGCTGAGGGGCCGTAGATTGAGGGAACCGCGACGTTGCTGAGGCGCAGGTAGACGGAGAGCTGGCCGCGGTGATGGATGATGTGGTTCAGGATGAAGCTGCGCAGGGCAGCTGTACGCGGAAGCGAGAAGATCGTCTTGCCGCCGGCTTGCAGGGTGAAGATCTTTTTCAGGTCCTCGTCACTCGATTGGGCGATGGCGGCGCGGGCGGCGGCGACGTTCTTGTCGAAATCTTCGAGAAGCTGTTTGCGCGTGGACATGACAGTGGGCTGCCGCGGCGGGGCGCCTGGCGGGCGAAAGTCGATTGAGTCGTGTTGGAGAGCGAGCGGCACGAGCGTGGGCAATTCGACGAGATGTCCAGCGAGGCGGCCCATGGTCATGGATTTGTCGTGGGGCTTCCAATCAGTGTTGTTTTCGGGCACGCGTTCGAGAGTTTTTCGGGTGGTGCCCATTTCGTGATCGAATTCGGGTAAGAAAGCATCGCGGATGGCCATTTTGATCTCCTTGAACTGATTGGATGCGGACATTATACGCTGGGGTTTGTATTGCGGGTGGCGGAGAGGTTGTGGGGCGATGGGGGCACGTCCGAATTAGGAATGATCAGGGAGCGATGGTGAAGGAATCGTCGGGGTTGACGAAGCCGTAGGCCATGCGCGAGGTGTTGAAGGCGGCGGCTGGATTGCCGTTGTTGTCGAGGAGAATCAGGCCGCCAGTGGTGTGAGCGCGATGGGCGAGTTTGCGAACGCAGGCGTTGGCAACGGTTTGGGCGTCGCATCCGGGGGAGGTTGCAACCGTCGAGCGTGTGCCCCAGGCGACTCCCCAGTGGCAGTCGTCTGATTTTGGCGCCGAATTCTCCGCTGCGGCGAGCAGGTCGGCGGCCATTTTTGCCATCACAATTTTCATGATGCCTTCGCCGTGTCCCGTGCAGGAGACGCCGCCGGAATCCGCGTCGGCATAGCAGCCGCAGCCGATGAGGGGCGAATCGCCGACGCGCCCCGGAAATTTGCAGCAGGTGCCGCCGGTGGAAGTGCCGGCGATGAGCTGATTCTGCTTGTCGAGGGCGACGGCGCCGACTGTGCCGAATTCATGGTCCACGTGATGCTCGGCGGCGTGGGAATCTTCGAGGCAGCGGCCCCAGGCGGAACGCTCGCGGTCAATGATGAGATCTTCGGGGGCGCAGAGGGAGATGCCGTGCTCGGCTGCGAATTTTTCGGCGCCTGCTCCTACGAGCATCATGTGCTCGCTCTTTTCGAGGACGGCGCGGGCGAGGCGGATTGGATTGCGGATGCGTTCGACGGCCGCGACGGAGCCAGCTTTCAGAATGGCGCCGTCCATGATAATTGCGTCGAGCTGAACGCGGCCGTCGCGATTGAGGTGCGAGCCGATGCCGGCGTCGAAAATGGGGTCGTCCTC
>DATFSH010000115.1:0-5049 GCA_035262725.1 Candidatus Acidiferrales bacterium | reverse complement strand
TCGATGAAGCGGGAGCTCGAGGGCAGATTTACATCCGCGCCCGAGCCCGTTACCTGCCATCAGCTCATCGGCGGCAGCCCGCCGATGAAGAGCGTGTATGACCTGATCGGAAAGGTTGCCAACCTGAACGCCTCGGTGCTCATCACGGGCGAGAGCGGCACTGGAAAAGAACTGATTGCGCAGGCCATACATAGCCTGGGCGATCGGGCCAAGCACCCGTTCGTGGCGGTTTCGTGCGGCGCCATTCCGGAGACGCTGATCGAATCGGAACTCTTCGGCCATGAGAAGGGCGCGTTCACAGGCACTACCGGAACGCGACTGGGCTACTTCGAGCAAGCGGGGAGCGGAACCTTATTCCTCGACGAAATCGGCGAACTCAGCCTGCAGACTCAGGTAAAACTGCTGCGCGTACTTCAGCAGCGGGAATTCACCCGGCTGGGCAGCAGCCGTCCCATCCCCCTGCGCGCGCGAATCATCTTCGCCACTCATCGCGATCTGAAGGCCATGATCGCCGAGGGCAAGTTCCGCCTGGATCTCTATTACCGAGTGAACGTGATGACGATCGAAGCGCCGGCTCTGGCAGAGCGTCCCGAAGATATCGCGGCGCTGGCCAATCATTTCATCACCAAGTACTCCGATCTCTACAGCAAGCCGGTAACAGGCATCAGCCGGGCCGCCGTACAGATGCTGGAGCAATACGATTGGCCGGGAAACGTACGTGAACTCGAAAACGTGATCCAGGGCGCGATCATTCGCGCCGACGGAAATACGATTGAGCCGGGCGATCTCCCGGAAGCGGTCCGGGCAGCAGAAGGCGTCCGCGACGACGAATATCCGCGGCTGGGCACCTTCGAGACCCTGTTGCGCGAGTACAAAGTGAAGCTCGCGATGAAAGCGATCGAAGACTGCTCCGGCAACAAAACCATGGCTGCGCGTAGTCTCGACATCTCCCGCGCGTATCTGCATCGCCTGATACGAGCCGACATCCAAGCCATCGACGCAGCGTAATCGGCGTCAAGCCCTTACGAATTATGGTACTCAGCGGCCAGTAGCGAATTTCACGACAAACCGTCTCCACGATCTGATGTCAATCCTATCGTCTCAATTACGCGCCTACAGCGCGGCCTTAGACAACACAATGAATTCAAATTTATTGCAATTGGCCTTCGCGTGAAAGTGGCGTGAGGAAGCGCTAATCGCGTTCGCGGCTGCTGCCGATGGATACGCCAGCCCCGATCGGCTGGCGGAGCGGGCAACGCGAAATGCAAAAAACATTCGGAGCACCATCGCTGCCACTGGAACGACGACAGATGCCCTCTGTTATACGCTTGGCCCCGGTCGCGAAGTGGTACGCGCCGTCCACCGCCGCGTTAGCTACGTACTATCCGATCACATCAATCATGTTGTCGCGGAGCCGTTCCAGTTTCTTCAGCACCTGTTCGATTCGACAGGCGACTTCGGCACCGTCGTTGCGGTTCCTTGTTGTGGAATGCCTGAATGCCGTGCCTATGTCACGGACGAGTCATCGTTCATCAATCCCATTACCGTGGCGACGATAAATGCCACAACAATCGCCACAATGATTATGAACGGCATGCTTGCCAGCAACCAACGAAACATAAACGCCAGCAGATTTGCGATTGTGATTTTTATCGAAACGATTTGCCCCTCCGTTGCCGCCTGCATCTTCGCTTCGCCTTAGTTGACCTCGATGGCTCGCCTGACCATGGGCGCTACTGGAGCCTAGGCCGCTTCTCGTACCCAAGCAATGCCAGCACCAGGCTGCATTTATATTCCTTTCAGTAATTTCCGTATATTTGTGTGAGCCCTTCGTCAACCTGCGTGGACATCCGCTCGTCAACCGTCTACGAATGTGTACGTTTTAATTCAGTCAGTTGGTGAGCCGGGAACCCGCCTTCACTTTCGCCGCACGATGGCGACTGTAAAGAACCTTTTCTACGAACTTTCCGGACATCGGTGCTGGCGGCGCTCAGTGATCCTCAGCTTTGGGTTATAATTTCGCACGTCTTAACGCGCGTGAGTGCCTGAAACTGCCGGCGAACCAGAAAGTCGGGGTTCGAATCACTCCGGCGCACCACAGAATCAACAGCTTACAGGCCACCTTAACCGCTTCAGCCGGAAATTTGACGAGACTCTGCAGTTCCGCACCGTATCCATTCGCGAGAACAGAAAGTTATAAGCGCCATCAAAACTACAGATACCAAGTTTTGACGGTTTTGTGTAAGCGGCTCGTAAAGCGCCTTTCTAATTCATCTTTAGAGGGGCACATTGGAAATGTGCGACATGCCAGACGGGACGATTGGAGTCAGCTGATAGCCGAGCACGAAATGAGTGGGCAAAGTTTGCGCGCGTTTTGCGAGGCGCGGGGCATCAAACAGAATTCCTTCTATAGGTGGCGGAAACGGCTGCAGGACAATCAGCCAGTGCGATTCGCGTTGCTGAAACCTAAAGAGGAAGCTGGCGCCAGGGTTTTCGGCCTGGAAGTCATCCTGAGCGGTGGCGAGCGGCTTCGGGTTGGCGCTGGCGTCGACGCCGCCACGCTTCGCCTGGTGTTGGACACGCTGCGGCGATGATCCATCTCCCCGCCAGCGTGCGGGTCTATTTATGCCTGAGTCCGTGTGACATGCGGCTCGGTTTCGACGGCCTCCACGCGCTCGTGCGCGACCACCTGCAGTTGGACGCTTTCACCGGTCATCTCTACTTATTCGCCTCTCGCCGCCGGGACCGGGTAAAAATTTTGTACTGGGACACGGACGGATTCGCGTTGTGGGCGAAGCGTTTGGAAGCGGGCGTCTATAAAATTCCCTCCGGCGAGCCCGGTGCGCGGCGCAGGGAAATCACCACCGAAGAACTGGGGGCGCTGCTGAGCGGGATTGACCTGAGCGCGGCCACGCGGCGGAAAGGCTACCGGCGAGTGCCTGCCGTACCATAAAACATTCTGCAGTCTGTGCGTTTTTTTCTGGCGTTTCCCTCTTCTCCTTCTTACACTCAGGTCAGTGCCCATCGATCCGAAAAATCTGCCGCAGGATGCAGACACGCTGCGGAAGATCGTGGTGGATCTGGCGGGGCAACTGGACCGCTCGCTGGCCGAACAGAACAAGTACCAGAGTCTGCTGCGCGAGTTGCTGGAGGCACAACGCAGCCGCAAGAGCGAGCGGTTGACCAAAGAGCAGCTGGCGTTGTTTGAGGCCACCTGGCGGACGCAGCATTCGGAAAGCCCGAGCGAGGAAGATGACGACGATGACATCGGCGATGCTCCGCAGGGCGGCCCGTCAGGCAGCCAGACCCGGGACCAGAAGCGCGGCGGCCGCCAGGCGCTGGCGCGACATCTGATTCGGGAACGGATCGTGCACGATCTGGCGGAAGCGGAAAAACACTGTGACGGCTGCGGCAGGCATCTGCGGCTGATCGAAGAAGAGACCAGCGAACGCTACGAGTACATTCCGGCTTCTTTGAAGGTGATCGAGGATGTGCGCCTGAGATACGCCTGCGACTGCACGATCCGAACGGCAGGCAAACCCGCGCAGCCCATCGAGAAGAGCACCGCAGGCGCCGGTTTATTGGCGCAGGTGATCGTAGCCAAATGGGCCGATCATCAGCCGCTGCATCGGCAGGAACAGATTTTTGCGCGGCATGGCGTGACGATCTCGCGCAAAACTATGGGCGGATGGGTGGCGCAATGCGCGAAACTGCTCGATCCGCTTTACCAGGCGATGAAGAAGGAACTGTTCGGGTCGAAGGTAATCGGCACGGACGATACCAGCGTGAAGGTGCTGGACCGGAAGCTTCCGTTCGCCCGAATCGGGCGGATCTGGCCCTATGTAGGCGATGCGCATCACCCGGTGATTGTTTACGATTACACGCCCACGCGATCCCGCGCCGGTCCGGCGAAATTTCTGGAAGGGTACAAAGGATATCTCCAGGCCGACGCTTACTCGGTCTACGACGCCTTTTTCAAAGGCGCACGTGGAATGATCGAGGTTGGCTGTTGGATGCACGCCCGCAGATACGTCTTTAAGGCGCTGGAATCAGACCCGCGAATGGGACCGGCGTTGCACCTGATTGCGCGTCTGTACGCGGTCGAGGATCGCGCCAAAGCGCTGGCGCTTTCGGCGGAGCAACGACTCGCCCTGCGTAAGCGCGTTTCGGTCCGGCTGATGGAGAGGCTTCATAACTATTTGTTAGAGCTGCGGCAGGAGGTTCTTCCCAAGAGCCCGGCTGGCGCCGCGGTGCGTTATGCGCTGAATCAATGGGAGGCGCTGACGCGCTTTCTCGAAGACGGCGATCTGGAAATCGATAACGGCGCCAGCGAACGAGCCAATCGAGACATTGCGCTGGGCCGAGGCAACTGGACCTTCTTCGGCAGCGATAACGGCGGCAAAACGGCGGCGATTCTCAGAAGCTTCATTGCGTCCTGTAAGATGGCCGGCGTAGAGCCCTTCGCCTGGTTCCGCGATGTGCTATCCCGGATTGCGGCCCATCCCATCACGCGGCTTCCCGAATTGCTACCTCATCA
Source organism: Candidatus Acidiferrales bacterium (assembly GCA_035262725.1). Classification (GTDB taxonomy): domain Bacteria; phylum Acidobacteriota; class Terriglobia; order Acidiferrales; family UBA7541; genus Palsa-295. The sequence goes on along the minus strand of DATFSH010000115.1, from coordinate 512 downwards.
CTGGAAACCAATCGGCTCCACGACTCAAGCCTGACTTTTTTCAACGGGCCGGACATCGAACGGAAAGCCAGTCGGTAAGGCGGTTCGCGAGGCGCTTACGATTAAGAGTCGCTAAGTCCGTTTTGCTCAGGAGCGATCATTCTTGATCTAAGTAACACATTCAACAGGGCTTTTTTGCTTTCGTGTTAGATATTTATTGCTCAGGATTAATACCTATTTTGAAGCAGAGTCCCCACAAAAGTCCCCACAGTTATCTCGGCGGTCAACATAACTGTTAAGTGCAACGCGTGAATGACAAAAGTGACAAAAGTCCTCTTATGCACGCTTCGATCTCGCTCGTGACAAAATCAGAATTACCGTGCCCCAAACCTGCACAATCTGCCGACACTCGCAGCGTCTTGAGATCGAACGCGCAATGGTGGCCGGATCTCCGTTGCGGGACATCGCGGGACGATTCGGGACATCAAAGAATGCGGTGTCCCGGCACAGGCCCCACGTGACGGCAGCGGTAA
>DATFSH010000114.1:0-3675 GCA_035262725.1 Candidatus Acidiferrales bacterium | reverse complement strand
GCGCTGGCCTCGGGTTTTTCGAGCATCCGCCGGTTTAACGCAGCGGTTCGCTCCATTTATGGGCGGACGCCGAGTGAGTTAAGGAGGGACATAAAATGAACTACCGTTACTTGGATACTCCGATCGGAAAATTGTTGATTGCCGGCGATCGCGACACGGTCCGCCGCATCGAATTCCCCAAGAATGGGGAGCCGCGCAAGCCCGGCGCCGGCTGGGTGGAATCGTCGACGGGCGTGCTGGAAGAAGCAGCGCGGCAGCTTCGCGAATATTTTTCGGGAAGCCGCAAGGGATTCGATCTGCCGCTGGCGCCGGACGGGACGGATTTTCAGCGTACCGTTTGGCGCGAGCTGCAAAACATTCCCTATGGCCGCACGATCTCGTATGGCGAACTAGCGCGGCGCATCGGGAATTCGAAAGCGTCCCGAGCGGTAGGAGCGGCGAACGGTTCCAATCCAATTCCCATCGTGATTCCGTGCCACCGGGTGATCGGGGCCAACGGAAAGCTAACCGGCTTCGGCGGTGGACTGCCGATCAAAGAGAAGCTGCTTGCGTTGGAGAACCGTCAGCTGTCAGTAGTCGCCCAGCTACGAACTGACTACTGACAACTGATTACTGACGACTTCTATGCACTGATCGGTCCGGTTCCGGCCGAGAGCGCCGCGACAATAGTCTCCTTTTCCCCTTCCGCGAACCCAACCGCGGATTCGAGCGCAATGCGGTAGACCACAAGCCCGACGACGGCTTCGAAAGCCAGGACTGCAAAAAACGCCATCTCGCTGTCGAAGGCGAAACGGGCGAGGTAAGCAAATGCCGCGGGGACGAATGAGAGCGGCAAGGTCAAGAGCCGTGCGCCAGCTTGGCGGCCCGACGCGCCCTGCCGCAGAGAAGCGCTGGGATCCACGCCTCGCGCCTGCCGCACGGACAATATGTTTCCCGCGGCGAGCTGAAACAGCGCCGTCACGGCCACGACGGCCAGCGCTTCGGCTATTTTGCCGGTGTTGACAGGCATGCGGAGCAAGGCGCAGGCCGCGGTCACGGCGGCGATTTCAAGCAAGATGAAGAACGCAGCCGCCAGATTCTTTCCCATCAGCACGCGCGATAGAGGAACCGGGGCCAGAAAATAAATCTGCGCGGCCGAGCGATCGAATCCGAAGGCATTGAACATGCACACTTCATTCAACAGCAGCAGCGAGTAGAGGCTTACCATCGTCAGGTAGTTTGTTCCGATGAATCCCCGCGCCGCGCTTGGGCGGCCGAACGCGGTGGGAAGCCACACCACCAAGCCGAAGGTGAAGCCCATGAAGAACACCATGCGGAAGCGGGGCGAACGGGCGAGGACGCGGATCTCTTTTTCGACGAGCGCGGCAAGGGGGTCTGGGAGCGGAAGCGAGAGCGGCACGGGCTTGCGCGGGCGGGAGACCTCGCCGGCCTCATCGAAAGCCAGAGTCTTTCTGAACTGCCACAACCCGAATGCTCCGGCGACCAGGCACCATCCCAGGAGGCCGGCTAGCCCCAGCGCGAGCCGGCCTTCGATCGCGTGGGACGCCGCGATCCATGGCCACCCTTGCCAGGAAAGGCGTTCGACGTAGGGGCGGATGATGCCGAAGACTTGCGGGTTTCGGATCGCGAGTTGGAACGAAGTAAAGAGCGCGATAAATGCGAGCACTGCGATCTCGCGAAGTTTTCTGCGCGCGAACAGCCGCGCCATCAGGTCGCGAATACCGAGCGCGAGCAGCAGATTGAAGAGCACGTAGAGAGGAATCGCGAGGATGCTGGCCACGGCAAGACGCGGATTGATCAAGATTCCCACCGCCGCTCCGGTCAGGACCATCAACATTTCGGGCGCGGCCGTAGAGCGCAACGCCACCTCAATGAAGAATAGTTGCTGGGTGGGAATCGGGTAAGCCTTGAGCTTCCGCAGGTCGAGCGCCGCGCCGCCGGCGGCCATCAGCAGCGGAACGGCCTGCCAATAGAGAAGAATCAGGCCGAAGCCGGCGGGGAGCGCTTCTTGGATGGTATCCAGGTCGGCGGCTGCAAGAAAGCGTGCGATCGCAACCGAGGCCACGAACCACATGCCGTACCAGATGACCGCGATCAGCGTGCCCCAAACCGCGCCCGCCCAGGGATGGAAATTGCGGATGCTGCGCCACTGCGCCCACAGGATGGCTCGCGCTTGTTTCATGCCTGTGTTATTTTCGCATTGAAGTGCTTTTGCGGTTCCTCGCCATCCTCGCGGCGGCTGCCTCAGCCCAAACGCCTCGGAGTATACCACCGGACAGAATCATTGGCGAATACCTGCGCGCAATTGGCGGCGCAAAGGCTGTGGCGCAGATTCAGACGGAGACCATTGCCGGAAGCCTGACGGAGCAGGACACCGGAAAGACAGGCTCCTATTCACTGATCGCGAAAGCGCCCAACCGATTTTATTCCGAAATCGCCATCGAGCCCGAGCGTGAAGTTCAGGCGTACAACGGCATGTCCGCGTGGGGACAGAATGCGGCGGAAGGCGCGCGGACCCTGACTGGCGAGACCGCGAAAGAGGCGGACGCCGCCGCTCGGTACTGGAACAGCCATCTTGTGGATTTGAAAAAATCGAAGCTGAGCGCGCAATTCGCCGGCATGGAAAATGTGCGAGGGCGAGATGCATATCGAGTTCGCGTAATGCTCGGGCAGGTAATGGGGCGCGATGTGTTTTTTGACGCGCAGACGCATCTCATCATCCGGGAAATCGCGGGCTCTGAGCAATTTGATTACGACGATTACCGTCCCGTCAACGGCATTCAAACGCCGTTTCGGATTGAAATCCGCCGCGGCGGACACGTGTATTCCATCTCCGTGACGCATGCCGAATTCAACGCTTCCGTAGACGATTCGATTTTCGATTTCCCGCGCGTAAGCGGCGCCCCGCTGCCCGACGTCAAAGCGCTGTTTCTCGAGGTCGTGAAGAATCAAAAGGCGATTGAGGAGATGCAGAAGCAATACACCTGCCATGTGATCGAAGAAGAGGAGCAGACGGACGGCAAAGGTCAGGTGAAGTCGCGAAAGATCAAGGAATCGGAAGTCTTCAATATCGCGGGCGATGAAGTGAGGCGGCTGATTGCGAAGGACGGCAAGCCCCTCAGCGCCGAGGAGCAAAAGAAGGAGGACGAGCGATTTAACAAAGAATTCGACAAGGCAACCAAAAAGGAGGCTGAACTCGCCAGCGAACCCAAAAAGCGTGAGCAGCAAGAGGCCAAGGATGAACAGCAGCTCTCCGATCTGCTGCGCGCGATCCGCTTCAGCAATCCGCGCCGCGAACGGTTTCGCGGACAGGAAGTGATCGCCGTGGATTTCGGCCCGAACCCGGAATATAAGCCGAAAAAGATGGTGGAGAAAATAGCTCAGAAAGTCGCGGGAGTGATTTGGATCGACGAGCAGGCGCACGACGTCGCGCGGCTGGAGGCGCACTTCAGCGATTCCGCGAAAATCGGTGGAGGCATCGTCGCGGCGATCGACAAAGGCTCGCATTTCGTCTTCGAGCAAGCCAAGGTGAACGGCGAAGTGTGGCTGCCGGTGTATGACGAGGTCCACATCGGCGGACGCGTGCTGTTTCTAAAAGCGAAAGCCAATCAGATCGACCGCTATTCGGATTACAAGAAGTGTCACGCCGAATCGAAGATCGTCTCGGTAGGGGAT
>DATFSH010000113.1:0-19370 GCA_035262725.1 Candidatus Acidiferrales bacterium | reverse complement strand
CGCCTGCGAAGGCCTCAGGAGCAGGGACGGTTCTGCTCGTGGATCATGAGGAAGCCGTGTTGCAACTGGAGCAGGAGATTTTGCGGGCTCGAGGCGTCACCGTACGCGCCGTGCGAACCGTCCAGGAAGCCCTCGACCTCTTGCGACGCGAGACTGTGAACGCCATCGTTGCGGATATGAAGATTCCTGGAGAACTTTCCGCCACGGGGCTCTATCGCTGGATCGAAGAAAACCGCAGCGAACTTGCCGGACGCATCGTGTTCACGGTGTCGAATGCGCGAGACGGTGAGTTAAGCGGTACCTTGCACAAGTCCGGCTGTTCGATCCTAGAAAAACCCTTCTCGATTGATGCGTTTTGCGGGACCGTGCTTAAGACCCTTCGCTCGGAAGCGCCTGCTCCGGTAAAGCGCTAAGCTTTTTCGACCCCCCGGGCCATTCCTTGTGTTCCGTTCCAAGCGCCACTCTTACTTTTAGTTGGAACCCTTGTGTTTACCGAGATGTTGCTGACTACTAATCCTGCAGTGCGTAGCATGCACGGCAATCATCAAGTTAGGAGCGCGTATGGAGTCCCTCGAACGCTTCGCTCAGAATCAGCTCATCGTTGAGGAGTATGTAACGCAATGGTTGGCCGCGATTCCCAGCGATTTCGGCCGCTTTGGTTGACGTAGCCACGCTCCGCGATCTAACCGGCGGCCATTATCACCATCCCGCTTTGGAAGAGGTCTACTCTGAATCGGCCGTCCATCAAGCCTTGCTTTACTGTCACGAAGAGCTCTTCGAAAAAGTCATGGTAACGCCTCCGGATCTTCAGGAATGGGATTTACGCACTCATTTCGCTCGAACAGAGGTTCCGGTCGCGGATATTGCCTCTCGCTGGCTCGAAGTCGAACATTTTCGTTGCCTGGTTCCTATGGGTGTTGCGGCGCCTATGCGCGATCTGTTTTTGTCGAATACTCGCGCGATCCTGATCCGTCTCGTCCGCGAACAAACTGCATTGGCAGCCACGGCCTAGAACAGTGCGGTTGCGCAACTTTGCAACCAGCCTTTCCAACTCTCGCTGAACCTCCGAGAAACCTGTTACTCTGATTCTTCATCCAAGTTTGCTGGAGGGCGCATCGAATGAAGCGTCTTATCGAAGTCATCTGTCTTTGCGCGCTTGCAACTGGCACTGCGAGCGCGCAGCAATCGGTCTCGCCGCCTCCTCCCATTGCAGGATCGCCGAATTCGCATACAACGCCACCTACGACCGCCGATTTCATCAAAGCTGCCGATGAAGTGCTCGCGCAGATGAGCAAGTTGCTCGATTTGCCCATCAAGGAACCTCTGAAGAAGAGCCTGCGCTCCAAACAAGAGATCCGCGAATATTTGGTTCGCGAAGAAAAAGAGGATCGCGACGATGCCCAGCGTTACGCCGATAAGAAAGCGCTCGAAGCATTTGGTTTGATACCGAAGAATTTCCCGCTCGACTCTTTTATGCTCGACGTTTTGACCGACCAGGTAGCGGGACTCTACGATCCAAAGTCAAAAGAGTTCTACATTGCCGATTGGATTCCGGCTGACGAGCAGCGTGCCGTAATGTCTCACGAACTGACCCACGCGCTCGAAGATCAGTCCTTCCACATCGACTCATGGATCAAAGCCGCACGCCCCAATGACGATGCCGAACTCGCTCGTGAGGCTGTGAGCGAGGGCTCGGCGTTGGCGGCCATGGTGGATTACACGCTGCGAGAACAGCAGGTGAGCGTCCGCGATCTTCCCGACGTTGCCCTGTTGATTCGCTCCGGCGCCGTGGAAGAAATGGATAAAGACCCGAATCTCGCCAAAGCACCGGGATATATTCGCGACGAATTGCTCTTCCCGTATCTCGCCGGAACGAGCTTTTCCCAGCAATTCCTGAAAGCGCATGACGGATGGCAGGATCTGAACCTGCTGTTCAAGAATCCGCCGATTTCGACGCAACAGATCCTCCATCCCCAGCTGTACTTAACCAACGTGAAGCCCGCCGCTGTGCCGCTTCCCGAATGGAAAGGCTCTGTTCCCGGCGATTGGAACCTGCTGGAAGAAAACGTGCTGGGTGAATTTGGCTTGCAGGAAGTCCTGAAACAATTTCTGGGTCAGGACCGCGCTGATACGCTCGCAGCGGTATGGGCAGGGGATCGTTACGCGCTCTTCGAGGATCCGAAGACCAAAGAAATCTCACTTGTCTTCCGCCTCGCCCTGGACAATACCGAGGATGCCGCGCGTTTCTTCGGGCAGTACAGCGAGCTTCTCGAACTGAAGCACAAAACCCGCACGGCGCTCTTTCGCCGGCCCAACTATTTTCAATTTCAGAGCGATTCTGGCGGTGTTTTCCTGCGATGCGTAGGGACTGCCTGCCTGGTGGTCGAGAACGCCACTCGCGAAACGTACGACAAAATCGATCGCGCGGTGGGATGGCCCGCGGCTCCTGCGCCTGCTGAGGCACACGCCGGAAACACGTTCACGCAGCGCCGCGACACCCCGCGAGTTACCGAAACCGCATTTTAGTCGCTCAGCGAAATGCTTGCCGAATCGCTGCGATGAATTACCATCAGGGTCTGGTCGTCGCCTGGGTGCGTTCCCGAGCAATGTCCAGCGACGTCTCTCATGCAAGCCGCTAGCAACTCCTGCGGTACCCATCCATGTCTTTCGCCCGCGACGCTCGCCAGCCTCTTCATGCCGTACTCCACGCCGGTCGGGTTGCGCGCTTCAGAGATTCCGTCGGTGTATAAAAGCAATGAGTCGCCCGGCTCCATCTTTACGCGCTGTACCGAATACGGGCTCGTGGAAAACATTCCCAGCGGTAGCCCGGTAGCGTGAATGTGTTTCACGCCAGCGCGCGTCACCATTACGGCTGGCAAATGTCCCGCGCTCGCGATTTCGATTTCGCCCGATTTGCTCGCGCGTCCGCAAATCAGTGTCGCGTACTGGCCCGCGAACGTGCTTTCGCAGAAAACCCGGTTCGCCGTGGCCAGAAGCTTTTCCAGATCTAAGCCGCCGTTTGCTTCCGCCTCGGAACCTATATTCGCCAAGCTTCGAAACATGGCGTGCAAATGCGTCATCAGCAGCGCGGCGGCCATTCCTTTGCCCGCCACATCGCCAAGCAGAAATACCAGTTTCCCGTCGCTCTCGAGCGGCAAAATCAGGTCGCAGTAGTCACCGCTCACGGGGCCAGCGGGCTTGTACTCGTAGTGAATATGCCAGTTGCCGAAGCGCGTGGCCTTTTTCGGCAATAGACCTCGTTGCACCACGGACGCGAGCTCAAGATCGCCTTCGAGTGCCCGCCGCTCCTCGGTCGAAAGGCAATCCAGGCACACCCTTGCGAGGGGGTTCGCAATGAGGCGTTCCTGCTCGACGGTGCCCTGGCACACAACGCACGTACCGTAAGTCCCGTCGTGAATGTGCTGGATGGCAGAGTCCACCTCTTGCAGCAGCTCCATAAACGGAGCAGTCTCCTGCGCGGGAGGTGCAGCGGAGATGGTGGCCTGCAGTTCTCCCCGCCTTTTCTCGAGCTGTTCGCGGATGTATGGTTCGCTTACTTCGGGCATAGCCGGCGTCTCCACACCTGTTTCAATGTGTACCTCTTCCAATCGTCTCGCCATTCGAGTGGCAACACCATCCGTTTCTTGCATGCCAATCTCCCGTTTTCGCCCCTCAATTGGATTCCCCGCCAGCACAACCGATTCGGCCTTGTTGAGGAGACTAAGGCCATCGGAAGTCTTTCTTTCCAATCGAGATAGGCGCCGTTCGAAGCGTGCCCGGCGCCGCCGATAGAGACTCGCCGCCAGGCCTCCCGTGCGATTCGCCCGGCGAAGCTCCGCGAGAGCTTTCCTGGTGATGGAAGCTGCCTGATGCGGCTCACGCGCATGATGCTCGTAATAGATGGCCAGTTGCTCGTAGGCTTCAAAGCCTTCCCTCGAATTTCCCAGTATGCTCTCCCAAAGCTCTCGCGCTCGCGCAAAATCTCCTGCGCGCTTGGCCATCATTGCCAAAGACCGCCGAGCCGCGCGCTCCGTTTCAACCGGCAAGTCCCCATCGATCGACTGCTGAAACAGTATTTGAGCGCGAGCCGATTCGCCGCACCGTTCGCAAATGCGCGAGATGCCAAACAGCTCAAATGCATCGGTGCACTGGTTCTCGGCGTCGGCCAGTACGGAAAGCACCCGCGCCGAAAGCCCGGCAAGTCCGCGAAGATCCATCTGATTGTGATAAAAAATCGGCAGTAGCGGCTCTGCCGGCCCCCCGCGCAGAAAATCGAAATACAGCGATGGAATCAGCTCTGAGATCACGTCGTGGCCGCGATTCCACCCCAGCACTTGCCGTTCGAGCTCGGCCAATCGTACCGATCCCAATCGCAATCGCCAAAGATTGCGCGCCGGGTGGAGAAAATCCAGGTGCGCACGTAGCGCGGGCACTCGAATCTTACGAGTCATCCGATAGCGCGTCTCGAGCAGCGGCCAGTCGAATGATTTCCCGTTGAACGTAACCAGCACGGGGCGCTCCGCGATTCGCTCTGCAAGTGCCACCAGCACCGAGTGTTCTTCGCTGTGCTCGCGCATGAAGAACTGCTCCACTTCAAGGCCGCCCACGTCCCACCACGCGATACCGATCAAGAAGGGATACGTGCCGGTGCCGCCGCAAAGACCGGTCGTCTCTGTATCCAGAAACAGCCATTGGCTGGGGTCGGCGATTTTTTCGGCCATGTCCGGTGCCAGCAATCGGAGCGCATCGGGGTGAAGGTGAATTTCAGGAGGCGCACAGTCAATCGTTTCTGCGAACCATCGTCTCAGCCCGAGGTGCGCGCCAAATTTATTTTCCCGAATGGCGGCACCCAGGACACTCGCCAACCGCTCAGCGCCTTCGGGCACATCCGGCGATGTTCCCGGCAGCGCATCGAATCGCCGCTCTCGCGCCGTCACAACTCCGCTACGGCTGGCATCATTGGCGATCCGGGCAGAAACGGCGGGCCGCCGCAGTGCGTTTAATCTCGAGAATCGCTCCTCGGTGGTTGACTTCAATTCGGGGCCCTCATCCTGATGGCAACGTCATCTGCCTTGGATCGCGAGCACAATCTCTCCAGGATCGCCAGCGCAGCCTCCTTCGTCCTCTCGCTCTTCTCTCCCGCCGGCCCCACGCACGAAGGGCAACCGCTATCGCAGGGACACGCAAGGATCAACTCGTGCGTCCGTTGCAGCAGCAACTCATGAACGCGATAAAGCGGCTCGCTGAATCCAATCCCGCCCGGATACGCGTCGTAAAGATAAAGATTCGGTTCGTAGAATTCTTTTGCGTTTGCCGCATCATTTACATCCGAAAACTCCACCCACTCCGTTTCAACGCCCGCGCTGGGCGGCCGTTCGCCGACGGCCGTCCCCAGATCCCGCCGGTCGCACATCAGCAACAGCGTCGCCATCGATTCAAGCGCATACAACAGTCCGAAGATTCCGCTTTGCCGGTCGCTCAACGCGAAGGGCAGTCCCGCCAGCAATTCGTGGCCGAGCGTGAGCCAGAACGCGGTGGTGTGCATCTCGTTTTCAGGCAGTTCGAGTTTTCTCGCGCCTACATTCTCATTGGTGAAGAATTTGATCTTCTTGAATCCGACTACCTGGGAGCGCACCAGCACGTCTCCATGCACGCGCGCCGCCGGCCCCGCAATTGGATCCTCTTCAGCGATCTCGAGTACCCGCACCTGCGTGTAGCGAATGGCATCGGTGTAGTGATCCACATTGACGTGTTTCACGTAGGCTTTGCGTTGCTCGAAATCCAGACGCTCCACGTGATACTGCTGGCCCTGATGGATATAGATTGCTTTCGGGTGCAGCGTTGTCAGCGCCGAAGAAAAATCCACTTCACCGATCACTTTGGGGCCGTCGTCATCCTCGCCTGTCGTCGTGTCGATAATCACAAAATTGTCGGACGTGACCGCCCGCAAACTAACCGTATCCGCGGGATAAGCCTGCTGCACCCAATGCCAGTTGCCGCCGCTGCGGTGCAGAAATCCAGCCTCACCGAGCCGTTCGCACATTTCCGGCAATGGAACACTGCCAAACCGTTCCTCCGGCGAAAGCGGCAGTTCAAACGCCGCGCATTTCAAATGATTCACAAGAATTTCGAGATTGTCCGGCTGCACGTAAGCATGCTCGGGCGAGCGCCCGAAAAAATAGTCGGGATGCTGCACGATAAATTGATCGAGTGGAGCAGACGAAGCCACCAGCACCGCGCAAGATGTTCCATTCCGCCGCCCAGCTCGGCCGGCTCGTTGCCACGTGGAAGCAATCGATCCGGCATATCCCGCCATCACGCACGCATCGAGTGACCCAATATCGATGCCCAGCTCCAGCGCATTTGTCGCGACCACGCCGCGCACACGCCCTTCGCGCAAGCCACGCTCAATTTCCCGCCGCTCGCCCGGCAAATACCCGCCGCGGTAGCCACGAACCGGTTCCGGCTGTCCGATTTCCGGTGTATTCGCCTGTTGCAAATAAGTGAGCAGCACTTCCGTGTGCAAGCGGCTATTGGCGAAGACAATCGTCTGTAGCTTTCGCGCGAGCAGTTCCTTTGCGACGCGTGTTGCTTCGTTCAAATAGCTCCGACGGATGCCGAGATTGCGGTTCACCATCGGCGGGTTGTAGAAAACGAATAATTTCTCAGCGGCCGCCGCCCCGTTTTCGGCTACAACTGCCACTTCCCGCTCGATCAGCTGCGACGCGAGCTCGCCCGGATTCGCAATCGTTGCAGAGCAGCAAATAAATTGCGGCTTCGACCCGTAAAACTCCGCGATGCGCGCAAGCCGCCGCAGCACGTTGGCCAGATGGCTCCCGAAAACTCCGCGATAGGTATGCAGCTCATCTAGGACGATGTATCGCAGGTTTTCAAACAGCCGCGTCCACTTCGTGTGGTGCGGCAAAATTCCTGTGTGCAGCATGTCCGGATTCGACAGCACCACATGGCCGCGCTCGCGAATCGCTTTCCGCGCGTCAGACGGCGTGTCCCCGTCGTACGTAAACACCCCGAAGCAGTCGTCCATGCGGGTCGCCAGATCGTGCAGCTCGGCAAGCTGGTCTTGCGCCAGCGCCTTGGTAGGGAAGAGGTAGAGCGCTCGCGTATCGGACTGATCGAGAACTGAGTTCAGCACCGGCAGGTTGTAACAAACCGTTTTGCCCGACGCCGTGGGCGTTACGACCACAAAATCCTTGCCCGATCGCGCCAGTTCCGCCGCCTCCGCTTGATGCGAAAAGAGCTGCTCGATCCCTTTGGCGCGGTAAGCCCCGCGAAGCTCAGGCCTCACCCATTCCGGCATGGCCCGGAACTGCGCCTCGCGCGCCGGCAGATGCCGGATGGCCGTCAGCACCTCGTCGGTCTTGTGACGCCCCGCAAGGCTCCCCAGCACGTTCTGGAGGGTATCCAGCGTTGTTCCCGTCTTTACAACCGCCAGCCCTCGAGTAGGCGCCACACAAATCTCCCAGAATTCTTATTCGCCTTTTGTTCGCCCACCCTAACATGATGTGTCAGGACACGCAACCCACAATTTCACGCTGTTCGCATATCGCTCACAGGCGACTCCCCCACTTGACACACCCGCCCGCAAGCCGCTAAATAAAGACCATGGCTCATTCGTATTTGGTATTCGACTTCGGCACCGACGAAGAAACTGCTCAACAGGCGCGGCACAAAATCGAAGCGTGGAAGCAGGGGTTTCGCCTCGGCAACAAGATGCTTCTGAAATTCGAGCGCGTCGAGTCCGACGAGCAGTCGGACGCAGCAAAGGCTTCCGCCGCGAAGAAGAAATCATCTGCAAAGTCTGACAAGAAAGATTCCGGCTCGAGCGTCCGCGTCCTCGTTCGCCTTGATTTCTCCGATCACGAAAAGCTCTCGCAGCAGCGCTGGCTCGATCGCATCCCCAGCGAGGATCCTTTCAAATCGGCAGACTGCGAGATCATCCGCCAGCCGGACGCGGAATTTGAACAGACCGCCGAACTATTTGAATCTCTCGACTAACCTGCGAAACCAGCACAAAGGACTCCGATGAATCTCGCTCGAACCGTGGCGGCGTTAGCAATTGTCGCGTTTCTCGCAGTGGCTTCCAAAGCGCAGTCGAACCGTCCTTCGCACGCTTTCGATACGTCCGAGGGCCCTGTAAAGGTTACGCCGCTGTATCACGCCACTATGTTGATCGAGGCCGGCGGCAAGAACATCTACGTGGATCCTGCAAAGCCTGCGAATTTCAGCGGGCTACCCAAGGCCGATCTGATCCTGATTACCGACATTCACGGCGACCACATGGATCCCGAAGCAATCGCCGCGATCAGCAAATCCGGCACACAAATTTTCGCGCCGCCGGCCGTCGTGGCCACGGTCACTACCGCCGCTGCAATCTCCAACGGCGAAACCAAATCATGGGCCGGTTGGTCGATCGAAGCCATCCCCATGTACAACCTGAAGCGGGGCCCGGAACCGGGCAAGCTTTACCATGACAAGGGTCGCGGCAACGGTTACGTCCTAACCTACGGCGGCAAACGCTTTTACATCTCAGGCGATACGGAAGGCATTCCCGAAATGCGCGCCCTTAAGAATATCGATGTAGCTTTCGTCTGCATGAACCTGCCTTACACGATGCCGCCCGACGAAGCTGCGGACGCAGTCAAGGTGTTCCATCCAAAGATCGTTGTCCCGTACCACTATCACGGTTCCGATCTCGCCGTTTTCGAAAAGGCGCTGAAGGGAACTGGCATCGAGGTTCTCCGCTTGGATTGGTATCCCAAGTCTTCTTAGCGCTGAGGCAGCCCGGCCGGCGAGCCTAGTTTTAGTACCCAAAGCCGATACGAGCTTGCAAAAATTACCGCAAATCGCTCGACTACAGGCTTCGTTTTACCGCTCAAACTTCTGATTCCATTGCATTTCATCGCGCCGCATTGGCCCCCAACCTGCACTTCTCACCCGCGAGCATTTGAAGTTCACAGGAGCCACCCGATGAATCACACGTTCGATATCTTCAAACGCTTACAGGACGGAAATTTCTTTTGGATCGCAGCCGACAGGGACTTTGAATCAGCCCGCCAGCATCTCGACAGGCTGTCGGCCGTTACACCGGGGCATTATTTGATCCACGCGCAGGATAAGGGCTTCGTTTTGGAATTGAACAACTCTCCTGCGATAGCACGTGTCGCTTAGACGCTATCTCTTTTCAATACTAATTCCTGGAACAAGAAAGCCGGCGGCGCACAACGCGCCGCCGGCTTCGTATTTACAGCGCGGTGAGGATTTTCGTGTCGGCCTGTTTTCCCGACGGCCGCCCGTTGCGTTCGCTCAGCTTGTTGGCTCTTTAGTGCCCTCTCTGCTTCGCGCGGAGTAATCGTTTCGCCTGGAATTCTCATCGCTCCGTACACGACTGCGGCCAGCGAATCAGCGTCAGCATAAGACCGATCGCAACTCCTGCAAATCCCACCGGTGCTTTCAATCCGTGGACCCCAGCACCCTCAGCACCAGAAACATCGTCAACACGATCTCCACGAGCATCGCCGCTCCCATCGAATATAATCCGGGCGAATGCTCGCCGTACCCGTTCGCGCCCAATCCGCCTGCAATGGGATTCGGCGCACCGGCCGCATTGCTGGCAAAGGCCGGCGTCGAATTTCGAGAAGTTCACTGCACGCGCCCCCGTGGCGGCGCTGGTCGGCGTTTGAAAGAGATTGAAAAATCGAGCGGCGCCTATCGGAACCAGCCGGAATCCGCTCCCGCTTTTCGCCCTTCCTCTTCGAGCGATTCAAGCTGGCTTTGCAGTTTTGCTTTCTGGTCTTCGAGTTGTTTGATCTCCGCGTTCCGATCCTCTATGTAGATGATGCTTTGGCGCGCGCCCGTGGCAGGGTCGATGCTCACCGCGCCATATTTTTGGATTTCTTCCTGAATCTTGCTGATGTGCGCGTCGATTTGCACCATTTGATCGTGAATTGCTTGCGCCTTTTCGCGCCACATCTTTTCTTCCGAGTTGCCGGATTGCGAGCTTGCTTTTGGAGCGCCTCCCGCACTGGGCTCGCGCTCGGAAATTTCCGCGTTCTCTGCGTCCGATGAATCGCGGGATTGATTTCCATCGCCGACCACGGACACGCCGTGGCCCGAAAGCCCGGCAACTTTGTCCTCCGTGTAAACCTTGGCAGCTGGAGCCGCAGCCTTCTGCGATCGCGCCCTTCTCGCTGCCGCACCGAGTGATTCCGCCGGCGGAGCTTCCTGCGATTCCATTTGAAATTCGTTGCTCGAAGCCTTTTGTGTTTTTGCCTCGGTCGGCGCTGGCGAATTCGCCGGAGCGTCGGTCTGTCCCTGCGTCTTCGCTGGCGCGGTGGATTGCGAGGAAGCCTGTGAGGACGTCTGCGATTGCGCTTGTGCAGCGGCTCCTGGTGCGGCAATCAGAGCCGCCAGTAACACGCCAAGGATGAATTTCGCTTCGAAATGAATGCGCATCGCAGCCTCCCGTTCCGCAGACCGTCATTTAACGGTAGGCTGCCCAGTCAGTAGCGTCAACGCGACTCGCTCTAGCTTCGTCCTGCCGATTACCTGTTCCGACGGCCAGCCCGCAACTTAAACACAAATTCCAGGCGTACCATTGGCACTCGCGCATCCCCCGCTTAACCTTACACAAGGATTCGCTCCCAGCGAGGTTTTGCCACCGTGAAACGCGCCACGCAGATCGCGCTTCTCTCTCTCGCGCTTGGCTTTTCTCTGCCCGCGTTGGCCCAAAGCGCGCCGCCTCCGCAGCAGGAGACCACCCAGCCTTCATCCGGCAACGCCACAAAGAAAGATGCGACAGCACCAACGCCGTCCCAGCAGCCTGCGCAGAACAACCTTCTTGCCGATGGTAACCAGCCAACCTCACTGGGCGATCTAGCCCGCCTGGCACGCGCAAAAAGAAAAGACGAACCAAAGGCAGCTAAGGTCATCGACGACGAAAACATGCCCCGCGGCGGAATCCCCATCGGAGGAAGCGCTCCGAACTCCAGTTCGTCATCGTCGAGGACTGGCGAAAAACTTGTCTTGCTTGATTTCTGGGCTTCCTGGTGCGGCCCGTGTCGTGAGTCGTTGCCGGACTTGAAGCGGTTTCAATCCGCCTTTAGCAGCGACCAGGTGGAAGTGGTCAGCATCAGCGAAGACCGCGACGAAAACACATGGAACAGTTTCGTTGCGCAGAATCAGATGAATTGGGAACAACGCTTTGACAGCAATGGTGAATCAGCCCGCCGGTACGGAGTGCACGGATTTCCCACTTATATCCTCATGGATAGCAACGGGACAATTCTGCAGCGCTATGAAGGCGAGGATCCCAGCCAATCCCTGGTCGAACGCATTGGACCCGACGTAAAGAAAGCCCAGGACTCGAAGTCCGCGCCTCCCAGTTAAATTAAATCTGAAAAATCGAAGCGCACGCAATAACCCACAGGCAACCTCATGCCTTTAGAATGAATCTTCTCATTGCCGATGCAAAAGGGAACTAAAGGGACTTTTGACTACGATTCAAATTCTCGAAGACTTAAGAATATAGCTCTTGCGGCCCTCTCGGTATTCGTGATTTCGTTAGGAAGCATTTCGCGGGGCCAGAGCCAGCAACAGCAACAGCAGAAGGCCCCGCCACAGCAACAGCCTGCGTCGCCTCCGGGTGCGCCTCAAACGCAGTCACAGCAATCAGAGCCTCCCCTGTCCAAGTCCAAAATCTCCACCGAAGTAAAACTGGTCACTGTCTACGCCGCCGTCCGCGACAAGCACGGCAAAATCATCCCCAATTTGAATCAATCCGATTTCGCGCTCCAGGAAGATGCTCGCCCGCAAAGCATCAAGTTTTTCGCGCGCGAGAGCGATCTGCCGCTCACCCTTGGCCTGCTCGTGGACACGAGCTTGAGCCAGCGGCGCGTTCTCGACCAGGAAAAGAGCGCCAGCTATTCGTTTTTCGACCACATCCTGCGCGAAGACAAGGACAAGGCCTTCCTGATCCATTTCGATCGTGAAGTGGAACTTCTCCGCGATTTGACCGCATCCCGCGAAAAACTTCGCTCCGGCCTCGAGGATCTCAATACTCCGTCGTTCACAAACACGAGCGGCAGCGGCACTCCAGGCGGTTCCGGCCGCGGCCATAGTCACGGCGGCGGGGGCACGTTGCTCTACGATTCGATCTATCTCGCCTCGAACGAGCTGATGAAGAAGCAACAGGGGCGCAAGGCCATCGTCATCCTCACCGACGGAGTTGACAATGGGAGCAAAGAGTCTTTGAACACCGCGATCGCTTCCGCTCAGCGCGCCGATACGGCGGTCTACTCGATTCTATTTGCGGACGAGGACGCGTATGGCCCAGCCGGCCGCGGCGGTTACGGAGGCCGCGGCGGTTACCCCGGCGGTGGAATGGGACGCGGAGGCCGTTATTTCCAGGATCGTCCCGACGGCAAGAAAGTGCTCGAACGAATCTCCAAGGAAACCGGCGGCCAGCTTTTCGAAGTGAAAAAGAAGCTTCCCATCGAACAAATCTACGCGCTGATTGAAGAAGAGCTGCGAAATCAGTACAGCCTTGCCTACACGCCCGATCGTCCCGGTGACGACTCTACGTATCACCTGATCCACGTCACAGTGAATCAGAAAGATCTCGTCGTTCAGGCGCGCGAGGGCTACTACTCAGCTCCTTGATGTGCTGTCAGCCTATCTCTTACTTGCGTTCCGGAATGCCGCGCACCAGGACGACAAATCCCTTTGTTCCGGCTCGCCGATCCTTCGAGATCTCCTGATATTCGGGCGAATCCGCAAATTCGCGAAAATCCGTTTCGCTGGGAAACGAAAGCACCACGACCTTGTCCCGCTCCCAGTCGCCTTCCACAACCGCCGGATGCTCATCAGCCGCAAGCAAACTTCCCTTATGGCGATTCAGCACGCCCATGAATTGCGCCTGATATCTCCCGTAGGCAGCTCGGTCAGTAATTGAGAACATCGCAATTGCGTAGACCATTTTCACATTCTCACTGGAAAATTCTCACTGTCCGATGCTGGGCAGGTATTTCTGCAAGAACTCCCCAGCAGTGTGTCGTGTAATCTGTCCGCCGATGCTTCCCCATGCCACATCAAACCCGTGATCGGCGTAAGGTATAGTTACCAGGTCGCTCGGCACGCCCGCTGCGTCGAGCTTTCGCACAAACTCAACATGGCCTTCGTACGGCACTACGTGATCATTCTCGCCTGCCGCCATAAATATCGGAGGCAGCCACGCGTGCACGTGAAGCGTCGTCGACACCGCGCGATACCGCTCTGGAAACTCCTCCGGAGAACCGCCCAAAATACGCCGTCAGAAGCTTTCGCGCAGTGATCGGCCCCAATTTCGTGTCCTTGTTCCAACCGAGAGCAAAATCATCGGGCGGATAAATTGCGAACACAGCCTTCGGTTGTGGCACCGTTCCGCCGCAACTCGATTGCACCGCACCTTCGTCCAATCCGTACGCCAATTGCAACGCAAGTCCTGCTCCCGCAGACTGTCCGGCCGCGAGCATTCGAGCCGAATCAACGTGATAGGTGCCGGCATTGGCTGCGATCCAAGAAGCAGCGCACGCCGCATCATCAACCGCCAGCTTCCATGTCACCGGAGGAGCGAGACGATAGTCCACATCGAATACCGTATATCCGCGCTCCGCGAGCCAGCGGTCCACTTTCCGCGAGATTGGGCGGCTGCCTTTCTGCGCCCGTGCCGATGATGCACCCTGGTGGCTACGTGAAGGGCGACCGAAGCATGGGGGAGATCGACGCTCCGTACCGGCTCGCGGCACGGGTAAGCGATAGGAGCGGAACCATGCCCCGATCATCGCAAGGATTGCGAGTGTCGCTGCCAGAGCCGCACCCCGGCGACTTCCCAGTTGCCAGACCGCACCCGCTAGAAGCGCGCCAATCACGCCTAGGATCAAGATTTGTAAAGATAAGAATGATTCGACGATTGTTCCGAGCAAGCCCAGCAGCGGAATCGACGGGAACAGCGCACCCAGCACGATCAGAAATACACCAGCAGCCCAAACGATCACGACGACCGCGATGATCCGCCGTCGAGTCGTCTCGCTATTCACTTCGTAGTTTGAGCGTTTGTGGCTTCCTGCTCGTTTTCAGCTCGATGCCAGGATGAATCGGGATTGAAACTCTTCATCGCCTGCGCTTCTGTCTCAGTTTTCTTCCCGAGATCCTTTTCATGAACCACGCCATCTGAGCCGATGATAAAAGTCATGACGCCGGACGAACGGTATTCCGCCGGATAGGCCACGATCGCGAACCCGCCGGTCATCTTTCCATCACTCATGTAGCTCTTCGCGCCGCCTGGGGCATCCTTGCCCTGATCCGCCAGCACGCGAAAATAATATCCGCGGAACGGAGCGGCAGTAGCGTTTTTGCTGGTTGTGTCGGCAGCCGCAATCTTTGGCCCTATAGGACTCTTGGGTTCGCCATCCCAATAAAGACCATTCTTCTGGCCGGCGTCGCTCGCGATTTTAGCGGCGTACACGTTCTGTATCGCAAAGTACTCTTTTTCTGCTGTGGCTAATTGCTCGCAAACTCGAATCGTCGAAACCTCGTTCTTTCCGATCCGCCTGTTCAGGATTTGCTGTTTTGCGCCTTCGCCATCGAAGTACCACACATTGCCTTTGTTCATGAGCGGTATAGGCAACGGCCAGTTGTCCACACCGACGTAAAGCGTCGTGGTCCCATCCGGTTCCTTGAAAAGCCGGTGCATTTCTTCATACCGTCTTACGAAATGTTCCCGGTGCTTCGCGTCCTGGTTGTCGTCTCCGGACGAAATAATTTCCTTCGCGCTTTTGCCGACGATCTCGATCAGAGTTTTTTGATCGTTATCCTGCGCGGCATTCACCAGCGCCTGGCTCGCCTCCTCCGCCGAAGAAAATGTCTTCTGCCCCTTTTCCTGTGCGAGGGCGCCCACGGGAAGACACGCCAACACCGAGACCACCGCTCCAAGCCTGCAAAGTTCGCCCCAGCCTGAATGTTTAGCTTCGCTCTTCATCAGCCGCATATTTCTTCTCCGTGTCGCACTTTTTCATCTGGCTATGCCCGCTGAAAGCTGTTGCTTACCGGCGCCCGCCACCGCCTCCGCGCCCGCCGCCCCCTCCGAACCCGCCACCACCTCCGCGCCCGCCGAAGCCGCCGCCTCCCCAGCTTGACGAACCCCGCGACTCATATCCTCTCGTTTCTCCGCCACGGCCGTACCCGCTGAACGCGCCGCCACGGGTATCCTCACGTTGATTGCCTTGGCTTCCCCAGCCGCGCATCTCGTCCCGGTTCCCGTCGAAAGGCTTCGTCGTTGCTCCCGGACGGTTGTAGACATTGCTCGGCGAGCGTCCATCATCACGCCCGCCCCGATTGAACTCGTCTCCGCGGTTCCTGTCATTCCCCGGGTTGTCTCGAATGTCGCGCGTTTCATATCCGCGATTGTCATGGCCCCGATTGTTGTCGAAGCTGTTCCGCGGATTTGACGTCACGCCCCGGTCGCCGCCATGCCGGTAGTACACATTGCGGTTATAGAAAGTCCGGCTGTGCGAGTAATACGTGTTGTGGTTGTAGACGATCACCCGGTTGTGCCAGTTGAATCCCCAATTGTTCCAGCCCCAGCCGTAGCCGCCATACCAGCCGATTCCGAATCCCACTCCCCAATAAAAACCAGGACCTCCCCACCAGATTCCCGGATACGGATACCAACCAGGCCAAGCCACAATCGGCGGTCCATATACGATCCAGGGATTGTAGGCCGGCACATACACAATCTGAGGATTCGCCGGCTGAATCACGATCGTTGAGCCCTGCGTCTGCACGGTCTGTTGATCCGTTGATTTCAGATTGCTCGCCGACTGCGCCTTCTGCCGCATCACCTGAATCGCGTCCATCACGTCTTGCTGCTGGTTGTAATAGGCATCACCCAGCGACGACGTCCACGAAATATTCTTATCCATGTTTCCGAGCACACTCGGAAATGCCGTCAGCGCCTTCACACTCGGATCCCACGGCTCCTGATCCACTGCCTTTGCCAGATCGTCGCCTTTCAGATCCGGGTGCGCTTGCACCCAGCGGTCCGCCTCCACGACCTCTGCCGGAAACGTTGTCGCCGCCAGAATCTGCGCCACCAGCGAATCCGGATATAGCGCGATCGGCGCCACAAGCTGTTGCAATTGCTCGGGCGTTTGCTGCGTATATGCAGACTGCCCTTGATCCTGTCCCTGATCTTGCCCTTGGTCTTGTCCCTGGCTCCGGTCCTGCCCTTGCTGGTCGGAAGCCTGCCGCTGTTGCTGCCCATCCTGTTGCGCGCTCAAGCTCTGAGGCCGCCCGGCAAACATCAATGCGAACGAAAGCATCACCGCCAGCATTTGGCCACGCAATTTGATTCCGCTGCTCTCGCGGTTCATTCGCACCGCGTTCGCGTTCGTCAATCTATTGGGCACCTTCATGGATGCCTCCTGCTAGTTGGGATGTTCTGATTACACCCGAGGTTTCAAGCGCTCGAACCGAGACCAAGGCTGGTCGCGACGCGGAGCATCTTACGCCACCGCTCGCGGCAAATACAGCCGTTTGCTCCGAGTCAGCCACTTCTTCGACTAAATGTGCTGAATCAAAGAGTCTCCAGCTCAGTAAAGATATCTGCCGGGGCCGAAGGATTTCCATAGACCGTGTTCTAACTGCCGGACCGTTTTTTTCGGTTCGTATGTCGCCACGTAGTTTGCCGGAAGTCCAGAAATGGATTCCGCGCGGGGTCCTTTATCACGGCAACACTTGATGCCGAAGAAGCCGTAATCCAGTCCGAAAACCGAATAGCCTAGGTTTCGAAGGAACTGGTGAGTCGGAGCAGGATAGTCGCGGAGTTCCTCAAAGACGACGTGACGGATTCGGCGCTCACGCAGCATCTGTTCCATTCCCATCAGCGCGTCAAGTTCAAATCCTTCCACGTCTAACTTGACCACGCTTACCTGTTCGCCCTGCGAAAACACTTCATCCAGATTGACCAACTTCACTTCAAGTTTCGTGACTCCGCGGTCCAGTTTTGATTCGGCCTCTTCACCGGCGGCGGCATTCTCGATGCGGGCTCTTCCGCCATTCCATTCAAACGAAGCGGGAATCTGAAGGATCGCGGTACCGGATCGCGCTCCTAACGCCGCGGCGTGCAAGCGAAATGCACCGCGCTGTCCGCGCTTCTCCCATTCGCTGATGTTGCGCTGAAGCTCGCCAAACGAACGGGGATCGGGCTCGAAACTGTGAACCTTGCCGCGAGGCCCGACGCGCGCAGCGAGAATGCTGGTCGCATATCCAATATTCGCGCCGCCGTCGACCACGATGTCGCCCGGTTGCGCCAGCCGCCAGAGCGCCTCGGTAAGCGGCATTTCGTAGATCCCGCGAGAGTAAATCGCCCAGCCTATGGATTCCGCGGGGTTGACGATCAACGGATAACTCCATGGCAGCCAGACCCTTGTGAATTGTGATTTTCTCGGGAGGGCCTCGACCCAGAGCCGGCGGGCAATCTGATGCGGTCGAAGTAGATATTCAGGTTTGGCCACGCCTGCGAGACTGTCGATCGTCAGCAATTTGGGTCTGGTTCTCCTGCGGGATTGCAGAGTTGCGTGATTCGACCGTAATTCACGCCCGGCAAGCGCGCCGAATTCACTTTAACGTCAGGTTCCGGCAGGAATCAAGCATCGCAGCGCTGTTAGCCTATGCGTCCAACGAGGGAAGGGACGGCGGAACAGTCCAACTCAATTTGAGAAGGTAGCGCCCCCGTGCTCTGGATCGTAGTTAAGTGTCAAGGCATGTCGGACGGAAATGTTGTCCGCGCCCAATTCGGCCACACCCATGAGAGTATTCGAATCGGAACCTCCGAACCGCACCTGGTAACCCGTTACTGTGCTGAGTTGTTGCGTAATTTCGGCCAAGAATTCGCCCTCATTGCGGCGCGCTTTTGAAATGAAAATAGGAGTACCCAAATGTCGGGCTGATCGACCAAAGCTCCCAAGCTGCTGCGGGCCTGCTTCGCGATCACGTTCCATTGTTTCCCGTCGGGATAACTCGTTCCCGCACATCAAAAACCTGCCTCCCTGAGAAGCGAACTCGGTTACAAGCCGTTGGAGCAAAGCGGTAATTTCTTCCTGCGGTTTGCCGTTAATCTCAGTATATTCGAAATGGAACGAACGTGCCCGAGGAACAATGATCTTCGGACCGGTTTTTTCTCGCATACGGGTCATATCAACTAGGTCGCATGGGCAGGTATACATTGGCCCTTCGTACGTGATTGGCAAATTGTATTTCTCACGCAGAGCTTTCACGGCGCCCTCACAGGCGCCTGGCAGCAGCGTCTTCCGAGCCATGTCGCCTTCCCCATTTGACCGCCGCTCATGGCCGGTTATACCCTTCGGGAAGCAAAATATCTGATCGGCCTGCCTACTCTCAAAAATGAGGAGATTACCGATGGAAAAATACATCATGCGTGCGAGCTATGGGTTGTGTTTGCTTTCTGCGGCGCTAGCTCTCATCACCCGCGGACTTTCCGCATTGAATGTGCCCGCTGTGTTATTCAAAGGCAGCGGCATCGCTGCGATCAGTTACCACGCTTTTATTGACGGAGTAATTGTGTTTTTCATGACGAGCTTGACTACTGCGGCCCACGTCTGGGTCAAGAAGCAGTTCGACTAAGCGTCCGAATGTCAAAACCTAGCCTGCTCGGCCTGGCTGCTTGAAGGATCTTCTCTCTGATTGCTTTGTTCCATCTGGGAAGGACAGCTAGAAGAGATTCCTTTTCAGTTTGACCGCATACTCGGGAGCATCTTCCGAAGGGACAAGTCGCAGATCATCGGATCTTCATGATTACCGCGATCTAGGGGGTGAATGTTTCTGCCATCGTTGTTCCGCGGCGACCGCCTGTAGCCACCAAAAGGGACGTTGGCCCGGCACGACAACGGTCCAGGCTTCAGTGGCCTATATCGGCGAAGTGTTCTGGCCTATCGACAGGTCCGAGGTATCTATCAAACCAATCCAAGCTTTCTTTCACAACGGGGTTTTGAGGTGGGGCACGGCCCGAGTCAAGCAGCACGTGGCGCCTTTGGGAAGCGGGAACACCCAAAAGTCGGAAGAGTGGATTTTGCGACGAGTCCACCGGGAACATGAAATCGTCGCGGCCATTGAGCATAAGGGTCGGCACTTTTACGCGTGGGGCGAAATTGATTGGGTCGATTTCATCTGGCAGGGTGTCGAAAGGCAGACCACCGGCAAGCAGCACGCTCGCTTTGATGCGTGGCTCGACTGCCGTCATGACAGGCCCCCAAATCGCTCCTAGGCTGCGGCCAAAATAGGCCAGACGCTTCGAA
>DATFSH010000112.1:0-5534 GCA_035262725.1 Candidatus Acidiferrales bacterium | reverse complement strand
CAGGTCGAGATAATCAGGATAGGAAAATGGCCGCGGGTCGAACGACGTTCCACCCAGGCTCAGCGACACAACTTCGCTGCTGCCTTTCATTCCGGGAATCGGATTTAGCATCGTCGAATTGATCCAGCTGAAAATCGTGCTGTTTGCGCCGATGCCCAGCGCAATCGTCAGCACCGCCACAGCCGTGAAGCCCGGCGACTTCACGAATAGCCGCAACGCGTGCTCTATGTCTTCCCAAAGCGATCGCATCGCCCCACCTCCGAGCGCTTTTGTGGTTGAAACCAGCACGTCGGATGCCGCGCGCAGACTATCCAAACCATTGAAGTTAAACAATTTAATAACGCACCAAGCTGAAGCGAAAAGAGGCCTTGTCCGCTATTGGGATTCTTTCCAATTGAAACGAACAGATGAGTCTGCCGCCGAGATGCTAGCCGTCTGCCAGATACCGATGCACGAACATTACTGACATCGCGCCCTCGCCGACAGCCGACGCGCAGCGCTTCACCGATCCGTGCCGCACATCCCCGGCCGCAAACAACCCCGGTACATTTGTCTCCAGGTAGTAAGGGCTGCGTCTCAGCGGCCACCCTTGCGGTGGCTTGCCGTTCTGCAGCAGATCAGGTCCAGTGACCAAGTAGCCTGCATCGTCCCTCGCGATTCCCGCTTCCTTCGCCCAATCCGTGCGCGGGTCTCCGCCAATGCAGACGAAAAGCCAATTGGTCTTGCAAGTTTGTTCCTGGTCCGTAACGCGGTTTTTCAGCGTGATCGCTTCGAGCACTCTATCGCCGTGAAGAGCTGTCACCTCGGTTTGGGTAAGCACTTCCATATTCGGCGTCGACTGGATTCGATCGATCAGATATCTGGAAAGCGTCGCTTTGAGCGACTCGCCACGCACCACAATCGTCACTTTCTTTGCGTACTTCGCAAAATAGAGGCTGGCCTGTCCCGCCGAGTTGCCGCCGCCCACCATGAAGACGTGCTCGCCCCCGCAAAGCTCCGCTTCGCTTGCGCCGGCTCCGTAGTAGATGCCCTGGCCGTAGAATTTGTCTTCATTCGCGAGGCCCAGCTTGCGGTACTCAATGCCGGTGGCGCAGATAGCCGCTCGAGCGATGATCTTCGTGCCGTCGACGAGATAGCCCACACGTTTTGCCGTGGTAAATTCGCCGCGGACTCCGTCCCGTCCCAACAGAATCTCCGCTCCGAATTTACTCGCCTGGTGGCGCGCGCGTTCGGCAAGATCGGCGCCGGGGATGCCGTCGGGAAATCCGAGATAATTTTCAATCTTGGGACTGCTGCCCGCTTGCCCGCCGATCGCCCATCGCTCGATTAGCACCGTCTTCAATCCTTCCGACGCAGCGTACACAGCTGCGCTCAGTCCGGCGGGCCCGGCACCATAAATCGCCAAATCGTATTCCGCCAGCTTGGGATCGTGGAACCATCCCAGCTTCTCGATGATTTGCCGCACCGTGGGAGATTCCATCCGCGAGCCATCAGGAAAAAAGCACACTGGAGTTCGCATATCCTCTGTCGGCTCCACTCCGATCGCCCGGCATTGCTCGTCCGTGCGCAGCTCAATCCATTCGAACGGCACATCATTGCGGCGGAGAAAATCCCGGATCGCATACGCTCGAGAACACCCCACCTTCCCGTAGATTTTGACCGGTGGTCCGGAGTGAGATGTATCTGGTGCTGAGTCCGTCATGGTGTGCCTCCCAAGGTGTGACCGCGCGGGATGAACGCGAAATGGAATTCGAAAGCGTTATCGCCCCGGCTTTCGGGCGCTTCCGTCGCTCAAAATACAAGATTACACCCACCGGCGAATCGAAGACAAAAGCCCCCACTTGCATCTCGCCTTCGCTCGTGCGAGCCTGAATATCCAGTGACCAACCAATCCGAAAACCGCCTGAAAAATTCCGCGAGCCCCTATCTCCGTTCCGCTGCGCACCAGCCCATCGACTGGTTCGAATGGAGCCCGGAAGCCTTCGAAGCGGCGCGCGCCGCGGGAAAACCGATCCTGCTCGATATCGGCGCCGTCTGGTGCCACTGGTGCCATGTGATCGACCGCGAGAGCTACGAGAACCCCGAAATCGCGGCGATGATCAATCAGCTTTATATCCCCGTAAAAGTGGATCGCGACGAGCGCCCCGATGTTGATTCGCGCTATCAATCCGCGATCAGCGCCATCTCCGGCCAAGGCGGCTGGCCGCTCACTGCATTCCTCACGCCCGAGGGCAAACCGTTTTTCGGCGGCACCTACTTTCCTCCGGATGACGCGATGGGCCGCCCTGGCTTCAAACGGATTCTCCTCGGCGTTTCCGAAGCGTTTCGTAATAAACGTGCGGATGTGGACAACTCCGCCCACGCGCTCGAAGAAGCCGTCGCCAAAGCCGAATTGCACCACGCCTCGCGCGGCACACTCGAACCCGGCATCGTCGACTCGATCATTCAATCCGCATTGCGTCTTTTCGATGAACAGCACGGCGGTTTTGGCACCGCCCCGAAATTTCCCCACGCGAGCGCGGTCGATCTGATCCTGGAACGCTACCAATCAAGCCGCGATCCACGCCTGCTCCACGTCGCCGAACGCACCCTCGAGGGCATGGCGCTGGGTGGCGTCTACGATCAACTCGCCA
The DNA here is from genome assembly GCA_035262725.1 of Candidatus Acidiferrales bacterium. Lineage (GTDB taxonomy): Bacteria > Acidobacteriota > Terriglobia > Acidiferrales > UBA7541 > Palsa-295. Next base: position 2,901 of record DATFSH010000112.1, on the reverse strand, counting down.
GCGGTTTTCATCGGTATTCGGTTGACGAGCGCTGGTGCGTCCCGCACTTCGAGAAAATGTCCTACGACAATTCCGAGCTGCTAAAAAATTATCTCCACGGCTACCAGGTGATGGGCCGCGAGCTCTTTCGCGAAACCGCCGAAGGAATCATTGCATGGGTCAACGAAGTTCTCTCCGATCAGGAACGCGGCGGATTTTACGGCAGCCAGGACGCCGACCAGACCCTCGATGACGACGGCGACTATTTCACCTGGACCCTCGACGAGGTGCGCGCCGCGCTTTCGCCCGAGGAATCGCGCGCCATCGAGATTTACTACGACGTGCAGCCTCGCGGCGAGATGCACCACAATCCGTCAAGAAATGTTCTCTGGGTCGCGTCCACGATCGAAGATCTCGCGGCGAAACTTCGTCTCAACGAAGCCGCCGCTCGCATCCTTCTGGCCCGTGCCAAAGGCAAACTTCTCGCCGCTCGCCGCCAGCGCCGTCCGGTTCCCGCGATCGACACGACTCTTTACGTCGCCTGGAATGCGATGTTCATCTCCGCGTATCTCGAAGCGGGCCGCATCCTCCGTCGCGACGATTGCGCTCCCTTTGCCCTGAAAACTCTCGATCGCATCCTCGCCGAAGCCTGGGACGAAAATATCGGTGTGTTGCATCGGGTCGGCGGGCCGCGCCTCGATGGCTCGCTCGATGACCTCGTATTCCTCAGCGCAGCTCTTCTCGATGCCTGGGAATTGACCCAACAGCAGGATTACCACCACAAAGCCGAACAACTGATGCGCAAAGCTATCGAGCGCTTCGGCGATCCGGAAGCGGGCGGCTTCTTCGATCGCGCGAAAGATGCCGCTCCCATGGGCGGCCTCGAAGTCCGCCGCAAGCCGATTCAAGATTCGCCCACGCCCGGCGCAAATTCTGTTGCCGCCGTTGTTCTCGACCGTCTCTACGGCTCAACGGGAGAAAAACTCTATCGCGATTGGGCGGAAAAAACTCTCGAGGCCTTCGCAGGACTCGCTCCGCAGTTTGGTCTATTCGCCGCCACCTACGGGCTCGCCGCCTTGCTTCACGAGCGCCACACTCTGCAAATCGTCATTACCGGAGCAATCGGCGATCCGCATGCCGCTGCGCTCAAGCGCGCTGCAGCCGAAATCTACCGCTTCGGCAAATCTGTTCTGCGCGTCACGCCGGAAAGAATCGCATCGGTCGAATTGTTGCCGCCCGCCTTGCGCGACACGATTCCGCACCTCGATACCACCAAAGCGCAAGCCCTCGTCTGCGTCGAAACCACCTGCCACCCGCCAGTCACAGATCCAGCCCAACTAAAATCCTTGCTCCTCGATGTCACGGCGGGTGCAGCTGGCACCGCCGCGGCGACGCGCTGATCCAGCGTTCGCCCACGCCGCCGGAAGGTGGTACCCTCTCGCTTAATGTCTTCACCAAGACAAATCCTTAAACGCATAGACATGACTGCGGCTACCGCTCTGTTTGCTTTCAGCTATGGGATTAACGGATTCTTCCGCTACTTCCTCTTTCTCAACCAAGGCACGGAGGGAATGAAAGGCCCGGTTGGTTTTCTGCTACCCAATTTTTTTCTCTGCTTTAACGTCAACATCGTTCAATCTTAGAACCTGCTGTATCGGGCGTCGTTGTGTACAACGTTCTTGTCATAATCAAAGGAAAACTTCTTGAGCCAAGCCTTGGAGCCGCCAAAGTCGGGGCGAGAACACGTCTCGTTGATATCGCGGGGCACAAGACGAAAGCCTGAGATAGCGAAAGAAAATCGGCGAACTGGGCATCTCTCTCTCGCACGAATTGAATTTGCAAGAGCCTCCAAACGCAAGCATCGCCAGCAAACCAACCCAACAAAAGCGATCGCATCATCATCCGGCCTTCAAACCAATTCACTAGCCTCCGGAGAGATCTCGATCTGGCCAATCACTAGCATTCGCGCCGAAATCTGGCAACTCGCCGCAATCTGCGTCACCGCCTGCATCTCGCTTTTGCTTATGGAGTTTGTTGCCAACGAAGCCGTTTTCGCGCAGTTTTTTCCGCTTCATCCGGGCTCGGCCGATTCCTATTGGGCCCTTCGCTTCAAAGTCTGGTGGGTGGCATGGGCGCTGATTGCCTATATCGCGCTGCCGGCAATCCTTATGCTGCTCTTGCCCGGCAAGCGCTTGCGCGACTGCAATCTTTCCTGGCAAGGCTTCCGCGAGCACTACCGCGTTTACGTCGTCCTCTATGCGGCCGTGTTGCCGGTGATCTGGCTCGTATCGCTCTCACCTGATTTCTACAATTTCTATCCAATGTACCCGCAAGCTGGACGATCATGGTTCGACCTGTTCGCCTGGGAAGGCCTATACGCGGGCCAATTCGTCGCGCTCGAATTTTTCTTTCGTGGATTCCTGGTGGGAGGACTTTCGCGCTACATGGGAATTGCCGCGGTCCCCGTTTCCGTGATGCCCTACATAATGATCCACTTCACGAAGCCCTGGCCCGAGGCCCTCGCGTCCATCGTGGCGGGATTGGTTCTAGGCAGTCTTGCGTGGAAGACGAAATCAATCTGGGGCGGCGTTTGCGTCCACTGCGCGGTAGCCATCACCATGGACTTACTGGCCCTCTCGCACAAGGGTCAGCTGCCTTGGCTACATAACTAGCAGGGATCGTGCTACTTGTCCTTGCTCGGATCCTTCGGTGGCGCTGCCTTATCCGCGCCAGGTTCTGCTCCGGTCGCGGGAGGCGCAGCTTTCACGCCCGGTTGCACCGCATCGTTGCTCTTGATGGACACCAGCTCCACTTCGAAAATCAGAGTCGAATTCGGCGCGATCCCACCGCCCGCTCCACGCTGGCCATATGCCAGATCTGCCGGCACAAACAGCTGCCACTTCGATCCCACAGGCATCAACT
>DATFSH010000111.1:0-3884 GCA_035262725.1 Candidatus Acidiferrales bacterium | reverse complement strand
TTGCCGCCACCGCCGCCAGTGCCTCCGCCTCCACCACCGCCACCGTGACCACCACCGCCGCCACCACCGCCGTGTTGTGGATCCACGTCAAGATCCGAAGCAGGGTGAAACGAAGCGAGCGTCATACCCGCACTCGCCATGCCGGAATTGCTCGAACGCAGCGCGGCACCCAATGCGCCCGCAGCTTCGCTGCGTGGCTTTGGTCGGTTCATTGCAACAAGTCCGCGTACATCCAGCGGATAAATCGCCACATTCGCTTTGTTGCATGCGTCGATCGTAGCTGTCAATTCCGAATAGCGCTCGGGCGTAAGCGGAAAACCAGCGGTGAAAAGGACGAGGCTTTTGCGCCCGGCCACGGATGCTAGATTCTTCGCCAGAATCCGTATCGATAGCAGCACGCTGTAGGCGCCAAAGTTATTTTCGGCCGAATTGAGCGATGGGCCGCTCACCCCTGGCGCTGTATCGATTGCATTCGGCGAGGGAGGATTGGTGGTAATGGAAGAATTCTTGATGCCGGAGACCACTTGCTTCAGCTTGGCCGCGTCAGTCGTGAAATTTTGAGTGATACCTAAAGCGCCCGTAAACTCCACAACGGCCAGTGCTCGATCGGGTGCTACGTTCGAATCAATAAACTTCTCGGCGGCAGCGCGAGCGCGGGGCTGATCGCTTGAGTCCATGCTGGCGTCGTCGAAGAACAATACCGTATATCTCCGCTCGCCAGCCGCGGGCGAGCTCGGATCTGCTCCAAACGAAAAGTTCGCCACTTGTTGCTGTTTATTGTCGTCATACACCTTGAAATCATTCGCGGAGAGATCATGAACATAGTTGCCTTTCTTGTCCGTAACGATCACGTCCACGCGCACGAGGCGTGTCTCGCTGCGCACCACAGGGGCATTTTGCTGCGGTTGCGGAGCAGGCTCCGCGGCAGCGGGCGGCGCAGCAGGTGAAGCAGCATCCTGAGCATGGGCGAGGCAGGGTAAGCCGAACATTTGCCATCCTACAAGCCACGCGCAAAGCGTGCCCGGTACCCTCAACCGATCGATGATTCGGTGGCTTTTCATTCGGCACCTCCCTGACCCCTAATACGGAATCTCCACCACGCCATTTTCGGCGGAAAGCTGTGCGGCTTGCGAATCCCGCACAACCAGCCGCACCAGATACCCGCCAGGCTTTACGTCGAAACTTGTCTTCACCGTTACGCCCGTGTGACTCAGCCTTTCGAGAGTGGTGTCGCGCAATCGCATCTCCAGGACTTTTTCTGTTGCGGTCACGAAATTGCCGTTTCGATCGAACAGCGCCGCTACAATCGTCAAATCGTTCTTGTTGCGCCCGTCCAGCTTCTCAAAGCGGATTCGGCCTATATCCACGTGCGTAAGTATGGCCAGTTTGGCGTCGCTCGCGTCCACCTTGTAATACTGTGTGTGAAGCTGGATTGGAAGCCCGTGTTGCTCTTCTTGCGAAAGGACCGCCTCTTCGATCTCCTGCTTTACCGCGTCGCCAGGGGTCTGTTCGCGCTTGGGCGCATAAAAGCCTGACCTCGCCTGGATCGCGTATTTCTCTTGTGACGCGAGCTCGACCTTCAGAGAATGAAACCGTCCGTCGTACTTCAGGTTCTGTGGAACGAATCCGATCGAGTAAGAAGTCTCCGGCTCAGCGACGAGCCGCCGAAAGCCTGCGGTCAGGTCGTTGCTGTTGGCAAATGCCTGCCCGCCGGTGCCGTTCGCCACGCTCCACAAGACATCCGATTGCCGGACCTCCTGCTGGTAGCGATAAGAGCTGTGAAACCCGGCCAGCGTGACATCGCCAGTAGGCTTCGCGCTGACGTCGGGCAAGGCGTCAACTGTGTACAGTCCCCGCGCGTCGAGCGTGCTGATCGTTACGTTCGAACGTGCCGCACCGTCGATCACTTCGGAAAGATCGTACTCGCGAGTCGGTATCAGAAATCCTGGTGACATCAAAACGATGAGTCGCTGGCCGTTGACGGCGGTCATTCTGCGAACGATTTCCTTAAGCCGCTGAAACGAATACTGGGTTTGCATATCGGCCGTGGAAAGGATCCGTAGCGCCATTGCCTGCGCTATTCCCTGCGCTGGGCCAAGAAATTGCTGATTGTTATTGAATTGGCACGCAAGCGCATCATTCGTCGCCACGGTCGTCGCCTGCAGATCGTGCTGATTGATGATCAGATCGGCCTGCAGGTAATTGATGCTGGGACATTCGCCGATGCCCGTCGCGCTGCCTGCGGTGACCGATCGCGGCTGGATGCCGTCCAGCGCCCCATGAAGTTTCGCGCGATCGTCGGTGAAATCCGTTTGTGATTGGCCGGATATTGTTAAGACCGCGAAGCGATCGGACGGTTGAAACGAGTTCTTGACGTAATCATCGGCTATGTTTCTGATTCGCGCCAGATCTCCGAAGGGAAGATGCACGTCATCGAAGAGGAGGGCGACGAATCGCGAAGGCTGCACCAGTGTTGCCGGCGCTTTTTCCGATTCGGGCGGATGAGATGGGTTCGTCTCCGCCGCCGGCTGTGCAGTTGGTGCCGGTGTTTCCACCGAGAAGTGCGAGATGAGCTGCAGCTTGCCATCTTCGAAAACTCGAAAGTCGCCTTGGTGCAGATTGGGCACCGCAAGACCGTGCGCGTCGCGAACAATTACCCGGATCGGCACCAGATTTACGCGCACGGAGAAAGGTGAAGGTGAATCTCGGGTGCTCACCTCCTGCGCAGAATCCAAGGAATTAGAGGGCGCAGTCGGCGCGGAAGCGTCGGAACTTGGTTCGGGACTTTGAGAGGAATTGCTCTGCGGGGATTGCGCGCAAAGGCTCGCACCGGGCGCGGGCAAGGTCGCGAGGAGCAGGCACGAAAGGCAGGCGAGCCGCACCAAGGTCGAAGGACGAATGTGCGCTACCGTCTTAGCAAACATGCGCGCTCCATGAGCGTTGCAGCTCTAAGACTTGGGGTCCCGTGTGCCGCGCGCTTGCCAGGACTTGGTCAGTCTACGTGGAGCCTCGAAGGTCGTCAACACAGCTCGCTTTGGAGCAGACCGTCCGAATTTGAGCCCAGAAGGGTTGACTCATCGCATCCGGGCTGCCAACGATTCGTTCCCGCGAAGCCAGAAACTCCTGATCGCGACTACGCGCGCAGGAAATCCGGCTGCCACTCCCGGATCATTTTCTTGATCGCCTTCCGGTCGTTCAATTTCTCGTCGAGGACCTTCTTCGCAAGGGCGGGCAATTCCGCATCGCTCGCGAAACGCAGCGCTACTAATTGGTTCACGCTGAACTCGGGGATCCGAGGGCGCATATCGGCGGGCAAGAGTTGCAGCATGCGAAGACGCATCTCGAGGCGGATCACTCGATCCTGCACTGTGAGCGCGAAGATCCTGGAATAAAGGGCGAGGAGAATGAAGACGATCGCGAGCAGCAGCGAAAGAACTGACTCAACCGAGAATGCGTGAGCCACGCGATAGAGGGACCAGCCGAGGTTGATCGTGAAGATTCCCAGAACACCAATGTGAAACGCCGGCACGAACTTGGCATGGTTCTCAAAATTCTGAGTCATGAACGCGCACTCCGAAAGGCGAGGATTGGATTCAGCGCGAGAAGTTTAGCAGAAATGAAAAACGGGCAGCTGCCAATAACAATGGCGAGCCGCCCGCGAAACTTGAGTGGACTAACTAATTAGTTGAAGCGCGCAATCAGACATCTGCGAGCGAAGCCGCCCAGTGCCAGGAATCCACTTCCGAGCATTCCGCGGTTTGCGGTCATTCAAGTTTTCACTGAGAACTTCTTCGCCAGCGCCGGGAACTCAGAATCGCTCGCAGACCGCAGCGCTACCAATTGACTTCACGCCGAATTCAGGGATTCGGGCACGCAATGCGTCG
>DATFSH010000110.1:0-42973 GCA_035262725.1 Candidatus Acidiferrales bacterium | reverse complement strand
CGCGTTTTCAGTCAGCTTGTTGCGCTGTCTGTCAACCACTTCCTTGGCCGCGTCTTCAATCTGCGCCTGGCTGTGCTCAACATAGGTCCGCCGGTAGTGATCGAGTTCGGAAGCGAGCAGGCGCGAGGTTTCCGCCGCGCGGTCGCGCAGAGAAGTCGTTGCCTGTTCGACGGAGCGCTCCATCGACGATTGCATCGTGGTCTGCGCTTTCTTTTGGTACCACTCGGACGCTTTCAGCAGCGCTTCATAGGTGTGGTGCTCGGTCTCGGTGCCTTTGCGCTCGATTTCTTCGCTGACTTTGGAAACCACCTCGCGGCAGGATTGCTCCACTTCGGATGGAAGTTTCGCCGCTTCCTGGCGCAGCCGCTCCAGCGATTCCTGCACGGCGCTTTCGGATTGCTGCTTCAGATTCTCCCGCACCGAGTCCTGAATCTTGGAAGCGTGTCCGGAAATCTGGTCGATGTGCTCGACGACGGTATTCCGGAACTGCGCCGCCTGTTCGGCCACTTCCATGGCCTGCTCTTGCAGCGAGCGCTGGATCTTCGCGGCGTGGCCGGAGATGTTGTCCATGTGGCCGCGCGTGGCTTCTTTCAGCTCGCCGTATTGCGCGGCGATCTGCTGGATCTGCTCGATGAGGGCGGTTTGAGTTTCGGCCGCGCGTTCTTCTGCGCCAGCAAGCTGCGACATGACGCTGTGCGCGTCGCTTAATTTCGAAGCGACCGTCTGATCGAACTCGCCCGAAATGCGCTGAACCACTTTCTGCGCGGCCGCTGCGAGCGTCGGCTCGATCTGCTCGGCCCGTTCGGCAATGGCCTTGTCCGCTTTACGTCCGATCTCGTCATATTTTTCGGCAAGGATTCCGTCGAGCCGCTGGCGAGTATGATCCAGCATGGATTGCGCGCTGGATTCGAGCCGCGACTTGGCCTCGTCCGCGCGCGCCCGCTCCTGCTCGAGGTTTGCCCGGACGGATTCAAGCGTGCTTTGCGCGGCGGCGTCGAGTTGTGACTTGGCCTCGTCGACGCGAGCCTGGTCTTGGTCGACCGCTGCCCGTACCGATTCGAGAGCGGTTCGCGCCGCTTCTTTGAGAGTTGACTTGGCCTGTTCCGTTCGCACGCGTTCTTGTTGGAGGTCCGCCTTGAGCGAATCGGCGGTGGAGCGCGCGCCGGCAATCATCTCATCGAACGCTCCCTGCAGGCCCGCCTTCCTCGCATCGATGTCCTGTTGCGCCTGTTCCAGCGCTGCACGCGATGCGTCGTTTAGTTGCGCGCCGATTTTCTGCGAAGCTCCGGCGAGCGCTGCGTCAAACGTCTCCTGCCAGCGCCGGTTTACCTCGGCCACTTCGACGTTGGCCTTCTCCACGGTTCGGCTGCGAATATTTTGCGCAGCGTCTTCCAGGCTCTTACGCCAGTCGTCCAGGTGGCGCTGCGCCGCTTCGGGCGACGAAAGAATATCGAGCGAGGGTGATGCAGCCTGCCGGCTGCTGATCGCCCGCTCCACGGCTTCTTCGACGGCGGTTTTCAAATTCTGAGCGGTGGCTTGTTGCGCCGCCTGCTGCGCGGCCTGTTCAGCCGCCGCGCTCACTGCTTGCTGCACGGCGTTGCGCACTTTCGCATCGAGCTGTTCGGTGGAAATCTCGGTGGCTTTGCGCGCTTCCTCCACGATCGCGGAGGTGCGCTGCACCGCCTCCTGAACCACCTTCTTCACCGAGGTCTCGGAGACGCGCTCCATTGAAACTTTAATCGCGCGCTCAACCGCATCGTGAAGCTGCACATCGAGCTGCTGGCGCACAATCGTCATTTCTTCGGCGATGGCAGTTTCGGCGCCCTTGCGCATCGTCTTATCGAGATTTTCTTTGACTTCGGTCACCACTCTTGCCATCTGCTTCGCAATTGCAGCCTGTGCCTCGGCTGAGGGAACCGGCACTGCTTGTAATTTGCTTTCAGCGTGCGGCGTGCTTGACGCAGGCGCAGCCGGCGAAGCAATGTGTGCGGCAGGTGGAGGCGCTGCTCCAGGTTTCTGCGGTCCAGCGTGAGCAGCGGGTGAGGCAGGTGCCGTGGCTGCGGGAGACGCCGAAGCGGGCGCAGGCTCGGCTGGCGCGGGAACATCGGCCTCCGGCGGCGCCGAAGCAGCGGCGTCTTTCTCAAACTGTTGAACCAGCGCCAAGGTGCGCGCCGCTTCGTTGCGACCTTCCGCGATGGATGCTTGCCAATCATCCGGAGGAAACGCGATGCCCCAGACGTTGCCGGGCGTCTCAAACTCGAGCCCGATCTGAAAAAGTTCGCGAACGGTGCGCGGGCGCTGCACCCAAACTACGCGCCCTTGCACGGAATGTGGCGGGCGGCCGGGTTCAGGCGTGGGAATATCCAGAGTGACCGTGGAATTCTTGGGAACGTAGTGTTTCGACTGGTACTTACAACCGTGGCAATTAACCATCACGGTGGTGGTGCGCTCTTTGAAGGGCTGCCCCAGCGCGTCCACACCCGTCACCGTAAGCGGGACCGCCTGCACGATGCGCGTGCTGCGGCGCTTCTGCGTTCCGGGATCGTTGGACAGCGCGGATTCGTTCACCCAAGCCTCCGGGGAGCAATTTCTAAGAGTAGCATTCTGGCCGCTGGCGAGCGAAGAGCCTCGCGCAATTGTGCGAAAGGGTAACTTCGGAGCGGTTGCGAGACGGGAGTTGAGATCAGTGCTGAAATCCCGAAAAACGCGTTCCGCCGCCGCGAACACAAAAAGCGGGTTTTGTTGCGGTTAGAAAATTGTTTAGTGGCGTGTTTTCTGCAACTTGACTGAAATTCTATAGATCGAATGTTGCGATTAGAATTTTTGCGCGTGGGAGAGGAGCGGAAACTGCGTCGCGTATTTCGTGCCGCTCTCATGCCCGCACCTCCCAGTCAAACGACGCACCCGGAAATCAAATTGCCCCCGAGTGCTAACAAACAGCTTTTGCGGAGATTGGGAATCGTCCGGTCGGAGCAATGGCATTTTCGGATCTTCCGCAGCACGCATCCGCCTGTGTGCCGCGCGCACGGGCGGGGCTGTGCCGGACATTGTGGGTCACGCCAATCTGGACGTGGCCCAGAATGTCTACGGCGACATATCGCGGGAAGACAGCGTGTGGATGCGGTCATCCAGGCTGTCGAACCTCTATCACCGCGCGGAAGATTAGAACGTCCGTTCGTCCTGCATGGCTTTTAGCGAATCGCTACAAAAGGTCATTCAAGGCGGCGATAGGCGGATTGCTCGATACCTACCAAGCTTGACAAGCCGTCGCGACGAGAGGTATCGTCCGGCGCTAGTGCAAGACGCAGTGCCCCTCAGCAAAGATCCCTGCACGTTCTCACCGGACACTGCGAGCTTTCAGAAGGAATCGAAGGCTGTGACGAAGTACGGAAGGCGCGCAACTCAGACAGCAGCCTGAGGCCCATCGGACGCTCGATCTTTGGAGGTAGTTTTGACGATCGCGCGGGAAGTTTCTCGCCGCAGCTTCTTGTGGACGCTTGGCGCCAGCGGTGCCATCGGATTGGCTGGCAGGGCGAATGTTCTTGGCGCTTTTGCGCAGGAGCCCTCCGCTCCGCGCAACGTTCCGGATTTTACCGGCCCGGGAGCGAACCCATATTGGAATTCGGTGGGGCCGCTCGTGGCCGAGCCGCAAAAGTCACCTTTGATTCTCTTGACGGACCGGCCCGTCCAGCTGGAGACACCGCGAAACTATTTCTTGAACGTGTTTACGGCGAATGATGCGTTCTACGTGCGCTGGCATCTCGAAACCCTTCCCAATTCCGTTGATCTGAAGGAGTGGCGGTTGCACGTCGAAGGGAATGTCGGCAAGCCCCTCACGCTGACCCTCGACAACCTGGTTACCAAGTTTAAGGCAAGCTCGATCGCTGCCGTAAACCAGTGCTCGGGGAACAGCCGAAGCCGGCTGCAGCCTCGTGTTCCAGGTGGGCAATGGGGCAACGGTGCGATGGGAAACGCGTTGTGGACGGGGGCGAAACTCCGCGAAATTCTGGATGCCGCGGATGTGAAGAGCGGCTCTGTGCAGTTGCAATTTGAAGGGCTGGATCGCGGAAAAGGGCCCGAGGGCTTCGGGTCGAACCGGTTCATGAAATCGCTTGATCTGAGCGACCCGGTGCTGGATGAGGTTCTCGTCGCCTATTCCATGAACGGCGAACCGCTGCCCATGCTGAATGGATTTCCAGTCCGCCTTATCGTGCCGGGATATTTTGGGACTTACTGGGTGAAATCGCTTTCCTGGATTCGCGTGTTGGACAAGCCGGACGACAATTTCTGGATGAAAACGGCATATCGAATCCCGGACACGCCCGGAGGCTCTACGACTCCCGACGACGTGAAAGCCGGAAAAGTAAAAACCGTGCCGATTGCGAAAATGCCCGTCCGCTCATTCCTGATTTCTCCGGATGGCTCTGCAAAAATTCCTTCCGGTTTGCCGGTGCGGTTGCGTGGGATCGCGTTTAGCGGATACGGCGGCATCACGGAAGTCGAAGTGTCCGTTGATAACGGTGCGAGCTGGCGGACGGCTCATCTGGGGGCAGACGAGGGGAAATTCTCGTTCCGAACATGGGAGCTTTCCTGGATTTCCCCACGGCCGGGAAGACATGGAGTGGCTGTTCGAGCGACGGATGGAGAGGGCCATACCCAGAAAGATGAGATGGTATGGAATCCGGGGGGATATTTGTGGAGTCGCATCGAGCGGCAAGAAATCATGGTCGGCGCCGCCGAATAAGGATGAACGAGTGACCTCGCTCAAAAGATTCGCATTGGCTACCGCAATTTGTGCGTTCTTGGCCAGCGCCGCCCTCTATGCTCAATTCAACGCGGGGTTTTATACTCTGCAAGGGCCAGGGAGTATTCGCCAAACAGCGCCATCCGCTGGCAGCGCGGGCGCGTCCTACGAAATAGCAGCATATACGCTCTACCCGGCGATGCTTGCTGCCGGCGACGGCGAGCAGGAAGTTGCGTCCTACTGCAATACATGTCACAGCACCCGCTATATCACTATGCAGCCTCCGCTGCCGGCCGATACCTGGAGCGCCGAAGTGAACAAGATGGCAAAAACGTATGGGGCTTCGATTCCGGATGATGCGACAGAAAAAATCATGCACTATCTGCAATCTCACTACACTCCGGAGAACCGCAAAAAATAGATTCTGCCTCTGAGCGTATTGCAGCGCTCACCGTTTTTTCAAAAGAAGGAACGACAACGATGCTCGCTATCCAGAATCGCGTGGATACTCGGTTGGAGCGCTTGTGGAGACGCGGAGCTTGGCGGCGGAGACAACTCCCGACAACAGGCTTGTAGTAGGCTGTAAGAGGCTCGTGAATTCTGCCGATATGAGGCGGACTTCTTGTGAGACACTTTTCGCAGGGCAGTCGGGAGGCCTTCGCGCAATTGCTCACAAAGAGAAAGAGTTCACTTTTTTTCGTTCCCACGAAGATGCCGTGTTTGAAATGGAGAGCGACCCGGCCGCGTTTGAAGGGATCGTTTTGCAGAGTTGTTTCAGTTGCCACGAACATGCCGGAATACATTCCTTTCTCAGTTATTCTCGCGAGCGATTTGGCCCATACGAGGTCTCACCACCGAGGTTGATTGCTTCGGCGCCTGCCCTCGAAACCGCAATGCAGATTCAGTGGATAAAACGGCACGGTAGTGAAACGCCAGGTCCCGTCTGTATTCCGAGAAGTGTGGCACCGAATGCATTTATAACGGAGGCATAGTCTTTTGGCATGGGAAGCTTTCCCTGTCAGGCGGCCCTACCGCGAATAACAGTGACAAAGCAGAGCCGCCAAAGATATACGGTCAATTGGGTATTTAGAGGACTGTATCAAATCGGGATTGGCACCTATCTCGACAAGCGGAATTTCATTTTTACAAGTCTAACGGTTAGTGAGCTTGGGTCGAATGGCGCGAAGCGCCAAAGAGCGCGTCTTTCAGCTCTTTAGCAATCCAGATCGGCCCGCCAGGAAATAGAAGAGGCCCTGAAAGAAGGCGGGCTTGTTTCCTTCGATGCGATGACCGGCGAAGAGCAGAATCCAGCCAGCGATGAACAGTGGCAGACTGATGCGCCACCAGGTGATGCACATCATGATGATGCCCGTGATAATGAGAGGAATTCCGATGGCATGCATCACCTTGTTCCACGGATTGGTGTGCTCGTGATCGTACTGAGCCATGTACTGGTCTAATGACGGCATCGCGTCCTCCCGGCCATCGATCGATTTCCTGACGTTAGATATATCCTCGCGTCGTGCTTGAAGCAAGCAGTACCTCGCTGAAGCTAAATGTTTCCCCGCAGCGGCGTTCAATTGCCGTGCGCGCCTTTTGACAATTGTGCGCGCGGTTTCGCTACAATCAATTTTTGGTCTTTTCGAGCACTGCGAGAGGACAAGAGGCTGGCGAGGTGTCAAAACACGGGTGGCTGATTCTTGCGGCGGTGGCTGGCGGACTGGTTGTCGCGGCGTTTTTGGTATTGTTCGCGATGCGGGGAAGAATTCGAGGGATGATCCGCAGCGAGACGGAGGCTTACCTCCGGTTCCGGTTTCACAGCGACCTTGAATTCAAGGATTTCGAAGTCTCACTAAAGCCCGGCGTGCATGTGGTGATCACGGGTGTCGTGTTGCGCCACAACGGCCGTACCGACGTGCCGCCACTGATTGAAATCGCGAAAGCTTCCTTCTCCGCGAACATTTCGGGACTGCTGGCTAACAAAGTGACGGTTCGCAGCCTGCGCCTGGACGAGCTGCAAATTCATACGCCGCCCCGAGAGACGGGCGGTCCGCCGCTAATCCATGGAACGGATGTGGATTTGGCTAAAAAGTTTCCGATTGTGATTGGCGAGATCATTGCCGACGATGCGGTGCTGGTTCCGCTGCCCAAAGATCCGGCGCTTACGGCGCATCCCTTCTACATCCACCATCTCCAGATGAAAAATTTCCGCTTCGATCAGCCCGCCGATTTTCACGCGGTCCTGACGAACCCCAAGCCGCGCGGCGAGATTGACTGCGTGGGGAAATTTGGACCGTGGGATGCCGGGGAGCCGAGCCGGACGCCCGTGGATGCAAAGTTCGACTTCGAGCACGCCGATCTAGGCACGCTAAAAGGGCTTTCTGGGATTCTCTCCTCGAAAGGGAAATTCAAAGGGCCCCTCGATTATCTGGAAGTGGAAGGTGAAACGGACACGCCGGACTTCGCGCTGCGGACCGCGAGCCATCCCATTGTGTTGCATACCGTGTATTCGGCGATCGTGGACGGAACGAACGGCGACGTGATCCTGAACAAAGTGGCGGCCACTTTCTTGCGTACGACGATCGTGGCAAAGGGTGAAGTGATTGACATGACGTCGCACAAGGGCCGCACGATCAGCCTGGACGCAGTTTCCGATAAGGGACGCATCGAGGATTTGCTGCGCCTGACCGTGAAGACCGATAAGCCTGTGATGACTGGCTACGAGCGGCTGAAGACGAAGATTTTCATACCTGAGCGCGATGAGGACTTAATCGATCGCATGTCGCTCGATGGGCAATTTGCGATTGGCGATATTCAGTTCACCAACAATGAAATTCAAGATCGCATTGATACGCTGAGCCACAAAGCGCAGGGGAAGCCGGAGCTTGGCGCCGAGGGCACGCAACTTTCCGAGCTGCGCGGAACATTCACGTTGGGGAATAGCAACGTGAAGTTTTCAAATCTTTCGTTTGGAGTGGAAGGCGCGTCGCTCGAGCTGGCGGGAACCTATGGCGTGAACACCGGGGAACTCGATTTCCACGGCAAATTGCGGATGGAGGCGAAGATTTCCCAGACCGTGACGGGCAAGAAATCTTTTTTCTTGAAGGCTGTCGATCCGTTTTTCCGAAAGAACGGCATGACCGAAATACCGGTGAAAATCACGGGGACGAAGGATGCGCCGAAGTATGGTTTGGATTTGCATGACAAGGCAAATCAGGAGCCGGCGGGAAGCAAATAGCGCGGCACTAAAACCCGCAATGAAAATCAGAGACCGCGGCGGCCTTCCATCGCTTTCATCATCGTCACTTCATCGGCGTATTCGAGGTCGGAGCCGACCGGGATGCCCATCGCGATGCGGGTCACGTTGACGCCCAGCGGCTTGATCAGTTTCGAGAGATACACCGCGGTAGCTTCACCTTCGGCCGTGGGATTCGTTGCCACGATAATTTCTTCCACTGCGCCGCCCTTCAATCGTTCGATCAAACTCTTAATCTTGAGCTGATCGGGGCCGATGCCTTGGAGCGGCGAAAGCGCGCCGCCCAGCACGTGGTAGAGCCCGTTGAACTGGCGCGTCTTCTCGACAGCCTGAATGTTTGTGGCTTCTTCGACCACGCAGATGAGCGCTTTGTTGCGCGTGGCGCCAGTGCAGAAGAGGCAGGGATCGGTGTCCGTGATGTTGTTGCAGATCGAGCATTCGCGGATTTTTTCTTTGGCGTCGCGGATGGCGTCGGAAAGGGCGAAGGCCTGTTCGCGATCGCCGCGCAGGAGGTGGAAGGCGAGGCGCTGCGCGGTTTTCTGGCCGATGCCTGGGAGGTGCTTCAATTCCTCGATGAGCCGGTTTATTGAGGGCGCAAAATCGGGCATGTAGGATCCACGTTCAAGAAAATTTCTTCGGAATAAAACGCGAGAAGGGAGCCGGGTCCACTGGCGGCCCGATTCTTCGAAATCTCATCCGGTTCAGAAGAGCCCGGGGATTTTCAGACCCATCACTCCGGGCATACCGCCCGCCATCTCTTTCACCTGCTTGGAAAGTTCTTCGTCCACGCGGCGGGTTGCGTCATTCACGGCAGCGAGAATCAACTCCTGAAGCATTTCCTGGTCTTTACTCCTGAAAATTTCCGGCTCGATACGCACTTCGGTAAGCTGTTTTTGGCCGTTCATCTTCACTGTCACCATTCCGCCGCCCGCCGACGATTCGACGACGAGCCCGTCGATCTGCTTTTCGAGATTCTCCTGCACCTGGCGGAACTGGGACAGCATTTGTTGAAGCGCTTTTACTTCCATGGTTATTCCTCGCCCGGGCGCTTGATTTTCGAAATCTGGCCGCCAAACTTTTCAAGCATAGCCCTAACGATTGGATCTTTTTCAAAACGGGCCCGCAGCTCCGAACCGCGACCGACCACGGCTGCGCGACCTGACTCAAGTTTAACACACACGCGGAGCGGCTGGCCGACGACTTGGTTCAACACTGTGCGCAAACGTTCCATCGGGTCGCGCGCCTGCAACATTTCCGCAAGAGCGCGGCTTTCTGTGGGAAAAAAAAGACGAAGTTCGCCGCCATCAATTTCCCAGCGCGTGGCGTGCTCGACCATGGACCAGAGGAATTTCTGATTTTGCAGCGCGGCTTTGATCGCGTCCACTTGCGCGGAGGCCAGGCCACCGGAGGCGTCTTCCGCGGCGCGCGCGACAATCCGCGGCGGAGAAGCCGGCACAGGTGTTGGAACGGTGCGGGGCGGAGACGGCAAAGTCGCGGCCGGCGAAGAAGTGCCAAAGCTGGCGACAGATGGCGCTGCGAATTTCGTGTCGGGCGGCGTTGCAGGCGCCATGCGCGCAGCGGTTGCGGTGGCCGTGCTGGATGCTGGTGAAGCCGGCTGAGAAGCTGAGACGGCGCGCGGCGCGCTCGAAGATCCTGCTGCGAGAGGAGACTCGCCGCGCAAATCCGCGAGAATTTCTTCGAGAGGTGCCAGGCGCTGGGCGTTTACAAGTTTCAGGAGGCCAAGTTCGAGATGAAGGCGCGGATCGGGCTTGCGGCGCAGGTCGTCGTCCGTAACGAGAAGGATCTGGAAGAAACGCGTGAGATCTTCTTCCGTGAAACGAGCGGCTTGCTCGGCGAGGCGAGGGCGCTCGTCGGGAGGTGCGGTGACCAAATCGGAATCGGCGCCGCAAACACGGGCAACAAGTAAATTCCGGAAATGGCGAATTGCTTCGCGGCAGAAGTGCTGGAGGTTTTGCCCGTCGGTGATGAGGCGATGGACGAGGCTGAGAGCGCGCTCGGCGGATTGAGCCGAGATTGCTTCGACGAGTTCGTCGAGAACGCTTTCGGCGACAACGCCGAGAAGTTCGCGAACTTGTATGTCGGTGATTTCATCGCCGGAGTACGCAATGGCTTGCTCGAGAAGCGAGAGGCCGTCACGAAGGCTGCCTTCGGCGGCGCGGGCAAGAACAGCGACGGCGCCGGGATCGATTTTGAGATTTTCGGAATTGGCGACGCGCTCGATTTCACCGGCAATTTCCTTGAACGTGAGCGAGCGAAAATTGAAAAGTTGCGCGCGCGACTTGATCGTGTCGACAAGATCTTCCGAGCGCGTGGTGGCCAGGATGAAAACGACGCGTTCGGGCGGCTCTTCGAGAGTCTTGAGCAGGGCGTTAGATGCTTCGTCGGTGAGTTGGTGAGCTTCGTCAAGGATCACCACTTTGTAGCGGCTCGAGGCCGGCGCGTAACGAACCATTTCGCGGAGCTCGCGAATCTGGTCGATGCCGCGATTTGAGGCGGCGTCGATTTCAAGAACGTCGAGCGAAGTGCCCGCAGAAATTTCGCGGCAGGAGTCGCAGGTGTTGTCGGGCTCGGCGGTGGTGCCCTTTACGCAATTGAGCGCCTTGGCGAGGATGCGGGCGGTGGTTGTCTTGCCTACGCCGCGAACGCCGGAAAAAATGTAGGCGTGCGCCACGCGATTCGATTTGATGGCGTTCGCCAGGGTCTGCGTCACGTGCTGCTGGCCGACAATTTCAGTGAATGTCTGCGGGCGGTATTTTCGAGCGATGACTTTATAGCTCATGGAAGATCCGTGAGTCGCGATTGCGCCGCATTGAAGGAAGGCAGGTCGTCAAGTGGTTCAGTCTCTATTTTCCTGTGCCGTCAGCATAAATTTCTGCCAGCCGTCTCAAAATTCTTGGAGCAAGGGAGGAACTTCGGGTGTTCCGCGGCACACGAAGCTGACCCGTTACCGTTGCTCCCTTCCGGGCCTGGCGGGGTTCACGGGGAATCGTTGCACAGAGCCCGAAGTTCCACCGATTAGCAGTCATTGCAGAAAAGTTTTCATTCGCCGCAAAACTGCTCCGCAAAGTCTAGCACAGGGGTTGGAACAGAAAAAGTTTTTGGGCGCGTGCAGAGAAATTCGCAATTCGGAACTTGTGACTCCAAAGACGTTGAGGTTAGTGGGAGCTGGCTTTACGCGATTCGAATGACATAACGGCGGTGGATTCGTCTTCGAAATTGGGAATTACGTTGAGCAGGCGAAGCATCTCGAGGACGAGTTGAACGTTGCCGCGGGGACTCAGGAGTTTCAGGTTCGCGCCGCGACTTCGAAGAGAGACGAAGGCGCGGACGATAGTGCTGATGCTCGAGCTATCGATCTGCGTGGCGCCGGCAAGATTGAGGAGGATCTTGGATTCGCCGGCGTCGATTAGCTTTCGCAGGTTTGCGCTCAGGGAATCGTTGGTGGGGCCAATGGTGGCGCGGCCTTGGAGGTCGAGGATGGTAACCTCGCCCACGTGACGGATCGCGATTTGGAGGCCCATGGCTTCACCTGCCAGGAGGAGAGTTAGCCCGGAAGAGTATAGCTGTTCCGTGCGTGGCGGGATAGCAAGGAGATAGGCGGGTTGGTGGCTAGAAGGCAACGAGGTGGCCACGGAGGCATTGAGGCACAGGAAGCAAGGAGGCGAGGGGCAAGGAAAAAAGGAACAGGTAACTCGAAGCTCTAAATGAATAGTCCCACGACGAGGGAGATGCCGTCGAGGTCCACCAGTGCAAAACCTAAGGCGCTGCCAACAAACAACACGTCGCCGGTTGCTTACGACAGAGTAAGGCCTAGCCAGAAAGCTTCGACCAGAAGGCCCAACATCAGTAGCATCAGGCGCATGCGCTTCTTGCGCACGGCGGCTACTATGATGCCCATCGCGCAGAGAACCAAGCCTAGTTCAGGCCAGAATAGGCGCGAGCCGGCGCCCACCCATTGACCGGAAAAGTCCTGGAGCCAGACAGATGCGAAGGACATTGCCGTCGTGAGCGCTACGCCGACGATTCCCGCCAGCGCAACACCCTTCGCCCATTCTGGAACTGCAAAATTCCGTTTTGCGTCGCGCCAATCCATCCACGTTTGCGCGACGACCACCCCTACAACTAAAACAACGAACAGCGCCACGTCCCCTCGCAGTCTGGGTCGCTGCCGTCGAGTCACGCCCTCAGTACAAGGCCGCTTTGGCCAGCGGCTTCGCAGTTTCGACAGGTACGGTTCCCACCGACTTCTTTCGAAGTAGTAGTTCTTCTTCTTGCCCTGCTCTTTGTCCTTCTTCTTCCGCCAAACGCTTCAGCATCGCCTGGATGACGCCGCTGCCGTTTCGCCGAAGCCTTACTTAATGAATGCTCATGCAATTTCGCGTCCTTATACAGGATTAAACCCGCCTGTGACAATCAATCTTTCGCTCAAAATGCGAGCGCGCCGGAATTTCTCAGTAGTTTCCACAGGGGTCCCGGCCGGCAGCGCCTTCAAGATGCGCTGCAACTCTTCGTCGAAGAGCTGGCTGACGAACTCCGGTGTGTGGGGCACGGCGCTGCCGCTCTCGTCGACGATTTTCACCTTCTCGCGATGTTTGACGCGCTGCGCGATCATCAGGCGGTAGATCCGGTCGGTGGCGAGGTCTTCCATGTAACCGTCGAGGAGGCTGGCTCCGCGGCCGCTCAAGACGCCGTTGCGATAGCGAATCACGGTGCGCACCGCTGCGCGCGTTCCAGCTACGGTTTGCTTGCCGACGCCCTTGGGAAGCGGGCGCATGTCGGGATGCGTATTGGCATTCTTGGGACGCGCCGAAAGCTGATTGGGGAATGGGAACTGATCCACCGCGATTTGATTCTGGTCGGGGTGGCCGGTCCAAGCGCCGTCCATCAGTGCTACGGCTTCATTCTTTTTGTCCTGCGCGAGAACGGTGAGAGCTCGCTCATTCAGCTCCTTATCTTCGCGGCTCGGAAACAGCGCGGTCATCCCGCCAATCGCGAGCAAGCCGTGTTTGTGGCAAAGCTCGGGCATCAGCAGGCGGAAATTCTGGAAGAACGCAACGTCGTGCGGAATCGTGTTGCGGTCGGGCAGCACCCATTCGGGATTTTCAAAATTGAAATGGATCAGGCTAGCCATGTAATCCCAGCGCCCGAGATTGAGCGCTAGGATGTGCTCGCGGAGGTTATAGGCGAATTCTTCCATTTGATAGGCGAGCGGATGCGCTTCGACCAGCGCCATGCATTTGATCGCGTCTTTGGCCCAACCCTTTGC
This sequence comes from Candidatus Acidiferrales bacterium, assembly GCA_035262725.1. Lineage (GTDB taxonomy): Bacteria > Acidobacteriota > Terriglobia > Acidiferrales > UBA7541 > Palsa-295. The sequence continues at coordinate 29,686 of DATFSH010000110.1, read as the reverse complement.
TTTCGCGATCGCCTGGAAGAGATCGCGCCACCACAGGGCTTCTTCCGCTGATTCGGATTTAGGAATGTAGAAGGTGAGCGGGTGTTTCAGTTCCGAGGCATCGAGTTCGTAGGCCAGCATCGCCACGTCGAAGAGCGGCGCAGGAATGATTTCGTCCTTCAGCACTCCGGCTTGGTGCAAGTGCAGGCCGCGAGGGCGAAGCGAAACGACGACACTGCTTGGCTGGATCGTCACGGTGCGGCCGCGTTTGCGGTCGTCGTACGCTAAATGGCCGCGCAGCGCGGAGAGCATGTTGGTGATGCCCAGCATCAAGTGCTGCCAGGAGTTGGCCATCGAGTCTTCGAGATCGAGCATGACGCCGGGCGCGCCCGAGTTCAACATTTTCACGACGAGCTCGCCGTCGTCCGCGGGCCCGGTCATCTGGTTGCGCTGATCCTGGCACCAGCCGGGTAACTCGATGCGCCAGTCTTCCTTGGTCGCGGCCGACGGCACGAGGTAATCCGGCAGCTTGCCTCGCAGCGACGCTTCCAAGGCCGCATCGCGCTTTTCAATAAGGCTTCGCTGCCACGGCGTAAAGCGGTCATGGAGAGGAACGAGGAACTCGAGGAATCCCTTCGGCAGATCCTTCGCCGGATCGAAGCCGGAAGGGGCCGAGTTCATGGCCATGAAGGGTTCGGGAGTGGGAGTGGTTTTTGAGCTCATGTTAGGCAGAGATGCCGATTTGCGTCCGGCGGATTCTTCCGCGGGTCCAGTTGGCTGGGCGAGCGGTTTTTGAGTTTACGATTCCCAAGTCGCGCCTGTGAGCGATGAAGTACTCGGCAATCGAACCACCAATACGCCGGGAAGCGATCCGGTGTCCTTTACACGCCCATCCCATTGAAGTAAAGGCGCTTAGGCCGCCGGCTCTCACACCGATGGCGAGAATAGGCGCGAGAATTGCGTCCGGTCTCTCCACAAGTTGCCGTAATTGTCGAAAAGATTGCCTTTACCGCCAGGGTTTCTTGTGTGCGCCGCGTTCGCTAAGAGGCAGTAATGGTAATAGGTTTTAGTACTCCATTTTTCGAGACACTCTGCGGTTGCAATTCCGGCAACCGTCCTCGCCAGAGCCAGCCAACAGCACGACGCCCTCTGATACGATGACTCTTCCATGCGAAAACCTTGGGTGATAGCGCATCGAGGGGCGTCGGGGCACGCTCCCGAGAACACGATGGCAGCTTTTGAGCGGGCGGCGGAATTGGGCGTGGTGTTCATTGAGACCGACCTCCATCTCACGAGGGATGCGCGGTTCGTGGCGATTCACGATGCTACGCTCGAGCGCACTACCAACGGCCGTGGAAAGGTTTCCGATTTCACGCTGGCGGAACTGCGCCGCCTCGATAATGGACTCTGGTACGACCGTCAATACATGGGGCAGCGTTTGCCCACGCTCGAGGATATTCTCGAATTTGGGCGCAAGCGCGACGTGGTCTTTTATCTCGAAGTGAAATATGAAGCAGCTTGGGGCATGCATCACGCCCTGGTGGGAGCATTGCAGAAGGAACAGGACGCTGCGCGCACGATTGTGATCTCGTTTGATCCCGGGACAATAGAGAGTGTGCGCGAGCTGGATGCTTCGATCATGACGGGGTTGTTGATCGAGGAGGGAGGCGAGGCCGGCGCGGTAAAGAAGGCGCTGGAAGTGGGGGCTCGGCAGTTGTGCCCGCGGAATTCACTGGTCACAAGCGAGTTGATCGCGGAGGCGCATCGCGCGGACCTACTGGTCGCCACGTGGACGGTGGATGATGCAAATGAAATGCGGCGCGTTATCGCTGCGGGAGCCGATGGCGTGATGACGGATTTTCCGGATCGGCTGATGGCGGTGGTCGAAGATTCCTAGGACGCCGCTCAAGCTTGCTGGCTCAGGCCAGTTTGAGTTGCCGAAAGATTTTCGCGAATTGTGACAACAAAAGCTGTTCCGCCCGTGCATCGAGCCGCAATCCTGTCGCAGTGAGTGCAGCGTCAATCTCAGCCTCTGAAGAAATCGTCCTCAAATTATTGCGCAGTGTCTTTCGCTTCTGGCTGAAGCACGCCTGAACAAATTTCAGAAAGCGCGCTTCGTCTCCCGCGCCACCGATATTGAGCCGTGCTCGCTCACCGGGAAGATTCATTTCGACCAGGGCCGACTCCACTTTGGGCGGAGGGCTAAATGCGCCGGGCGGCAGGCGCAGGGCGATCCTCGGCTTGGTATAGAACTGGCACGCCACCGACAAATACCCGTATTCGCGCCGTCCAGGTTGCGCGACGATTCGTTGGGCCACTTCGAGTTGAATCACGATATGAATCGAATCAACCTGATCGGCATAGCCGAAGAGACGATGCAAAATGGGCGAGGTGATGTAGTACGGAAGGTTGCCATAGACGCGGAAGCGCTCACCCCTCGGCAATGTTACAAAATCTTGCTCGAGCACGTCGCCGGCAATCACGGTCACGAAATCCCAACCAGCGCCGCTTAGCGCAAATCGTTCTCCAAGTCCTTCCGCCAGTTTTGGATCGCCTTCAATTGCCACCACCCGCCGGCCGCTCTCAGCCAGCAGCTCCGTCATTTCCCCGTGCCCGGCGCCGATTTCGATCCACGCATCGTTGTTGTTGCGGGGGAGTGTGGCGAGGATTCGTTTTCGCCAGCCAAGATCGCGGAGGAAGTGCTGGCCCATTCGCTGTCGTGCCATGGTGCGCCGAGTGTAGCAATATTCGACGGGAAATCGCGCAGCCGGAGCGCTTGACGAAGCGGTGTGGTTCCGCTACCGTTTTTTAGGACGATGAAAACTCGATGAAAATCCTCTTCGTTGCCTCCGAGGCGCTTCCGTATTCGAAAACAGGTGGCCTGGCGGACGTAGTCGAAGCTCTTCCCAAAGCGCTTGCGGAGATGGGCCACGACGTGGCCGTTTTTCTTCCACGCTATCGCGGCAACAAAATCACCTCGACAATTATTTCCAGTCTCACGATTCCGCTGGGCGACGCGCTGCGATTTCCCGCGCTCGCGGAGGGCACGCCCGTGGCAGGGGTGCGTTATTACTTTCTCGACGATCCCGAATATTTCGACAGGGAAGCTCCTTACGGAACAAAGTACGGCGATTACGGCGACAATGCGGAGCGTTTCGCTGAATTTTCGCGCGCGGCGATAGAATTCACCAAGCGAGTGTGGCTGCCGGACGCGCTGCATTGCCACGATTGGCAGTCGGCGCTCGTTCCGGTGCTGTTGCGCACGCAATATGCCAACGATCCGAATGTGCGCTCGATCCCGGTAGTGTTCACCATCCACAACGTCGTCTACCAGGGACTATTCCCGTCCGCGGTGATGCGGCGAATCGGTCTTCCCGATCAGTTGCTTACGATTAACGGGCTGGAGTTTTTCGGCGGTGTGAATTACTTGAAGGGCGGGATCGAATTTGCGGACTACCTGACTACGGTGAGCCGCAGTTATGCCAAGGAAATCCAGACGCCGGAATACGGTGCCAATCTCGACGGCGTGATCCGCAGTCGCGGGGACCGTCTCGTGGGAATCCTGAACGGCGCGGACTATTCCATCTGGAGCCCCGAGGCGGATACCTTCATCGCCCAGAACTACTCAATCCATAATCTCGACGGCAAAAAAGCCTGCAAGAAGAATCTGCTCGAAACTGCCGGATTGCCTGCGGACAACATGGATCGCCCGCTGATTGGAATCGTCTCGCGGTTCGTGGATCAGAAGGGTTTTGACCTGATCGCGCAGGTGGCCAACGATTTGATGAAGGAGAATCTGGCCACTGTCGCGCTCGGATCGGGCCAGCCGGAGTATGAAGGATTTTTCCGGGCGCTTGCCGAGAACTTCCGCGGAAAAGCTGCCGTGAAGATCGGGTATGACGACTCGCTGGCTCACAAAATCATTGCCGGGGCGGATATGCTCCTCGTTCCGTCGAGATACGAGCCTTGCGGCCTTACCCAGCTTTACGGATTGCGATATGGCACCGTGCCGGTCGTACGCGGTACGGGTGGACTGGACGACACCGTCCAATATTACGATCCCAAAACAGGCCATGGCACCGGGTTCAAGTTCGACGAGTACGAGGGGCGAGCGCTGCTGCAATGCGTTCGCGGGGCGTTAAAAACCTACAAAGACCCGAAAATTTGGCGTACTATCCAGGCGAACGGAATGGCAAAAGATTTCTCCTGGAAGGCTTCGGCCGCGGCTTATGTCACTCTTTACGAAGCGGCCAAGCGTTCCAGAATCCCGCGGGGAATTAGCACATCCAATAGACGTTAGCGTGAACGCTATCGCAGCGTGATGGCGTGCGCACAAGGGAAGAAAATGGCAGACAACATCCAGGCAGTCAACGACGCAAACTTTCAAAACGACGTGATCGAGGCAAGCAAGACGCAGCCGGTCATGGTCGACTTTTGGGCGGACTGGTGCCGCCCGTGCCACATGCTTTCGCCGACGGTCGAGGAGATCGCGCGCGAAAATGCCGGCAAGCTGAAGGTGGTAAAGCTCAACGTGGATGAGAATATTAATGCCGCGGGAAAATTCAATATTCGCGGTATTCCTACCCTCCTCGTGTTCAAGGGTGGACAGGTGGCCGAGCAGATCGTAGGCGCCGTGCCGAAAGAGCAGATTGTAAAGGTTCTCGAGCGCCACATTTCCTAGGCGCATTCCCTGAAAGAGTACGGCCGCAGGCGGCTCGCGAGCCGGTAGATTCTTGTTTCGTGCGACCGCTATCCTTCGCGACGCTTCGCAATTTGTTCACCTGCTGGGCGTTGAAGCGATTCTCCGTGCCAGGTAAACGCTCGATTCTCTCCAAAATCTCTTACATTCCCGGTTGACAGACAATCATCGCAAGAGTTAGATACCTTTCAGTTTTTCGGGTGATGTCCGGTGTCGTTTGCTGATTTCGCCGGGATCAGACTCTGATTCCTTTTTCGACGGCAGCTTGTCCCCAGCTCAACGGTCCGAACGACAACATCGACTACCTTTGACAAATTCAAGCGAGCCCAGTCGATTTCCATCGTCCACGTGCGTGTACCAGGGGAGGAGTGTCCATGGAGAAGAGTCGTCGAGACATATCTGTAAGCTCTGCTTTTGACGGGCCGGCAAAAAACGGCCGCGCTCGCTCCGCCCATCCGGAGCCAGACCAGAAGAGAGGTCAGAAAAAAGACCAACCGTACGCCGCCGGCCGGGAGCCCGCGAACCCCAGCCGGCGCTCCTTTCTCGGCAAAGTGAGCGGTGCGGCCGCCGTGGCGGCCACTGCAAGTTCGATCGTGCTGAAACCACTACTCGGCGGAAAGGATGCGGTGGCCGGTGCGTCCGTTGTCGGCTACGGCTCCGGCCTTCGCGCCAGGGCGTGCAGCAACTATCGCCTGAGCGCTGCGCAGAGTCAGGACGTCAATGTCGGCGTGCAGCCTGACAATGGAGACATCGCTGAGTTCACGGATTTCAGCGCCATGTACAGCAAAGCGCTGTTGCACGATTCGCTCGGCCTCCCCAATGCGAGATCCTGGTCCAGCATGAAGCATGCACTCATGACCGGTTCATTCTCAGCCTTTCAGAACATCGTAGTAGGGACGCCCGGAGGAGGACCCAACTCGAAGTTGAACGGGCCTCAAGGCTGCCTTGCTTTCGATTTGGAAGGCCTCGATTCGCATGCTGTGGTGATTCCGCCCAGCCCCAGCGTCGCCAGTGCGCAGACGGCTGCGGAAGCAGTGGAACACTATTGGGGCGCGCTGCTGCGCGATGTCCCGTTCACACATTACGGCACAAATCCCCTGGCTGCTCAGGCCGTCGAGGACATGAACGAGCTTTCCTACGTCAACAGCAATTCGAATAACGGGTACCCGGCCCCTGTTACTACGCAGAATCTATTTCGCGGCCAGGTGTATCCGGGTGATGGCAACGTCGTGGGTCCATATCTTTCCCAATTCATGGTTCAACCGACCGCGCTCGGAGTGCAGCCAATCTCCCAACAATTGCAAACGTTTCTTCCTGCAGGTGGTGGCGGCAGCGACTTTATGACCGATCCTTCGGTCTATCAGAGCATTTCAAAATGGCGGAAACTCTGTGGGCACACTGGCCATGGATCCCACATTGCGCTACATCCGCAACGGTAGAGACCTTGCTGCGTATACGCGCGTGGACGTCCTGTACCAGGCATATTTCATAGCTTTTCTGATCATGGCTCAGATAGGTACGCCGCCTAATCCCGGCAACCCTTACGTTGGCTCGCAATCTGAAAAAGCTTTCGGAACCCTCGGCGGACCGGATGCGGCGGGCACACTTGCCGAAATGGCCACGCGGGCTCTCAAGGCGGCTTGGTTCCACAAATGGATCGTGGATCTGCGGATGAGGCCGGAAGAATACGGGGCTCTGGTGCAGGTGAGACTCGGAAATTCCAATAACAGCTTCTCGAGAGGCCCTCAGGCGGCCGCAGCTTTGCACCGGGACGTCCTGAATTCTCGGGCGGTCAAGAAAACAAACAGGATCTATGGCAGCTATCTGCTGGCACAGGCGTTTCCGGAAGGATCTCCCACTCATCCGTGCTACCCGACCGGCCACGGATCAGTCGCCGGCGCCTGCATCACTGCCCTCAAGTTTTTCTTCGACTGCAACCAGGAAATCCGCCCGCTACTCACAGCAGCGGGACGGGATGTATATGTGCCCACTGCGAACGGGCAGTCTCTCAACGTGTATGCAGGCTTGGACGCGGACAGCTTGACCATCAATGGAGAACTGAGCAAGCTGGCGTTCAATGTCTCGATTGGTCACGGGATACACGCGGGAATCCATTTCCGCAGTTCCACTTTGTGGTCAATTCTGCTGGGCGAGCAAGTTGCTCTTGGCGTGTTGCAGGATCGGGCTAAGTCCTACAACGAGCCGCTCAGCGTGGCCATCACGAAATTCGATGGCACCACGGCGACGATCTCCAACCAGTAGAACTCTCATCGGGGCTGCCCGGGTATCCGGGCAGTCCCGGTTAACTTCCGCCGGATTCAGCTATACTTCGATTGCGCGAGCCCGAAATTTGTGCTGACCCGCTCACTCCGATGAAACCAAAGAAAAGCGCTGCCGAGAGACGCTGCCACTGGGCCACTAGTCCGCTGATGATTGAGTACCACGACAAGGAGTGGGGTGTACCGGTCCATGACGACCGGATACTTTTTGAGTTTCTGATCTTGGAGGGTGCGCAGGCGGGTTTGAGCTGGGAAACGATTTTGAACAAGCGCGAGAATTACCGCCGCGCATTCGATCGTTTCGATGCGGCGAAAATCGCGCGTTATGACGCCAAAAAACTTCGTTCGCTGATGGCGGATGCGGGAATTGTGCGCAACAAGTTGAAAATTGCATCCACGATTTCAAATGCGAAAGCGTTTCTCGACGTGCAAAAAGAATTTGGCAGCTTCGATCGCTACATCTGGCAGTTCGTCGGTGGAAGGCCGAAAATCAAAAACTGGAAATCATCGCAGCGTTTGCCCGCGCGAACGCCTGAGTCAGATGCCATGAGCAAGGACTTGAAGAAACGTGGCTTCCGCTTCGTCGGCTCCACGATTTGCTACGCGTTCATGCAAGCCACCGGTATGGTCAACGATCACTCCGCCGATTGCCTCCACCGCTGAGGCGCGTCGCCGCAGCGTCGACGCGCACCAGCGTTACCCAGAACGCGATCCCTCTTGAGCCAGCAGCAGGAACTTTGCACGATCTGCTATGGCCAGCGCTTGAGGACCTGTTCGTAGTGCTCTGGAAGAGGCGTTGTTCCTGTCTAGTCCTGCTCCGCTCCTCTTTCCACCAACCTGCCCTCGCTTGCCTTCGGCTCCTGTGCGGCGTACGATGGTTCACGGTCTTTGCTGCAAGCGTCCTTCCTGTAATGCTTCTGGCATGATTTTGACGAGGGATTGTGCGGCTTGAAGCGGTTCGAGGTGGCCGGATAGATGGATAAGCCCGCGACGAAGGCAGTGGTTGTAATTGGCGCTCAGTGGGGCGATGAAGGCAAAGGGAAAGTCGTAGACTATGTCGCTTCCTCTTTTGACTACATTGCCCGCTATGCCGGCGGCCACAATGCGGGCCACACCGTCATCTTTGACGGCCACCGCTACGTCCTCCAGTTGATCCCCAGCGGAATCCTTCGGCCGGGCAAGAAAGCCGTGATCGGGCCCGGGACCGTGGTTGATCCCGCGGCGCTCGTCGCGGAACTCGAAAACCTGAAAAAATCTGGCATCGAAGTTCGTGGCCGTTTGTTTCTCAGCAATCGCGCTCACCTCATCTTTCCTTATCACCGCGAAATGGACAAAGCTGCCGAGCAGGCGCGCGGCGCTGCGAAAATAGGAACCACCTCGCGTGGTATCGGCCCAGCCTACGAGGACAAGATGGCGCGCCGCGGAATTCGTATGTGCGATTTGATGGATGGCGACCACTTCCGCGAAAAACTCGAGCGCATCATCCTGGAAAAGAATGCCATCAGCCATGCCGCTTACGGCCATCCGCTCGAAACGGCTGGCCTGCTCGAGCACTATCTGGAGCTTTCTGCACACATTCGCGGACTGGTGGTGGATACCACCGAGTTGCTGAACGCGGCGTTGGACAAAGGCGAAACCGTACTCTTCGAAGGCGCCCAGGGGACCATGCTCGATATTGATCACGGCACCTATCCCTACGTCACTTCGTCCAACGCCACTTCGGGCGGTGTTGCTACCGGATTGGGTGTCGCACCCACAAGGCTTACCGGCGTGATTGGCGTCACCAAGGCTTACACCACTCGCGTCGGTAGCGGTCCCTTTCCCACCGAGATGCCCGACCTCGACGCGCAGGCCGTGCGCGAGCGCGGCAATGAATTTGGCGCAGTTACCGGCCGGCCGCGGCGCTGCGGCTGGCTCGATTTGCCTGTGCTGCGCTATGCGAAAATGCTCAACGGAATCGATTCGCTCGTGGTCACGAAACTCGATGTTTTCGATTCCCAGCCGGAAATAAAAGTCTGCACCGGATACCGTCTCAAGGGCCAGCCGGTTAAGGAAATGCCGCCCGACGTCGAAACGCTCGCGCAAGTCGAACCCGACTACAAGACGTTGCCCGGATGGCGCAAGCCCACTCCCGGAATCCGCGACGTGAAGGAACTTCCTACCGCCGCCCGCGATTATTTAACTTTCATTTCTGACCAGCTGGAACTTGAGATTGGAATGATTTCTACTGGCCCGGAACGCGACGCCACAATTGTTCCGCGGGGCACGAAGCTCGCCTCCTGGTTGTAACTCATGCTTTCTTACGAAGCCGCGCGCGCCAAAGTTGTCGAGATGGTTCGCTCGCGAATGGGCCGGCTGCAAACCGAAGAATTGTCGTTCGCGAGCGATCCCTCCGTCGCGCTCGGTCGCGTCCTCGCTGAAAATATTTCCGCTGACCGCAACTATCCTCCGTTTAATCGTTCCACCCGCGACGGCTTCGCCCTGCGCTCCGCCGACGCTGCTCAGCCTGGCGCGAAGTTGCGATTGATTGGCGAGAGCCGGGCGGGCGTTGCTTTCGACGGAGTGGTCGCGCCTGGCACGTGCGTGCAGATCATGACCGGCGCTGCAGTGCCGCGCGGCGCGGATACGGTTCTGATGCAGGAGTTTGCGCAACTCGATGGCGATCACGTCGTACTCCAGAATGCCGCGCACACAGGTCATAATTTCGTTCTGGCCGGCAGCGAGTCCCGCGTCGGGGAAGTGGTGGTCGCGCGCGGCGAGCGCCTGGGCTATCCGGAACTTGCCATGGCTGCTCAGGTGGGGCGCGCGCGCCTTCTGGTTACCCGCCGGCCGCGCGTCGCCATTCTCGCCACGGGTGACGAACTCACATCCATCGACCAGGCGCCCGGCTCATTTCAGATTCGCAACAGCAATAGCATCTCTCTTGCCGCGCAAGTTGCAATGGCGGGCGGCGAACCCGTGATGTTAGGCAGCGCGCCGGATGAACTGGAAGCACTTCGCAGCCTGATTGGCCGGGGCGTCGAAGCGGATATGCTGGTGCTTACGGGCGGCGTATCGGTTGGCAAGTATGACCTTGTCGAGCAAGTCCTGCGCGAATTCGGAGCCGAATTTTTCTTTGACGCGATTGCCATCCGCCCAGGCAAGCCGGCTGTCTTTGGATGGTGCCACGAAAAGCCCACTTTCGGCTTGCCGGGCAATCCCGTTTCTACGATGGTCACGTTCGAGTTGCTCGTTGTGCCGGCAATTGAACTGATGAGCGGGCACCAACCGGACCACCTGCCGTTCTATAAAGCCAAGCTTGCGCATCCCATCGAGCAGAAGGCCAAGCTTACTCATTTCCTTCCCGCGGAAGTCACTTGGCCGGGTGGCCAGCCCACTGTCGCGCTGCTACATTGGGAAGGATCAGGCGACGTGGGCGCCGTGGTGCGAGGAAATTGCTATCTCGTGGTTCACGATTCGAATCTTCACCTCGCCGCCGGCGATTGGGTGGACGTGCTGCCGCGGCGCGGAATATTCTAGCTGCGGGGCAGCTCGGTAACACCTTGGCGCAATGAAAAAGCTCTCGCATTACGATAAAACAGGCCGTGTGCGCATGGTGGACGTAACCACGAAGCCCTCCACTTTGCGTACCGCCGTCGCCCGCGCTTTTGTGCGCATGCGGCGAGCGACCATCCGCCAGATACGGAGGCTCAAATTACCCAAGGGCAGTCCGCTCGAAATTGCGCGTATCGCCGGAATCACCGCCGCCAAGCGCACTTCCGAGCTGATTCCTCTTTGTCACCCTATTGCGCTTACGCACGTAGATGTGAGTGCGAAGCTGTGCAAGAATGGAATCGAGGTCATCTCGGCGGCCACGGCTACGGGCCCCACTGGCGTCGAGATGGAAGCCCTGGTTGCCGCCTCCATTGCGGCCCTCACGATTTACGACATGTGCAAAGCGCTCGAGCGCGGCATGGAAATTTCGGAACTGCATCTCGTGAAGAAATCCGGCGGCCGCACCGGTTTTTACGTTCGGTCTGAAAAGCTGGCAAAGAAGACAAAGAAGAAATGACGCCCATCAAAGACGTCAAAGTTCTGGTGGTCGACGACAACGCGCTGGTTCTCGAGCTGCTGATGAAGGGCCTTGCGCCTTATTGCGACGCCCGCTCGGCTGCGGATGGAGGCGACGCGCTCTTGCGCATCGTGGACGAGCCGCCCGATCTCGTCGTCTGCGACTACCGCATGCCGGGACTCGACGGCCGCCAGTTGTATGAAAAGTTGCGCGCGCGCCAGCAGACCAAGCAGATCCCCTTTATTTTTCTCGCCAGCCGCAGCGACATCGAAGAAAAATTGCGCCCGATCGTGGAGGGCGTCGAAGAATTTATCCCCAAGCCGTTTTTTCTGAAAGATCTGGTCCGCCGCGCCAAAAAAGTCATCGACCGGTTGCAGCTCGAAAAGCTGCAGAACCGTGCCGTCCGTCCCGGCGTGGTTCAGGGCCGCTTGGAAGAGATGAGTATCCTCGACCTGATGCAGTCGCTCGAAATGGGCCAGAAAACGTGTCGGCTCACGATTCGTCGCGCCGATGAGAAGGGCGAACTTTTCTTCGCGTCGGGGCAGTGCGCGGACGCGAATCTCGGCGCGCTCGAAGGAGAGCCTGCCGTCTATGAAGCCGTGCGCTGGCCCGACGGAGAATTCGAAATCGACTTCAACACCGGCCCCAGCCGCAACACGATCTCACGCACTACCACGGGTCTCTTGATGGAAGCGTTGCGTCTGATTGACGAACAGCAGCGTGACGGCGCCGAAGAAAACGCGCCCGCCGCCGAGAAGTAGTTTCAAGGGACGATTCCCCATGCGAATCTCAATTGTCACCATCAGCGACTCCGTTGCAGCCGGCAAATACGAGGATCGTTCCGGCCCTTCCGTGGCCGCACGTTGCAAGGAACTTGGATGGGAAATCGTATCCACCACTGTTCTCGCCGATGAGCCCATCGCGATTGAAGCGTTCCTGAAAAAGGCAGCCGACGCGGGTGATGGTGCGGTGGATCTGATCTTGACCACCGGCGGCACGGGCGTAGGCCCTCGCGATGTCACGCCCGAGGCTACCCAGGCGGCAGTCGAACGGCGCATACCCGGGTTTGCTGAGCATATGCGCGCGGAGGGACAAAAATTAACCGCGCGTGCCTTGCTCTCCCGCGGGATTGCCGGTATTCGCGCCAAAACGATTATCATCAATCTCCCCGGCAGCCCTTCCGGCGCGGTTGAGTCGCTCAACGCGATCGCGGGATTGCTTCCCCACGCCGTAGATGTGGTTCACGGCGCCCGCCACTAAGCGGTTCCCGTAACGCCGGTCTACAAATTTCAAACTTGGAGTGCGCCTTGTCCTGAGCGAAGCGGAAGAGGCGGCTTGCCGCCGCTTTCGTAAGCCCGGCTCGCCGGGACGGTTTGGGATTCGGCGGAGCCGCACCTGGCTGACTTCCAATCGTGCGCTCGCGCAAATATTTAACGGCATCGTTAACTATTCTCTTGACAGGAGAACTTCGCAGGTTATATTTAACGCCGTGGTTAACAATCGAAAGAAGGTGTCGGATGTGTTTGCGGCTCTCGCCGACCCTACCCGCCGCCGCATCATGGAGAGCCTTGCCAGGCGCGGCGAAAGGCGCGTAACCGCTTTGGCCAGGCCGTTTCGCATCTCGCTTCCGGCCATATCCCGCCATCTCCACGTGCTCGAACGGGCGCGATTGATCCAGCGCAGGCGCCAGGGAAGGATTCATTTTATCCGCACGCGCGCGGCCGGCCTCAAGGAAGCGCAGAAATGGCTCATGCGTTGCGCCCTCGAATGGGATTCGCGATTTGATGCCATCGACGCGCTCCTGGCCGAAGGCGAGCGAAAGGAAGAAAGAGATGAAATCCGCCGTGAAAATCAGCGGTAATCAGGTGCAGATCACCCGAATTTTCAACGCGCCGCGCGAAAAGGTGTTCGCCGCCTGGAAAACTGCGGATCAGGTCGAGCGCTGGTCCGGCTGCAAGGATTCCACCAAGGTCGAGGTCCGCATGGATTTTCGCGTCGGCGGCTCTTTTACCCAAAAGCTGCATATCCGCAACGCCGGCGAATACACGATCACCGGCACGTACGATGAGATCGTCGAGCCGGAGAAAATTGTGTACCACGTTAACCTCGGACCGGCCACTACGCAAGTCGCAATCGAATTCATCGCGCAAGGAAATCAGACCAAAGTAATCCTCACACAGGTAGGATTCCCGGACGAGAACCTCTCCCGCATCGTCTCGGAGGGCACCATGGAATCGTTGGATCGGCTCGATCAAATATTGTGCGGGCATGCGGTCTGAATCGCTAAGGAAACAGCTCGCATTTCCATCCAAAAGGAGCGCAGTGGTCTATAGGCCCACTTTCGCCAAACACGCCTGAAAACTGCTTTTTGGCGCAACCTCCTTGCTGCACTTGCGGCGACAATTTGTGGCACCCGCATTGGCTGTGCTTCCGCTCTGTGCTAGGATGGCGCGTCACTAGCTGATGCCGGGCCAATACATTCCGATTCTGATCTACGCGCTTCTCGCGGCGTCCTTTCCCGCCGTTTCCCTCATCGTTTTCAAGTATATCCGCCCAGACATGAAGAGCACCGGCGCTCGCTTGGAGCCTTACGAGTGCGGCGTTCCTCCGGAAGGCACCTCGCGCGGGCGCTATTCCGTCCGCTTTTACATCGTGGCGATCCTGTTTGTAATCTTCGACGTTGAAACGATTTTCCTGTTCCCCTGGGCGATTAAATACGGCCAGCTGGGGGTGTATGGGTTGCTGACCATGCTTGTCTTTCTTGGAATTTTGCTGGTTGGCTACATCTGGCTGTATCGCAAGGGCGCGCTCGACTGGGTCTAGCTGGTCTGAAATATCTGTCCGAATGCGTTGACGCTGTTTTTTGGGGTGTGTTAAAAAGGCGGGCTGCTCGCGGGCGATGGAGCGAATCCGCTCGTCGCTGATTGAAGGCGACGGCCGAACGAAACGATGGCTAACGATCCCTCGGAAAAGACGCCGGCTCCCCAACCGCCCGCTGATCCGCAGAAAACGGCAGCGGAAGGAGCTTCTGTCCCGCCAAAGCCGCCCGCCGAAGCCGCTGCCACTCCGCCCGCGCTGGGCATACCGCCGAAGCCCGCTGCTCCAGCCAAGCCTGCCGCCCCCGGCGCTCCCGCAGCTGCCGCGCCTCCAAAACCTCCGGCCGCGCCTCCGCCGCCTAAAGAAGGACCGACTCCGCTCGATAACGAACTTGTGCAACGGCTGAAAGCACGCTTCGGCGATGCCATCCAGGAAGCGACGCAGGACCGCAAGCAAGCCATCGTGCTTGTCGCCGCTGATAAGCTGCGCGAAATTTCACGCTATTGCCGCGACAACGAAAAATTCGACATGCTCGACGATCTCACCGCCGTTGACTGGCCGAAGCGCGAAAAACGTTTTGACCTGGTTTTAATTCTGTACTCATTTCCGAAGAATGAGCGACTGCGCCTGAAAGCGCATCTCGGTGAAAACGAGCCGGTGGCGAGCGTGTCCGAGGTTTGGCCGGTGGCAAATTGGCTCGAGCGCGAATGCTACGACATGTTCGGCATCAAGTTCGAAGGCCATCCGGATTTGAAACGCATCCTCTTGCCCGACGAATGGCAAGGCTACCCGCTGCGCAAGGATTACGACATCTTGAAGCAGGACACAGACTGGGTGCGCGAGAACTTAGGCATCGAGAGCGGGCAATAGGCGAGCAGGGAAGAGCCGGCAAAATCAAATGACCAACGGCCATACGACCGAAGTGACCACCACCGTGCTGGGCGCGGACGAAATCATTCTCAACATGGGGCCGCAGCATCCGTCGACCCACGGCGTGTTACGCGTAAAGCTGAAGCTCGACGGCGAGCGCGTGGTGGATTCGGAATGCATCATCGGCTATCTGCATCGCGGCGTCGAGAAAATCGCCGAGCATCGCAGCTACCAGCAATTCGCGCCTTACGTGGACCGGATGGATTACGTCGCTGCCGTTTCGAACGGCCTCGGCTATTGCGAAGCGGTGGAAAAGCTGCTCGGCACCGAAGCGCCACCGCGCGCAAAGGTGGTGCGCACGATCCTGACCGAACTTCAGCGCATCGCAAGCCACTTGCTCTGGCTCGGCACGCATGCGCTCGACATAGGCGCGCTTACGCCCGTGTTTTATTGTTTCCGCGAGCGCGAAGAAATTCTGAAAATTTTTGAGAAGTATTGCGGGGCGCGGCTCACCACGCACGCCTTCCGCATCGGCGGCCTGCAGTATGAGACCTACGACGGATTCGAAGAAGACGTGAAGCGTTTCTGCCACGATTTCGAGCATCGCGTGGACGAATACGAAACGCTGCTCACCGAAAACCGCATCTGGGTGGGACGAACGAAAGGCGTGGGAGTGATCAGCGCGGAGGATTGTATCGCCCTTGGTGTCACGGGCCCCGTGCTTCGCGCGAGCGGCCTGAAATGGGATCTGCGCAAAGCGATGCCGTACGCCGCCTACGACCAGTATGAATTCGAGATTCCCACGCGCGCCACAGGCGACACATACGATCGTTACATCGTGCGCATGGAAGAGATGCGCCAGTCGCGGCGCATCTGCTTGCAGGCCGTCGAAAATATTCCGTCCGGCTCGATTCTCGGAAAAGTCGGCAAGGTGCTGAAGCCGCCTCCGGGAGAGGTCTACCACTCGATCGAAGCGCCGAAAGGCGAGCTCGGCTACTACATCGTGAGTGACGGCACCACGCAGCCGTATCGCGTGCGCGTTCGTCCCCCGTCGTTCATTAACCTGCAAGCGTTTCGGAAAATGGCGCAGGGCGCGCTTGTGGCGGACGTAGTTGCGATCATTGGCACGATTGATATCGTTCTCGGAGAAGTGGACCGCTGATGGGCCACCTGATTCCATCTTCCATCGCGCCTTACGTTTTGCCGGTCGTGTACGCGGTCGTGATCGTGGCCGTGCTGCCGCTACTTGCGGGCTACATTGTTCTTCTCGAACGCAAGGTGATGGCGGATATGCAGGCGCGGCTCGGGCCCATGCGCGTCGGCCCGCACGGATTGCTGCAGCCGATTGCCGACGCCCTGAAGCTTCTGATTAAAGAAGACATCATTCCGGCCAATGCCGACAAGCTCATGTTCTGGCTGGCGCCGCTGGTGAGCGTTACGATGGCGCTACTGGCTTATGCGGCGCTACCGATTGGACCCTCGTTTCAAATCGCAGATCTCAACGTAGGACTTCTTTTTATCTTGGGCATAAGCTCGCTTGGAATTTACGGGATCGTACTCGGCGGCTGGGCTTCCAACAGCCACTATTCGCTGCTTGGCGCGTTACGCAGCGCAGCACAACTCGTCAGCTACGAAACGGCGGCAGGCCTGGGCTTGGTTTCGGCGCTGCTTCTTGCCGGTTCGCTCTCGATGAAAGAAATCGTGCAGGCGCAATACGACCAGGGCACATGGTTCATCTTCTCCGTGCCGGTCGGCTTCTTCATTTATATGGTTGGTTCCATCGCGGAAACGAATCGCGCGCCATTCGATCTGCCCGAAGCGGAATCGGAACTCGTGGCCGGCTATATGACCGAATACAGCGGCTTCCGCTGGTCGCTCTATTTCCTGGCGGAATACGCGAACATGATTATTGTGGCAGGAATCGCAACCACGCTGTTCCTGGGCGGCTGGCTGCGGCCTTTCGCGCGCTGGCATGACCATTTCCCGGGAACTTCGCTCGAATTTTTCGACGTGATCCCGTCACTCGTGTTCCTCGCGGCCGCGGCGTATTGTTTTTATCTCGCACCGAAGCAACCAGTGCAGATTCAGAAAGCAGTGATGGCAGCTTTCGGCGGGGCGTGCTTACTACTCGCGGGAGCCATGGCTGCCGCGCTTTTTGCGTTGCCGGAAGTAATGGCCGGCGTGCACGGCGCGTTCTGGTTCATGGCTAAAGTGGTGGCTTACCTCTACGCGTTCCTGTGGTTCCGGTTTACCTTTCCGCGCTACCGCTTCGACCAATTGATGCGCCTGGGCTGGCGCTTCCTGATTCCACTCGCGCTGGTCAACGTAATCAGCATCGGCATTGCGATCGTCCTGAAGCAGTCGCTGGGATGGATCCCGTTCTGGGCCATGCTGGTGATGAATATCGTCACGCTCGGCGTGGCGGCCTGGCTTGCAACAGAAGGCGACAAGCCGGAAGCGGCCTTGCAAACGGCGGACACCGAGTCATGATCCTGAATCAAGTTTTATTCTATTTCTTCGCGTTGCTGGCGGTTGGCTCGGCGATCCTGATGGTGACGCGCCGCAACATTATCCACGGCGCCGTTTTTTTGATTTCAACTTTGCTGGCGACGGCCGGAATTTTCCTGCAGCTCCAGGCGGAGTTTCTTTTCGTGGTCCAGATTATTCTCTACGTTGGCGGCATTATGGTTCTCTTCGTCTTTGTGATCATGCTGGTGAATCTCGATGTGGCTTTGCGCCAAATCCAATTCAACCGGCAAAAATATTTGGCCGCCGTGCTCGCGCTGGTTCTAGCGGCTCAGGTGGGTTTCGCCTTGTGGGTGGCTCGTGCCGGCCTGAACTTGAGCAATCCCTCCGACAAAATGCCGGCGAGAAACACGGAAGCCATCGGCGACGCAATTTTTCAGCGCTATATGCTGCCGTTTGAGATTGCTTCGGTGCTGCTGCTGGTGGCGATGATTGGCGCCGTGGTGATGGCCAAGAGGAGGGTCTGATGATTCCGACCGAAGCGTATCTCATCCTCAGCCTTGCGCTCTTCACCATCGGAGTAGTGGGCGTGCTTACCCGCCGCAACGTGATTGTCGTCCTGATGTCCATCGAGCTGATCCTGAACACGGTGAACATCAATCTCGTGGCGTTTTCGCGGCACTTTGGTTCCGTGGATGGCCAGGTTTTCGCGATCTTCATCATTACGGACGCAGCAGCTGAAGCAGCCGTGGGTCTGGGCATCATCCTGGCATTTTTCCGCAATCGCGAGACGGTGCTTGCGGACGAAATGGACATGTTGAAATGGTGAAAATGGCCTAATGACGTCACAGTTGCCATTCTTTCTCGCACACATCTGGCTGCTTCCGATGTTCCCGCTGGTGACGGCGGCGGCGATGCTGTTCTTCGGCCGCAAGCTGAAGAACGACGCGATCAACGTGCTCTGCGCGGGCAGCGTTTTCATCTCGTTCATTTTTTCGGCGGGAAGTTTCCTGCAGCTGCTTTCGCTTCCTCAAGATAATCGCATCGCAATCAATGTTCTCTTCGAATGGCTGCCCGCCGTTCCGTTCCATATGCTGGACGGCCGCCTGGCGAATTTCGTGGCCGACTGGGGTTTCCAGCTTGACCCGCTCTCCGGCGTGATGATTCTGGTGGTGACCGGCGTCGGATTCCTGATTCACGTGTACGCCACCGGTTACATGGCGCACGAAGGCGGCTACTACCGTTTCTTCGGCTACCTGAACCTCTTCATGTTCGCCATGCTGATGCTGGTGCTGGCCAATAACTTCCTGTTGCTCTTCGTAGGCTGGGAAGGCGTGGGCACGTGCAGCTACCTGCTGATTGGATTTTACTTCCACAAAAAATCGGCATCGGACGCGGGCAAGAAGGCATTCATCGTCAACCGCATCGGTGACGCCGCGTTTCTTCTCGGTATTTTCATGACGTCAGCGCTCCTGGGCACCATCCGGTTCGCGGACATCGGGCCCGCGCTGGCAAAGGGAAATTTCGAGGTAGGAGACCCGCGCATCGTCGCCATCGCGCTGCTGTTTTTCGTCGGCGCGACCGGAAAATCCGCGCAGATTCCGCTGTACGTGTGGCTACCCGATGCGATGGAAGGCCCGACCCCGGTGAGCGCGCTGATTCACGCCGCAACGATGGTTACCGCCGGCGTTTATATGGTGACGCGCACCAGCGCTATCTACGTGCTCGCCCCGTCCGCACTCGCGGTTGTCGCGATAGTCGGCGCCATCACCGCGCTTTTCGCCGCCTCGATGGGCGTGGTGCAGACCGATATCAAAAAAGTTCTCGCCTACTCCACTGTGTCGCAGCTCGGTTATATGTTTCTCGCATGCGGCGTTGGCGCTTTCACCGCAGGCATTTTCCACCTGATGACGCATGCGTTTTTCAAAGGGCTGCTGTTCCTCGCGGCCGGCAGCGTGATCCATGCGCTTTCCGGCGAACAGGACATGCGCAAGATGGGCGCACTCTCGAAAAAAATCCCCATCACGTATTGGACGATGCTGATCGCCACGCTGGCCATCGCCGGAATTTTTCCGTTCGCCGGCTTTTTGAGCAAAGACCTGATCCTTGGCAAGGCCTACGAAAAAGACGCGCTGCTTTGGGCCATCGGCTACTTCACGGCCGGCATGACGGCCTTCTACATGTTTCGGCTGATTTTCATGACCTTCCATGGCGAGTCGCGTGTGGATCACGAGGTGGAGCACCACATCCACGAATCGCCGCGCTCGATGCTGATTCCGCTGGTAATTCTCGCCGCCCTCTCGATTGCGGGCGGCTGGGTGGCGTGGCCCGAAATTCTGGGAGGGAACAGCGTCTTCATTCGCTTCCTCGAACCCGTTGTTGCCGTGCCGCACGAGTTGCGAGCCGAAGCCGCGAAGGGCGTCAGTTCGCGAATGGGTGAAATTGGATTGATGTTGCTTTCCGAGGGCCTGGTGGTCTGCGGGATACTCGCAGCGTGGTACCTCTACATCAAGCGCACGAATCTTCCGCAAATGATTGCCAATCGGCTCGGTTGGTTTTATCGCCTGGTCTACAACAAATATTACATGGACGAACTATACGATTCACTCTTCGTGAACCGGGCCAAGGATCTGGGACTCGCGCTCGGCGCGTTCGATCGCACGGTGATCGACGGCGCGGGCGTGAACGGCGCCGGCTGGCTGACGCGTTTCATCTCTAAAGTTTCGATGTGGTGGGACACGTGGATCGTGGATGGCTCGGTGCGCTTCGGCGCGCGCGTTGTGTGGTTGCTCAGCATCCCGGTGCGCATGATTCAAGACGGCCTGGTGCAGAGTTATATGTTGCTGGTGGTGATCGGCCTGATTGGTTTTCTGGCGTATTACTTTCACATCGCGCATCAAGCGATGCACTAAGCAAACGTTTGTCGTCCTTGACGCTTAACGCAGAGAAGGATTTCAACGTAACGCTCGCAAAGCTGCGAGCCAAGCAAGAACGCGAGGGAATGGATGTTCTCTGATAGTCAGATATTGAACACGATCCTCTTCACGCCGCTGGTGGGCGCGATCCTGATGCTGTTCATTCCCCGCGAGCGCGCCGACCTGCACCGCTGGATGGGCAATATCTTCGCGTGCCTGGGCCTGCTCGTCTCGCTGCCGCTGATATGGCGCTTCAACACTTCCGTGGACGCGCCGCGCTTCCAATTTCTCGCCGACCACGAGTGGATTCCTTCGATCGGCGCGCGCTACACGCTGGGCATCGACGGCCTCAGCTTTCTACTGGTGATGCTCACGACGATCCTGGGCGCGATTGCGGTGCTTTCGTCGTGGTCCGCGATTCAAAAGCGCGAAAAGGAATACTACATTCTGTTGCTGCTTCTGCAGACTGGCATGCTGGGCGTTTTCATGTCGCTCGATTTCGTTCTTTTTTACGTTTTCTGGGAAGTGATGCTTGTCCCGATGTACTTCCTGATTGGCGTGTGGGGTAGCGAACGGCGTCTCTATGCGGCAATAAAGTTTTTCCTCTACACGCTGGCCGGTTCGGTGCTGATGCTCCTCGCGGTCCTGGCAATCTATTTTACCGCGCACACTTTCAGCATCAAGGATGTGCTGGAAGCGCCGCACCCGCTTTTTTCGCTCCTGCTGCAGCGCTGGCTCTTTTGGGGCTTCTTCTTCGCCTTCGCGATCAAAGTTCCGATGTTTCCGCTTCACACCTGGCTGCCCGACGCGCACACGGAAGCTCCTACGGCCGGCAGCGTCATCCTCGCCGGCGTGCTGCTGAAGATGGGGACTTACGGATTCCTGCGCTTTTCCGTGCCGATGTTTCCCGATGCGACGAACCAGTATCGCGGGATTATGATCGTGCTCTCGTTGATCGGGATCATATATGGCGCGCTCGTTTGCATGATGCAGAAGGACATGAAAAAGCTGATCGCCTATTCCTCGGTGAGCCATATGGGATTCTGCACGCTGGGAATTTTTGCGTTAACGCCGATGGGACTTTCGGGCAGCATTATTCAGCAGATTAACCACGGAATTTCGACCGGGGCGCTGTTCTTGATTGTGGGCGTGCTGTACGAGCGGCGACACACGCGGTTGATTTCCGAATTTGGCGGGCTGGCGACGCCCATGCCGAATTTCGCGGCGGTGTATTTGATCGTCACGCTGAGCTCGCTGGGCATGCCGCTGCTGAATGGATTTATCGGGGAGTTCACGATCCTGCGCGGGATTTTCGAAGTGAAGTGGCAGTATGCGGCTTGGGGCGTGATCGGAGTGGTGCTTGGGGCGGCGTACCTGCTGTGGCTTTACCAGCGCGTCATGTTTGGAAACATCACGAACCCGCTCAACGAGCACGTGCCCGACCTAAATGGGCGCGAATGGGCCACGCTGATCCCGCTGGTGTTGCTGGCGTTCTGGATCGGCATTTATCCCGCGCCGATGTTTCATGTGCTGGAGGCGCCGGTGGATCGGCTGATGCGAACTGTGAACCCTGGCTACTTGCCGGCCGCCGTTCCAGCGGCGTTGATGGATGCGCCATTCCCCGCGCCTATGGCTGAAGCGGTTCCGGTTATGCCGGGGCCTGCGCCGGCGCTTGTGCCCGCAGCTGCGGCCAAGTCACCCGCCCCGCCGGCGAAGCGTGAGGTGAAGTAGATGGGCTGGCAGAGCATCCTTCAGCAGTCGCGCGTGGACTTCTCCTTCATTCTTCCGGAGGCGATGCTGGTCTTCTTCGCGTTAGCGATTCTGCTGACGGATTTTTTTCTTACGCCCGCGCAAAAAGGCTGGAACGCGATTACCGCTATGCTTGGCGTCGCCTTCAGCGGCGTCTCGCTCTGGCTGATGGTACGCGCCGCTTCGCAACGCTATACGGCCTTCGACAACTCCATCGTTATCGATCCGTTTTTCATTTTTTTTGGCTTTCTGTTTCTGGCGTCTACCGCGCTTGTGATTCTGCTTTCCGTGCGTTACATGGAGCTCGAACGCGAACAGCACGGCGAATACTATGCGCTGATGCTTCTCGCCACGGCCGGCATGATGTTTCTCGCTTGTGGCAACGATCTCGTCGTCCTGTTCCTTGGGCTCGAAACGATGGCGCTCAGCTTCTATGTACTCACCGGGTTTCTCCGCCGCGAGCGCCGCTCGAACGAAGCGGCGATGAAATACCTGCTGATGGGAGCGTTCAGCTCGGGCATTCTGGCGTACGGCTTCTCGATCCTTTACGGTATCGCCGGGTCCACGCACCTCGACGTGATCTCCATGCGCGTCGCCGAACGCCACCAGATGCTGCCCGGCGGCGATATTCTTATCTTCCTGGCGATCGCCACTGTTGGCGCTGGCGTGTTCTTCAAAATCGCCGCCGTCCCGTTTCATCAATGGGCGCCCGATGTTTACGAGGGCGCGCCCACTTCAATCACCGCCTACCTCAGCGTCGCTTCCAAAGCCGCGAGCTTTGCGCTGCTGCTTCGCCTGTTCCTCAGCGTTTTTTGGCCCGTGCGCATCGATTGGGTGATGCTCATGGCTGCCGTTGCCGTTCTCTCGATGACCATTGGCGCACTGGCCGCGATCACGCAGAACAACGTCAAACGCCTGCTTGCCTATTCTTCGATCACGCAGGTCGGCTACATTCTCCTCGGCTTCGTCGCCTCGGTGAATCGCGACGGCTCGCTCAATCCGCGCGGCTTGCAGGCCATGGCCTTCTATCTGCTCGTCTACGCTTTCTTCAACACGGGCGCCTTCGCCGTTGTGATCGTGCTCCGTCACAAAGGCGTGATCGGCGACGACATTGACGACCTGAACGGCCTCATCGAACGCAACCCCGGCGCCGCGATCCTGATGCTGATTTTTCTTCTCTCGCTCGTCGGCATTCCACCCACGGCAGGCTTCGTCGCGAAGCTGCTCGTATTTTGGTCGCTGATCGAAACGGGCCACTACATCCTGGCCATCGTCTCGGTGGCCTACATCCTTCCCGCCGTCTACTACTACTTCCGCATGATTGCCGCCATGTGGGTGCGCACCTCATCGGATCCCGTGAAGCCCATCATCTCCTGGGCCCAAAAATTCGCGCTCGCGGCCATGGTTATAGTCACCCTCGCCGCAGGAATTTTCCCCGAGCAGTTCCTGCTCCTCGCGAAATATTCCATCATCAATCCATTCTTCCACTAGAATCAAAGGTCAGTCAATGGCCTCCGAACCTCCCGATTCATCGAAGCGTCCCAAGACAGCCATCACTCAGCTCGCGCTTGCCATGGAACTCCCGTTTATCATGATCGGCGGAGTAGTGATTGGCGGCGGCTTCGGCTATCTGCTCGACCAGCGCTTGCATACGAGCCCTATGCTCGCGCTCATTTTCGGCTTTTTGGGCTTTGGCGCGAGCATCTGGGACATTGTTCGGCGCCTCTCACGTTCCGAAAAGAGTGACGGCGGCTCCTGATGCGGCGACGATTTTGATTCAATGTAGCTCAGGTCTTTAGACCTGAGGTTTTTGTCTCTGGCGGTTCATTAGGCGCGATGAATCTGTAGCCGATCTTGCCGGACACTTAATGCAGGAAAACGATGCATTCTACGCGGCCTCTGAGCGCCGCATTGAATACCTCACTTTGGCCGTCGGTGCCGTCGCAACGATCGCTGCGAGTGCGATCTGGAGCTGGCGATGCGGCGCAGCAGTAGCCGCCGGCGCTGCTCTCTCCTGGGTGAATTACCGTTGGCTGAAGCAAGGCGTCGCCACACTCGCCCGCCTCTCCACAGCTCAGGCCGGAAGCGAAAAGGCGCGCGTCCCGCCAAGCGTGTACCTCAAGTTCCTGGGCCGCTACGCTTTGCTGATCGCAGCCGCCTATGCTATTCTGCGGTGCTTCAAATTGCCGGCCGCAGGTCTGCTGGCCGGATTTTTTGCCGTCATCGCAGCGGTTTTGGTGGAGTTGATCGGGCAGCTTTTCCGATCAGGGCCCGAGCCGCGCGAGCACGCTTAGCTTCGAAAGAAGAACGCTCGACGAGGTGAACTTGGTAGAACGGCCCATCTGGTTCTCGATACTATTGAATCGCTTGTTCGCCAAGCCCGTCCTGGCGCTGCTGGCAGCTCTTCACATCAAGCCTGAGAATCCCGCCTATCCGATTCCCACACACATCGCGATGGAAGTGCTCGCCTTTCTCATCGCAGCCGTCTTTTTTCTGTGGCTCAGGGGACGGATCTCGGTCGATCGCCCCGGCGGTACGCAGCAATGTATGGAAGCGCTGCTTTCAAACTCTATGGGCGTCGGGGTTCGCGATTTGCTCGAGGACAATGTGGGTCACGATGCTGAAAAGTACGTCGCTATGCTGGGCAGCATCGGCATCTTTGTGCTTCTCAATAATCTCGTCAGCCTCGTCCCCACCCTCGAATCGCCCACAGCCCAAGTCTCCGTGCCGCTCGGCTGCGCGATCGTGGTCTTCCTGTATTACAACTGGACCGGCATCGTAAAACACGGTCCGTTGGGCCACAGTAAGCATTTCCTGGGACCTGTGCTCGCGATGTCGCCCATCATGCTACCAATTGAAATCGTGAGCAATTTGGCGCGCCTGCTCTCGCTCACCGTCCGTCTCTGGGTGAACATGCTCGTGAGCGAAACGCTCTACATCTTGTTTCTCGGACTGATGCTCGAGCTTTCCATTTTCCTCGCGCACTTGAGCAAAGCAGGCTACGTTGGGCTGGTGGTTCCATTGATCGGCCCGATCCCATTCATCCTGCTTCATATTTTCGTAGCTGTGCTGCAAGCCTTTGTCTTCACAATTTTGCCGGTAATTTATGTAGCCGGCGCCGTAGCCGAAGAGCACTAACCTGGTTTTTGCTTTTCAGTAGGGGCACGGCATGCCGTGCCCGGGTAACGCAAAGGTTGGCACAGCCCGTCAGCCGCGGAAGTTGCTTTTTTTACGTACATTCATAAACGAACGGCATCATCGCCACCAGTGTGATCCCGGCTGCTTGAGGATGACGGGAGCCACCTCCTGGCGGCAACTTCATACAAGGAGCTTCACAATGAAAAGGTACGCGCTGTTCGTGCTGGTGGTCGTCACCATCAGCCTGCTCGCGCCTGTGGCATTCGCGCAGGAGACGGGCGCTGCCGCTGGTTCCGCCGCAAACTGGGTCGCAATCACGTCCGGCTTCGCGATGGCCATCGCTTCAGCCGCTGGCGGCTATGCACAGGCCAAAGCAACCGCCGCAGCCTGTGAAGGACTCGCCCGCAATCCAGGCGCGGCTGCCGCAATCCGTTTCGCCCTGATTTTGGCGCTCGTGCTGATTGAGTCGATGGCTCTGTACACCTTCGCCATCGTCTTCCTGAAAGTTAAGTAGTTCAACTGAAGCAAAAGCACCGCAGGCCTGGAAGCCCGCAAAGGCTTCCGGGCTTTCTTTTTGGCTCGCTCGTCTTCCGCTTTCAAATCTCCGCTCCTCAATTTCTCTCTGGTATATTCATTCGTGCGCGAAATCCGAGGGACTTTAACTGCGTGACGCCGAACCCTTCACTACTGGCAATCATTCTGGCGGCCGCGCTGGTTGCGTCCCCGCTTCAAAATCATCACAAGTCAAAATCCGCACAGCCCCCCATCAGCGAGCCGGATTTGGTTTTCACCGGCGAAATTGAACGCGGCAAGACCTACATCCACGATATCGGCCACGATCTCCAATTCCGCCTCGAGGTGGCTTCCGAAGGCGCCTTCGCCGGCTGGGATATCAGCATTGCTCCGAAAACGCAGCCCTCCGACGGCCCCATCGAATTCTCTGCCATCGCCACGCCGCCCTATCACAATTTCAACGAGCGCTATATCGAGACCATCTACAATTTCACCGCACAAGAAATCCTGGCGATGTCTCCGCGCCGCTTCAATTTTGTTCTTTCCGTGGACGATGAGCACCGCGCTGAAGAAGTGGTGAACGCCATGCTCTACCCGAATTCAGTCTCGGACGATGACAAACAACGCATCGAGATGAGTTCGACCAATATCCAGCTGGGCACCGGAGAGTTGGCCATCCAGAGATCCCGCATCACCTCGCTGAAAGATCCTCTGTACCCGGGCTCGATCGAATACCTGAAATTCGAGGTAAAACTAAAATTTCCTCCGGGGCTGACCATGGCCCAGGTGCTCGTGCCGGTCGAAACGCCATCGAAGCAGTAAGTCCCGTGACTTCTTGCCTGGTCAGCGAATTCATTTGACCGACTATTACTTTCTTGATAACATCGGGTCTGGATTGAGCTGTAAGACTTACGGCTGAACGGATGAACGAGGACCAAGACGTTCCGCGATCCTCGGCCCAGACCCTCTCCTGCCTACCGATTTCTAATCGCAACACCGGGATTAGAATTTGCCGCAACTCATAGAAAAAAAAGCGACTACCTTTTTCTAATCGTAACTTCTTGACGTTCTTGAGCGCCGAAAACACGCCCGGCCTGCCGCCTGTAGCCCATTTGACACGCCGCAAGCCCCGGACTAGTATCGTTCGCTCATCGCGCTGCCGATTTGTCGTCAGAGGTCACTTGTAATGCAAGACTGGGCAACTCGCGCCATCGAAACCGCCAAGCGCCGCGGCGCTTCCTACGCCGACGCGCGCGTGATGGACATCCGCCAGCGCGACATCTCGACGAAAAACGGCGAAGTGGGCACCCTGGTCGAATCGGAGTCGCTCGGAATCGGCATCCGCGTGATCGCTTCAGGCGCGTGGGGATTCGCCTCCACTGACCGCCTTACCCATGAAAGCATCGACTCCTGCGCCGCGGAAGCGGTGGCCATCGCCAAAGCGTCCGCGCTTGCCAAACACGCGGACGTCGCGCTGGCTCCTGAGAACGCGTACGTGGACACCTGGCAGAATCCATTCGTGAAAGATCCGTTCCGGATTCCAGTGGAGCGCCAGATAGAAGTGCTGCTCGCGGCCGACAAAGAAATGCGCCGGGTGAAAGGCGTCACGCTGGCGGAAGGCTCGATGACCTTCCGTAAAATCGACCAGCTCTTCGTCTCGACCGTCGGTTCTGTGATTCATCAAGTGAAGATGCAATCAGGCACCGGAATCGTGGCCACCAGTTTTGCCGGGAGCGAAATTCAGAAGCGTTCGTACCCCAATAGTTTCGGCGGCCAGCACGCCCTTGAAGGTTATGAACTCATCGAAGCGCTCGATCTTGTGGGCAACGCGGGACGCACAGGTGAAGAAGCCGTCGCGCTCCATTCCGCCGCGCAGTGTCCGGAAAAAACCGGCACCATCATTCTGGGCGGCTCGCAGCTCGGTCTTCAAATTCACGAATCAATCGGACATCCCATTGAACTCGACCGCGTTCTCGGCCAGGAAGCGAATTTTGCCGGAATGAGTTTTCTCACCGTGGATAAGCTGCGCAAACTGAAATACGGCTCGGAGATCGTGAACGTCGTCGCCGACGCGCGCCTCGCGCACGGTCCAGGCCTCGGCACATTTGCCTATGACGATGAAGGCGTTCCCGCGCAATGCACGCCGATTATCACCAACGGTCTCTTCACCGGTTATCTGAGCAATCGCGAAACAGCTTCCGCCATCGGCGAAGATCGCTCGAACGGCACCATGCGAACGGAAAGCTGGAACCGCCTGCCGATCATTCGCATGACGAACGTGAGCATCAATCCGGGCATGTGGAAGTACGACGATCTGATCGCCGATACCGACGACGCGATCTTGATGGACACGAATCGTTCCTGGTCCATCGACGACCGCCGGTACCATTTTCAGTTTTCGACCGAAATTGGCTGGGAGATCAAAGGCGGCAAAAAAGGCCGCATGATCAAAAATCCAAGCTACAGCGGCATTACCACTGAATTCTGGAACAGCTGCGAGGCTATTTGTTCCCGGGATGATTGGACGCTGTGGGGTACGCCCAATTGCGGAAAAGGCCAGCCCATGCAAACCATGGGGACAGGGCACGGCGCCTCGCCTGCGCGCTTCCGCAACATAAAGATCGGAGTGGCTTTTGCGAAATGAAGCGGACCCGCAAAGCATCGCTATCGCCCAGGCTTCGTAGCGCCGAAGTTAACGCGCCATCCACACCGCTTCTCACCGCGTCGGAATTAAAGGCCATCGCTGAACGCATCATGAAATTCAGCGAAGCCGACGAAACGGAAGTAGAAATTGACATCACGACGGACGCGCTCACTCGTTTTGCCAACAACATCATTCACCAGAACGTCGCCGAGCGGATGCTGCACATCTCGGTCCGCGCCGTGATGGATGGCCGCACCGCGCGCGCTACCACGAACAAGACCGATGAAGAATCGCTGCGGCGAGTGATGGCGGCCGCTGAGAAACTCGCGCTGCATCAGCCGGAGACTCCAGGTCTGCTTCCCATGCTTGGTGCGCAGAAGGTTCCCACAGTGCGGCGTTTCTTTGCGGAGACGGCCGAGGCGTCGCCGCAGGATCGCGCGCGCGCCGTCACTCGCGTCTGCAAGCTCGCGGAGAAGAACAAGCAGACCGCGGCAGGCATTTTCTCCAGTGGCGCGATGCAGACCATCCTCTCGAATTCAAAAGGGCTCTTCGCGCATCACGAGCAAACACGCTCGGAATTTTCGGTCACGATCCTGGAGTCGAATTCCTCGGGTTGGGCCAAAGCCAATTCACCGGATATCCGCGAACTCGATCCTGACCGGCTTGCGGAACGCGCCAGCCGCAAAGCATCTGAGTCGCGCGAGCCCCGCGAGCTTGCTCCCGGCCACTACACCACGATCCTCGAACCATCCGCCGTTCTAGATCTGGTGGGCTTTTTGTTTTATGACTTTGCCGGAACGTCGGTGATGGACAAGCGTTCGTGCTTCAACGACCGCATGGGCAGGAAAGTTTTTGGGGACAACATCACACTGTGGGATGACGTCTATCACCCGTTCCAGTTGGGAGCGCCTTACGACGGCGAAGGGGTTCCGCGGCAGAAGGTTCTGCTGGTCGATCGAGGCATTCCGAAAAACCTGGTCTATTCCCGCGCTAGCGCCAAGAAGATGAAGAAAAAGCCCACGGGCCACGGCTTCGGATTGCCCAATGAATATGGCGAAGCGCCGATGAATCTGGTTTTTGGTGGCGACGATAAATCCCTCGACGAAATGATTCGCACCACCGAGCGAGGCATCCTGGTCACGCGGCTCTGGTACATCCGCGAGGTGGATCCCTACGAGAAGATTCTCACCGGCATGACGCGCGATGGAACGTTTCTCGTGGAAAACGGCCGCGTGGCCGGTGGCATTCGAAATTTCCGCTTCAACCAGAATATTCTCGAAATGCTATCGAATGTCGAGATGCTAGGCCCCGCCGTGCGCGCGGCCGGAGAAGAATCCTTTGAGATGGTCGTTCCGACGATGAAAATCAAGGACTTCCACTTCAGCGAGGTGACAAAATTCTGAGGGGCCTCGCCGCTTCAGGCGCGGGTGCCTGTGGAGAACCCAAAGTTAAAATTCAAAAAAAATTTCCACTGTTTGGCTTGACAACCACAAATCATCGCAGAAAACTTGTTTTCTCCGGCCCGTCCCCCTCATTCGAGGGGCCTCGAAAAAAAACTACAGGAGA
>DATFSH010000109.1:0-4244 GCA_035262725.1 Candidatus Acidiferrales bacterium | reverse complement strand
TGGAGAAGAGCATCGCCGATGCAAACGCAACGCTGAAAACCCTACCGGATGCCTCGTTTGCCAAGAGCGTCGAGCCGTGGCTCAGCGTAACCGAGCATACCGCCGAGCACTATGGGCTGCTGGTTGCGTATTATCGCGCGAATGGTTTGGTCCCACCTGCTTCGCGCCCGAGTAAGTAGGGATCTGAGAACTGGCTCTCGCCTGGTGACTGGCTCAGCGCGCCGCAGGGTTACTCGCACCGGCGCCTGCCACTTCCTGCTGTTTTTCGTGCGCGAGCATCACGATGAGACGCGCGGTTTCCTCGATGCCCATCGCGGTGTTATCGACAAGGACCGCATCGGCGGCGCGTACGAGCGGCGAGACTCTTCTTTCGCGGTCGCGCCGATCGCGCTCATATACTTCGTTGAGAACCTCGGCGAGCGTGAATGCTTCACCCTTTTCTTGGTGTTCCTTCCAGCGGCGCTCGGCGCGCGTTTCCGGCGAAGCGTCCAGGAAAACCTTCAGCTCCGCGTTGGGGAAAACGACGGTGCCGATATCGCGTCCTTCCATGACCACGCCGCCACCGGTGCCGGCGCGCTGCTGCTCGGCGACAAGAACGCGGCGCACCTCGGCAATCGTAGCGAGCTGCGAAGCCGCCTGCGCAACGTCCGCGGCGCGGACCTCGCGCGTCACTTCCCGGCCATCGAGAAAAACGCGGTTTTTTGCGCCCGCTGCCTCTAGTTCCGACGTCGGTGGTTTCAGTTCGATGTGCGTGTCTTTCGCCAGCGCTTCGAGGCGCGGCTGGTCGTCGAGAGCCACCTTTTGCTCTAGGGCTTTCAGCGCCAGAGCGCGGTACATGGCGCCGCTGTCGAGATACGAATAGCGGAGGAGCGCAGCAACGCGCCGCGCCACGCTGCTTTTGCCGGAGCCCGCCGGGCCGTCAATCGTGATGGTGAGTTGTCTGGGCATTGGGTGGGCTGAAAACTGCCATCAGAACCCCATGATGTTGTAGCCGCAATCGACGAAAATGGTCTCCCCGGTGATACCGGAACCCGCGTCGGACAGCAGAAACGCAGCGGTATTGCCCACTTCGCCTGGATCCACGTTGCGCTTCAGCGGGGCGCGTTCGGTCTGCGTTTTGAGCATCTCACTGAAATTCGCGATACCGCGGGCGGCGAGAGTTTTGATCGGGCCTGCGGAGATGGCGTTCACGCGGATGCCTTTCGGTCCCAGATCGTTGGCCAGGTAGCGAACGGTGGCTTCGAGTGCAGCTTTGGCGACGCCCATCACGTTGTAATTGGGCACGACTTTCTCCGACCCATAATAAGTGAGCGTTACGATCCCGCCACCCTCACTCAGTAGCGGCGCCGCGCCGCGCGCGACAGCAATCAGCGAATACACGCTGATGTCATGTGCGATGTGAAAGCCCTCGCGAGTGGTCATCAAGAATGGGTTTTTCAATTCATCCGGCGGGGCGAAACCCACGCTGTGCACCACCGCGTGCAAGACGCCGTATTTGGATTTTAGCTCATCGAACAATCGCACGATCTCGTCGTCTTTGGTGAGGTCACACATGAAACCTGAGGCGCCGGGCAATTCGGCGATCAGATCTTTGGCTTCGAGTCCGAGGCGCTCGTTCATGTACGTTATTCCGAGCCGCCAGCCAGCAGCGTGCAGCTTTTGCGCAATGGCCCAGGCGATGCTGCGCTTATTGGCCAGCCCAAAGATTACAGCGGTTTTTTGCGTGTCTGTCATTGCTCCCCCGTGTTGGTCATCCGAAGGCAAACCGACGAGGTTCGCCGAAGGATCTCTCTATCCACACCATTACCCGGTTTTCGAATCGCCGGAGTACATTACCTTGAGATCCGTGGCTCAGGATGACACGAATCCCGGCAGAATGTTTCCCATCAAATGCGATGGAATGCCTTTTCAATTTCCCTTACGGAATAGCGCAGCACCACCGGCCGCCCGTGCGGACAGCTCATCGGGCAATCTGTTTTCGCCAGAGCCTCCAGGAGCCACTCCATTTTCGACGACTCAAGGGGCATGTTGACTTTGATCGCCGCGTGGCAGGCGGTGGATGCGGCAATTTTCGCCTGCAGCGTCTCGATGGAAATCGCCGCGTTATCGCGCTCGATGCCGTCGAGGATTTCGCGAAGCAGTTTCTCTGCATCCGGTGCCGCGACACCGGCAGGGACGGCCTGAATCGCTACGCTCTTCGGCCCCATCAGCTCGACCTCGAAGCCGTTTGCTCCAAGCTCTTCCGCGATTTTTTCGAACGTTACGATTTGCCGCGGCGACAACTCGATCACCAGCGGCATCAGCATGCGCTGCGCTTCAATTTTGCCGGCGCGACGCGCCTCCAGATGCCGCTCGAACAGGACCCGCTCGTGCGCCACGTGCTGATCCACGATCCACAAGCCCTCGCCATTCACGGCGACGATGAAGCTGGCATTGACCTGACCGAGCGGTTTTAAATCGGCGATCTGCTCCGGGCGAGGGAGCGTTGCCGGAGCATCCGCGCTTGGCGACGCAAGATTCGCCGCCCAATTCGAGGCGCCCGGAACCTGCGCGGGAGCGATGACCGTTCCAAAGGCGCTGCCTGAGTTGAAGGGAATCCGCTGCTCGACCGGCGGCATCGGTGCCCCCGCAAGATCGAATCCGCCATCAGCGCCAACGCCGGAGCCGAGGCCGAAATCGCCCATCGGCGGAATGACCGCGCGCGGCACCCCCGATCCCTCTGGCACCGGTTTAGTCCCGCCGGAAAACCCTCCATTGGGGGGACCTGCGGACTGCGGTGCTGCGGTCGTCGTGGCAGCGGCCGCAAAGCTCGCAATCGGCCGCGCGTTCATGAGCGCCTGGCGCATGGTGTCGCGCGTGAAATCGTGCACAAATTGCGAGTGCCGGAAGCGCACTTCGATTTTTGCGGGATGTACATTGACGTCGACTTCTTCGTAGGGCATCTGGAGGAACAGCAGCGTGGCCGGAAAAACCGTGGGCGGCAGAATGTTGCGGTAGGCTTCGTGGATCGCGTGCAGAATCAGCCGGTCGCGCACTAGCCGGCGATTCACAAAGATGTAGACGCCGTTGCGGTTTAGGCGCTGCACTTCAGGACGCGAAGTGAAGCCCGTCACGGTGAGCGAGGCCTTTTGCTCTTCCGAGTCGAGTTGCGGCTCGGTGATGGCCGCTCGGAATGGCGCGGAAACCGGCGGAATTTCCACCAGCTCATCGAGCGCCTGGCGGCCAAACAATTGGTAGACGCGGTCCGTCAGCTTTTCCACCGGTGCGCAGTTGATGATTTCCTGTGTTGGCGTCGAGAGCATGAATTGTTTGCTCGGATTGGCCAGCGCGTAGTGCGTGACGAGCGAAGCGATATGGCCCAACTCGGTCGTATCTGATTTCAGAAATTTTCGGCGTGCGGGAACGCAATAAAAAATGTCGGCAACGCTGACCGTTGTTCCGATGGGCAATCCCGCGGGTTTCACGCCAACGAGTTTGCCCCCGGCGAATTCGACGCGGGTGCCTTCGTCTTCCGATTCGTCGCGCGTTTCGAGCAACAGCCGCGAAACTGCGGCGATCGACGGCAGAGCTTCGCCACGAAAGCCCAAGGTGGCGATGGAAAGCAGGTCGTCGGCGGTTTTGAGCTTGCTGGTGGCATGGCGCTCGAAGGCCAGCAGCGCATCGTCGTGCGTCATCCCGTGACCGTCGTCGGTCACACGGATCATGCGCTTCCCGCCTTGCTCGACCTCGATGCGCGTGCTTTTCGCGCCGGCATCGAGCGCGTTTTCGAGCAGCTCTTTCACTACTGACGCCGGCCGCTCGACTACTTCGCCCGCCGCGATTTTGTTCGCGACCGATTCCGGCAGTATGCGTATCCGGCTCATCTGTTCCTTACTGGACCCTCAAGTCGTCCGGCTCGGTTACGGCTCCGGCCATTAAGGAAACCATGAACAACCCGGTAGCGATTACGGTAATCCTCCACGGATTAAGAGCAGAGATTACGAGCAGCGGGAGCAAATAATAGCCAATTGCCAGGGAATAGTGAAACCACTTCGCTTGAGACTTGTCGCCCAGCTTTGTCTGGCGTGCCAGATCAAGGATCGCGCCAAAAATGGAGCAAAGGGTTTCTAGCAACCAAGACACGGCTCGTACTCCGCCTTATTTGACACTGGCTCGACATCCCGACCGCAAGGCCGCCGTCAAGGATATCATTCGGCGGCTTTCTTGACTTCGGGCTTGATGGCAAGGCCGAGCTCGTCGAGCTG
>DATFSH010000108.1:0-43482 GCA_035262725.1 Candidatus Acidiferrales bacterium | reverse complement strand
ATTTCGGCTATCCTGGGCCATTCACGCCGCTTAAAAATCCGCCAAGATGCCCAGTCAGCACAACGATCAGTATGGCGAACGCCTCAAGCGCAAGACGATACTTCGGCAAGGATTCCTGATGGCGCCGCCGCGCTCGCCAGTGAATGAAAAATACCGCCCAGATCAAGACGCTCGAAGTGCATCCCAACACGAGATGCATTAAAAGGATGCCCTTCAGCTTTTGTCCTTCGAGCGCCCATTGCCACGCCGCGAGTCCGGTGGCCACTACCGGCACCGTCGAAATCGCAGCGAACAGCAGATTGAAATAGGCGGCGGCGGACAGCGACGGATTCTTCGTCCGCTGCGCGACGAAGTCAAAAACCACGGCCACGATAAAGAGTGCGATCGGAAAATGAATCAGCACCACGTGCTGCGCATGCCTGGCGAGAAGCAGGGTCTTGATGTCGAAGGGATTCACTCTCATCACTGCCTCACTGCACCGCGATCGCGCCGGTCATCTTCGGGTGAATTGAACAGAAATAGGGATAGCTGCCCGCCTTGGTAAACGTGTAGGAGAACTTCTCGTCCGTGTCCAGCACCTTGGATTTGAACACCCCGTCCGTGCTGACCACCGTATGCGGAATATCATCATGGTTGATCCAGGTAACCGTCGTTCCCACAGCCACCGTGAACGTCCCCGGCGTGAAATTGAAGTTATCGATTTTTATCTCCGCGGTTTTCGCTGGTGCCTGCTGTGCGCTCGCCTTGACTCCAGTCGGGCCCGCTGACAGCAGAGCAGCAACCAGCATCATCGGTATCGCGAGGCCCGCCATCCATCCTTTCTTCTTGCTTTTCATACCGCCTCCTTTTCTGAATTACTTCACCACGCTCTTGCACTTACTAGAACTGCCTCGCGGCTCGATTTATTCCCATTCCTTTGAAATGAATCTGGAAAAGCGCCGGGAATAACGACGCGATGAGTAAGGTGGTCTGCGGATGGTGAAAAGCGGAGAACTGCGGAAACCACTTCCGTTTGTGCACGGTACCTCCTGAAGAGTTGGCCGCACGACTCGCGGGAATAACAAAGGCGATTCGGCAGTCTGTAGAGATGAACGAACTAAGAAGAGAAGGAGACACAAATGAAAGCAATCGTCAAAGCAGTTGCACGAAAACATAGCAGCGCTCCGCTGGCACTTGTCGCGTGTCTTGCGGCAATGGCGCCCGCGGCCAGTGCAGCACATCGAACTCACACACCCTCCGAGCAGCCCGCGACAGTACTCGCGCATGTGCCTCTGGCGGGTTCCACGACAATCCAAATGGATCTGCAGGAAAACGGTGGCAGGCAGTACCTCTATATCGGTGCAAACTCGAGTCAGGGCGTCACGGTTGTTGACGTCACGAACCCGAGTCGGCCGAGCGTCAACAGGCGCTTCGCTTGGCCCAACCACGCATCCACTGGCAGATTGCAACTGGTCAGTGCCGGACTTGCTCTGGCCGAAGGGCCGGCCGGCGGCTCAGCGCCAGCTACTTCTTTGCCTTTGCCAACAACGGTAAACGTGCTCGACATGAGTGATCCGGCAAATCCCCCGGCCGTTCTAACTTTTGCCGGAGTTACCAGCACCCTCAACGACGACGCGCACAACCTGGTGTACATCACCAACAGCGAAGGGCTGTGGATCGTGCGGAACAACGCAGCGCTCCGCGAGTCTGCGAAGTCATACACGTGCACTTCCGACGACGCATACAACGACGTTGCCGGCTGTCAGTAACCCATCAACCGGAATTTCGAGCGGTCGTGATGAGCGAGCCGCTCAGGAATCGCAAGGAGAATAAAATCGAGGAGGAAATACCATGAAAGGAAATGCAAGCAGCAAGGTATCGAAGGGTTTTTACCGGTCAGCCATCGCAGTCGCGGCAGTCGGAATCGCCCTGGCATCACCAGTTGCTCATGCCAAGCCAAACTCAGGCAAGGGACAAGATAAGCCCGCCAACGTGGTTGCTCACGTCCAGCTTTCTGGCGGTCCCGTCACTCGCATGTTGCTGGTGAAGAAAGAGGGGAAAGAGTATCTGCTGCTCGGCCTCAACTCTACGGCGAGCGTCGCTGTCTTCGATGTCAGTAACCCAGATCGGCCGCGTGCCATCGATACGAACTCGTCAGCCGCCGGCACTCCGTCCGCCCAGGTGAAGGTCGTGGCCGACACGCTCAGTCTCTTTGGGTCCTCGGATGCAAAAACTGCTTCTTCAGCCAACTCCAAAGACATGCGCAGCTTCTCCGGCGTAACGGCCTCGATGAAAGACAAGGCTCGCGGCCTCATCTATGCCACCAACGGCGATGGCCTGTGGATCGTCAAGTCCAAGCAAAGAGTCGAAGAAGAAGCGATCGTGGACAATTACGGCGGCTAGATATCGTCCACCCATCTCAATTGACAAAAAGTCTCGACTTCGAGAATGAAGCCGAGACTTTTTTCGCTTGGACGATTTGAAAGCCGCGTTCAGTTATGCTGATTCGCGAGCGTTGTTTTCAAGAGTGAATTCGCGAGTGGGTTGATCTTCGTGACTGCGTTGGAACGGCTGACGACCGCCGGAACGACCTTTGACAGCGTCCCGCTCCCTTTGTCCGCGAGACCGCAGCTCGTTCCCCCGATTTCGTACTTAGTGGTAAGGCTCGCGTACGTAGGATCAGATGCCTGCGCCACAAAACTGATTGTTTGATCGCCAGTCTCCAAATTAAGAACGCTGCCGATTGCTGTGCCAGTCAGGCTGAGCATCGCGCAGCCACTGTTGGTAAGTGAAATATTCGCCTGGAGATTGTTGCTGGCGTCTTCCTGAATCACGGCGAGCACGGTAATCACTCGACTGTTCACATCCGACGTGACTTGTCCTGAGTACGAAGCGGACGAATCGCCGAATTTGGTCGCCGCCCACGTTCCCGAATCCGATGACGCGCAATCGCCGGACGGCATCTTGTAGTTGCCGGCCATGCTGAGCCCGTTGCTGCTCACCGAACCCGAGAACGATGCGGTCGGATGCCCCATGCCGAAGGCCAGTGTGAAATTGATGTTGTTTCCTTTGACGGTTCCCTTGATGAAGTCAGTGCCGAACTCGCACGGTGAACTCGTAAGAATCACCGACTGTGCCGCCGAAATCTCACCGGTTGACTGCGAGAAGTTCGCTTCGACATCCACATTGTTGCTCGACCCGTGATTCGAGGTGAGGAGCATCGACCATTTGCCCGATACGCTGGCGGGCGAGCCGCCACCTCCGCCTCCGAAGATGTCACCCGGGCTCGGAATACACGACGAGAGAGACGCAGCGGCGGCGATTGCGGCGACGGCCAGCACTGCACGAAAATTTCGCATAAGATCCATTTCTTTCTTTGAACGCAGCGTGATTTTTCTGGCACGCGCCCAGCATTTCGGAACGGGATTGATGGTGGAGCTTAATCCAATTGAGGTTGCTGGGAAATTTTATTTTCGAGTTTTATCGAGGATGTTTCTATACGACACATGTAATAGCTACGAAGCCTTCTCCTGGGCGTAGACGAGATATTCGGAGTAGGGGCCTTTAAAGTCTTCGATGCGGCTGGCTTCGAAGTGCCAGATGCGGGTGGCGACTTCGTCTATCACGTCGTGGTCGTGGGTGACGAAGAGAACTGTGCCGAGATATTTTTGCAGCGCGATGTTGAGAGCGTTGATGGATTCAAGGTCGAGGTGGTTGGTCGGCTCGTCGAGAACCAGCACGTTAGGTTTCTGCAGCATTAGTTTGCAGAAGATCAGGCGCGCCGCTTCGCCGCCGGAAAGAGCGCCGGTGGGCTTGAGGGCTTCTTCGCCGCTGAAAAGCATTTGGCCGAGAACGCCGCGAAGCTGTTCCTGCGTGGCCATGGGATCGAATTCGTGCAGCCATTCGATGGCGGTGGTGCCTTTGCGAATGGTTTCGCTGTGGTCTTGCGCGAAGTAGCCGACGGCGACGTTGTGGCCCCATCCCACTGTTCCGCCATTGATGGGGAACTGCTTTTCTTCATCGGCGACAAAGCCCGGAGCGTTGCGGATGAGCGATTTCAGAAGCGTAGTTTTGCCGGTACCGTTGCGGCCCATCAGGGCGATTTTTTCGCCTCGGTCGACGTTGGCGCTGAAAGGCTTGAAAACTTTTGCGCCGTCGTATTCCTTCACCACGCTTTTGATCTCGAGCGGGTGCTTGCCGGAGTGCTGGTCCATCTGAAAGCGGATGAAGGGTCGGGCGATGTTGGATCTGGCCAGCTCGGTGGTTTGCAGGCGTTCGACTTCTTTTTTGCGCGAGGTGGCTTGCGCGGAACGGGTTCCGGCCGAGAAACGGGCGATGAATTCGTTGAGCTGCGCGATCTTCTTCTCGCGCTGGGCATTTTCCGATTCGATTCGCGCGCGAATCGAAGTCTTGGCGATGACCATATCGTCGTAGCCGCCGTTGTACATGATGATGGTTTGATAGTCGATGTCGGCCACGTGCGTGCAGACGCTGTTCAAGAAATGGCGGTCGTGAGAAATCACGATCAGGACGCCTTCGTATTCGCACAGATAATCCTGCAGCCAATGAACGGAATCGAGGTCGAGGTGGTTCGTGGGCTCATCGAGCAGCAGCACTTGCGGATGGCCGAAAAGCGCTTGCGCGAGCAGGACACGGACTTTTTGTCCCCCTTGCAGTTCGCGCATCTTGCGCTCGTGCAGCGGCTCTTCAAGACCCAAGCCGTCCAGCAAGATCGCCGCGTCGGCTTCGGCCGTGTAGCCGTCTTCGTCGCCGACGATCCCTTCGAGTTCGCCCATGCGCATGCCGTCTTTGTCGGTGAGCTGGTCGTGCGGTTTGGCGTGCAGCGCTTCTCTTTCCTGGAGAGCTTTCCACAAGCGGCTATTGCCCATGATGACGGTGTCGATCACGCGATGTTCGTCAAAAGCGAACTGGTCCTGGCGCAGGATGCCGAGTTTCTTGGGCCGGGTGACGTCGCCTTTGGACGGCTCGAGCTCCCCGGTCAAGATCTTCATGAACGTGGATTTACCGGCGCCGTTGGGTCCTGTGATGGCGTAGCGGCGGCCGGTGAAAAAGGTGGTGGTGACGTCCTCGAACAGGATTCGAGGGCCGAAGCGCATAGTGATGTTATTTACGCTGAGCACAGCACACCATTATAACTGGAATCGGAAATTGACGCTGGGCGGCGGGAGAAACTGGCGGTGATTGCGCGGCGTACCTCCTCGGGAACCGCCGACTAGAAAATCGCAAGCAGCTGATTTGTTGGGCTTACGCGGCGTTTAATCGCGGAACCGTAGATTAGAAAGGCAGTGGCGAGTGATTCCCCGAACCGCACATCCGTACAGCCGAATTTATACTTCTGCATCTTGCATTTCAAGCCGAGGTTGAATATGGGAGCTCTGGGGCGAATTGTGTTGTCCCGAGAGGTGCGGACTGATGTTGGAGACGCGAAAAGCGGTGGGACGGCGAGGGTGTTAGACTCGGGCTGCGCGACGGAGTAGGAGCGGAATGCGAACGAGTGCTATTTTGCAGCGGGTGATTTTGGTGGTGATGGCGGTGGCGGCGCTCGTGTATGCGGGGGATTATCTTTGGGCTAAGCATTTGATGGCGAATCCGAGTACCGGACTGGGGACGGTGATGGTGCATCGGGAGTGGAACATTCCGCGGAAGGATGGGCGGGTGGAGTTTGATATAGATCCGGCCGAGGCGGAGAGTTGTGTGCATTCGATGTTTCCGCATTTTGGGTATACGCCTTGTTGGTATGCGGTGCGGCATACGACGGTGGTGGAGTGAGGGGATGATAAGTGATGGGTGATGAGGATGCCTTCACGCGGCTAAAGCCGCGTGAAACGTGGCCGGGTTCGGCACGACTGAAGTCGTGCCCTGACGGACGTCAAAAGAGCCGGCCCTTCGTTCCTCAGGATAAACGAGACGCCCTTCGCGGCTTAAACAAGCCGGCGTTATGGAAGTGCGGTGTCAGCGGGGATGGGGTGCGGAGTCTGGGGCGGGGGGGAAAGAACACACGCTCGATTTGCGCTGGCCAGGGACTTTGTAATGGTGGTGCGTTTGAAGAGAGATTCTTCGGTCCGCCTGGGCGACCACAGAATGACAGCGCGAGCACGAGTAGCGCTGCTAGGTGGCGAGATGGAAGGCGGGCTCGTTTGCGTGGAGGAACCAGCTATCGAGGACTATGTGGCGGGAGAACCACTTCGTCGCTAAGAGGGCGCGGCCCAGGGAATTCATTAGGGGAGGGGGGAGGCGGCGGCCGATTTGGACTGACCAGTCGTCGTGCAAGGAGCCGAAGCGGTTGGTGAGCAGGGTGCGGTAGCGATAGAGGTTTTCGCGGCGGTATGAGCCTTGGACTTCTGTGATTGCTTTGGCGGCGAGGAGGCCGGATTCGATGGCGGGGCGGATTCCTTCGCCGCTTTGGGAGTAGGCCATGCCTGCTGCGTCACCGATGAGAAGGATACCGTTGTCGACTATCTTGCGATTGCTTCTGCCGTAGAGCAGGTAGGCGTGGCCGAAAAGTTTTGAGTGCAGGTCGAAAGTGATTTTTTTCGTTCGGCGCAGGAATTCGATGAATGCGGTGATATGGGCGCCGAGCGAATGTTTATCGAGCCTGCCCAGACCGATGTTGATGAAGTCGCCTTTTCGGAAGCACCAGCCGTATCCGCGCATGTCCGCGCAGAAATAGAGTTCGGGAATTTCAGCGCGAATCGAGCATTTGCTTTGCTGTTCGGCGTTCATTTCGAATTCGGTTTCCTGGGCGGCTACGGCATTTTCGACCGTGGATTTTGAGCCCAGGAAGCGCGCGACAGGGCAGAAGTGTCCTCCGGCGCCGATGATCAACTGGGTTTTGATCTGGCGGTCTTTGATCCGAGCATTGACGAGCCACTCGTCGCCTGTGCGTTCGATGCTGGATAGAGGTGTGCCCTCGATGAGGCGCGCGCCGGAACGCTTGAGCAAGTAGTCGTCGAATTCGCTGCGGCGGATGCCGTAACTAATCGGCTCGTGGTAGTCGGTTTCGGTCTCGCGATCGCCCATCATGCTGGTGCGGAATCCGGTGATAGGTTGGAGAACATTGGCACGGGCGTAATCGGCGGCGTCGATTGCTAGTTCGTCGAAAACCGGAAGAGTAATCCAGCCGCCGCAGATTTTATTGCGGGGAAATGTGGCTTTGTCGAGGATAGCGACGTCAATTCCAGCGCGGCACAGCTGCCAGGCGCAGGACGAACCGGCCGGACCGCCGCCTACGATCAGGACGCTGCATGCATCCATTTCGCTTCCTGCTTGGCGGGCTGGAGTTTTTCGTAGAGGTGGGCGCGGGTCCAGGGGATTTGGCGGCATTCTGATCCAGCAAATAGAAGCTGGAACAATTGCAGCGAGCCCGCGACAAAACCTGCTTCCGAGCCTGCGAGGTAGAGTCTCCAAAGGCGGACGAATTGTTCGCCGAACATTTGCGCGACGCGATCGGTGGAACGCTCGAAGCGGTTGCGCCAGTGGCGCAGGGTCTGCGCGTAGTGAAGACGGAGATTCTCGACGTCGAGGACGGAGTAGTTCCACGGTTCGAAGAGGGACGGCATCATCTGGCTCAGCGTGGGAGGATTGGCGCCGGGGAAGATCCGTTTCCTGATCCAGGCACTCAGCGGGCGCGGCCGGTTCATACCAATGAAATGCAAGAGACCGCGGCCGGAATTACCGATGGCACTGTGAATCACTTCACGGAGCGCGGGATAATTTTCCGTGCCAACGTGCTCGAGCATTCCGACGGAGACGAACACGTCGAACGTGCCGCGAATATTTCTGTAGTCGTCTTCTATGAACTCCACGCAATCGGCAAGACCCCGACGTTTTGCAGTGGCCCTCGCGTAGGCCAGCTGCTCTTGAGAAATGTTGAAGGCTTTCACGCGGACGCCGTAGTGTTCGGCCATATAAAGCGCGAAGGCACCCCAGCCGCAGCCCGCTTCGACAACGCGTTCTCCGCGCTGAAGCTGGAGCTTGCGGCAGACAAGATCCATTTTGTCGATTTGGGCGGCTTCGAGGCTGACGGAGGGCGACTCGAAGTAGGCGCAGGTGTAGAGCATTTCGGAATCGAGCCACAGCTTGTAGAAGTCGGTGCTGAGATCGTAGTGGCGGTGAATGTGCTCGCGGGAGCCGTGCAGGGTGTTGGCCTGCGTCCGCTCGAGCAATTTGGAGCTCAGGCGCGCGAACCAGGAGCCGGGATTTCGGCCGGAGAGGGCGCGGAAAACTGCGGCGAGAACTTCTACCATGTCGCCGTCGATTTCTGCGCGGCCCTCGGTGTAGGCGTCGCCGAATTCGATTTCGGGGCTGAGGATGATTCTGAGGAGCGTTTGGCGATCGCGGATGACCAACGTGCCTGCGGGTGTGGCGTCGCGCGGGCAGATTTCGCTGCCGCTGGGAAGGACGATGCGAATGGGGGCGTGTCCGATAACGCGGCTGAGTTTTTGGAGGAGGAAATTATCAAGGGATGATGAGTTGAGCGAGAGGAGCGTCATGCGAGCCTGCCTCGAAG
The DNA here is from genome assembly GCA_035262725.1 of Candidatus Acidiferrales bacterium. Taxonomy (GTDB): domain Bacteria; phylum Acidobacteriota; class Terriglobia; order Acidiferrales; family UBA7541; genus Palsa-295. The sequence continues at coordinate 34,973 of DATFSH010000108.1, read as the reverse complement.
AAGAGATTGGCCCTGAGTGCCGAAACGGGAATACTGGTAAGAGTGCCACCGGATATTCCGGGGAATATCGTATCCCGTGTGCCTTCAATATCATATCCAGTGATTCCTGCATAGAGGTTTGGCGATGGTGGTACTGAAAGCGTCATAAATTTGTGGAGGTGAGGCTGAACAGAAGTAACGCGAGCACGATTAAGGTGACGATGACGTAGAGCCAGTCGCGTTCTTCGACGAAGGCGAAGACTGAGAATGCGACGCGGGCGACTGGGGTGGCGATTAGAATCAAGATTCCAAATTGAATGATGGCTGCTGCGTCACCGGCGAGGCTGGATTTGATGATGCCGGAGATGTGGCGGAGCTGGCTGGGTTCGCCTTGAAAGGTGTGGTCGCCGGACTTGGCGGCGCCGTGCTGGATGAGGTAGGGAATTCCGGCGGCGAAGACGACGATGGCGGCGATGCTCACGCCCGTGCGCAAGAGGTTGCCGATGATTTCTTCGGCGCGCTTGTCTGACATGGGGCGAGCGGGTGCGTTCATTGGACGAACTTTCCGAGGAAGCCGTTGTAGATCATCTCGAGTCCTAACAGCGCGACGACAACGCTGAATACGATTCTGAGAAGTCTTACTTTGGCGCCAGCCAGGTAACGCGCGCCGGTGAGCGATCCGCCCAGGACGCCGAGCATCACGGGCATGGCGAGGCCGGGGTCGATATAGCCGCGATTCAAGTAGACGCCGGCGCTGGCGGCGGCCGTGACGCCGATCATGAAATTGCTGGTGGTGGTGGAAACTTTGAAGGGGAGTTTCATGGCGCGGTCCATAGCGAGTACTTTCACTGCTCCCGAACCGATGCCTAGGACGCCGGAGAGGACACCGGCTGTGAACATGAGGCTGAAGCCGGAGGGCACGTTGCTGACGTGATAGGGCTGCAGGCCTTGCGACGCGGGGAAGGAGCTATCGAGGCGGAGCAGTCCAGCGAGGCGATCGGGTTGGCTGGGTCCGCGCAAATCGGTGCGCGAGCGGACGGATTCGTAGGCGGAATAGAGGAGCACGAGGCCGAAGACGATCGCAATCCATGAGAGTTTCAAATATGCCGCGACGACGGCGCCTGCAATTGCGCCGATGGTAGTGGCGATTTCAAGAAACATTCCGACGCGGATATTGGAGAAGCCTTCGCGGACGTAGGCAGCTGCGGCGCCGGAGGATGTGGCGATGACGGAGATGAGGGAAGTGCCGATGGCGTAGCGAATGTCCACGCCGAAGGCGAGAGTGAGGAGGGGGACGACGACAACGCCGCCTCCGAGGCCCGTGAGAGAACCGAGGAATCCAGCGATCAGCGAGCCGAGGAAGAGGAGGGAGGTGAGTTCGAAAGTGTTCAACGGTATGGTCGCTCCCGTCGCAACGCTGATGCGAAATCGTGGTGATGTCGAGGGTGCATTCTACATGGACAGAGTCGCTGCCGCATGCCGATTGTCCGGCTCGCCGCTTGCTGGAAAAAGGCAAAGCATTCATCATAGAGGTTCGGCTTGGCGGGTTTATTCATGCTGTGGTGCGATTCGCGGAGATGACTGTGAGCGACGTTTTTATTTGCGATGCGGTGCGGACGCCGTTTGGGCGGTTTGGCGAGGCGCTCTCGACGGTGCGGACGGATGATCTGGCGGCGATTCCGATTCGCGCGTTGATGGAGCGTAATGCGGGAGTGGACTGGACGGGAGTGGACGATGTGATTTATGGATGCGCGAATCAGGCGGGAGAAGACAATCGCAACGTGGCGCGCATGGCGCTGCTGCTGGCGGGAATGCCGAAGGAAGTTCCCGGGGCGACGGTGAACCGCTTGTGCGGGTCGAGCATGGAAGCGGTGTCAATCGCGGCGCGGGCGATCAAGAGCGGCGAGGCGGAGATGATGATTGCGGGCGGCGTGGAGAGCATGACGCGGGCGCCGTTTGTGATGGGGAAGTCGGACAAGGCTTTCAGCCGCGAGGCGCAGATTTACGACACGACGATCGGGTGGCGCTTCGTGAATCCGCTGATGAAGAGCAAGTACGGCGTGGATTCGATGCCGGAGACGGCGGAGAACGTGGCGGAGGAACATCACGTCGGGCGGCACGATCAGGATGCGTTTGCAATGCGGACGCAACAGCGGTGGGCGCGAGCGCATGCGGCTGGATTTTTCAAGTGCGAGGTGGTAGCGGTGCCAGTGGCGCAGGCAAAGGGCGAGCCGAAAATTTTTGATACGGACGAGCAGCCGCGGCCGGACACGACGATGGAGGGTTTGCAGAAGCTGAAGCCGATTGTGAAGCCGGGGGGAACTGTTACGGCGGGAAACGCTTCGGGGATTAACGATGGTGCGTGCGCGTTGCTGGTGGCTTCGAAATCGGCGGCAGAAAAATACAAGCTCACCCCGCGAGCACGCGTGCTTGCTACGGCCACGGCGGGCGTGGCGCCGCGGGTGATGGGTTTTGCTCCGTCACCGGCTTCGCGCAAAGTGCTGGCTAAGGCTGGATTGCAAATTTCGCAAATGGATGTGATTGAGTTGAACGAGGCGTTTGCCGCACAAGCGCTGGCGGTGACGCGCGATTTGGGATTGCCTGACGATGCGGCGCATGTGAATCCGAATGGCGGAGCGATTGCGATTGGTCATCCGCTGGGGGCGAGCGGGGCGCGGCTAGTTACGACAGCGATGTATCAGTTGCAAAGTACTGGCGGGCGGTATGCGCTGTGCACGATGTGCATCGGAGTAGGACAGGGAATCGCCACGATCATCGAACGCTGCTGAACTCTTTTTTTTGCGCCGTCGTTTCTTCGCTATTCATCTACGAACCTTGTTTCACACACGCCTTTCGAGCGCCGCTAAACTTGTCCCGTTTTCGACCGCCACTTGAAGAATACCTCGCCTTGTCACCGCTGAATTGCTGGGATAGAGTAAGCGCCTTTCCTGCGGGAGCGCGTGCGTATGGCAGGCACAGGGCAGCCTAAACTGAAAGTGTTAATTCGCCGCGCGGCGATTCAGAAGCGCGTGCGCGAAGTGGCGCAACGAATCACCAAGGATTTCAAAGGTGAGCGCGTTCACATCATTGGGGTGCTGAAGGGCGCGTGCATTTTTCTTTCCGATCTCGTCCGCGAGATCAATCTCGATACTTCAATTGATTTCATCGCAGTCTCCAGCTACGGCAAAGGAAAGCAGAGCTCCGGGCAAGTGCGCGTGCTGAAAGATCTGGATAGCAGCATCCAGGGACTGAATGTGGTGCTGGTCGAAGACATTCTTGACACCGGGCTGACGCTCAGCTACTTGATTCGAGTTTTGCAACAGCGCAAACCCAAGACGCTGCATATCGCCGCGCTTCTCGATAAACCTTCGCGCCGGATCAAGGACGTGAAGGCGAATTATGTGGGCTTCACGATTCCCAACGAATTTGTAGTCGGCTATGGTCTCGACTATGCCGAACGGTACCGAAATTTGAAAGACGTTTGCGTCCTAAGCCTTCCCCCGGAATAATTCGTGGCTCGAAAAGTCCTAACGGTGCGGGAAGTGGAAGCAGCCGGCCAAGGCGGCGAACTGGTGGTCGCTTTTGGCACGATCTTGACGCCACTTGCTCGCGACGAGGCAGAGGCGCGCGGTATCACGATTCGCTTCGAGGAGCCGAAACCGGCTGATGCCGAAGCCCCAGCGCCTGCTGCTTCGCGGGCGATTGCCATAGGCGCGGATCACGGAGGCTTCGATCTGAAAGAGGAATTGAAAGGCTATCTGCTCGCCTGGGGATACACAGTGCTCGATCAAGGCACCGTGAGTCGTGAAGCGGTGGATTATCCTGATTTCGCCGAGGCAGTGGCCAACGCGGTGGTGCGAGGCGAAGCATCGCGCGGGATCGTAATCGACATCGCAGGAATCGGCTCCTCCATAGCAGCGAACAAGGTGCCGGGAGCGCGTGCAGCGCTATGTTATGATAGAGCCACCGCGCGAAACAGCCGTGAGCACAATGACGCGAATATTCTTTCGCTCGGCGCTCGTCTGATTCCGGCCGAAGTGGCGCGCGAAATTGTGGCAGCGTGGCTCGAAACGCCTTTTGCTGGCGGGCGGCACCTGAAACGGGTAGATAAGATTCGAGCGATCGAGAAGCGGCATCTGAAGACTTGAGCCGGCGCTCGATTCGCTTCAGTGCGGCCGCGGATTGCACCACGGGAGTGCCGGGTGGATCAGCAGCAACTCGACAAAGTCATCCAGGCCATCACCGAAGAAATCCTCGGATACCTCGGCAGCGAAAAATGCACTGACCTATGCGGGCTCGAAATTGACGAGCTTGTATGCCCGGGCTGCGACGAACGCTGTGCGGAGAAGTGCGCGCGAAAAACGCGAAAAGTGGTGGAGGCCGGCGCGGCGCGAATCTCGGCCGGAGCCGCGGTTGGCCCAATCGAGGCCGACATTGCACGCCTGATAGACCACACCCTGCTGAAGCCGGATGCCACACGCGATGAGATTGCGAAAATCTGCGCGGAAGCTTTGAAATTCGGGTTTGCATCGGTCTGCGTGAATCCCTGGAACGTGCCGCAGGCGGCGGAGCTGCTTCGCGGCAGCGACGTGCGCGTGTGCACCGTGGTGGGATTTCCGCTGGGCGCCACCCTGCCGCAAGTGAAGCGATTCGAAGCCGAGGAGTCCATCAAGCTGGGCGCGCAGGAAATCGACATGGTTATCAACGTTGGCGCGCTCAAGTCCGGACTTACCGATGCGGTGGAAGCGGACATTCGTGGTGTGGCGGATGCCAGCCACCGCGGCGGCGCCATCTGCAAAGTGATTCTCGAGACGTCACTGCTTACCACCGAGGAGAAGGTGCGCGGTTCGCTCGCGGCGAAAAATGCGGGCGCGGATTTTGTGAAGACGTCAACCGGCTTTAGCACTGGCGGTGCCACGGCCGAAGATGTGCGCCTGATGCGCGCGGTGGTGGGCGACGGCCTGGGAGTGAAGGCTTCGGGCGGAGTTCGCAGCCTGGAAGACGTTCAAAAAATGGTGCAGGCCGGCGCCACTCGTATCGGCGCGAGCGCCAGCGTAAAGATTCTCGAGCAAGCGCGGGCCTCGTCGCCCGCGGAAGCGACTGCCGATATGGCTCCGAGCGGAAATTATTAGCTTTGCGCCACTTCCAAGGCTCGAAAAGGCGCCGGTTTTCCCCTGCTATAATATTTGTTCCAACAAGCGAATGCGAAAACGTGGCCTGCGCGAATTTGTGCGGTGGCCGCGGTACGGCGCTCGTGCGAGTGAATTAATGGACTCGACTGAACTCAATTCGAAATTGGAGCTTCCTGCTGAGACGCTGGCGATTTTGGCCGACATCAGCCAGGAGATCAGCGCGTCGCTCAATCTGGATGAAGTGCTTGCGACTGCGGCCGCGCAAATCAAGCGCCTGATCGATTACGAAGTTTTCGCCGTGCTGCTTCCCGAGAAAAATTCGGACCAGCTGTATTTTCGCTTTGCCATCGGGCATCGCCCGGAAGTGGTGGAGCATTGGCGGATTCCGATGGACGAAGGGATTATTGGCACGGCGGCTGCTACGGGCCAGCCGATTCGCGTGAGCGATGTGACGAAGGACAAGCGCTATCTAAACGCTCTGGACAGCGTTCGCTCCGAACTTGCCGTGCCGCTCGTTCACGGCGGGCGAGTGATCGGCGTGCTCGACATCGAGAGCAGCCAGCCGGATTACTTCACGCCCGACCAGCAAAACATTCTGGTGCTGGTGGCGAGCCGCATCAGCACAGCTGTGGAAAACGCGCGCCTCTACGAGCATGAGCGCAATCAGGCCGAAACGCTGTTGCTGCTCAACGAAGTGGGCCGCGAAGCAAATTCCACTCTGCGCGTGGAGGAAGTGTTGCGCCGGGCGGCCGAGCTCACGAAACGCGTGATTGATTACCAGATTTTCAGCATTTTGCTGTACGAGGAGACCGAGCACGTCTTCCGGCACCGCGTGACGGTAAAATTCGGCCAGCGCGTCCAGGAGAAGAATGCGGTGCCGGCGCATGAAGGGATCGTGGGAGCGGCGGCTACGCTGCGACGGGCCGTGGTGGTGCCCGACGTTGCCCTCGATCCGCGCTATCTCATGGTGAACCCGGAGACTCGCTCGGAACTGGCTGTGCCGATGCTCTATCAGGACCGCGTCATCGGCGTGATGGATCTGGAAAGTCCGCAGCTGAATTATTTCACGCCGGACCACGTGCAGGTGCTCTCGATTCTAGCGGCGCAATTTGCAGTGTCGCTCGAAAATGCGCGGCTCTACGAGCAAGTGGCGCGCGATGAAGCGCGCATGGAGCGCGACCTTACGGCCGCTCGGCGGATTCAGGGTGCGATGCTGCCGCGACTGCCTGGGCCAGAGTACGGAGTCGATATTGCCGCGCGCGTCGTTTCGTCGCGCGAGCTGAGCGGTGATCTTTATGATTTTTTGCGTTATGGACCGCAGGAGTTGGCTATAGCGTTGGGCGACGTAAGCGGGAAGGGAAGCGCTGCTGCACTTTATGGTGCCGTCGGCATCGGCACGCTTCGCAGTCTCGCGCCGCAGAAGCACCGGCCGGCGGAAATGCTTCGAGCAATCAACGGGTTTCTGGGCGAGCGCCTGATTGAGGGCCGCTTTATGACACTGTGTTTTGCCACGTGGCACCGAGGGCGGCGCAAATTACGAGTCGCAAACGCCGGGCAGGAACAGCCGTTTTTATTTCATGGAGGCCGCTGCGAAAAAATCCGGCTGGCAGGATTTCCACTCGGAATTTTCGAGGAGGCAAATTACGACCAGCGAAGCTTCATACTCGACGCCGGTGATGTAGTCGTTTTTCATTCAGATGGAATCGGCGACACGCAGAATCCTGCTGGAGAATTTTTCGGCCACGATCGTGTATGCAAGCTGATCGCGGATCATCACGATCTCGCGCCTGACGCTCTGGCCGACCGAATCCTCGAGGAACTCGAACGCTTTTCCGGCGGCGCCCACCCGGCGGACGATCGCACCCTGGTACTTCTCAAAGTAAAATAGGTGTCGCGATTCGCCGGTAACTACGATTTGGGGCCTAAGTATCGGTAGTGACCGGTGATTTTCCAGCGAAACAGCACATCTTCCATCTTCGGCCCTGCTCCAATATTGTGGACGATCATGTACGGCCCGGTTGCGGACCCACGTGCGTCTACAACCATGCCGATATGCGGAACTCCGCCGCTAAGATCCCACGTGACGAGATCTCCAGGCTGGTAATCCTCGGCGCGCGAGCTCTTTGGCAGCGATTCACCCTTCCGGCTGAAGAACACCATTAGATTCGGCACCCGTCGATGATCGATATTGGAATCCGGCCGCGCCGTCTCGCCCTGCCAACGGTGAGGATACGCTGCGAAATTCTGCACTATGTCTTCATACACTTCTTTCTGAAGATTCACCCCGACGGAGCGATAAATGCGAACGATTTCATCCGTGCAGACGCCGGTGTCCGCCGGCACATCACCGCCAGGGTAGGGAATTCGAACGTACGAGGAAACGTAGCAAACGGAGTGGTGTGTGCGATCCATGGCAGCGAGGACGAGCTTTTGCAGGAAGGCTTGGTTGACGGCTGTGTCTTGCGCCGAAATCTGCTGCCCTTCGCAAGCAAGAGATGCAGTGATGATAAGGATTGGAGTAAACAGGGCGCCACCGAGTCTCTGAAACACGCGAGCTGGTAGCGGCCGGCGGCGGCCATCCAGCTTCATCGTTCTCCCCAACGGAGCTTGCTGCGTAGCACTTCGAAATAGGTTTTTCGCGGCGGACGGACAAAGGTAACTGTGTTCTCCGATTTCACGATCAGCACGCGGTCCGCCGGACCCAACTCAAATCCAATTTGACCGTCGAGAGTCATATACACAGGCTCTTCGGAGGCGGAGAAGTCAATTTCGATGCGCGAATTATCGGGCACAACGAGAGGGCGGTTCGTCAGCATATGTGGACAGATTGGCGTAATCACGAAAGCGTCGATGCCGGGCTGGATAATTGGGCCTCCGGCTGCCAGTGAGTAGGCGGTTGAGCCGGTCGGCGTTGCGATAATCAATCCGTCGGCGCGATAACGTGCAACGTGGTCGCTATCCACGTACAAATCGAAATCGAGCATTCGCGATAGCGCGCCTTTGTTGACCACGGCATCGTTCAGGGCCGTTTGATGCTCAACAACTCTACCGCGCCGGAGAATCTGCGCCTCGAGCATCATTCGTTGGCCAGTGCGATGATTCCCGGCGAGCACTTGTTCGAGCATGGGGTAAAGCTGGTCGAGCGTGATCGTGGTCAGAAAGCCGAGGCTGCCGAGATTTACGGCGAGAATCGGGACGTTGTGCGCTTTCAGCGCGCGGGCGGCTGCCAGCAACGTGCCATCGCCACCTAAGACGATCAAAAGATCCACTTTTTCGCCCATCGCTTCGCGCGCGATGCACGGGGCGTTGAGTTCGACGCAGCCCTGTGTTTCCACGTCGACATGCACCTCGATCTTGTGATCGTGCAGCCATTTGATTAGCGGAGGGACTACCGTCGCCACCATTTCCTGGATTGGTTTGCAAACGACTCCGGCGGCTCGAATCATGAGTGGAGCGCGAATTTTAACCTATTCGCTGCGGCGGACGTGGAGAAAAAACTCCTGATTACCCTCGGTGCCGGTGATGCGGCTGGGGCGCATTCCCTGGATTTCAAAGCCCAGCGCACTTGCGGCAGCAGTCACGTCAGCGACCGCTTTTTCTTGGAGCGCGGCATTGCGCACGATTCCTCCTTTGCCGACCTGCCGCTTTTCGAGTTCGAATTGCGGCTTGATGAGGATAAGGACGTCGGCGCCGGGTTTTGTTATGGGAGCGACTGAGGGAAGCACTTTTGTCACAGAAATAAATGATAGGTCCATCGTGACAAAATCTACCGGTTCGCCCAAATCTACGGCCTTCAAGTAACGCGCGTTGCGCTCGATCGTCACTACTCGCGGGTCCTTCTGTAACTTCCAATCGAGCTGATCGATGGTGACATCCACGGCATAGACTCGGCGCGCACCTTGTTGGAGCAGACAGTCCGTGAATCCTCCGGTGGAACTTCCCACGTCGAGACACGTCTTGTCTCGTGCCGTGATGCCGAAATCTTCGAGAGCGCCTTCGAGTTTCAAGCCACCGCGGCTCGAATAGCGCAAGCCTTCGCCAGCCAGTTCGATGCGAGCATCGCTAGCGAGGCGCACTCCCGGTTTGTCCACGCGTTTGCCATTTACACGCACGTTGCCCGCGAGGAGGATCGCCTGAGCTCGTTCGCGCGACGGGGCCAGGCCGCGTTCCACGAGCAGGACGTCGAGGCGCGTCTTTTCAGTTTTGGGAGACATTGTAGGAGAGGCCAGTAGCCGCTTAACCTATGTGGACTAAGAACGCCGCGCTACGAGAAATTGCGCCAATTCACAGAGCCGTGCTGCGCGTTCACCGTAACAATCCAGTTCGCTGAGTGCCTTCGCCGCCAGGTCCGCAGCCATATCGCGAGATTGCAAGATTCCGTAGAGCGCCGGGTAGGTGGCTTTCTGCTGAGCCTGATCCTTTCCTGCAGTCTTTCCCAGCACCGCGGATGATTCCTCGACGTCGAGAATGTCGTCCACCACCTGAAAGGCCCAGCCGATATTTTCACCGAAACGTTTCAAGCGCTCCACGTCTTCGTTCGTTGCACCGCCGGCGATTCCGCCTGCAACGATCGAGGCGCGAATCAGCGCGGCCGTTTTTGAGCGGTGAATGTATTCGAGCGTGCTGGCGTCAGGGGCCTTTCTTTCCGCTTCGAGGTCGGCCACTTGTCCGCCGAGCATTCCGCGATCGGTGCCTGCAGCCTGAGCGATCGTGGAAAGGATATTCAAGCGTCGCTGCGGTTCCACAGGCACGAACGCCAGGGTCTGGAAGGCAAGCGTCAACAACGCATCGCCTGCGAGAATCGCGATCGCCTCGCCAAAAGCTTTGTGGCATGTCGGTTTGCCGCGGCGAAAATCGTCATTGTCGAGTGAGGGAAGATCATCGTGAATCAGCGAATAGGTGTGGATGAATTCGAGCGCACAGCCGGTGGAAACGGCCGCGACCGGGTTGTCGCTGAACATCGCTGCGGCTTCTAGGCACAGAATCGGCCGAATACGTTTTCCGCCGGCAAATACGCTATACCGCATCGCTTTGTGAATTGACGCAGGTTGAGCGTCTTCCTTGGGCAGCAGGCGATCGAGCGCCTCCTCGATTCCAGCGCGGTCTGACTCGAAGAATTGCGGGATGCTCATGGGCGGTGCGCGGTGGGCGCCAAATCCAAATCGTTGCGTGCGTCTAAGGTGCTAGGGCAACTAGGAGGAATCATCTTCGGGCTCGAACGGCTCCGCCACAAGTTTGCCATCCGCTTTCTTCAGCAAAATCTCGACGCGGCCTTCGGCTTCTTCCAGCTGTTTCTGGCAGTCGCGTGACAGTTTCACGCCCTCTTCGAAGAGCTTCATCGCCTCGTCCAGCGAAAGCTCCACACTTTCGAGCCGCTTCACCACTTCTTCGAGGCGCGTGAGCGACTTCTCAAACTCTCCCTTGCGTGGGGCCTCTGCCGCCTTATTGCTCGCTGAATTCATCTTGTCCTGGCGCTCCATCTATCTCAGGCAACACAGTGCGACTGACGAAAATGGTGCGAGATTGCTGCGCGCATTCTATCCCACGACGGAGAACGTCAACAATGGCCTTGTGCGCGACAGCCCCTGTTCATTCTCCGTTCATTCCCCCCGAGGCAGCGCTTCCGCCCGTCGGCACGAGCATCAAACGATGTGCCCGCATCTTTTCCTCGGCTGCTTCTCTGAAGGGTGCTGAAATACCGCGCCCGTGAAACCATTCCTGAAATTGGTCGCGATAATGGGGACTCGCCGCCTGCCCCGATTCGCCGCTCGTAATCTCCATGAACGAATTGTCAAAATTCGCCAGATCAGAAACCATCCGCATCGCGGGCCCGTGTCCCACACCCATCGCTTTCACCGTATCCAGCGTGCCTCCGTCCGCGTAAGGGCCGATGCTCAGCAGAGCGTGAAGCGCCCCCGTGCGGCCAAGCGGATGGAGCATGTTCAGCGGATGGAACTTGCCCCACTGCCAGCGCGACACGTCGCTTGTTCCCGTTTCTTTGGCCAGTGCAGTTACCGCGTCATTCGCACTGGAGATTAACAGGACGTCGTAGTTGACCACGCCTTTGGGAAGCCACTCCGGCGGCCTTTGCATCAGAATATTTTCCAAGAACACCTTGTCGCGCCACCAGACATCGTTATAAAGACTTCGCGGTTCCCACAACTCATATTTTGAAGTTTCATCGCCGAGATACGCCGCAAGCAGATTGTGAAACACGGCGTGCCGTGTCAATTCGACAAAAGAGGTTTCGATCGAATCAGCTTTCGCTTTCGCATCCCACCCAATTAATCCTGAAATCAGTCTTTGCGTACGCGGATCTTTCGGAGGCGTCGAATGTGCCGCGGTCAAGAGCTGCGACGCTAGAAATTGATTCGGCAGGCTCACAATATCATTCTGAATTGCATTCATATCTTCAGGCTTCAAATCCGTTCGACCTGAGAGCAGTTGGTAGATCCGCTCGGTACGAAATGGTCCGGCCTGCCGATCGCTCAAGAAATGCTTGTAAGCAGGACCGACGGAGCGCGCATTTGCCGTCGCGATGATTCCGTCCGGCGGGTTCAAAATGCGCGGCAGTTCTTCGAAGGGAATGTAGCCTTTCCAATCGAATTCATCTGTATCGCCCGGCACCGGTAGCGCGCCGTTTCCACCGGCACGAATCGGAATTCGAGCCGGGATGGTGAATCCGATGTTGCCGTCCACATCCGCGTAGATCGTATTCTGCCCTGGGCCAGATATATTCCGCGTCACCTCGATAAATTCGCTCCAATTGCCCGCGCGGCCTAACAGCGGAAACCCGAAATCAAGTCCGCCCGGCTCGAGAGCTGACCAGCGCAGCGCATACGCGTGGCCGCCATCATTCTCGGCCTCTCGATACACGATCGGCCCGTGTCGCGTAAGGGTCACATCGAGTTCGACATCCGCTTTTCCCCGAACAGGAATTTTTTCTTTTCGCACCTCCGCTGGGAGCCACTTGCCATTCGCGCGATAGTTCAGCGGACTCTTCGAATCAAACGTCTCGGCGTAGAGGCTTTGGACATCCGCATTGCTGTTCGTAAAGCCCCAAGCGATTCGTTCGTTGTGCCCGATGATCACCAGCGGCGCGCCCGGCAACGCGAATCCTTCTACGTTCCATCCGGGCGCCGTCAAGTGAACCAGATACCAGATGCAAGGAACGCTAAGGGCCAAATGCGTATCATTCGCCAGCAGGGGTTTGCGCGACGCTGTGTGCGCTCCGCTCACAACAAAATTGTTGCTGCCGATGATCTCGGATGATTCCTCTTCAAATTGCGCTAGAAAATCGATTGCCTCGGCGCCCGCCTGTTCTGCGAACGGAGCCGCCTCGCCGGGAAACAATTTGGGCAGGTTCGAAGTGACTTTGCGCAAGCCTTGAGCGCCGCTGGGTGCAGCGCCACCTTCCGGTTGACCGACGATGTAGTGGTCAAAGGGTGAGTCCTCGACGAACATCTGCGCCGCCCGCTCCGCTCCCACCTTCGCAGTCACCCATTGCCGGTTCAGTTTTGATTTCCACGTGGAAGTAAGCGTCTTCCACATGTAGAGATCGATCAGATACGTATCCGCTGGCGTCCACGGCCTCGGCGCGTAGCCCAACAAAGAAAATTCAATCGGCAGCCGGTCGTGCTGCTGCGCGATGTATTGGTTTACGCCGCGCGCGTACGATTCCAGCAGTGTGCCAATTTCCGGGCTCGAATACTTCGCGGCGCGTTCAGCCGCCTGCCGCATCCCAAGAATCCGATTTTCCTCGTCGATTTTCAGCGCCGCAGGCCCCACAATCTCTGACAAATCGCCGGCCGCCGCCCGGCGCAGCAAATCCATTTGCCACAGACGATCCTGCGCCAGCACGTAGCCCTGCGCCATCACCAGGTCTTCGGTCGATTTCGCGCGAATCCACGGACGTCCCCACTGGTCGCGATCGACAATCACGCCTTCTTTTAACCCCGCCACTGTTATCTGCCCGTCCAAACGCGGCAGGGGCCGATGCACGAGCCACCATCCGCACAGCAGTGCAACGCCCGCCAGCACCAGCAGCGCCGCCACCACGTTTCGTGCGATCCGCGATCCGCGAGTCATCCGGCCGCCTTCAATTTCCCTAAGCGCTCAAAAAGAGTGCGGAGTGTAGCCCAGCAGTGGGAACCTCGCAACCGCTGTCCGCAACCCAAAACATTGCCTCGTTCGTCCACGCGCGCTCCGGATTTCTCCTCTTGCGCCGTACAACTTGCTAAAATCGCATTCGATGGCCACACTGTTGCTCTTCTCATCCATCCGCCAGGCAGCAGTTTCAATCGGCGCTGCCGCACGTCCGAGCGAGTAGCGCGCGATGATCGCCCTTCGTCTTTTCGCCGTCCTCTTCCTCGTCGGGATGAACGCCTTCTTCGCCGCTGCTGAATTTTCGCTAGTCGCGGTCCGCGGCTCGCGCGTGCGCCAGCTTGTCGAAGCCGGTGACACCCGCGCAAAGATTGTGGAACTCCTTCTCGCTGATGTCGGCCGGATCGTCTCGGCCGTTCAGGTGGGGATCACGATCGCGAGCCTTCTCCTCGGTTATCTCGGCGAAGTCACCCTGTCCGCGATTCTCTCGCCGCTCGTCGCCGCGATTCCGCGTCCATGGGCGGCAGTGATCGCGCACGGCTCCGGGCTAATTCTGGCGTTCGGACTGCTCACCATGCTTCAGGTCGTGCTCGGCGAACTCGTGCCCAAGAGCCTCAGCCTTGCTCGTGCCGAGCGCGTCGCTCTTCTCATCGCACGCCCGTTTCGCTGGTTCCTGCAGACATTCCGCTGGGCGATCGATCTGCTCGACGGCATCGCTGAGAAAATTGTCGCGGCACTGGGAGTTGTCTCGCCGCACAGTCATACCCTCGTTCGTTCCACTGAAGAGCTGCAAGTGATGGTGCAGCAGGCTCACGACCGCGGCCTGATTCCCGCCGCCGAAGTGAAATTCATTCAAAGCGCAATGGAACTAGGCCAGATCGAGGTCCGCGAAGTGATGGTGCCGCGACCCGATGTTCATGCGCTCCCGGCCGACGCTACGCTCGAAGACACAATGCGCATGTTCGCCACTACGCAGCGCTCGCGCATTCCAGTGTACGAAGGCTCGCTCGACCACATCCTCGGCTTCGTTCACATCAAGGACATGATCTGGATTCTTCTCGATCGTGTCCGCCGGGCAGAGGAACGCCAGCCGCCCCCAGATTTCAATTTACGCTCGATGCTCCGCGACGCGCTCATCGTTCCCGAAACGAAGCGGGCCAGCGAACTTCTTCTCGAATTTCGCTCGCGCCGCACAGGCCTCGCAATGGTCGTCGACGAATTCGGCAGCATTCTCGGTCTGGCCACGCTCGAAGATATCCTCGAACAGATGGTCGGCGAAATTCACGACGAGTTCGACGTGGTCGAACGTCCGCTCACGCTTGCAGATGGGTCGATGATCTTTGATGGCGCCATCAACGTCCTCGACCTGGAAACCCAATACAATATTGAGCTGCCCGAGGATAGTTCCTACGAGACGGTCGGCGGTTTTATTTTAAATCAGCTTGGCTTTATTCCGCGTGGTGGCGAGAGCTTTGAGGCGTACGGCTATCGTTTTACGGTGATGGACATGGATCATCGCCGCGTGTCGCGCGTAAAAATCAAATCCGTGAAGCCCGCGGAAACCTCCGTGAGCAAAAAGAAGCCGCAGGCGTCAACGCCTGAGGCGGCCGCAGACTCCGCTCCTGATCCGGAGGCGGGCCTGGACCCGCAACCTAGAAAAGAAATTGTGAGAGCGCGGCGCGCTGCCAGTGCATCCCACGTTCGCCGGGACAAATGAATCTCGCTCACGCCACCCGCCGGGAAGCCGATGTTTAGATTCATCTCGCTGCGTCTTCTTTTCGCACTGCCCGCGCTGTGGCTGATTTTCACGATGGTCTTTCTGCTCGCGCACATCGTGCCCGGCGATCCGGTGCAGCAGATGCTGGGCGAAGGAGCTCGTGCAGAAGACTTGCAGCAGCTTCGCCACGCGCTCGGCCTCGATCTTCCGATCTCAGTTCAATACGGCCGCTACCTTTCCGGCATCGCGCACGGAAATCTGGGCGAATCCTTCCGCTTCCAGCAGCCGGTCACGCGCGTGATCTTCTCGCACTATCCCGCGACGCTGGAGCTCGCCATCTTCGCTCTCTTCGTATGCGCCGCCATTGGCATCCCCGCCGGAACTCTCGCGGCAGAGCGGCGCGGCCACACCACTGATCACGCAGTCGGCGTGCTCACGCTTTTCGGACTCTCCGTGCCAAACTTTGCGCTCGGGCCGGTGCTGATTCTTATTTTTTCCGTGATTCTCGGACGGCTGCCGGTGTCAGGACGTGGCGGCCCGCTGCACCTGATTCTCCCCGCCATCACCCTGGGTGCTGCACTCGCGGCAATACTCACGCGCATGGTCCGCACCTCGGTGATTGAAGAACTTTCGAGCGACTACGTTCGCACTGCCCGCGCAAAAGGCCTTTCGAATCGCGCCGTCCTCTTTCGTCACGCATTCCGCAATGCGCTCATTCCCATCATCACCATTCTCGGCCTCCAATTCGGCACGCTCCTCGCCGGCACAATCGTCACCGAGTCAATCTTCTCTTGGCCCGGAGTCGGCCAGCTTACCGTTCAGGCGATCGGCGCGCGCGACTACCCTCTGCTGCAAGGCTGCATCCTGCTCATCGCCGTCTCCTACGTCCTCGTCAATCTTCTAACCGACCTCGTCTACGCATCGGTCGACCCCAGGGTTCGCCTGGAATGATCCAGCCTGTTAACAATGTGTACGAAGCGAAGACGCGGGACGCAATCGAGGGAGCTCTCCGAAGCATTTCGTCTTTAGTGGCACAGGCACTCCTGCCTGTGCTCTTACGACTCACCGTTTGCCAGAGGCACTATCCACCTTCGGCGCGAAATGCGTCATCGGGAGACATCCGCACCCGATGAACGCCATCCGCAACTTCCTCCGCCACAGCACCCCCGGCCGCATCGGCTTCGCACTCACTTCAATCCTCGTCGTCGCAGCGCTCGCCGCTCCATGGCTTGCTCCCTTCAATCCCATCGCGCAAAATCTTCCCGTGCGCCTCGCCGCTCCCAGCTCCGCTCACTGGATGGGCACCGATCAGCTCGGTCGCGACATCCTCTCGCGCATCCTCTTCGGCGCTCGCGTCTCAATGCTCGTCAGCATCAGCGTCGTGCTGGGTGCGGGATTGATCGGTCTTTCGATCGGCTCGGTGGCAGGCTACTTCGGGGGCTGGTTCGACCGTCTCGTCAACGTCGTGCTCATCAACGCCTTTCTCTCCTTTCCCGGAATCCTGCTCGCGATCGCCTTCGCCGCATTCCTGGGCCCGGGAATCGGCAAAGTAATTCTCGCTCTCGTCATCACCGGCTGGGCTGGTTACGCGCGCCTCGCCCGTGCGCAAATTCTGCAAGCCAAAGAAATGGAGTACGTCCTAGCCGCGCGCTCGCTCGGCGCTTCGAACGCGCGCATACTTTGGCGCCATCTCCTCCCCAACATCCTGCAACCGGTGCTCGTGCAAGCCACCATCGCTATGGCCGGCGCCATCCTCGCCGAATCCACTCTCAGCTTCCTCGGCGTCGGCGTCCTCGCGCCCATGCCCAGCTGGGGCGCCATGCTCAACGACGCGCGCAGCCACCTCTTCGACGCTCCGCACCTCGTAATTTTCCCCGCCCTCGCCGTGATGGCCGCCGTTCTCGCCTTCAATCTCCTCGGCGACGCTCTCCGCGACTGGCTCGACCCCCGCATGCGCGCCTATCTGATCGTCACCACCCTCGCCCGTTAGCCCGTTGCAGCAGGGGCGGGTCTCAGACCCGCCCGCGCCGCCCGCACCTCCATCGCAAATTTCCGGGCATCGCACGCACACGGATGCAGCCCGATGCCCACGACGAAGCCGGCCAACCGTCAAACGAGACAGTCGGGCACAGCGATTTTCTCTTCAGAGTTGCTGCCGCTTAGAAGGGTAATCCACTTCCTTCCCAGAATTGCATTACAGTTTGGGTATCAGTGGAATGGGAATCACCTGCGGGCTGATCGACGGGAAGATTGTAGTAGAAAACCACCCTAAATTTGATATGTCGAGACAGCACGCTGGATGGCAAATGCTCAAATGGTGCCGAGTTACGGATCGAATCGACTGCGGCTCTGTCGAATGCCCCAGTGCCTGATACGGATTGGAATGTTGGCATTTGCAGGGAGCGCACCGTCTTGCTGGACATGAAAAATCAACGTCACAATTCCTTTCTTTCCCATAAGCGCTGAATCGGGCATGACCGTGTACCAGTTTCATTTCACGGACGCTTCCACTTTAGCCAGGTAATCCTCGAAATCTGCACTCCGGGCAGCGGAAAGTATCTCGAATTTCGGCTGCATGCCTGGCTTAGACTGAAAACGTGCAGGGGAGCGATTTGCTTCCGCTGCGATGGAGGAGAACAAGATAGCCATAACTGCCGGCAGTGAGATCCGACAAATCTTGGGAGTCATCGAAAGTGCGAATCTATCGGCAGATTTATACAGGCATCGACTTTAAGCGGGGCTCTTCAGGGGTCAACGACAGTGCTAACTCAACTCCACCGTAACTTCCGCGCCCCGCCCCACACCCAGCGTTCGCGCCGCGCTGCCCTTGTTCACCGAAATCTCCAAATACCCGCTCGATCCGATCACTCCAAACGCCTCTCCCGCAGCCCCTTCCGCAAACGTCGGTAGCACCTTCTTCACTTCACCATTGCCGATGCGAATCGCAAATTTGCCTTCATTCGCCACCAGCGCCGGGGCATCTTCCGGCTTCAAGTTCGTCATTAGGTTGCCGAAGTTATCCACCTTCAGCACCACGGCCTTGATCGTGTTGCCGTTCACCTTCGGCTTCGGCAACGCGAACCGCACGAAATCCTCCACCGGATCGCCAAATGCCGTCGACTGCCACGATTTCGTCAGCCACGCCGCCACCGGCGCGAACACGTCGCGCCCATGAAACGTATTGCTCACCGGTTGCCGGAAATAATGCTCGGACGTAATGTGCCACGCATACAGCGCTTCGGTCTGATCGTATACCGACGACAGCACACCATTATCCGGCGCCACAAAGTAATGCTGGTCGCTCGCCACCAGCAGCGGCCGCCGCTGCGTTCCCACGCCCGGATCAACCACCACCACGTGAACCGTCCGCGGAGGAAAGTAGCTGTACGCTTGTCCGATCGTTAGCGCGCCGTCCAGGATATCGTGCGCCAGCACGCTGTGCGTAATATCCACCACGCTCACTTCCGGATTAATACTGAGAATCACGCCCTTCATCACGCCGACGAGGTGATCGCTCGAGCCGTAATCAGTTGTAAGCGTGATAATCGGTCGATGCTGTGCCAAGTTGTGCTCCGCGCTTTAGAGAAAAGTCCTGCAAATTAATTCTGCTCGCTCTTCGACGCTATCGGACGCCTGCCAAGCTGTCAAGCTGACCCGCGCCAAGAAGTAACGCTAGGCAGTTTTTTTCTCTTCATCACTGTCCTGTACCATCCCGGACCGACGGCCACTTGCAATCCCCACGCATCCTGCTAGCCTTGATGTGGTGTGTATGTGCGATATGAGCTTACTAGAGAACGCTCGGATGCAGTCGAGGCGGTGCTTGAAGCGAGAGCCCGCTAGCAGGTGGCGCCAGCCAGCGCACGGGGATACCACCGTTCGGTCACAGCGCCAATTTCTAATCGCAAATCTGGAATTGAGGTTCCGCCTAAACATCCCCGAATCAGGTACATACATTTTTCTAATCGCAAATAAAACGCGATTTTATAATCCGCAAATCCCGGTCGCGCAGCCTCTGTTTTCCAGCTTCCAGCCTCGAGCCTCCAGCCTCTAGCACATGCGCGCTTACCTCGATTACAACGCCACCACTCCCGTGGACCCCGCGGTCCTCGAAGCCATGCAGCCGTTCCTCGCCGACAACTTCGGCAACGCCAGCTCGATTCACTCCGCAGGCCAGCGAGCCCGCGCGGCAGTGGATCGCGCGCGAGATTCTGTAGCGGCGCTTCTGGGCGCGAAGGCCTCGGAAATTGTTTTCACGAGCGGCGGCACCGAGTCTGACAATCTCGCAATCTCTGGCTTCGTCTCTGGAGCCGCTTCAAAGTCAGCCGCGGGTAGCAAGCACATCATCACAACGGCGATCGAACATCATGCCGTTCTCCGTTCCTGCCAGGCGCTCGAACAACAGGGCATCGAAGTCACTTACATACCGGTCGGAAACGGGGGCGTCGTCAATCCCGATGAAATTGGCCGCGCGCTGCGCCCGGAAACAATTCTCATCAGCGTGATGCACGCGAATAATGAACTCGGCACGATCCAGCCCATCGAAGAAATCGGCCGCATCGCCGCCGAAGCGGATGTTTATTTTCATTGCGATGCCGTGCAATCCGCCGGCAAGCTTCCGCTCGACGTACATCAACTCGGCGTGGACTTGCTCAGCATCTCCGCACATAAAATGTATGGTCCAAAAGGCGCGGGAGCGCTCTACGTCCGCACCGGCACGCCGCTCGCCCCGCAATTTCACGGCGGCCACCACGAACGCGACCGCCGCCCCGGCACCGAAAATGTTCCCGGCATCGTCGGTCTCGGCAAAGCCTGCGAACTCGCTCGCACGAATTTGGCAACAGAGACGCAACGGATCGCCGCACTTCGCGACCGCCTCCAAAGTGCGATCCTCGATGCGATTTCATCCGTGCGTGTGAACGGTGACGCGGCTCACCGCGCGCCGAACACGACAAACCTCTCGTTCGCCGCCGCGGGTGGCGAAGCAATGCTCATCGCGCTCGATCTGCTCGGAGTGGCATGTTCCACCGGCGCTGCGTGCTCGTCCGGCGCCGTCGAGCCGTCGCATGTACTGCTCGCGGTGGGCCTCTCGCCCGACGAAGCCCGCTCCAGCCTGCGCTTCAGCTTAGGCCGCCAGACCACATCGGAAGAAATTGACTACGCGATCGCTTCGATTCCAGAGGTTGTGAGTCGCCTTCGCGCTCTCTCTCCTCGTTTCGCCACAATGGTTACCGCCCGATGAGCACGACCTTTCCAACGCGACCAGCGAGAACAATCGCGGATTGTTCCACAAGCACAGCGGTCTCGCCTTCTAGTGGCACAGGCACTCTTGCCTGTGCGCCTTTGGTCCACGAGACCGCGACGCTTTCGGAGCGCCATCGCGACATCGCCCTGGTGTCCGCAGGCGCCACCACAGCCGTCGCAATGAGCGGTGGCGTCGATAGCTCCACCGTCGCCGCCATCCTCCACGACCGCGGCCAAGCCATGGTCGGCCTCACAATGCAGCTCTGGAACCAACGCCGCCTGCCGCAGGAAGAAAGCAGTGCGACCGCACAGCACCGCTGCTGTTCGATCGACGATGTCTACGACGCTCGTCGCGTCGCCGAGCATCTCGGCGTCCCTTTCTACGTGGTGAACTTCGAGCGCGAATTCGAGAACACTGTCATTTGGCCATTCGTCAATGACTACCTCGAAGGCCGCACCCCGATTCCGTGCACTCTCTGCAACAATCACGTGAAGTTCGACCAACTGCTCATCACCGCGCGGCAGATTGGCGCCGAACGCATTGCCACCGGCCACTACGCTCGCGTCCGCCACAATCGGCACTCCGACCGCTACGAACTGCTGCGCGCCGTGGACGAATCGAAGGATCAATCTTATTTCCTCTTCGGGCTCTCGCAGGAACAGCTTGCGCGCACCGATTTTCCTCTCGGCGAATTATCGAAGCAGGAAGTTCGCGACATCGCGCGCCGTCTACGCGTCCCCGTCGCCGAAAAGCCGGAAAGCCAGGAAATCTGCTTCGTGCCGACAGGCAACTACGTGCGCTTCATCGAAGGCTACTTGCAGGAGCAGGGAAGTCATCTGCCGGATGATTCAGGCGAGATCGTCACGACCAACGGCGAGGTCCTCGGCCGCCATCCAGGCTTGCATCAATACACGGTGGGCCAGCGGAAGGGAATCGGTGTCGCTGCCGGCCGCCCGCTTTACGTTGTAGCGCTCGACCGCTCCACCAACCGCCTTGTTGTCGGCGAAGATCAGGACCTGCGCAGCACAACTTGTGAAGTTCGCGGTGTGAACTGGATTTCGATCGCGCCGCCCGGCAATTCCATCAAAGCAATGGTGCGAGTCCGCAACCGCCACGAACCTGCGCCGGCAGAAATCACCCCGCTCGATGCCACTACCGCCCGCATCACATTCCGAGAGCCGCAGCGCGCAATCACCCCGGGCCAGGCCGCCGTCTTTTATTCCGGCGAATCGGTTCTGGGCGGCGGCTGGATCCGCTAAGTTTTTAAGTCAGGAAAATTTCTGCGGTGGAATTCAGAGTCTAATGGTTGGGAATTTCGGTCGCTGAAAATCAGATGAAGAGCTCTTCGTCCGCCGTCGCTGCGTCCGGCTCGGGACGCCGGTTCTGTCCGCGAAGCATATCGATCGCCACCTTCATGCCCTTCAAAATCGCTGAAGCCTGCTGAATCGGCGTCCACAGCGTTCGTTTGAATTTCATGCCGGATTCTTCCACCACTTCCAGCGTTCCGGTCAAAATGTGATCCGCGCGAATAATCTGCACGCGGAGCCGTTCGACGGCATCGGTGAACACGCGGTCAATCTTCTGCGCTGAGCCGCGAGCGACGCGCGTGATTTCCGCCGCGTCGCCCATGATGCTGGCAACTCGATCCTCGGAATCTTCGAGAATCCTGTTCGTGCGCAGAAGAATGGGATCAATCCGGGTCTGCAGGTCCGTGGCGATTCGTGCGAACTGCTCAATCGCAGTCCGCACCTGAAAGAAAATGCCCAGCAGGATCGCCATCTGAATCACGATGGCGACCGCCGCTATGACGATGAACGCTTGGATCCAGCCGGACATCCGCGTCACCTTACGAAACGAACCTGCCAGACCGAACTACGAGACCTTTGATTCGCGCTTGTACGTTTCTTTTCCCGCTTCGACCGCGGCCGAAAGACCGTCTTTCTGGCGCGCCATAATTTCCTTGCTGCGCTCGATCAGATCTTCCGCGCGCTCGCGCAGTTCGCGAGCTTTGCGTTGCGCATACTCACGGCCTTCATCGGCCTTGCCGCTTAGATAGTCGCGCGTGTCTTCACCCGATTTCGGTGCGAAGAGCAGGCCTACAATTGCTCCGATGCCCAGGCCGACAAGGAAAAAGCTAGCCTTTGACCCGGCGTTGTTGTCACCCATCTTTCACCTCCAAACGTCACAGTAGCACAGGCTTATAGGGACAGCAAGCAAAGCGCCCCTGCATGTCGCGCGGATGGTTTACCTGACTGTCGGCGTCGGCGCACTCGACTCGCGCAGTCCGGCGAACACGCGCTGGGCCTGGGCGCGCGGAAGCTCGCCGGCAAGGTCTTCGAGGGTCAATTCCTTAATCCGCGCGACGCTTCCAAACTTGCGGAGAAGTTTGCGAGCGGTGACCTGGCCAACTCCAGGAATTTCAGTCAGCGAAGTACGCAAACGCCGGGTGGATCTTCGCTGGCGATGGAAAGTGATGGCAAATCGGTGCGTTTCATCGCGAATCTGCTGGATCAGCTGCAGCACGGGAGAGTGGCGGTCGAGAACGATGGGTTCATCCTCACGCCCGAGCACATAAAGAATTTCCTCTTTCTTTGCGATGCTGGCCATCGGCTGATTAATGATCTCGAGTTTTCCCAGCGCCTGGGCGGCTGCGTGCAGCTGACCAATGCCTCCGTCGATCAAAATCAGGCTGGGTAGCGGTTTGCTTTCCTCCAGCAGGCGGCGATAACGCCTGCCGACAGCTTCGCGCATGCTGGAAAAATCATCGCGCAACAGTCCGCCGGGCTGAGCGGCTTCGCCTTCCATGGCCGCTTCTCCGCGAATGATGAATTTCCGGTAGTCGGATTTCTTCATTCGATCGGTTTCCCACACGACCATTGATGCCACTGTCTCGGTGCCCTGCGTGTGCGAGATGTCAAAACTCTCGATCCGCTTGGGCGGCTCGAGAAGTCCAAGCGCCGCTTGGAGCGCCTCCGCAATCGCTGCGGACGACGGGCGCAACACCCGGAAACGCTGAACAAAAGAATGCTGCGCATTCTTTTCGACAAGTTCAAGGAAGTGGTGCTTCTTGCCGCGCTGAGGATTCGAAATCTCCACGCGATGCTTCGCTTGCTCGCTGAGAACCTCCTCGAGCACTTCGCGTTCCTCGAAGTCAGCCGGTGTGTGAATATTGCGAGGAAGATATGCAGTGTCCAGGTACAGCTGCTTCAGCAAGGAAGGAAGAAACTCGGCCGGATTGAACTCTTCCTGATTCTCCCAGTAAAAATCCCGCCGGTCGACGACCCGTCCGCCCCGTATATGAAACAGATTCACGGCCACCTGCGGGGGCTCGGCGTACCAGGCAATCACGTCGGTGTCATCACCCGAGGCTGCTGCGATTTTCTGGCGGTCTTCCATTTCCGCGAGCGTGCGCAGAAGGTCGCGATACCCGGCGGCTTCCTCGAAACGCTCGCTCTCGGACGCGCTCTTCATCCGCCCTTCGAGACTGCGCGAGAGATCGTTGCGGCGCCCTTCGAGGAACAACCGAACGTCGCGCGCAGCTCCCATATAGCGCTCGTCGGTCACCAATCCTTCCACGCAAGGGCCGAGGCAGCGGTGAATGTAATATTGAAGACAGGGCCGCGGATGTCTACGCGTGAGATCCACCGTGCAAGACGGCACAAGAAAGTGTTTGTGGATCAGGTGGACCATGCGATAGGCAAGGTTGGCTGGAAAATACGGCCCAAAATAGATCGACCCATCCTTCTTCAGGCGGCGCGTTACGTAAACGCGCGGATACTTTTCATACGCCGTGTATTGAATGTAGGGATACGTCTTGTCGTCGCGAAGCAGGACGTTGAATTTCGGCTGATATTTCTTGATGAGATTGTTTTCGAGCGCCAGCGCTTCCTTCTCGTTGTCGACGACGATGTATCCGAGATCGGCAATCTCACGAACAAGCGATCCCGTCTTGGCATCTTGAATCGTCTTGTCGAGAAAATAGGAGCGCACGCGGCCGCGCAGTGACAGCGCCTTGCCCACGTACAGAATCGTGCCCGCCGCGTCCTGGAACAGATACACCCCGGGCTGTGCGGGAAGGTTAGCGACTTTTTCACGAAGTTCCATTGATAAGCGCTACACTAAGTGAGCAAATTCGCCGTTCACTGCCATTGAATCTGCAGGGGCGGCGAAGACAACTTTCATGATATCAAACGGAATCTAACGGATACGAATCGCCATGATACGCCTCACATTTATCGCCTCGCTGCTTTTCATTGGCGCAGGCACTTTGCCCGCTCAGCAGCAAGACACCCAACAACAAGAAAAACAACAAAACCAGCAAGGCGATCAAAAGAGCCAGCAACAGCCAGAGCAAAGTCAGCAAGACTCTGACACCCCTCCTGCACCTACGGAATCCAGTTCAAAAAAACCGCGCGCAGAGAATGACAGGGGCGGGAAGGATGCTACCCCGGCCGAGCCTCCAGCGATTTCATCCGATGCGGAGAAGGCCAAGGCCGCCGCCACCTACAATCCGCTACCGGCCCAGCAGGACATCGAAGTGGGAATGTTCTATCTCCACAAGGGCGACGTGGACGCCGCGATCGACCGTTTTCTCGACGCCATCCAGCAGCGCCCCAACTTCGCGAAGCCGCGGCTGTTGTTGGGCAAAGCGTACGAGAAAAAACATGACAACCAATCGGCTGTGAAATATTACAAGGAATATCTCCAGGTCCTGCCTGGCGCGTCCGACGCGAAGGAAGTTCAAAAGAAAATCGAGAAACTCTCGAAAGAGTAGAGTCGTGAGCGCTTGCAGCGCTTAATACGATGGAAAAGCCTTCAGAAACTTCATCGCCCGGTCGTAATCCTGAAATTTCTTTTCTTCCGTGCGAAACCGCGGTGAATGCGACTCTCGCCGACAGCGCGCGAACCGCATGGGATGCTTCAGATGGAGCATTTCGTGATACAGAACGTACGCCACGACGTATTCGGGCACATTCTTCCGGTCCAACTGGCGATTGATTACAATCTGCTCAAGCGCGGGATCGAAACAGCCAAGCTGCGTCCGCCACACGCGATTGCTCCAGCCCAGCCTTGGTTTCACGAGTAAATTCTCAAAATAGCGCGCATTCAAACGCTCAAACATCGGCCCGAGGTCGTGATGCCTTCCAGCCGGCTGGTGTTCGACGCGCCGGGCGCGTCGCTGGCGAACGACCAACAATCTGCGCCGTGTGGAGTGCGCGTAAGTGTACTTACGATACGTCGCGAGGAAATCTCCGGGCGGCTGGCGCCGGTATAGCCGGCCCAGTAGTATTCCTGCGGCCGACTCGAATACGTCGCGTGGCGCGTCACGCAGCAAATCAGAAATACGGACGTATGCAGTGTCCTCGCGCAACCGGATTGTGTGCGTGAGATCCGCATAGGGATGGTATTCAACCACAAAGTGCGGCGGCCGGCCTTCGCAGCCGATGCGGGTATAGATTCGCTGGAAAATGCGCTCGCCACCGGGAACCAGGCGAGAGCGCCCCGTTGAACGCTTCACGGTTGTTTTCTCCGGATGGGTGGCGGAGCAGCGATCTTCAGCGCGTTGTCAACATCCGTCAGCGCATCCTTGGTGCCATCGATCGCGTCGAGCAGTGTGTCCCTGTAGGTGTCAAGTTCCTGACCTTTCTCCTGCAGCTTTTCCAAAGTGTCGAGAAACTCATTCCCCTTGGCTTTCATGAGCTTCAGCGCGCCGCGCATGTCCGCCTGGCGCTCCTGCCCAACCGCAATCTGGTCAGCGGCATCGTCCATGCAGCCGGTGTAGGCATTCAGCATATTGTTCAGCACTTCGGCGCGGCGGCGATCCTGCACTTTGCGATTCAGTTCGTATTGAAATTTTTTCAGGCGATCCTCCGCGAATTTCATATACAGGGTGATGCGTTCGGCTGGTTCATAGGCTTCGCGAATCTGATCGGCTTCGCCTTCGCTTAGATAGTCCTTCCTTTGTTGAGGAGCCGCCGGGAGCGCATTCGGACGTGCGACCGCAGGTGCGAGAAACGCTACAAGCAATCCGAGCGCGAGGGTCGTATTCCGCATGGCGCCTCCTATTGCTGCGGTTTCCCGACTCCATCATTTGCCGGTTGTTTGGGGAACAACATATGAATCAGATGGC
The DNA here is from genome assembly GCA_035262725.1 of Candidatus Acidiferrales bacterium. Classification (GTDB taxonomy): domain Bacteria; phylum Acidobacteriota; class Terriglobia; order Acidiferrales; family UBA7541; genus Palsa-295. Next base: position 8,670 of record DATFSH010000108.1, on the reverse strand, counting down.
GATCGATTTCGTCGAGTTGGCCGCGAATCTCGACGAACGGCTTGCGATCGTCACCATTGAGTCCGACGATCATCGCATCCAGCCTCCTGAGCGATCCGCGAAGCGAAATCTGAAGCTGCTTGTAACCGTTCGAGTGTTTTTCGGCATCCGGAAATTTATCTTCAAGCGCTTTTTCGCACGATTGAGCCTCATCGAGGTATTTCTTCAAAATATCTGCGGCCTCAGCAAATTTGTCATTTGCCAGCGCGCTTTCCGCATCCTTGAATTCTGATTCCCCCAGCGGGAGCAGCAGCTTCGCTTTGCGAACCGGATCTGTCTCATGCTCAAATTTCGCCCGCCATTGGTCAGTAGTGTGATATTCCTGCGCTGCAAGGCAGGCCGCTACGATCGCGAAAACCAGCGCCAACGCCGAAAGTGGAGCGAAACGAAGCACGGGTTATCTCTTCTTCTCTTTCAGCTCGCGAGTTAGGAAGCGCACCCGCGCAGTCGCCTCGAAATACATGTCGTTGTTCTCATCTTTGTTTAATTGCAGGAACTTCTGATACCAATCGAGCGCTTGAGCCACCTGCCCCAGTTTATCGTAACAAGTAGCACGGATGAAAACAGTACCCATAGGCAATTCCTCGCGCTGCGCCAAGAGATCGAGCGCCTTCAGGGCCGATTCGTAATTCTTGCCGAGGTATTCCGCTGCGACAACTTCGCCGAGCACGTCATTCGACTGCGGATTCATTTTGAACGCGACAAGCAATTCTCGCGCCGCATTCGGATATGCGTGCTTTTCGAGATAGACGTGACCAATCTGTGCGCGAATGTCGGCATCCTGCGGGGCGAGCTTGGCCGCTTTCTCCAGCACCGATATGGCGTCGTCGTAGCGTTTCAACTGAAACAGAATCTGCCCCCGAAGCCTTAGAGCCGAAAGAGATTCCTGATTCGATCCGGCGGCGCGATCGAGTTCGGCAAGCGCATCCTCATTCTTGTCGAGCTTGGCCAGCGCGAGGGCGCGGCTCACGCGGGCTTCGGAATCATTTGGCTGCGCTTCGAGATATGTTTTGAGTTCCGCGGCGGCTTCCTCGGATTCTTTCTGAGCCGCGAGCGCCTGAGAAAGCCCGAGATGCGCCTGCGCATTGGAAGAGTCGGAGGCTATCGCGGCGCGAAATTCGGTCTCCGCCTCCGCCGGCTGATTGGAGGTGAGAAGCACTCTCCCCAGCGCAAAGTGAATATCGGAATTCTTCTCGTCAAGGTTCTCCGCGGCTCGATAGTGTTCCACCGCGAGCTGCGCTTTCCCGGACCGCTCGTAAGCCCAGCCTAGTAGAAATTGCGGACGAGCCTCATCCGGTAGAAGCGCGGCAGCTTTTTGAAGCGGTTCGATCGCCGCAGCCGGGTCAGTTTCCGTCAAGGTGATTCCGAGGTTCACGTACGCCACATCGAGCTTCGGGTCGAGCGAAATGGCTTTTTCATATTCACTTTTCGCGTCGGCAGCCTGTTTCAAACTCGCATAGGCATTGCCCAAATCGAAATGCGCATCCGCGTCATCGGGTTTCTTCGCGAGGTATTCCTGGTATAACCGCACCGCTTCGGCGTAATCCTTGCGATCCATCGCAGCGCGCGCCGCAGTGAGCGCCGGGTCAGGAGTGTTGTCCGGAACGTGAATGCGAGTTCTGGTTGTGTGAGATTGCGCAGAAGCGCAGGGCGGGTAGGAGAAAGCGAAGCTGAAAAAAGCGAGGAGCGCGAAGCGCACCGATTGAGAGTCGCGTACAGCAGCTCGATGCTTCATTGCGCCGTAGAATTAGTTTCTGACCCGTTCGTTTTTGGCGAAGTGCCGGAATTTCCGTGATTGGCGCCATTGCCGTTGCGTTCATTCAGGGCGCGCGTCAGAAACTTCCCCGTATGCGATTGTAAATTGCGCGCCACTTGTTCCGGTGTTCCCGCCGCCACCACGTGTCCGCCTTCGTCTCCGCCTTCCGGCCCGAGGTCGATCATCCAATCCGCAGACTTAATCACATCCAGATTGTGCTCGATAATCAGCACCGAAGCTCCGCCGTCAATCAATTTGCGAAACCCCGTCAGCAATTTCTGAATATCGTCGAAGTGCAGGCCCGTGGTCGGCTCGTCGAAAATATACAGAATGCCGGCGTTCTCCTGCCGGATGAGATGCGCCGCCAGTTTCAAGCGTTGCGCCTCGCCACCGGAAAGCGTGGTGCCGGATTGCCCCAGCCGCAGATAGCCGAGTCCCACCTCGTCCAGTACGCGCAGCTTCATTGTCACTTTCGGGTAGGCCGCAAAAAATGTGAGCGCCTCGCGCGCCGTCATCTGCAGCACCTGGTGAATATTTTTCTCTTTGAACGTCACGTCGAGAACGCTGCTCTTGTAGCGTGTCCCGCGACACTCCTCGCACACCAGCTCGACGTCCGCTAAAAATCGCATTTCGACTATCACCGTTCCATCGCCCTGGCATGCTTCGCAGCGCCCGCCAGGGATGTTGAACGAAAAATGGCCGACGGTGAGACCGCGCTTTTTTGCTTCCGGCATGGCCGCGAAAAGTTCGCGGATGCCGTCGAACGCTTTCAGATAGGTGGCCGGGTTCGAACGCGGTGTTCGTCCAATCGGCGACTGGTCCACCATTTCAGTCGCGGTCAGCGCCGAGTCGCCCTCCAGGCGGTCGCAGAATTCGCGGTAGTTCCCGCCGGTGCGTTTCGCTTCGAGCGCTTTGTACAGCACGTCATAGACCAGAGTCGATTTTCCCGATCCGCTTACGCCGGTCACCGCTACAAGCATGCCGAGAGGAATCATCACATCCACGCTGTGCAGATTGTGGCTGTGCGCGCCGGTAATCTTCAGGAATCTTCCCTGGGGCTTCCGGCGCCGCGCCGGCACAGCGATTTTCAGATCGCCGCGCAGGTAACGTCCCGTAATCGAATCCGGGTCGGCCAGCAGTTTTTGGCGCGATCCCGCGAAGATCAGTTTGCCGCCATGTTCTCCCGCACCGGGCCCCAGATCGAGAACATGATCGGCAGCGAGAATCGTTTCAGGATCGTGTTCGACGACAACCAGCGTATTGCCGAGGTCGCGCAACCCCTGCAAAATCCGATTCAGCCGGTCGGTATCGCGCGGGTGCAAGCCGATCGACGGTTCGTCGAGCACGTACAGCGCGCCCACCAGGTGCGATCCGAGCGATGTGGCGAGTTGGATGCGTTGCGCTTCGCCGCCCGATAGAGTCGAAGTCAGCCGGTCGAGCGTGAGGTAATCGAGGCCCACTTCATCCAGGAATTGCAACCGCAACTGAATTTCTTCGAGCACTTTGTCGGCAATCGTAGATTCGGCGGCGGTGAGCTGCAGCGCTTGGAAGAAGGGCCGCGCCTCTTTTACCGTCATTTGACAGACTTCGGTAATCGACCGCCCGGCGATTTTCACCGCGCGGGCTTCGGCGCGCAGCCGCGTCCCGCGACAATCCGGGCAAAGCGCGTAACCGCGATAACGGCTCAGGAAAACGCGCACGTGCAATTTGTATTTTTTGCGCTCGAGCCACCCGAAAAATCCCTTCACGCCCGGAAAATCAGCTTTCTTGTCGCCCTCGATAATCGCGTCGCGTTGCCAGGCGCTCAGCTGGCGAAAAGGCACGTCGAGCGGAATCCCTTTGTCGCGCGCGTACGAACGCATATCCATCGCGAGTTGCCGGTAACGCGGCTTCGTCCACGGTTCGATTGTGCCGTCCGCGAGCGACTTGCTTTTATCCGGCACCACGCGATCGAGATCGAAATCGATCGTGTTGCCGAAACCCTGGCAGCGCGGGCAGGCTCCATACGGGTTGTTGAAGGAGAAAAGCCGCGTCTCCGGCTCCTGATACGTTGCGCCGCACTTTTTGCAATCGAAGCGCTCGTTGAAGATCAAACGTTCCGGCCCGGCCGTCAACGAAGCAGCGCTGTTCGCCTCCGTGGCCGCATCCGAGACAAATTCGAGAATCGCTTCGCCGCGCCCTTCGCGGTAACAAATCTCAATCGAATCCATCAGCCGCGAACGAATTTCCGGCCCCAGCACCAACCGGTCCACCAGCACGTACACCGTCTTCGTAAAATCCACATCCAGTAAATCTTCCGGCGTCGCAAGTTCAAACACGCGCCCGCTCTGATACAGGCGGTTGAATCCTCGTTTCCTCAAATTCACCAGCGTTTGGCGAATTGCTTCTGCTCCGGGACGCGTCTGCTTTCGCGACTTTGTACTCGGTGGAGTATCCGGTGTGATCTTGAGTTCGTATAAGACATAAAAGCGCCGACCCGCAGGCAGTGCCAGCACGCGCGCTGCGATTTCGTCGAGCGTGTCCTTGCGCACTTCTTCGCCGCAGTTCAGGCAGAATGTGCGCCCCACGCGCGCATAGAGCAGGCGCAGGTAATCGTAGATTTCCGTCGCTGTCGCCACCGTCGACCGCGGATTGCGCGTCGAGTTTTTCTGCCGGATAGAGATGGCCGGCGCGATCCCGGTAATCTCGTCCACGTCGGGCTTCTCGATGCGCTCGAGAAACTGCCGCGCGTAAGCCGAAAGCGACTCGATATACCGGCGCTGGCCTTCGGCATACAGCGTGTCAAACGCCAGGCTCGATTTGCCTGAACCGGAAACCCCGGTAACCACAGTGATAGCGCCGTGCGGAATCGTAAAGTCAATATTCTTTAGGTTGTGGACGCGCGCCCCGCGTACACGAATCTCTTCCACCTCGCCCGGCACCGGAGATCGCTCGGTGTCACGGTGTTGAAGCGCCTTTGCGAGTGCCGCCTTGTCTGTAGGGTTCTTCGGCATGCGAGTAAACACACGATTATACGCCGTTCCATCAAGCGCGGCAAACCGCGCGAAATCCCACTGTCGTCGCCGGAAGAAGCCCGAAACCTCGCATTTTGCGCGGGTTCTGTGTTAGTTCTTATGCGGGGCCACGATGACATCCGGAAGTCCAAGATTTGCCCGCATCATCTGGATCGTGCTGGACAGCGTCGGCATCGGCGAATTGCCGGACGCCAAGGACTATGGAGACGTCGGCCGCGACACTCTCGGTCACATCGCTCGCTCCCGCGCGCTGCGGATTCCAAATCTTCAGCGGCTCGGCATCGGCAATATTGCTCCGCTCGAAGCCATCACACCGCCCGAACATCCCGCCGCCAGTTACGGAAAGGGCGCGACGAAATCACCGGGAAAGGATACCACTACCGGACATTGGGAAATGGCGGGCGTTTGGCTCGACCAGGCTTTCCCGGTCTATCCCAGTGGATTTCCCAAGTACATCATTTCGGAATTCGAGCGCCAGATCGGCCGCCGCACGCTCGGCAACAAGCCCGCCTCAGGAACGGAAATCATCAAGGAGTTGGGCGTCGAGCACGTCACGACCGGGTTCCCGATTGTCTACACGTCTGGCGACAGCGTTTTTCAGGTCGCCGCGCATGAAGATGTAATTCCCATCGAAGAGCTCTACCGCATGTGCGAGATCGGGCGGAAGATTCTGGACGGTCCCAACCGCGTCGGTCGTGTGATCGCGCGCCCGTTCGCCGGTCCGCCCAGTAATTTTCAGCGCACCGAGCGCCGTCACGACTACGCCGTTGAGCCGCCCAAGCCAATGCTTCTCGACGTGCTCGCAGAGAGCGCCACTCCGGTATTCGGCGTAGGCAAAATTCACGACATCTATAACGGTCGCGGCGTAGATGACTACGTCACCACGAGGAATAATTCGGATGGTATGTCAAAGCTCACCGAAGCGATCGCCCAGCGCCCCAAAGGATTGATCTTCGCGAATCTGGTCGATTTCGACATGCTCTACGGCCATCGCAAAGATGTCGAGGGTTTCGCGCGGTCGCTAGAACAATTCGACGAACAGCTCGGCCCATTCCTCGAACATCTGGTCTCTTCGGACTTGCTAATCATCACGGCGGACCATGGATGCGATCCCGATCCCGTCAATCCCACGACGGATCACTCTCGCGAGTACGTCCCGATCCTCGCTTACTCTCCGCGCTCCGCATACGGGCGGAAACTGGGCACGCGCTCAACGCTCGCGGACATGGGACAAACGGTCGTCGAAAATTTCGGCGGAGAAATCCCCCACGGCACCAGTTTCCTTGAATTGCTTTCGAGATAAGCGGACGAAGAGACGCTTCGCCGTTGTTTCCTGCTGAGCTCTTACTGGCCTTGCGAAGCCTTCTGTGCGTAATAGCCGGCCCGTGTCCTGACCGCTAATTTTCCGTGTCCTTTTGGCGACACCACCTGGACCTGCACCGTGCGGAATGTGCCGTCCTTCGCGGAATTACTCGGATAGTAACCCAGCTCATACTGATTGCGAATGTCGCGCGCCACTTGCGCGCAGATCGCCTGCACCTGTTCGAGGTTGTCAGGGAAATAGGCCAGCCCGCCGGTCGCCGTTGCGAGCTCCGTCAAGGTTTTTTTTGAGTGCCGCACCATGCTCTTGCTGTGCTTGCGATCGTCCTCGCTGAAGACGCCGATCGCGTAAATCGCCGCATCCGATTGCTGCGCCACTTTGATCGTGTATTCGAAAGGCTTGCGGCTCGCATCATCGTCGCCATCGGTGATTACGAGCAACACGCGCTTGTCCTTGTGACCTTTCTTAAGGTGATCGAGCGATCCGATGATCGCGTCATAAAGAGCGGTGCTTCCGCGCGAGTCGATGCGCGAGAGCGCTTCATTCAATTCCTTCTGATCGTTCGTGAAATCTTCATTCAAGTCGAGATAATACTCGTCGTTAAAATTTACGACGAATGCTTCGTCTCGTGGATTGCTCGTCTTCACGAAGGTGAGCGCGGCTTCATTCACCTGCGCTCGCTTTTCGCGCATGCTGCCGCTGTTGTCGATCACCAGCCCCATGGTCACGGGAATATCTTCGCGGGAAAAGAGTGAAATCTTCTGTTCCACCTTATCCTCGAACACGCGAAAATTGTCCTGCTTCAGATCCCCGACGAATTGCCCCTTCTCGTCATCCACAGTCGCATGCAACACAACTAAGTCGACGTTGGCTTTGATGACGCCCTTCTGCTGTCCGGGGTTTTGCGGAGGCGGCGGGCCGGGAATTGCTCCCTGCGCGCGAACCCGCGGCGCCACCAGGCAAAAACTCAGGAGCGCGAGAAAGAAGATTGCAAAGCGATTATTCCTAGTGGCCGGGGGCAAAATAGCCCGTCTTCGAATATACGGTGAGGGGAGGAAGTCCCTTTGGCGGGTGCAGCTTGACCTTGATCTTGCGCCATCGGCCGTCATGCGCATGATCGCTCGGTCTGTATCCCAGGACATATTGGTTGCGCAACTCCATGCTGATTTTTGAGGCAATGTCCGGCAAATCCGCAATCTGATTCACCACAAACGTCCGGCCACCTGTCATGGCCGTCAAATCGCTTAACAAGGAAGGGCCGCCTGCTTCTTCCGGCGTGCGGCCGCCGTTGGGATCATAAAGCCCAATGGCGAAAATTTGCACGTCCGCTTCTTTTATGAAGTTGCGAACGTCGTTCAGCGTGTACCTGCTGTGATTATCGCCCCCGTCGGATATGATGAGCAACGCCTTCTTTGTGTTGTGTGCTCCTTTCATCTGGCTCAGACCAAGATAAATTCCATCGAAGAGCGCCGTCTCGCCTTTTGCCGCGGTGAACATCAGCCGGTTTTGCAGTTCTTCCACGCTTCCCGTGAACGAACTCACCAGTTCTGCGCGGTCGTTAAAATCGACAAGGAAAAATTCATCCTGCGGATTTGCGGTGCGGAAGAATTGCACCGCGGCCAGCCGCGACTTATCAATCTTGTCGGTCATGCTGCCGCTCATATCGAAAATCACGCCGATGGATATCGGCACATCCTCGCTCGAGAACCGCACAATCTCCTGCTCCGTGTTGTCCTCGAAGATGCGGAAGGCGTCCTGCTCCAGCCCGGTGACCAAGCGGCCGTACGGGTCCGTGATGGTCACGTTGACCAAAGTCATTTCCGTTTCAGTTTTGAGTTTCTTGCCGGGCTTTTCGGAACTGGCGGGCTTAACCGGACCGGGCGCTTCGTTCTGGGCCCAGGTGGGTGTGGCGAAGAAGGGAGCCGCGAGAAGAATTCCTACCGCACAAACCGCTGAGAGCCCCCATCTTGCACCGGGCTGCGTAGCGCGGTATTTCAAGGTGCCCCCGAATGGCCTATGCTGCTGGCAAATTGTATCATTATCGTTTGCGAAAACAAGCGGCGAAATACGTTTTCTCAGCCGGGAGTCTCCCTCAACGCCCCTTTCTGCCTGCCGCTTGTGGCTGCCGCGCATCCCATCGCATAGTGTTAGACTTAGTTTCAGACGAAAGGGTTGACGGTTGTGATGGCCACCCAGAATACCGGTTCGAACGTGAAGGTTTTCGCCATAATTCCAGCCCGGTACGCCTCTACCCGCCTGCCGGGCAAGCCTTTGACGCGCATTGCCGGGCGATCAATGATCCAGCATGTGGTTGAGCGAGCCCGGCAAGCTTCGCATGTGGCGCGTGTAATGGTTGCCACGGACGATGAACGCATCAAGCAGGCGGTTGAGGAGTTTGGCGGCGAGGCAATCCTAACCCGGCGCGACCACCGTACTGGTACGGATCGAGTGGCCGAAATCGCCGCTCACCTGGAAGCCGAAATCTACGTAAACATCCAGGGAGACGAGCCGCTCATGGACCCCGGCACCATTGACGCCGC
>DATFSH010000107.1:0-25620 GCA_035262725.1 Candidatus Acidiferrales bacterium | reverse complement strand
AGGTTTTCTGTGGTCCTACTTCATCAACGAACAGTTTATGCGCTTCCTCAATAAGCGCATTCCGCACGATTACGGCAAAGTCCCACTGCTGCTCTTTTACGGCTTGCTTCTCCTCTGGGTTCTTCCCTGGTGCGCATTCTTCTTTTCAGCCCTGAAGGAAATTCCTCTCAGTTTCCGCGCCTGGCGGGATCGCCTGGACGCACGCGGCCGCGCCAATCTGCTTCTCGGCATCTGGACCGCGATGATCGTCGGCTTCTTCAGCTTCTCCAGCCGGCAGGAATACTATTCGCTCCCCGCGGTTCCGGCCCTCGCACTGCTCACGGCCGGCTGGCTTCAGCGCGAGAATAATTCGCCAGCCGATAGCCGCGAACGCCGGTCCGGCAGAATCGCCTCGGGAGTCCTTCTCGCCCTGGGTTGCCTGGTTTTTGTCGTCTGCATGAGCATCTTCGCCCAATCTCATCCGTTTCCCGCTGGCACCGATATCGGCGACGTTCTCACCGCGCATCCAGGACACTACAAACTCTCGCTTGGCCACATGCAGGACCTCACCGTCGAAGGGCTCGGCATGTTTCGAGCGCCGCTCTGGGAATTCGGCTCCGCAATGTTGCTGGGAACCGGGCTCAATTGGTTTTTCCGCAGGCGCGGCTTCGCACTCAAGGCCAATCTCTCCCTCGCCGCGATGATGGTCGCCATTCTTCTGTGTGTCTACCAGGGCTTCGTGATTTTCTCGCCCGAAATCTCATCGAAGAGCCTGGCGCTCGCGATTCGCAAGGATTTTCAACCCGGTCAAACGATCGTCTTCTACCGCAACTACGAAAGCGGCGCCTCCATCACTTTCTACACGGGCGAACGAGTCCACATCATTGACGGGCGGCGTGCCGATCTTTGGTTCGGGTCGCTCTTTCCCGATATTCCGCATGTCTTCGAAGACCAGAATTCTTTCGAACAGCTGTGGAATGGACCCAACCGCGTCTATCTGTTCACCGAAGACTCATTCGTGGAAGACGCCCTGAAAGGTATTGACCCAAAAACAGCGCACATTTTCGCACGTAGCGGCGGCAAGGTTGTGTTTACGAACCAGCCCATCGCCCACGCTTCCAATGCAGCACCGGGCTCCGGCTCCAGAGCATCCTGGCGTAGTACAATTGTCCTGCGATTTCAGCGCGCCCCGAGAGGCTTCCATGACTCATCCCTGGCATGATCTGAGTCCCGGCGACAAGGTCCCTTACGAATTCGACGCCGTCATCGAAATCCCGCTGCACTCCAACGTCAAGTATGAGCTCGACAAGGCCAGTGGAATGATCCGCATGGACCGTGTTCTTTACTCCGCCGTTTTTTAACCCGCGAACTACGGCTTCATTCCTCAAACGCTCGCCGAAGATCACGATCCCCTCGATGTTCTGGTGCTCTGCCAGCAATCCGTGGTGCCCCTCACGATCATGCACGCCAGGGTGATTGGCCTCATGACCATGATCGATTCGGGCGATCCCGATCACAAAATAATCGCCGTCACCACCAAAGATCCCGAATTCAACGGATATCACGAAGCAGGCGAGCTGCCGCCGCACCGGTTGGCCTTCATTCGACGATTTTTCCAGGATTACAAACAGCTGGAAGGTAAAGAAGTGGATGTAGACGAGATCATGCCGCCCTCCAAGGCCTATCCGATTATCAAAAACGCGCTCGCGACCTACAAAAAGCAATTTCCCGCGGAGGCCCACAAGCCAAAGCGCTAGTTGAAGGCGCTATTCCGTATACATCACCAGCATCACGCCAAGAACGATCATGAATAGCGGCCACACCTTGCTGAAAAGCTCGTACCATTTCGCATTCGATTCCGCCAGGGCTTTCGCCACCGCTGCTCCCGCTCCGGCCTCCGCGAAATGTGCGTGTTGATGCTGGACGCTTACCATCGTCTTCATCGCATCCGGGCCGTGCATCCCGCCATGATGATGGAATAGCAGCAGAACGCATCCCCCCAACGCCACCACCGGGAACACCCATGCGCTCCACGCCGCCTTGAGTCGTTCGCTCGCCCGCAACATTTCCACCACGCCCATCACCAGCAAGATGAGCGCAAATGTCTTATGTTGCACATCCTCGGGATTGTGCATCATCGCGTAAATAAAACTCTGGTTTCCGAATGGCCAGATTTCCGTATCACTGAACACAAGAAGAAACACCCCCGCAATCAAAAAACACATCGGCCATGCATAGCGCGCTGCGGGCCACCGCTTGCTCAGCGCCGGCTGCCCCAGGAAAAAGAGCGCCGCCAGAATCACCAGCACCCCGGCAAGATGATGATTGAATTCGCTCTCACGTTTGTCCGCAAGATGCTTGGCCTTTTGGGCGGGCGTCTCCTCCATCGCCGCCGCATCCTGCATGCCTGGCATGTCTGCCATATCTCCCATGCCAGACATATGGGACATGTGTCCCATATCTGATTGGGGACGCGGCGTCGGATGGTACGTCCAGCCAGGCGCTGCAAGAAATAAGGCGCAAATCACCACAAGCAACGAACTCAGGCCGATCCAGAAGATTTTCTCAGACCGATTCAGCGGCAATGTTCCCCAACCTCCACTTTTTGTTAGGTACCGCCCATTTTTGAGTGCGGCGGCCTGCCGCCGCTTTCATAATTCCCCGGCTTGCCGGGGCGATTCTCAGAAAATAGGATCGCTTGTCCTTTTCCTACGTCTGCGGGCGAGTCAAAAGAACAAAACAACGTCAGAAATCCATCGCCAAACCAACATAGTTCTCAGCCAGCGACTGCGACGCAGCTTGCGAGCTAGTCACGTAATCGAGTTCAGCGAGTTGGCGTCGTTGATCGAATTCATTGTCAGTATCGAACAAGTGCAGCATCGCCGTCATCCACCACGAAAATCTCTGCACCTTCCAGACCCGCCGCAGGCACGTCGCCGAATATTCGTCGAGACGCCGCCGCCCGCCCGATTTGTAAAATTCCTCCAGCGCCCGAGCCAGCACGCGAACATCTGCCACCGCCAAATTCAATCCCTTCGCGCCAGTCGGCGGAACGATGTGCGCCGCATCGCCCGCCAGGAACATCTTTCCACATTGCATAGGTTCCACAACAAAGCTGCGCATCCCCGTCACGCCCTTCTGCGTGATCGGCCCTTCCGTCAGCTTCCACCCGTTATCCGTTGCGAGGCGCCGGTGCAGTTCCTCCCAGATTTTCTCGTCCGGCCATTTGTTAATGTCCTCGTCTGGCGAGCATTGCAAGTACAGCCTGCTCACTTGCGGCGACCGCATGCTGAGCAGCGCGAAACCTCGCTCGTGGTAGCTGTAAATCAGTTCATCGCACGATGGCGCTGCGTCCACTAAGATCCCGAGCCATCCGAACGGGTAGGTGCGATCGAACAATCTAAGCACGCCGTTCGGCACGCTCGGCCGGCAGATTCCGTGAAATCCGTCACAACCCGCAATGAAATCGCAACTCAGTTCGTACGTTTCCCCGTGGCTGCGATATCGAATGCGCGGTTTCGTCGCTGAACCCGCATCTGCAAAATCGTGGACGCTCACTTCTTCCACTTCGTAAAGGATCTGGCCCCCGGCTTCGCGCCGCGCCTTATTGAGGTCCTTGATTACCTCGTGCTGCGCGTAAATCGTGATTGCCTTCCCGCCGGTCAATTGCGCAAAATCGATCCGGTGCGTCCTCCGCGCGAATCGCAGGTTCACTCCGTAATGGACGAGCCCTTCCTTCTTCAGCCGCTCGCCGGCGCCGGTCTCAACCATCAGATCCACAGTCCCCTGCTCCAGCACTCCCGCGCGCACCCGCTCTTCCACATACTGTTGGCTGCGATTTTCGATGACGATGGATTCGATTCCCTGCAGATGCAGAAGATGCGAAAGCATCAATCCGGCAGGCCCGGCCCCGACAATTCCCACCTGCGTGCGCAGTTTTTGCACACCGCTATTTTAATACCGCGAGCGCTCCGGCGCGCCCACAAAATTCATTCTTCTCCGCTTCCGCTTGTCGCTTCCAAATAATCGCCGGTAGCCTCATTCCCCGACATACAAAACCTCTCCGAGGAACCTGGCGTGCACTGCCGCCTCGTTTTCCGTGAGATCGCCCGCCTGAAATTGATTGTCGACCTGACGCGCCGGCCGCCCCCGATCCTGTACCTCCTTGACGAGTTGCTTCAAGGAACGAATTCACACGATCGCCAGATTGGCGCGAAGGCCATTGCGCGCAACTTGTTCCAGCACGGTGCGATTGGGTTGATAACCACACACGATCTGGCGCTCGCGGAAATTGCCGACTCGTTGGGACCAGGCGCCGCGAACTTTCATTTCGAACATCGCCTGGTGAACGGGAAACTGCGTTTCGACTACATTTGACTGTGGGAGTCGTGCAAACCAGCAACGCTTTGGAGCTTATGCGATCTATCGGCCTCGATGTTTAAGAAGGATGTTAAAAAGATCTGATACCGCGAACCGCCGCCGGGTCTACTAAGATGTGAATTCTTGCTTCTGCTTGACCCTTCTCGACAATCTCCGGTAGCCTCACTCCGCAATTATTCGATCCGATTCGAAGGAGTGCCTCGGCATGCTCGTCAGCCACAAACGGATTCTCATCGAGTGGGGCGATTGTGACCCTGCCGGAATCGTTTTTTACCCGCGGTATCTCGAGTGGTTTGACGGTTGCACTACCGCTCTGTTCCTCGCCGCGGGCCTGCCGATTCAAAATCTGTTCCGTTCGCACGGCGTCCTGGGCGTTCCGCTCGTCGACGTAAAGGCCCGGTTCATCGTGCCGTCCACGTTTGGCGACGAACTGCGCGCCGAATCAACCGTGATGGAATTCCGGCGCAGCAGTTTTGTGCTTCGCCATCAATATTTCAAAGACCAGGTTCTGGCCGTAGAAGGCGTCGAGACCCGCGTCTGGGCCGGTCTCGACCCGCAAGATCCCAAGCGCATGAAATCCCGCCCGCTGCCTCCTGAAGTGATTGCCCGTTTATCCGACAATCGGCCCTGAATCGAAACTCAGCGCAGCGCAAGGATTCCGTACGGTTCGCACAAAGCAAATGGCCCAAGTGAACAATGAAACGCAGCTTGCGCTCATCCGCCACGATCGGCTTTTGTCGGTCGCCGACATTGCCGGCACTTTTCTTTTCGCGATCGAAGGCGCGACGGCCGCCGTCACCGGCGACCTCGATTTACTAGGGCTGATGGTCCTTGCGTTTTCCACAGCGCTGGCCGGAGGAATCATCCGCGACCTGCTGATCGGCGCGGTGCCGCCTCAGTCTTTGCGCGACTGGCGCTACCCCACCGTAGCGTTCGCGGGCGCTGCAATCGTTTTTTCCCTGCATCAGCTTTTCGAGAATCCTCCCACCGAACCTCTCATCGTCCTGGACGCCGGGGCGCTCGCTCTGTTCGCGGTCGCGGGCACCGAGAAGGCGCTGAAGTACAAAATGCATCCTTTCATTGCGGCTTTGCTGGGCGCCATCACGGCGGTTGGCGGCGGGACGATTCGCGATATTTTCCTGGCGCGGGTGCCGAATGTGTTGCGCGCCGATGTCTACGCTACCGCCGCGCTGATCGGTTCGACTGTGATGATCGTCGCCCGAAGATGGCGAATGGGCGATGCGCCCTCGGCGCTCTTGGGAGGCGTCTCCTGCTTTTTGATTCGCCTAATCAGCGTCTGGCGGCACTGGCAGCTGCCCGCACGTCCCGACGTGATTGCGATTTGCTAGCGAATCGAATCGCGCAATTGAATCAGCGCTTTATCGGCGCCGTCCACGCGGATGAGTCCGGGCCGCGGATCCTCAAGATCCAGCACGGCGTAGATCGTGATCGGAATCACTGTCCCGTACAGAATCATGTGCAACCAGCTGCGGCTTTTTCTTTTTGCCATCGCATAGCCGGCAATAGCCCGCTCAGAAGCGCCACGCTCACGAACAGCAGAAAAATCAGCGCCGGCAGACGGCTGCCAGAGGCGCTCATTCGCCCGGTCCTGACGTCAATCATGTCGTTAATCGCGGGCATCAGGAGCCGTGTTGAATTTTGCGTCGAGTCATTCTTGCTTACGGCCAGAGAGCGCGACCAGATCCCCTGCTGAATCTCGCCGGCGCGCGCGAATTCCTGCCGGGCCTCACTTCAATCTTTAAGAATCTCAAAAGCGCGAAGCCGCGCGTCGAGATACTCACGAAAAAGCGCGCGGACTTCCGGCTGCTCGGCAGCGGGAAGCAAGTCGACGCGAAGATAAGCCGTGCCGATCGTGTTGGCCTCATTGACGATCAGCTGGCGGCGAGCGTCAAAGCGCGACATCGCCCCCGCAAAACTGAACCCGAGAAGAAGCCCAAGCAGCGCGAACACCGCCGCGTCGATGGTCCCCGTCCCTTCATATGCTAGCTCGTTGTTCCTTTTCGAGCTCGCCAGGCCAATCCGGAAACCAATTTCCAGGCACAACAAGATGCCCAAAACAGGCCGGCCGACATCGCCACTTCTTTCCAGGTGGATAGATTCATCGGTCAGTCCACACCCGAAAATCTTTCAGTCGGCATTGGGAAGCAGGGATTCATTTTTTCCGTCTATTTCGGCGAACACTCCTTGCGCGATGTGAAAGGCTGCATTGGCTGCCGGCACACCGCAGTAGATTGCGCTCTGCAGCAGCAGTTCTCGAATTTCATCGCGCGTCACCTTGTTATTGAGCGCGGCCCGAACATGCATCCGGAATTCATCGCTGCGATTGAGGGCGACCATCATCGCGAGGGTTATCAGGCTGCGCGTATTTCGCGGAAGGCCAGGCCGCGACCAGATTTCTCCCCAGGCATAGCGTGTGATGAAATCCTGGAAGGGCTCCGTAAATGCGTTTTTGCTCTTCTCCGCTTTATCGACGTGCGCATCTCCGAGCACGGCACGCCGGACCTTCATTCCAGCTAGGTGCCGTTCGCTATCACTCCTATTTTTCCCGGGCATCAGTTCCCCTCCGGCTGGGTCAAAAAATTAAGCAACGCTTTCGTGAATTCATCCGCAGCCTCCAGGTTCGAGAGATGCGACGAATCCAGTTCCACCAGTTTTGCGCCCGGAATCGTGTCCGCGAGGTAACGCACATCCGCCGCTGGAATCACAGGGTCGTACAATCCTGCGATCACCAGAGTGCTAGCTTGAATGCGCGAAATCGTTTCGCGCTGATCCGCGTCGCGGATGGCGCCGCAATTCGCGGCGTAGCCTTCCGGAGAAGTGCTTGCGATCATCTGGCGCGTGGAAGCAATGACATCCGGCGCCCTGGCGATGAAGGCGGGAGTGAACCAGCGCTGCGCCTGTGTTTCAGCAACCGGGCCCATGCCTTGCGTCCGCACCATTTCGATCCGCGCGTTCCAAGTGTCCGCTGCGCCAATTTTCGCAGCAGTATTGCACAGCACGAGTCGGTTGATTCGGTCGGCAGCGTACACGCCGAGCCACATGCCGATCACGCCGCCCATCGAAAGCCCGCAAAAATGCGCGCGCTCGATTCCCACCGCGTCGAGCAATCCGATGACATCGCGCCCCAGTTGAGACATGTTGTAGGGTCCGACGGTCACAGACGACTGGCCGTGGCCGCGCGTGTCGCAGCGCAAGACGCGAAACTGAGCTGCCAGCGCCGGGATCTGCGGCTCCCACATGGACAAATTGGTGCCCAGTGAATTCGAGAGAGCGAGCACGGGCGCGTCGTCAGGGCCGTCGAAGCGATAGTTCAACCGCACGCCGTTCGATTCCGCAAAAGGCATGCTTAGAGTTCTCCGAGTTGCCGCATTAGAGTTTTCGATCCAGGCTGGATAGGACTTTCCTGGTCATTTCTCTGGCCGAGCCGATGTAATTTCCGGGGTCCATCAAACGTGCGATTTCTTCGGTGGAAAGGTGCTCGCGAACTTTGGCGTCGCTCAGAAGCACATCTTGCAATGATTGATTTTTCTCGACAGCGCGCCGGCTCGCTTCCTCCAACAATTGATGCGATTGCGAGCGACCCAGCTTGCTTCGCAGAGCCATCGCTACAGCTTCGGAAAAAATCAAGCCGCGCGTCACTTCGATATTTTCTGACATGCGATCTTCGCGAATCTCCAACCCGCCAAGCACTGCGGCCGCCTGCGCGACCGCTCCTCCCGCGAGCATGCAGATTTCCGGAAGTGTTTCCCATTCGGCGTGCCAACCACCCAAGCCTCGCTCGTGCTCCTGCACCATGCTGGCCAGCATCGTGCAAACAAGAGCTGGGACTCGAATCGCCGCGGATAAAATCACCGCGCAGCCGACTGGATTCTGTTTGTGCGGCATCGTCGAGGAACCGCCCTTGCCGGGCGCTGCGGGCTCAGCCACTTCCGCGACTTCGGTTTGCGCCATCAGTGAAATATCGCGCGCGATCTTTCCGAGCGTCCCGACCAATAGACCTAGCGAGGTTGCCACTTCCGCGAACCGGTCACGTTGCGTGTGCCAGGGCAAATCCGGCAAACCAAGCTTCAGATCATCGGCCAGGGCGGAAGCGACCGCCGGCCCTCGATCGCCGAGCGCCGCGAGCGTGCCCACGGCGCCTCCGAATTGAATTACGAGTGCATCTTCTTGCGTTTGGTTGAGGCGAGCGTGATGCCGCTCGATCGCAGAAAGCCAACCGGCGGCTTTGAGTCCAAGGGTGACGGGCGGGGCATGTTGCAGCCAAGTGCGGCCAGCGAGGAAAGTGGACTCGTGGGCTTCCACGAGCTTTACCAGCGCACGGGAAATTCGGGAGAGTCCGTTGCCGATTTCCTCGAGAGCTTCTCGCAACTGCAGCACGAGACCGGTGTCGATCGCGTCCTGACTGGTAGCGCCATAGTGGACGAAGGCGGAAGCCTTCTCGTGATTCCTGGCGACGAGTGAGGCGAGCTGCTTGATCATCGGGATCGCCATGTTCCCGGCAAGCGCGCCTTCGCGAGCCAGCGTCTCAATCGAAAAGAGATTCGCATCGCATTGCGATTCAATCGCTGCAGCGGCTTCCTTGGACGCGATGCCTTCGCGAGCCAGCGCTCGTGCCAGCGCGGCCTCGAAATTCAGCATGGCTTGCAGGCGACGATGATCGGAAAAGATCTCGCGCATGTCGCCGGTCGTGAAGAGCGGACCGAGCAGGTGAACGGGATGTGGTGTGGTCATTTGAGTGGTGCCAGCGCCGGTATCATATCGCGGGAACTGCCTTTGCTTCGGAGAAAAGCGGAGCGAGGGGCAAATGGCAAAAGATCGTGCAGCTGCCAAGATCGGAAGGATGAGCGTGGCAAAGGCGCACAGACAGGAGGAGGCAATGGTCTGCGGCGAAACCAACGCCGCCGGAGTTTTCTTTGCGTCGCGAACTGGTGCAGCTGGTTGGTTGGAGCGCAGGCGGAAGCCTACGCTACTGAAACGCAACTTTAGACGTGGGGGGGGCTACTTTTTTCAGGTCGGCTATGAAGAGCTTCATTTCTTGGTGGCGCGTGGCATCGTCTGGGGCGCGCAGGATGGAAGATGGGTGGACTGTGGCCATCACGTGCGGGGCTAGATCGGATTTGAGGAATTCGCCGCGGTGCAGGGTGACGCGGAGATCGCGGCCAAGCAGGGATTGGGCGGCTGTGGCACCGAGGCAGACGATTACGTTGGGGCGGATGGCTGCGATTTCGGCGTCGAGCCAGGGGCGGCACGCGGCGATTTCGGTGGCGTTTGGTTTTTTGTGGATGCGGCGTTTGCCACGTGGTTCCCATTTGAAGTGCTTCACGACGTTGGTGACGTAGACTTTCTTTCTGTCGATACCTGCTTCGAGTAACGCGCTATCGAGAAGTTTTCCTGCTGGTCCGACGAAGGGCTTGCCTTCGATGTCTTCCTGATCGCCCGGCTGTTCACCTACGAAAATTACTTTTGGTTTTGCACCGGCGCCTTCGCCGAAGACTGTTTGCGTGGCGTTCTTCCATAGATCACAGGTTTTGCAGTGGGCGGCTTCTTTTTGAAGCTCTTCGATGGAGGCGTTGCGCGGAAATAGCGCGAGTGCGGGTTGAGTGGCTGTGCGTTTGGCCATGGGGAAGCGTAATGCGCTGGGGGAAGGTAAGGAATCGGGAAGTTGCGGTAGGGCTTGCGCGGCGGATGGCGGATGCGAAAAGCTCGGTCCTCGCTTCGCTCTGGTCTCGGTAATGCGCTCGCGCATCGATTTTTTTTTCACGGCGGCTACAAAAACGCCGGCCGGAGGCCCTTCGTACCTCAGGACGAGCCAGCGGTACAAAGGCAAGTCAAGAGAGCCAGGCAGGATGCCCTTCGTGCGTCTGGGCCAACCGGCGCTACAGGGGCTTGACAAGGGCGGGTGCCGGAGAGAGAATTTGATTAGGCGAAGAAAAAGCGAAAATACTACTTAAGGGCACAGTGGTGCCAAACATCGATGCCGAGCAAGGCCCCGGAACCCCATCCGGGATCGACACGCCATGCCCCTACTGAACTTTTCTCCTCGCCGGTGGTTGTCATGTCTGGAAATCTTGCTGCTTTGCGATTGCAGGTGGAGACGGCGCTGGCCGGGCGCGTAACTGCGCCCTTCTCGTATCGCGACCGGAAACTTGTGGAGATGGTATCAGCGGGCATCCCGGAAATTGATGCGCTTACGGGAGGATTGCCGCGCGGCGGAGTGACGGAAATTTGCGGGTCTCCCTGCTCCGGGCGAACGAGTTTGCTGGTTTCGGCGCTGGCTTCGCGAACGGCGCAAGCGGAGGTGTGCGCGCTTGTTGATGGACGCGACGCTTTCGATCCTCATGCGGCGGCTGCCGCTGGAGTGGAGTTGAAACGGCTGCTTTGGGTGCGCTGCCGGAATATCGAGCAGGCGTTGCGATCGACAGATTTGCTTTTGCAGAGCGGCGGATTCGGGATGATTGCGGTGGACCTGAGCGACATTTTGCCGGCGACGGTGCGGCACGTTCCGTTGAATGCGTGGTTTCGGTTCCGGCGGGCTGTAGAGGATACGCCGACGATCCTGATGCTGCTCGAGCAGGAGCCGAATGCGAAGACGTGCGCGTCACTGGTGTTGCGGGTGGGATTTGAGGGGGCGCGGTGGGTGGGGACGGCGAGCGAGAATCGAGCGGGAGATTTTTGTGCTGCGAATTCTTCGGCATGTTTGCTGGAAGGAGCGGGAGTGCGGGCGGAGGTGGTGAGATCGAGTGTGCAGCCGGTGGATGGGAGAGAGGTTACGGCTGAGGGAGGCGAAGGCGATTCCACATTTGAAATTTCAAATTTCAAATGAAATGCAAAGGCAGGAGCAGAGAGGCGTGGTGTCACAGAGGCACGGCGGTACAGAGGCAAAGTCAGAAGCAAAGACGAAGACAGAAGCACTGCTCAGGACAAGCTTTGGCTTCGCTCAGGACGAGCCGCACTCTATATGGGATTTGCTGCGATTTACGTTGCGGATTTTATGGTGCAGGCGGTGGTGCGTGCGGAGCCTGGGTTGCGTGGTTGCGCGATTGCGCTTCTTGAGGGCACGCCGCCGCTGCGCAAGGTGGTGGCTATGAATGACGCGGCTTTGCGAGCTGGAATTGAACTGGGGATGACGGAATCGCAGGCCGAGGATTTTTGCGCGGTGCAGGCGCGGCTGCGATCGCCGACGCTGGAAAAAACGGCGCATGCGGCGCTGATGGATCTGGGGTGGTCGGTTTCGCCGCGTGTGGAAGATACGGCTGCGGACACGATTGTGCTGGATCTTGCGGGGCTCGCTTCCTTGCTGGGAAGCGAGGAGATTATTGCCGAGCAATTAATTGAACGCGCGTCGCTGCTGGGATTGGCGGCGCGGGTGACGATCTCGTCAAATCTTGAAACAGCGATCCATGCGGCGCGTGGCCTTACGGGAGTGATTTTGATTCCTACGGGCGAGGAAGCGAAGGCGCTTGGCGGCTTGCCGGTTCACGTTCTTTCACCTGCCGCGGAGACTCTTGAAACGCTTGCCAGCTGGGGTGTGCGCACGTGCGGGGAGCTTGCGGCGTTGCCTGTGCTTGAGCTTTCGGAGCGGCTGGGGCATGAGGGAGTTTGGCTGCATGAATTCGCGCGCGGTGCGAGTTCGCGTGCGATGGTGCTGGCGGAGCCAGATGTTCATTTCGAAGAGGAGATGGAGCTTGAGGATGCGGTGCCGGAGTTGGAGCCTTTGTCGTTTTTGCTTGGAAGGCTGCTTGACCAATTGTGCTCGCGGCTGGCGGCGAGATCGCTGGCGGCAGCAACGATTCTGGTGCGATTCGAGCTGGAGCCAGTGTCAGAAAATAATGTGCGCTCGCTCAATGACAGCGCTCCGCGGAAAGCTGCCTTACCGATGTACGAGAAGCTTCTGACCTTGCCGCTGCCGTCGCGAAATTCAAAGATGCTGCTGAAATTGCTTCGCTTGCGATTGCAGGCAGAGCCGCCGCAGACGGCCGTGCTGAAAATATTCATGGCTGCCGAACCGGCGCGATCGCGATTCGCGCAGGGTGGATTGTTTTTGCCGAGTTCGCCCGATCCGGAAAAGCTCGAGCTGACGATTGCGCGGCTTGCGAATCTGGTGGGCGAAGAAAACGTTGGCGCGCCCGAATTGGCGGATACGCACCGGCGGGATGTGTTTCAGATGCGGCGATTTGTGATGCGGCAGAGCGCGGACGAAGCTGCTTCCAAAATGCGGGCTGCAACTCAAAAAGTGGGCGCTGCACTGCGCTACGTGGTGTCGGGTGCAGAACACAAATCGTTTACAGCTGCTCATAGCACTCGAATGTCTTTTCGCGTTTACAGGCCTTCTTTGCCGGCGAGGGTGGAAATGCGCGAGGGGCGGCTGGCGCGAGTTTCGTTCAACGGCGTGCGCGGCGAAGTAGTGGCGGCGTCGGGCCCGTGGCGCACTTCGGGAGATTGGTGGCGAGAAGACGGGTGGGAACACGACGAGTGGGACATTGATGTTCGTTTCGGCTGGTCTTCCGCGCCTGTCACTGCCGTTCGGCAGGTCTTGATGAAACGCCAGCGCGTGGCGCTCACGCGCTCGGATTTATTTTCATCCAACGAGCGCGAACAATCGATGCAGCGCGGGCTTTATTGCATTTATTACGACGCGGAGCGCGGGGGTTGGTTCGTACGGGGGATGTACGACTGATGAGCAAAGCGGTCTACACGGAACTTCACGCGCGGTCGGCGTTCAGTTTTCTTGAAGGCGCGACAGTGCCGGAGGATCTGGCGAACTCGTGTAAAGAAAAAGAAATGAGCGCGATGGCTGTGCTCGATCGCGACGGAGTGTATGGCGCGCCGCGTTTTCATCTGACTGCGAAGAAGATTCCCATTCAGGCGCATATCGGCGCAGAGGTGACGTCGGCGGAAGGCTGGCGGTATCCGTTGTTGGTGGCGTCGCGCGAGGGCTATCAGAATTTGTGCCGGTTGATCACGCAGATGAAATTGCGTGCGCGCAAGGGTGAAGGAAACGTGGCGGCGGGGGAAGTCGCCGAAAAGGCGCGCGGGCTCATTTGCCTGACGGGAGGCGATGAGGGACCGCTCGCGCATGCGTTGGCGCACGGAGGCGTGGAGCGCGGGACAGAATGCGTGCAGCAGCTTTGTGAGCTGTTTGGGCGCGAGAACGTGTACGTGGAGTTGCAGCGGCATTTTTGCCGCGATGAAGAAGCGCGCAATCACGTTGCTATTGAAATCGCACGGAAATTGAATTTGCCGCTGCTGGCGACGAATGGGGTGTGCTACGCCGAGAAGCGGCAACGGAAAATTCTGGATGTGTTCACGTGCATTCGCAACCACCGCAATCTTGCGACGGCCGGGCGGCTCCTGGCGCGCAATTCCGAGCGTCATCTGAAAGCGCCGCGCGAGATGGTGGACTTTTTCAGCGATCTTCCCGAAGCGATTGCCAACACGCAGGAGCTTTCGTCGCGTTTGCAATTCGCAATGAGTGATCTGGGCTATGAATTTCCGCGCTATCCGGTGACGGACGGCGAAACGGAGATGAGTTTCCTGCGAGATCGGGCGCAGGAAGGGATGGTGACGCGCTACGGCAGGGATGATGAACGCGCGCGAAAGCAGATCGAACGCGAGCTCCAGCTCATCGAGAAACTCAAGCTGGCGGGATATTTTCTGATCGTGTGGGACATTGTGCGCTTTTGTCGCGAGAAAAATATTCTCGTGCAAGGACGCGGTTCGGCGGCGAATAGCGCTGTTTGCTACGCGCTCGGTATTACAGCAGTGGATCCGGTGGGAATGGATTTGCTTTTCGAACGCTTTTTATCCGAAGAGCGCGGCGAATGGCCTGATATTGATCTCGATTTGCCGAGTGGAGATCAGCGCGAGCGCGCGATTCAATACGTTTACGAGCGGTACGGACAATTGGGCGCGGCGATGACAGCAAATGTGATCACCTATCGCGGGCGCTCGGCGGCGCGCGAAATCGGCAAGGCGCTTTCGTTTGATCCTAAAACGCTCGATCGCCTGGCTGGCCTGGTGGGCGCGTGGGGATACAGAGACGCAAACGATACGCTCGAGAGTCAGTTCCGTGACGCCGGGCTCGATCCAACGCACCCGCGCATTTGCAACTTTTTCGAACTCTGCCAGATGGTGCAGGATTTGCCGCGTCATCTTGGCCAACACTCCGGTGGCATGGTTGTTTGCCAGGGGCAACTTGATTCCGTGGTGCCGCTCGAGCCGGCAACGATGCCGGGGCGCGTTGTGGTGCAATGGGACAAAGAAGATTGTGCGGACATGGGGATTGTGAAAATTGATTTGTTGGGACTGGGCATGATGGCTGTGCTCGAGGACTCATTGAAAATTATTCGTGAGGATTATGGCGAGGAAGTGGATCTGGCGCGTTTGCCGGCGTATGACCGGACGGTTTACGAGACGCTGTGCAAAGCCGATACCGTGGGGATGTTTCAAATCGAGAGTCGCGCGCAAATGTCATGCTTGCCGCGGCTGAGGCCGAATCGTTTTTACGACATTGTGGTGCAGGTGGCGATCATACGGCCGGGGCCGATCGTGGGGCAGATGGTGAATCCGTATTTGAAGCGGCGCCAGGAGCGCGAGCCGGCTGAATGCCTGCACCCGTCGCTCGAACCGGTGCTTTCGCGCACATTGGGAGTGCCGCTGTTTCAGGAACAGCTGTTGCGCATGGCCATGATTGCGGCGGGATTTACGGGAGGCGAGGCGGAAGAATTGCGGCGGGCGTTTGGATTCAAGCGTTCGGAAAAGCGCATGAAAGAAGTGGAAGTAAAGCTTCGTCGCGGAATGGAACAGAACGGAATTCTTGGAACGACACAGGACACAATCGTTCAGTCCATTACATCTTTTGCGCTCTATGGATTTCCTGAATCGCACGCGGCAAGTTTTGCGTTGCTTGCGTATGCCAGCGCGTATTTGAAATGCCATTATCTGGCGGCGTTTACAGCGGCGATGCTGAATAACCAGCCAATGGGATTTTACAACGCGGCCACGCTGGTGAAGGACGCGCAGCGGCACGGATTAAAAGTGAGGCCGATCGATGTGACTTGCTCGAACTGGCTGTGCAAGCTGGAAAAAGATGACGAACGGCTGGTGATGAGGCTCGGGTTTCGTTACGTGAAAGGATTGCGGCAGGAGATCGCGCTGGCGCTTCTGGAGCAGCGCGCGATGCGGCCGTTTGCTTCGATCGAGGATTTAAAATTGCGCGTACCTGGATTGCAGAAGAGCGAAATGGCAACGCTTGCCTCGATTGGTGCGCTGAATTTTATTTCCGCCGGCAACAGCGGCAGGCGGCACGGAATTCACCGGCGCGAAGCGTTGTGGCAGATCGAGCGCGCTTCGCGGCGTGCGGGACCTTTGCTGGAGCGAACTGCATTAGAGGATGCGACGCAGGACAATTCGAGGGCAGATGGCGCTCGAAGCGATTCACATGAGGAACAGGAATTTCACGTTCCTGCCGACACTACTGTGCCAGAGCGAATTTCGTTTTCGCGCGCGAGCGATTCTCCTTTGCAGCCGATGACAGCAGAAGAAAGGCTGGTGGCGGATTTTCACGGCACGGGAATGACAGTGGGGCCGCATCCGATGGCTTACCATCGAGCGGAATTAAGGAAGCAGGGGATACGGTCTGCGAACGAGCTTGGCACGATTCCCGATGGCACCTGGGTGCGCATTGCGGGGTCGGTAATCGCGCGGCAGCGCCCTGGCACTGCGAAAGGGTTCGTGTTTCTAAGCATCGAGGATGAGACAGGGATTTCAAACGCGATTATCACTCCGAAACTTTTTGAGCAGGATCACGTGGTGGTGGTGCATCAGCAATTCTTGCTGATCGAAGGATTGCTGCAAAATCAAGACAACGTGATTTCCGTGAAAGCGGCGCGCATTCGACCGCTCTCCATTACCCGAGCCGAAACCGTATCGCACGATTTTCACTAAGCTCGCACAGACCATAGTTTCCTACACTTCTTTGCTGCCCGCGGACGCAGTTCGTCTGGTTTGAACTTCGCGACTCCCTGTCGTAATCTATTCTCATCGCATTTGCACCTCTGCGCGCCCGTAGCTCAGCTGGATAGAGCGTCTGGCTACGAACCAGCTTAGCTAAAAATCTAAACCGTTTCTCTGGTGTCGCTTACGGGCGAGCTTCTGAATTCTCCCTTCCCCTAAACGTACCGAAGTTGTACCGAAATTTGACTGTGGCGGGCGGAGCCACTCTGTCGCCCCAACACAGCGCGGCGAAGTGTGCCCGTTGCGGGCAGGCATGCCAACTCTCCCATTCGGACGACATTAACAAGCTCAGCGCCTGGCTCGGGAAAGCTCAAACGGCGATGCGGGAGAGCCATAAGAAACATCATGAATTAGACGTGGTGGAGTTGCACTGGTAGCGCTTCCAGCGCGCAGCATAGGAATTTGGTGCGGCAACCCTTGTGTGATGGTTACAACGCTACCAGAGCCTTTTGGACTACCCGCGCCGGGCATATGTGCGAGCGGCCTGGGCCAAACGCAGATGAAGCTGGCGTACAGCGTGTTGTCAGCGCGGCTACCTTGCGCTCATGGGTCGGGTCAGCAGAGAATCACCGCAGCATGCCGAGCGTCTTTCTCACGTTCAGATGCCGCCACTGTCAGCAAGGTCGCTGCGTAGCTGCTATATGGTGGGACATTCGTGCAATTAATGAACTCAAAGACAAAGATTTTTCTACGCGATGTCTTGAGTGCGGGCATCAAGACGTATTTTTTGGCATCGAGGCCATCGAGATTTGCCATGGGGAATTGTCACCTATTGAGCGGATGGAGTTGGACGAAGACGAGCTGCTGGAATTCGGACTAAACGAAGAGCGTGAAAGCGAAGAATGAATGTGGCTTAAGCTTTGAAACGACCAACGAATTGGCAAGATAGAATCTGGAAATCATGCCCGCAAGTCCCTGGCGAACATTTGGCACCCCCGACCCCAATTACGATTTCGTCGTCCTTCTATCGTTTCTTCCACTCAAGAGTTACTGGAGAGTGCTGCCCTTTTTCTTTTACACGGTGCAGGTGGTCTGGCAGTTGGCAGGGGCAGGCGGTCTGGTGGGTTATTCGCTTCTAGCGCGTCCGTTCAAGAAGCAATTCTGGACGCTCTCCGCCTGGAGGAACGAAGGCGCTCTGCGAGCTTTCGTTCAGCATCCACCGCATGTGCACGTCATGACCGCTCTCGCCCCCCACATGGGCGAGACCAGGTTCGTGCGCTGGGCGGTTAAAGGTTCTCAGCTGCCACCGCATTGGGATGATGCGCTAAGCCGACTTCCACTTTAGCGCGACTCTTTACGATTGGTTTCCCTTCGCTTCGTCTACTGCTTTGCGGCGCTATTGGGGTCGGACGACAGCAACGTCTTCACAAAGCATTCAACCCTTTCTCTTTCATCTGATTCCAGCGCGGTTCGGTGAGGCGTCGGAGCATATTTGCTGAAATGGGTTAGAAATACAGCCGTTGAACTCACTGCTGCTCTGCGGAAAGAAATCGAAGCAGGATTTCATGATGGGGATGATGCGTTCGACGCTGTCGTCGGCTTGTTTGGAATGATTGAAGTCGTCACAGGGAGACGGCAAGCGGGTAACCCGAGCGAGAACAACATCAGGAAGCTCGAAGGTTGGATTCTTGGTCAGGAGCGATTCACGGCCACATAAAGCACGCTCCGACCAGTTACTTCAAATTGTTCAGTGGGTGGGACGCGAAGCTCATGGCTGTCTCGCTGATTAAAATCGTGGACGGTAAGCCCGCAATAAGTGACGCGCTGCCGAACCAGCAGACGGTACAGTGCCCGCGCTGTGAGCAACGATATCGGCTCGGTTACTCAGATAACGAATGGCACAAGCTCAGCGCGTGGCTGGGGAAAGCTGAACGGGCAGCTCGCGAGAGTCATAAGAAATATCACGAAGCAGACGTGTTGCAATTGCGCTGGTAGCCTTCCAGTGCGCTCAGCATTGCATCAAGCGCTGGGCGCGAACCCTTCGACCCGCTCTGCCCTTCGTCACAGTATTCCCTCACGACCTGAAAGCCCCGCTGTTCAGCGAGATCCACGCTCTGCCCGTGATTCAAGGTCGAAACTCTGCAATACAGCGCTGCTTTCTTCACTTCAGTTCCTTTTTCCTAGTTAACAAGTACACATCAATGGCGCGACGCACCAATTCCGCTACGGGCGCGCCTGTTTTCTCGGATAGCTTCTGTAGCCGCTCAAGCTGCTTCTCGCGCAGGAACAAGGCTGTGCGCTTCATGGCATAGAGAGTATCATATAGGCATACATATGTCCACAGATGATGACACTGCCTTAGGCCAACACAGATGCAGTTACAGACCAGCATGATGTCGCTAACAAGAACGAGAACCTACTGAAAACACCCGATTGGAATACCTACCTTGCGCTAGTAGACTTGGCGTGGGGTTCAGTAATGCAGCGCGACGAAATCTGCGTTTGCGGCCACCCGCAATTTCTTCACAGAAGTTATGGCTGTCTCGGCACGCGACCTAATCCAGACCTAAAGAAAACCGAGCGCATTGGGTGTGAGTGCAAAGCATTCAAAGCGCGAAAAGCTGCTCACGCCTGACTAGAATCAATAAGCTTAGTTTCCCCACACTGTTGATACGGTAATGCTCCAATCATTCGGTGTCTCAACCGACCCAGGATTCGATTTAAAAGATGGCTGCGTCGAAGGCTGGACACCATAGGCGGGCGGCGTCCGTCAATTTTTTCCAGTGCCTTCCGAATGCGTAGGTCGCGACCTGTGGAAATGAATCCCCGTCGGAGCGTTCTTATCGCTTCACCATCACGTCCTGCTTGGTGATATACCTCGGCAAGATTCAAAAAAAGTTGGGGGTGATTCCACTTTATTTCCAGGGCCTCGCGGCACATCCTTTCACCAGCGAGGTAGCGTTTTTCAACCAGAGCGCAGAGCATACCCACGTAGGAAAGAAAAAATGGATTTTGTGGTTCCTCTCTAAGAGCGCGGCGAACGTGCGCGAGTGCTATACCCTTGTGCTCATCATGAAGATGCCTGAGACATTCTGCAAATTCAGTTCGCCCAATAGTAGTCGGTGAGTGCACTTCCCTCTCGTCCAGCATGAAGTTGTTCCCCCTAAGACGAGCATTCGAACCTAAGTTTGGAGATTAGCGCTTGTTACCGAGTTGGGTCACGTATTCGACGGTGCTAATCTGCCCAAAGCTTTACTGTCCTTTGGGACAGGCGAGGGCGTTAACTGAAGTTCAACTGAATACGTTTTTCGAGCGTGACATTTGTTCTAGCAGCAACTTTAAATGAAAGCAAAGTCTCCGCCTGGCGCTTCTTAACTCCCCGAATTCTCCGTGATAGAATCCAAGTCAAACTAACCCTCCGCTGGAGGCTCAAGATGCGAAAATCTTTTGGGCTCCTTCTGTCGGTTCTTGTATTCCTTTTGCTTTCGCAAACCCTTCAGTCCGAAATAGAACCCGTGGCTCTTCCCGAATCAGCAACCCCATACGCGACTGGCACGGCTATTTTCGGCCAGCAGTCCGCCCCAGTGCGCACGCCTGACACCCCGACTTCTAATCCAGGTGCGTGGGCCCAACAGGGTACAGCAAGGCGAACGGTGGACGTGAATCAACTGAAGGCCGAGGCTAAGGAACTTCAAGATTTGAGCCAGGGTCTCACGGAGCAAATCGATAAGATTGGGAATGGCAAATTACCAGCAGAACTTATCGAGAACCTCAAAAAGATTGAAAAAATTTCCAAGCGCATAAGAGGAGAAATCTCGTAACGTGGGATAGTTGTTGAAAAAGTTGAGGATAAACAGAATAAGCAGGGAAAACGGAAAGACAGAAGTTATCTCCATCGAGGAGGCCGTAGAGAAACTGAAAGGTTATTACAGCCTGCCAACCGACGAAATAAGGGCAATTTTAGAAAGTGGTTCGCGCCTGCCCACAATCTCGTTTATTTACGAACGTGCGGTGTGAACGTCGCGATGTATATACTTTTCAAGATTTTAGCTGGCTGGTTTGTACTCAGCGTGACGGCTGCGGCGATAGTTAGCTCCGCCATGCAATACGCGAGCAGTGAGGCTTATGCCAAGCACCTGAAAGAGTTCATTGAAAAAGGAAAGTAACCTGCTGACGCAGAGCGCATTTTCCAGTACCGCTATTACTGGGTGCGCTGCCAAAGATTCCTGGTATTCGTCCCGCTGACGCGAGAAACGGCAATTGCAATCACCCTCTTGGAAAATATTCCCGAAATAAGGTTCTTACTGGATAGGAACTTGGCAGCATTAGTCCATTATGCGCCATGGTGAGGAGCATGAGAACTGAAGCAGCGTCAGGCTCACTCTTACCACCCCATCGGTATCCCACCATCCGAATTTGGCTGCACGATTCGTGCTTGCTCTCCTCCAATTTTGCGATAGCCACTTGGCGCGGAACTCGCGAAAAGGACTGGTTCGATTGGCTCAGACAACGCTGATTGCAGCGAATCTTATGCCACCGCAGCGGTGACACTTTCTTGCCCTAACAAAGATTTCAGTCGCTGCTCTAAGTAAGAAATCCCCAACAAAGCAGCCTGAAGCTGAACTCGCAGAGTGTTATTCTCGGCTTGGAGAATATCCAACCGAGCTTGCAGGGCATTCTCGGCTTGGAGAACGCCGAGCCGAGCTTGCAGCTTTCGATTGTCGTTTTGAAGCCGACTTATCTCGGTGTTGTGGCGAAATTGCTGCTGTCGAGAGCTTTCGGCAAGATAACTAAGCTCAGTTTCAAGACCCATAATGCGATGCAACAAATACGTCTCGTCGCTCATGGTTTCACCTACTTCGTATTCGTTCTCGGCCTCCCGCCGCTGTTCGAGCCGCCCTGCTCTATCAACACAACCTGAGCGGCGCAATTCGAACAACGCCAGCACGTGTAGGCATACATGATTAACTCCTACATTCAGAATTACGGTGCCTTCGGGAATACGGGTGACGAGTTAATTGCTGCAAACCGGACCGTTTTGAAAACCTGTTCCGATTCGGCGTGCTTCAGTAGAACAAAAATCCAAGCACGGCGGAAGGTTATCTGGGCACACTTAGTCCGAGCAGTAAACAGAAGGGGCGGCCCCGCTTCCCAGAGGAGCCACCCAAGGCCCGTCCTGCGCAGCAACCTTATAAAAGGTGGCTGACGCCTCCAATAGTACGAATTCTCCAGTACCCCGCGCCCACCGCTCCGTTGCCTGCCAGTTCAAGTCCCCACAATTCGGGGTGAGCGGTGCGGTAAGTCCTTTGAGTGAAAGGAGACTACCTAAGTGGCATAGCTAGCTGCGCGTGATTTCTATGCTGAATGCCGGGTGCGGTGGCGTTGCCGACCAATTGTCGTAAGCCGACTATCGCCAGCCGGGGGTTGAACTTGCCGGTTCGCAACCTTCTACCTGCTTTGATCCTCAAAACTGTAACTGGACCTTCAACTGGATATTTCGAGGTGAGGCATCGCCACCTAAGCCTGCTCCCAAAATTCCTGTCGGCGGACTCTGCATGCCGAAAATCTGGCCAAACGTTGGATGAGAATTTGGAGTTATCTGGCATACCAAAGTTCGGATGGTTGAAGAAATTGTAAAACTGAAGTCCAATTCCTAAAGCAGCATTTTCCCATCGGGGAATTTTAGTGTTTTTCGCAGTTACATTCAGTACTTACAAGACATAAAATGAACTTTTTGAGTACTGGACTGACCTGTACCCGATTCCACTCGCCCCTCAAGTCGGTTTGCCGCTTCTTGAAAGTGTCATTTGACGGAGTATCCGCGAGAGTCCAAACAAGCGGAGAAACCCCGTTTAAATGTGTCGATACCCTGCTGATATGTGGCCTTCGCTTGCGCTTCTTCCTGCTGCTGTTGCTGGGCAGTGGCCTGTGCCGCCTGCTGCTTGGCCGCTTTGTTGGCTTTCCGTTGCCTCCTCCCTCCCGCCATAGCCCCGGCAGTGGCTCCAGCAGCTGCTCCAGTGCCTGCTTCATCGTCAGCAGCCGCTCCTATTGCGGCGCCTCCTGCGGCGCCTCTGGCAGCACCCTGGGCACGTCCTCCTTTCGCCTGCTTGGCATTGTCGGCAGCGGCCTGCTGTTCTGCTTTCTTTTGCTCCTCGGTCTTAGTTGGAGGGGGCGGAGCCTGGGGGTCAATTCCCGATTGTTGTTTGGTCGAAGCGAAACACTCATTTTCATCTTTCATCTGCTGGTCTGCACTCTGCTGGTTCTTCGGGTATGCGAACATGCCGAGGCTCCGTGCAGGTGACGATGTGGCACCAGATTGTTGTGTCGGAGGGGATGTTGGGTTGCTCGCCGGTGGAGTCTGGCCCAAAACCGGGGTTGCTACACAAAATGTAATAAATACGACTAGGCGGCTGACCATCGAATGTCTCCTTTGAGCTCGTTTGTTAAAGTTGCGACCCTGGAGGTCATTAGTCGCAACAAACAGCTAACTGTTGATTCTCGCTGATGGTTTGCGACAGTGCGACTTGTATCCTAGGTCCAAAAGAGACCGAGGATGCTGCGTCGGGGCGGGGTATGAATTTAACAATAGCGACGCTAATTCTCAGGAGGGATGAAGTCAACTAGCAATATTTGACAGGCATAGGACAGTTCACCGAAAAGGCTACAAAGGCCACACAACTAGCGTCTACCGCTCATCGTGTCCCCTGCCATCGCCTATTGCTGGGCGATGTGGCCTGGGAGCCGAGATAATCACATTGAACGTGACGCCGCCGGCGGATTCGTCGCTCGATTCCACTTTGCCCTCAAGCTGATTAGCAGCCTCCTGAAAGTGTGCAATCGAGCCCTTACGCACCTTCTTAGCCAGGGCTTTTGCTGCAGCCATCGCCTCTTTGGGATCAGCGTAAATGGCCTCCAGCGCCTCAGTTAGAAGCTTTTTCTTTGGCCGTCCTCCCGGATTCCCGCTATGGCCGGGTTTCCAGGGTGTCAGGTTTCGCCGCTTCTCACTGTTCTCGCCACTGTTCTGAGTGGGCATCGAGCGATTTCCATGGCAGTTGGCGCGTTCCAATAGGTGGGGGAACGCCCATGCACGTGAATATCAGATGTCTTTTCTTGGTCTACCCAGCCTCTTACCCTTCGCTCGAGCGTGACGGAGGCCGGCGCGAACCCGTACGACAAACAAATTTCGCTCAAGTTCAGCCACAGTACCGAACACTGTGAAGACCATCTTTCCCGTCGGCGTGCTCGTGTGATTTTCTGTCCTGTTTTTTTGCTGTGTGCAGCAAATGTGCACTGGAATCGGCTTCCGCGAATCTTGCGACTCGCGGAAGCCGAGTGTTTTGTGAGAGAATCACGGAACGCGCCCGTAGCTCAGCTGGATAGAGCGTCTGGCTACGAACCAGAAGGTCGGGAGTTCGACTCTCTCCGGGCGCGCCATTTTCCCTAACAAAAACGGTAGTCTCAAAAAATCCTGCAAATCCCAAGTCGGGATTTTACCCTGATTTTACCCATCACAAGGACGGTTCAGCTCAGGCGGGCCCGGCAGGACTCTGTGCTGAAAAATTCCTCCGGAAAAAGTGCTCCGCTACACCCGCGGTACATCGGGCCGCATCTTCTCGCGAGACCTCGGGGGAATCAAGAAAACGATGTCACGGGTGTGGCGAGCGACGGTCCCCAGATCTGGGAACCACGAGCGTTCCGGAACGGTCGCCACTCACGAAGTCAACGACTTCTTGGTTTGCCGGTCCTGCTTTGCCCGCGCATCCCGCCGCTGAAAACACCAGCGTACGCCGTAGCGGTCTTATTGCAGGCTGTCTTGATCTACTGTACAAACGGATTCGGCTCAAAACCTCGAGTCGGAGATCGTTTGGCGTCCAAACGTTTTCTGTTGACCTACCCCGACGGAAGCCGCAAGCACATCGGTCGCGAAGAACGCGACTCGCTCTTGCTTTCTAGATCAGCCAGAGAAACAGCCGACGGTCGCTATCTTTACACGGGCGAGACGCATACCTATCACGCTCTCAGCCAACTTCAAAACCTCGTAGTCAGCACAAACGAGATGGGACTTCGCAGTTTTCTATCAGGGCAATTCATCTTTGAACTTGGGGATACGAGGAAAAGAGAACTTCTTGAGACGCCGGAAGCGATGTTAATTCGCCTAGGGCTGTGACGGGGAGACGGTGAGCCTACTTAAGGGGGTGGGTTGCGGCGAAAGCCACGAAGAACAGAATCATGGGCAAGAATCGTCAGCCAGAACCCGGTCCAGAAGCGACGCCAGAAGAAACTTTGGGATGCTCGGCCGACGTTGAAGCTGGTCCCCAAGAAAAACCCTCCGATTTTCTTGCCGAGCCAAGACCTCATAATTTTATCCTCACTCAGATCTGTGAATATCACCTTTCGAGGAAGGGTACAGCCGTTCCTGCCGCCCACGATGTGAATGGTGACTTCTTTTGCGACCAGTGTTTCAACGGCCGTCCCGTATTCCGTGATGAGCTCGAGGGCGACCATGGGGGCGGCCACTCCGCGCGGAATTCGGCTGCTTACTTTCAGCGCCACAAGCAGGCCATCTACGCGCGGCGGAAGGCCTTACGTGCAGCGCGGAAGAGTCGAGCCGCCGAGCTTTCCTAGCCTGGCAGCTAGTGGTATCGCCCCACGGTTCCGAACCCGCTCACCAGGGGTCGCTGTCCCGGTTAGTCTTAGCCTCGCGTTATTCCGCCGTTCACAATCCAACTTCTTTACCTGCCCACCTCCGCAAGTAATCCGGCGTCCCTAAGCGACCAAGCGAGCACGAGAAAACTTCCGGATTTCAACTTCGGAATGAGCCACGACTGGGAACTTCGTGGAATCCCGTCTCAAGTCGTATTTGCAATGGATAAAGGCGGCATTCCCAGATTTACGGACTCACAGATTTAGAAAGTCTGTTGACATCTACGGACTTATAGGAGCGTTAGACGAAGTTTCAGCAAAGGGTAAGAGGTTGCGCGCATTGAACCCGCAACGGGCGCGTGCCGCACTACTCACTTTCGAGACACAGACACAAGCAAGAGAGCCGGTTGGGGAACCTGCGAAGTATGTCCTCGCTGCGAGAGGCCAGTCACGAAACATTTCATGGAGGTCACGCAGGTATCGCGCCGCCGCGCGCGTGTTGGTTAGCTATAGGCCACCAGCCGTGTGGGTGATCCGTAACTGTGGCAGTAATGCGGCCGCGATAACCGCGTGCAGGATAACGGCAGGCCACAGCAAAAAACCGTGGACCGTAGAGACGGCACCTACCCACGCGAATAGGAT
>DATFSH010000106.1:0-31645 GCA_035262725.1 Candidatus Acidiferrales bacterium | reverse complement strand
TCTCCCGCGCAGAGGTCAAGTGTTCAGGAAGGAGCAAGATATGGCGGAAGCGTGTGGGAGTCGAACCCACCATCCTGGCCGCGAAGGACAGGATCAATGGCTTTGAAGGCCACGAGAATCACCGGATCCCTTTCGCCTCCGCGAACGATTATAGGGACGGCGATGAGCGCATTCAACTCTTCGCGGGAGTGCTCGGCGCTTTCTTGCGGGCTAGTTCGAGAAGTTTCGGGTGCGTGCAGACCTCGAAATATGTGCGGTTGCCTTGAGCGCCTATCCTGCCGCCTGGCAGCAATTGGCGCACAAAACCTTTGCGAATGATGATCGGTTCGAACGTGTCGCCGATCGGAACTTCGCCAAAATAGAGTTGCACGCGCTCTTTACCCCAGGGCATCGGGAAATTCCCACCCATGGGAGCGAGCGCGATTTCGGCGGCCACCTTCTGGAAGCCTTCCTCATTGAGCTCGATTCCATTCGAGTTGTAACGGACGACCAGTTCCTCGCCTTCGTCCTCGACCGCGTCTTCCATCAGCGTTTGCAGCAGGAATACGTTGAATGGTGACGGATTTTCTTTGAAGAGGCGTTTCGCCATTTTGGAGCAGCTCGACAGGCGATCCGACAGATTGAGCGCGCGAGAGATCATCACTCGTGAATCGGCATCCATCCAGAGCGACGGAGCCGAATCCTGAAAGGCCACACCAAGGCCGAGCTCCAGCGCCGGCAAATTCGTTGTCTTGGCGCGCTGGTTGTACGACTGGGTGACCGCTAGAATTTCGCGCGCCAATACGCACGCGCACGCTACCGCTCTCTGAGTGGCTCGCTTAGCTTCCGTTTCATAAATGGCGAGAATAATTGCATCGCCTTCGATGAAAACCTTCGCGGCGCCATAGCGTTCGAGCATCCGTTTCACCGGCTCGTGCAGATTCATACTGAAGTGCGACGCTGGATTCATCCCTTTGGCGAGGAGATCCTTGGTGATTCCGGTGGAGCCGCGCACGTCGGCTTTGATAATCACATGGGAGCTGACGGGATCGTCATCGGGCCGAACCTCATCCGGGTGCAGGAATTCGTAGAGGCTCTTATTTACCCGTGAAAGCTCGCGTGCGCGTTCGGAGCGAACCAAGTTGATGCGCTCCATCCACGAAGCAACCTGCTGATAATTCCGGCGGTCGCGGCGCAAGCGCATCAGGTCCTCTGCGAATTGAGTGCATGTAGCGAGAGTCTCTTCGTGCGTGCGGCGGCGAATGGCGCGCGAAGCTTCATCCAGCCTCTTCATCGAAATCTTGCGCGCCGGGAACTGCTCGAGAATCGTCTCGATTCGCTTATGTTCTTCGCGATGCACAATCGCTTTCTTCAGCTGCTGCAAATGAATAGGGGGGCAGTAGTCGGCGTAGATTTTTTGCAGCTCGTAGCCCGCCAGCACATGGAACAAGAGATCGCGCTCCTCCAGCCGGTGGGTCCATTCCTCGCGGAGTTGCGCCCTGACTTCCGGCGGAGCTTCTCCCTGGGAATCGTCAGCCGCCGAACGGCGTACGCCAAACAACCTGGCAGAATTCTCAGGCTGGTTCAGATAATCGCCCAGTCGATTCCGGTACTCTTCTGTGAGGAAATCCAAGCGCTGCTTGGCAGCGTCAATTGGCGGAGCAAGTTCTTCGAGGGTCTGTTCCGCTGACGAGAATCTTTTCCTGAGAGTTTCCAGCTCGGCTTGGATCTCGACGGAGGTTGCGGATTTCTTCTTGAAGAGCCACGGAAACTTCTCATCGCCGGCCCCCGCTCGCGAGGAGACTTCCCGCTGCTCCTCCTCAATCCTTTCGAGCTCTGACCGGAGCTGCCGCCCCTGCTCCATTAATCGCTCGTAGGCTTTCCGCGATTTGGTCAATTCCTCCGAATCGTCGTCGGCGAGGACAAAATCGCGGACGAAATCCAGCAGCACGTGGTCGAACACGTCGAAACGGTCGGGGTCGTTGACGAAGTTCCCAAGCAGGACGTAATGCTGCAAGAAGAGGTGATCGTCATTTCCGTTCTCTACGAAGAGAAAGCGATTCTGGAGCAGCTCGTATATTTCGCGGACATCGTCGCCGAAGAGCGCCCGGCGGGACTTGGAGATGATTCCCTCTTCCACTTCGCGCCATACTCGATGAAGCGTCTCGCCCACTTGACGATAAACCTTCTTTTTGTCCGCTTGAATTTCCGCAATTTTTGACCGCATCACGTGCGCGGGTTCGCTATGTTCAAAAAGTTCGCCGCGCCCGCGAATCCATTCCTTGCATTCCACAACGATGCTCGAGAACTGGCTGGAAAGTTCCGTGGTCAAGTGCTTGAGAATTGCCAACTGGTGAAGAATATCCGTTTCGATCGATTGCTTATATTTTGCCCGGGTCAACGATTCCTGCAGGATATCGGTGAGCAGCTTGCGGAAAGACGCGTGTTCGGGCGGGCCCGTGCGCTTCTTGTCCTTCCCATAGACGAGGCTGATGTTGACGGCCTGACGGACGAGATCGAGCAGATACTTTCGCGAAAAATCAACGAAGCGGGGGCTCAGGAAAACGTCATAATGGATGTTGTCAATGCCCAGGGTCAGATTCGACAGGCGGATCTCGGCGAAGTACGGCTCGAGTTTCATCCGCGCTGGATGGGTGGGTGAAGGCAGAGTATGAGTGTCTGGCATTTCTGACACCTGATTCGGGTAAACTTTGACTTTAGAAGCCAATGGGGCAACGCGCAATGGAACTAGGCGTAAGGGTTAATGCCGGGTCGGACCACGATTTCTGAAGACATGCCTCTCGAAGGCTTCGAGTGGCCGTCGGTCAATATCCATGGCTTGAAACAGGCTCGTACCATTCCGCGGCCTGAGCGCTTTTCAGCGAATCCGCCCTATCATCTGCACCCGGAGCCGCTAGAGCCGACCCGCACCTTGCCAGGCGATCGCCGGCCTTGCCTTTACCTTGGGCCTGCCGGGCAGCGCTGCGATCGCCGCGCCACACGGGATAGCTTCTGTCAGCGCCATCAGCCGGTTACGCCTGCTGACTCGACGCCTTTCTTTACGCCGAAGAAGCTGGCCGCATTCCTGATTGCCCTCGCGATGCTATGGCCGGAATTGACGAGATTTCTGAGCGCGCTGGCCCGGCTGCTTCGCTAGCACCGCCGAGACATTAAACGGACTCTCACGCGTTCAGAAGTCTGTCTTCAATTCTGAAATTCAGGGTAAAATCCGCCCATGTCGAAACTACTCGAAGGCAAGACAGCGATTGTTCTCGGTGTGTGGAACAAGTGGAGCATCGCCTATGCGATCGCCCAGGCATTCGTGCGCGAAGGCGCAACGCTGCTGCTCACATACCAGAACGATCGTGCCAAGCCGACCGTCGAGGAACTGGGCAAAGAACTCGGCGCTAAAGAGTTTTTTCCGTGCGATGTCCAGCAGCAATCCGATATCGACAATCTGGCCGCCGGCCTCAAGGCGCAGGGGCACAAGCTCGACGTCGTTGTGCACTGTCTCGCCTTCGCGAACCATGAGGATCTGAGCAATCCGTTCGTCCATACCTCGCGAGCGGGATTTCAACTGGCGCTGGATGTGAGCGCGTTTTCGCTCGTGGCTGTCTCGAAAGCGCTGATGCCGCTGATGTCTGAAGGCGGCGCGATTATGACGCTCACCTACCTGGGCTCGACGCGTGTCGTCACGAATTACAACGTAATGGGCGTTGCTAAGGCGGCGCTCGAAGCCTCGGTGAAGTATCTAGCCAGCGAACTTGGCAAAAACAAGATTCGAGTGAACGCAATATCAGCCGGGCCCATAAAGACGATTTCCGCGCGTGGCATCAAGGATTTTTCGAAGGTTCTGGAGTTTGTGGCGCAGCATGCTCCGCTTCGCCGTAACACCGATATTGCGGAGGTTGCCGATACCGCTGTATTCCTTGCCAGCGATCTGGGTCGCGGAGTCACAGGCAACACGATTTATGTGGATTCCGGCTTCCAGATCATGGCTCTGGATGCGCCGTCATAGCCGATCCCCACCCCGGGGAAGAATTTTTGCGTCATCGCGAATCACGATCCTTCGCGTGTCCTCCGCGACATGTTCGAGACTGATCCGTATCACCGGCCAATCCGTGCGAATTGAAAGCCTCTCCGGCCATTCGACAAGCACGACGCCGGGCTCGGAAAGAACGTCCTCGAGGCCAAGAGTTTCCAGATCGTGGAAATCGCCGATGCGATAGAGGTCTACATGGTAGACGCGTGCGCCATTTCCGTACTTGTGTACCAGTGTAAAAGTCGGGCTTGTTACCTCGTCTTCGCGAGCCGCTCCCGCTCCGCTGACAATTCCTTTTGTCAGGGTTGTCTTGCCGGCTCCCAGCTCGCCCGATAACAAAACGAGGACCGGCGGCCTGAGCCGTGCACCCAGATGGCGGCCAAATTGAATGGTCTCTTCGGACGAGTGCGTTACGATTTCGCGGCTAGACACGGCCGGACTCGGCAAAAAACTGTTGGTAGGCACGCGGAATTGAACGGATCAATTCTGTAGCCATCAACGGCGCTTCGCCCGAATCTGCGTAGGCTATGTCGCCGGCGAGCCCGTGCAGGTAGACGCCGAAGCAAAGGGACGCCGCGCCCGGGCCATGCTGAGCGATGAGGCCGGTTAATATTCCAGTGAGCACATCTCCTGTGCCTCCAGTCGCCATACCAGCATTTCCTGTGGAATTGATCCAGGCATCTCCGTTGGGAGCAGCAATTACGGTCTGATAGCCCTTCAAAATGACGAACGCGCTCCATTCCGCCGCAGCCTTTCGGGCGACTTCGAGGCGCCGCGACTGAATCTGTTTGGTGTCGCTGCCAACGAGCCGCGCCATTTCGCCTGGATGCGGCGTGACGGCCAACATCTTGCGCGCAGCCTTTAGCTCGTGCACATGTCCGTCGAAGGCGTTCAACCCGTCTGCATCAAGCACGATGGGAATGTCCAAATATTTTCCGACCACGGTGCGGACGAACTGTACTGTTTCGGTCTGTGTGGTAAGCCCGGGGCCGATTCCAATCACGCTCTTGCCTTTGACGATCCCGTTGAAACGCTCGTATTCGAGCGCTCGCAAAGAAATGCTACCCGTATCGGTTGCCAGCAGCGGTTCCGTCATCACCTCAGGATTTGCCGCTGCCACAAGGGGCAGCACAGGCTCCGGCACTGCAGCGGTTACGAGTCCCGCTCCAATACGCAATGCCGCCCAAGACGCCATGACGGCCGCACCACTCTTTCCGACCGAGCCTGCCACGATCAGCGCATGGCCGTAGTTACCCTTGTTGCCGTCAGGTTTGCGAGGCAATGCAAATTCTGAAAACTCGCGTTGTTCGAGCCAGCGCACGGTGCCCTTTCCGGCTTCTTCGACCAAATCCGCGGGCGAGCCGATCTGGCGAACCAGCAATTGGCCGACATATGCGCTAGCATTGCCGAAAAACATTCCTACCTTGGGGGCTGTGAATGTGACTGTGTAGTTGGCGGCGACTATGTTGTCGGCCGAGTCTCTTGCCTCCGCTCGGCTTTCCGGCGAGCCGTCCGCGTCGGCGGGTAGTCCGGAGGG
This sequence comes from Candidatus Acidiferrales bacterium, assembly GCA_035262725.1. Classification (GTDB taxonomy): domain Bacteria; phylum Acidobacteriota; class Terriglobia; order Acidiferrales; family UBA7541; genus Palsa-295. Next base: position 26,087 of record DATFSH010000106.1, on the reverse strand, counting down.
GATGTCCACCGCAACGACAATCCTTCCGCGTTCGCGACGGTTAACTTCGCGAATCGCTTCGCTCAGCAAACCTTCCACCGAACCCCTCACGCCGGTTCCAAGTAATGCGTCAACGATTAGATCTGCGGAGTTAACAGACGGCCTGGCGGTCTGCCAGTCAGAAGATGTGCGCACCACACGGACTTTGCCGCCCAACTTTTCCCAGCGAGCCCGATTTGCCGCTGCGTCCCCGCGCATCTCATCCTGAGCGGCAACCAAAATCACAATAGGCGTCGCGCCAGCGTCAGCCAGGTGCCGCGCAGTTACGAACCCGTCGCCTCCGTTATTTCCCTTGCCACACAGGACGACGATTCGCCGCGATTCGAGCCTCTTAAACCGTGTTGCAATGAAGTCCGCAACGTTCTTGCCCGCATTCTCCATCAGCGACAGGCTGGGAATGCCGTAGCGCTCGGCTGTGAGGCGATCCACTTCCCCCATTTCCGCAGCAGTCAGAATCTTCATGGCCAGAGTCTCATAATTGCATCTTTGCGAGTATATCGTGCCCCGAGGATCTCAGTATTGGAGCTTCGAGACGATGGCTTCACCCTCTCCGGCCACGTCGCCATAAAAAAAGGGCAGCGAGCAAATGCTCGCTGCCCCGAGAGTAATCCTCCGTTCAGTCAGTTACGGATGAACGATCCGACGGATGTTTCCGCTGCCGGCAGCGCTTGGTACACAGACAGGACCGGCGTCGGTCGTAAACGTATCATTGTCGGAGAACCAGTCATGGATTCCAGTCGAGTTTGACGAATAGAACCACGAGAAGAACGCCAACTCTTGCAAGTGGTAAGTGAAGCCGTTGCGGCCGCCAACTGGAGAGAAGTTCGTGCCGCTCAACGGATCGCCCACCTCCAGATTGTTCTGGCAGAACCCCGGCGGCACTTGACCCACACCGCCCCAAGCTGGCGTTGGATTGTTGCCGAAGGGATCGTTCACGAACTCACCCACCTCGTGAGACAAGGTATTTGCATCGCCTTGCGTCGGCCCGAAAAGGCCCGTGGTGTCGAAGTCAGAAGGCGAGTATGCCTGAATCGGATTGTTCCCTGTTGTTCCGTGATAGCCCAGAACGCAGCAGTTGCCCAGGTTAGTTGCCGGCGTAAAGGCTAGCACGGTGTTGTAAAGCATGAAGATTGGGAAGTTGCCCGCATTCACTTGCGGTGCGAACGCTGGCAGCACGTTGTTGTCGAGAAACGCATCGAAGAAATCGATGTCCACGATTCCAAACGGTCCGCACGCGGGAAAATCGGCCGGAGGAAGAGTAAGGCCGAGGTCGGCCGGGACTTTAATCACGATCGGCGCAAGCGTCTTAATCGGGTCAAGAAGCACTTGGTAATTCTGCGGATTCTGAAGGACATTCCAAAACTGGGCGCGCTGGAATGCATCGATGTATTGCGTATGTCCCATATCCACGCCGCCAACGGAGATGTCGTAATCATCGAAAATGGGCGTGTGCTGGAAAAGAGCGAGCGGATTGTTGTTCGGCGCGGCGAGACAGGCGTTGTCGTTGGCGGTAGGATCAAACACGGTCACGCCCGGCGCAGTAGTGATATTCCCTGTGGTGGGATCGAAGCTCGTGCCCACAGATTAGGTGATGACGACCACCGGAACGATGAACGTGCTGACGCTCGTTTTCTTATTGCCGCCCTTTGAGAACGGATCTGCCCCGACAATCACTCCGCTATAGCTCTGGCCGTCGCGGTCGGATTGAATGGTGTATGTAAAGAGAGGCAAACCGGACTTCTTGCTCGCACCCATCGCCGCTACATCGTTCTTCACAGCTTCCGCGGTTTCAGCCTTGGTCGCCTTGGTCGCGTGAATGATGTGCAGCTTGGGGACTGCCTTTTTCTGTTCCTGCCCAAACGCTGAGGATGCAGCAGCGCTCAAGGCAGCCAACGCACAAACTACTACCACAATGAGTTTGCGATCCACTTTTGTTCTCCTCGTGAATGAATCAGCTTTGCTGTCAATCGTGCACACCCACTAATTGGCAGGAGTGCTCCTTCTTGGGCAGATTCCATTTTGCAGTTCAGATCCGGAAAGCAAGCTTTGCCGGACGGGTGGGCCATCCGAGCCTGTGTGACGCTGGCGCATATTCCTGCGGCATCAACGCGATGTCAATAAGAAAAATAAGAATGAATCAAAAAGTTCATTTTTGGGGAGCGTACCTGCCTTGCTATAACTCTTTTTTTGGGCCAAAACCGTTTCCAATTGTCCGACGATTCCAAAAACGGACAGATTAAAGGCGTTTATACCCGGCATAAATGCCTCCAATAATCTTGCCCTCCGTCTCGAAGAAACCGATGCGGAATTACAAGCCATTCGTGATGCTGGTGGCACGCCGTCGGGCGTCCTGATGAGTTCGGGCCGTTAGTCCATTCGTACGACGACTACCGTCATGTCGTCAGCCTGTTCGGCCGAGCCCGCCCATTGTTCGGCGGCTGCAATTAGATTTTCTGCAGCACGCGGCGGCGGGACGTTCGCTTGGCGAATAACCTCTTCCTTCAGCCGTTCCATGCCAAACTCTTCGCCATACACGTTTTCAGGCTCGGTTAACCCATCGCTGAATGCCACCAGCATGGCTCCGCGCCCCACGTGCAACACTCCCTGCGTGTACGAAAACTCTTCGAAAAGCCCCACCACCGTGCCGCCCTCGTCCAGTTGCTGGACACTCCCCGCTTGCACCAGAAAAGGAGCGAGATGGCCGGCGTTCGTGTAGGTGAGAGTCTTCGCATCCAAATCGTACACAGCGTAAAAGAAAGTAGCGTAGCGATCGTCAGACGTGTTCTTGAAGAGCTGATGATTCAATCGCTCCACAAGTCCTGCCGTGCCATTCTGGCCATCGAGCATGGCATTACTGCGTAGCGAAGCCTGAAGACTCGCCATCAACAGCGCGGCGGATATTCCCTTCCCACTGATATCCGCGAGCGCGATTCCCAGGCGCGAAGGCCCGAGTGGTATGAAATCGTAGTAGTCGCCGCTCACTGAGCGAGCGGGCCTGCAGATCGCAGCAAGTTGAAGCCCCGGCAATTGCGGCAGCGTATGCGGAAAGAGTTGCTGTTGCACTTCGCGTGCGATGGAGAGTTCATTCTCCAGGCGCTGGCGCTGCTGCTGTTCCTGTATCAACTCGGAGACGGACGCCGTCATTTCGTTGAACGATTCGCCCAGCGCGCCAAGTTGATCATGCTGATGCACGCGCACGCGATGACTAAAGTCGCCCCGCCGGACTCGCAGTGTTGCGTCATACAAATCACCTACCGCCCGCGTAATGGTCCGCGTGAGGACGATGCCGGTGACTAGCGCTCCCATCTCCAGCGCGAGAAAAATAATTCCAGCGAGCAGGAGGAGATTCACGAGCAATGGCCCGACCGCTCCAACGGACGTCAACAACCGGCGATTGAGAGCCGAAGGACGCAACGCGAAAGACGCGAGCACGGGCGCAGGGGCCGGGTCTGATCCGGGGTCGTGATGCAGCGCCGCAATCGTCGAGGCGCCATTTACGCGTACGTCGAACCAATGGGCTGGTGGCGCTAGCGTCCGCCGGCGGCTTAGCACCTGCTGTCCCGGCACGTAGAGGCGGCTCTGAATCTCGAGCGAAATTCCCCCACGCGGCTTCTGGGCAGACGGTTGCAGCAGCATCATTTGAACCGGCCCGAGTTCGGAGCTGAGACTATCAAGAAACACCGGTGTGACCGGCGCTCCTACGAGGACGAATACATTCCCCGCGCGAGTGGAGCGGCTTTGAGCGGAAGCGATCCAAATCTGGTGCTCGAATTCGATGATGCCGGAGTATTCGCGCCCATTTCCCGCGCGAACCAGGTTTTGGCCACGATTCAGCAGCACACGAATGCCCGGCCACTCTCGCTCGGCCGCGGCGATCAGGACTGCCACTTCCGGCCGCGCGAGTATTGCGTCATCGTGGGGTGAGATGCCTCGGTTCGTTTCGTCCTCGATGGCGCTGGCGATAGCTTCCCCGTCGCCGGCGACCATGCTGATGCGTTCCTGCAGACCGTCGTGAAGAAGGTGCGCGCCAAGCTCCAGATAGAGGCCGTAGGCGGCTAGGCCGGCCATGCTGAGAAGAAGCACAACCGGCACGACGGCGATCAGTACGTACGCGACGATCAGGCGATTTCGGAGCCGCCACAACAGATAGTTGCGAACCCACGGCATAAGCCGAATCACAAAATAAATTACGGAGACGAAACTCAAAAAAAACAGTAGCCCCGAAAATGGGAGCCGCATCCCTGCAAGAGCGAGGATCCGGGAAATCACATATAGCAGTAGTACGCTCAGCGCGATGCGATCGAATACCGATGTGCGGCGGAGAAAAACGACAAGTCGGCGTGGGGAAAGTTGGGGCACGATCGTAAGCGCCAATGCTCGCTATGCGCGAGACCGGAGAACAATCATAACCCGAAGACGGATGTAAGGCGACTGAGCCGCTGGAGATCGAAAGCGGCACGTTCGGCTACAACTTTGAGCGCGTTCTACCGTTCGCGCGCAGCGGACTACGTCGCAGAGCGGTCGTTTTTCTGAACCCTGCTGTGATAGCGGCTGTACGTGAAATAGATCACCAGGCCGATGCCGAGCCAAATGATCAGCCGCGCCCAGTTGATCCAGCCGAGCTTGTACATCATATAGCCATTGAAGACTATCCCCATAATCGGAACAAAGGGCACCCAGGGCGTGCGGAACGGGCGCGCCTGGTCCGGATTCGTGCGGCGCAGCACCAGTACCGCGATGCAGACGATCACGAACGCAAGCAACGTCCCGATGTTCACCATGCGGCCGATGTCGTCGATGGGAATCGTGCTGCCCACAATAGCCGCGAGCAAGCCAACTAGAATCGTATTCTTGTAAGGCGTGCGGAATTTCGGATGAATCGCCGCGAAAAATTTTCGCGGCAGCAATCCGTCATTGGCCATCGAGTAGAGCACGCGCGTCTGCCCCAGCAGCATGACGAGCATTACGCTCGTCAACCCGGCGAGCGCCCCGGCCGTGATCAGATAAGACGCCGTCGTCAATCCGCGATCGAGGAAAGCCACAGCGAGAGGAGCCTCAATATTGATCTCTTTCCACGGCACCATTCCCGTCAGCACTGCTGCCACCAGAATGTAGAGAATCGTGCAAACCGCGAGCGAGGTGATGATTCCGATTGGCAGATCGCGCTGAGGATTTTTTGCTTCTTGTGCGGTTGTCGATACCGCGTCAAACCCGATGTAAGCAAAAAAGATATAAGCGGCGCCGGCCCCAATTCCTGAAAATCCCATCGGCGCAAAAGTGTGCCAGTCGTGTCCCCAGTTCACGCCGTTGACGTATTTGAATCCGAGCGCGATGATGAAGAGCACCACGGCCACCTTGATGAATACGATCACGGCATTGAAACTGGCGCTTTCCTGAATCCCGATTACCAGAATCGTAGTGATTATCAAGGCGATTAAAAAAGCCGGTAGGTTGAACCCTATCTCCATCCCGAAAAGATGCGGCGCATTCACCATGTCGTGGGCTTTCTGAATCAGCTCCGGTGATTGCGCGCTCAGTATGTCCCCCACCTTTGCCAGATACGCCTGGCTACCCACCACCATCCCTGGAATCTGCTTAGCCCATTCATGAGCCAGATCGTTTTGCGCTGTGCGCAGCGCCGTCCAATGATCGTACGCCAGCCAAAGCGGAATTTTCAGTCCGAATATATTCAGGAATTCGACGAAGTGATTCGACCATCCCGAGGATACGGTGCTGGCGCCCATCGCGTATTCGAGAGTCAAATCCCATCCGATAATCCACGCGAAGAGCTCGCCGAGCGCTGCGTAGGCGTAGGTGTAGGCACTCCCCGCCAGCGGGATCAGCGCGGCAAACTCGGCATAGCAGAGGCCCGCGAAAGCGCACCCGAATCCAGAGATGACAAACGAGAGCGTAAGTCCCGGCCCCGCATAGTGTGCTCCCAGCCCGGAGAGAACGAAGATCCCGGCACCGATGATGGCGCCAACGCCCAGGGCGGTGAGTGATACAGGGCCCAGCGTACGCTTTAAAGTATGTTCCCCGGTAGCCTTGGCCTCATTCAGGAGCCAATCCATCGGCTTTTTTCGCAATAGCGGATTCCCGCTCTGCACCGTTTTCTCGGCAACGTACGCTCTTTCGCCCATTTCGTTAGCCAGCCTCCGGCGCTGCATCGTCGCTGCTTCTGTCCGGCTTATCCGCCATCTTCCACAACCAATACACAGGAACACCGAGCACAACGATGATGAGTCCCGGCCAGGTGTACTGTGGCTTATACCTCAATAATTGAATTTCCAGAAACACCGCCATAATGAGATACAGCACGGGAAGAAATGGATATCCAATCGCGCGATAAGGGCGTTCCATAGTTGGACGCTTCCAACGGAGGACGAAAAGCCCTCCCAGCGTCAGAATATAGAAAATTAGAACCGCGAAGATCAGGAAGTCGAGCAGTTGATTGTAGGTGCCTGAGAGGCATAGCACCGAACACCAAATCGCCTGGATGATCAGAGCCGCCCCGGGGGCATGATACCGGTTCACTTTGCCACACGAGCGAAAGAAGAGCCGATCCTTCGCCATCGCGTAATAAATTCGCGCGCCCGATAAAATCAGACCGTTGTTACAGCCGAAACCTGAAATTAGGATGGCAATCGCCATCACCACCGCGCCCGCCGAACCGAAAATTACCTCGGCGACGGCCGTCCCAACGCGTCCCTGTGCGGCGAACTCGATGCCGCGAGCGATCGCAGTGGTTCCGTTGGGGTCGCCCGTAATGGGAAGAACTCGCAAGTAAGCCACGTTGGCAAGCGTATAGAGCAACACGACCAGTCCCGCGCCGAAGGCCAGCGAGAGGGGCAGATTGCGGCTCGGATTTTTCACCTCGGCGGCGATGAAGGTCACGTTATTCCACGCGTCCATCGCAAACAGCGAGCCGACCATCGCTACGCCGACCAGTGTGATCGTGCCGATCCACCAAGTTGGATTGTCGGGCGGATAAGGGTGGAGGGCGGAAAGGCCAACGCCATCCCAGAAATGGGCGAGGTTGGTCTCGCGGGCTGCAGCCGTGGAGTAGAAGACGCCGAGAAGCGCAAGGGCGGCGAGAGATCCAATCTTCGCCACTGTAAAAATATTCTGAACGATCGATCCGAGCCGAACGCCCCGCGTGTTGATCCATGTGACCAATACGATCGACAGAATCGCCAGCAGATTCTGGCGGTTGAGTCCCACGTTGTAAGGGCCGAGATCACCGAAAAAGAAGTGCCAGGGGCCAAAGGTGCCAAGCTTCAGTATCCAGTCTGTGGGAGAAAACCAGGGGATCATTACCGCAGTGAATCGCGCAAAAGCTATCGCGACGGCGGCAATCGTAGCCGTTTGAATCACCAGCAGCATCGTCCAGCCGTAGAGAAAGCCCCAGAGAGGCCCGAGCGATTCGCGAAGGTAAACATACTGCCCGCCGGCACGAGGCATCGCCGCGGCCAGCTCGCCATAGCTCAGCGCGCCAATCAGAGTCATCACGCCCGAGGCGAGCCAGACAGCGAGAAGCAACGCGGGGCTCTTCACCTGGTGCGCGATATCCTGAGAGACGATAAAGATGCCTGAGCCGATCATCGAACCGGAGACGATCATGGTCGCGTCGAAAAGGCCCAGCCCTTTTACCAGCTCAGACTTTTCCGGCGCGATTCCGCTAATCGCTCCGATTGCTTGCTCGTTTTCGGCGATCGTTTTCAAATGTCTCCGCCATTCTTATCTCGCCAGTCGCATCAATCGCGCTCTGCTAGCACCCGATTGGCGATCCCGATATATTCGGCCACCTTCAACGCCGGCTTTGGCGCCGACAACAAATCGCTTACGACCGCGATCGAGTCCGCCCCCGCCCGGTACACCGCCTCGGCGGAATGTACCGTAATGCCGCCTATCGCTACCAGAGGTTTTCGCGTCAATCGTCTTGCGGCCCGGATCAACTCGAGCCCCACCACGGGATCGGGATTCACCTTGGTCGCCGTCGGAAAGATAGGCCCCACGGATATATAGTCCGCCGAAGTGGCCGCGGCCAGCCGGAATTGCTCAAGGTTGTGTGTCGAAACTCCCACCCACAGGTCTCCCCCGCAGCACGCCCGAGCCGCTTCCACCGGCAAATCATCCTGCCCAACGTGCACGCCGCCTGCTCCGGCCATCGCAGCAATATCCGGCCGGTCGTTTACAATCACGCGGACGCCCTTCGGAGATAGACGTGCGACAAGCGCCTTCGACGCTTCCAACAAAGCGCGCGCTGATGCATGCTTATCCCGCACTTGAATCAGGCCGGCGCCATTTTCTGCAAGCACTTCGGGAATGCGGGTTTCGGAGTCAACGGAGGCAAGATCAACAATCGCGTAGAGAGGTGGAAAATGCAGCGGCATCCAGTCTATTTCGCCGAGACTGCGATGGAACGCTCGATGAAGTGTGTGTCAAACTTCCCCGCCGCAAAGTCGGAATCGGCGAGAATCCGTCTCTGCAATGGGATTGTAGTCTTCACGCCCTCCACGACGAAGCCCCCAAGCGCCCCTTTCATGCGGGCAATGGCTTCCGCGCGGTCGCGGCCGTGCGTAATGATCTTGGCAATCAGCGAATCATAATAGGGAGGAATCACCGCATCTGCATAACAAGCAGTGTCAACACGGATGCCCGGCCCTCCCGGAACCCGGAACGCAGTTACGCGCCCGGGCGATGGAACGAACGTATCAGGATCCTCGGCGTTGATGCGGCACTCGATGGCATGCCCTCGAAACTCAACCGGGCCAACGATGTCGGAAAGTTTCTCTCCGGCAGCAATTCGAATTTGTGATTTGACCAGGTCCACGCCTGTCACCATCTCCGTCACCGGGTGCTCCACCTGAATCCGCGCGTTCATCTCGATGAAGTAGAGCTTGCCCGATTCTTCGCGCAGAAATTCCACGGTGCCCGCGCTCGAATATCCGATTTTCGTTAGCGCTCCCACCACCTGGTCGCCCATTTTCTTTCGAAGCTTCGCATCCAACACCGGCGACGGCGATTCCTCGATCAGCTTCTGATGCCGTCGCTGAATCGAACATTCGCGCTCGCCCAGGTGAACCACACTTCCGTGCCGATCGCCCAGCACCTGGAACTCGAGATGCCGGGGCCGTTCGATCAGCTTCTCCATGTAAACGTTGGGGCTTCCGAATGCCTGTTCCGCTTCGCTGCGCGCTGTTTGAAAAGCAGTAAGCAATTCGCGCTTTTCGCGCACGATGCGCATTCCCCTGCCGCCTCCCCCTTCCGACGCCTTGATGATCAGGGGATAGCCGATTTCTTCGGCAGCCTTGCGCGCCGCGTTATCATCGGGGACCACTCCCGAGCTCCCCGGAATAATCGGCAAGCCTGCCGCCGCCATTTCCTGGCGCGCGCGATCCTTTTCGCCCATCAGCCGGATCACGTCCGGGATCGGTCCGATAAATGTGATGTGGGAAGCTTCGCAGACTTCTGCGAAGTTGGCGTTCTCCGAGAGGAATCCGTATCCGGGATGAATCGCATCCACATTGGCGATTTCGGCCGCGCTTATCACCTGCGGAATATTCATGTAGCTTTCGCTGCTCCGCGGAGGGCCGATGCATATGGCCTCATCCGCAAAGCGCACATGCAAAGCATTGCGGTCAGCTTCAGAATACACGGCTACCGTGGAGACGCCCAGTTCCCTGCATGCGCATAAAACACGAAGAGCGATTTCACCGCGGTTGGCGATCAGAATTTTTCGAAACATTTTGCCTGAAGAGCGACCGCTACTTTTTCCCGCGCTCGCGAATGCCAAATAAGGCCTCGCCGTACTCCACCGGCTGGCCATTCTCGGCGAAGATTTTTACGATTTCCCCCGAGACGTCTGACTCAATTTCATTCATCAGTTTCATCGCTTCGATAATGCAAAGCACCTGGCCCGAGCTCACTTGCGCGCCTGACGTCACGAACGGATCGGCCCCTGGGCTTGCTGCGGCGTAAAAGGTCCCCACGATCGGAGACTTGATAACGTGCAGTTCCTCCGCCCCTTGTTCTGCGGCCGCACCATGCGTGCTCACCGGAGCCGAGGTTGGCGCTGCGGGCACCACTGCGTGAGAACCAGCCACTGTCGCGTGGACGTCCGGCCCTCCGAAGGCTCGCACCGCAGCATGAGAGTGCATCGAGGGCTTCTTCAGGCGAACGCGCACACCGTCGCGCTCATACTCAAACTCCTCCAGGCCGTGCCTCTCCATGAATGCGAGCAACTGCTCGACTTCCGCGAGATCAACTCCCCGCGGTTGCCTTTCCGGCCCTGGTTGTGGGTTCGATTTTTTAGCCATCTAGAGTTCTAGGAAGTCCCGAAGTGTGGTTGTGAGAACCCTACAGCCCGTTGCGGTCACCACGACGTCGTCCTCAATCCGAATTCCGCCCAACCCTTCGACATATACGCCCGGTTCAACCGTCACCACCATACCTTCTTCGAGGGTTGTTTTCTCGCCTCTACCCAGGCGCGGCATCTCATGCACTTCCAGTCCGAGGCCGTGCCCAGTACTGTGTGTGAAGTATTGAACGAGGCGTTCCCGTTTCAGGACGCACCTGGCAGCGGCGTCAACCGATTCCCCGCTTACCCCCGGTTTGATTGCCGCCTTTGCCGCTTCCTCGGCCGCCAGAACGGCTCGATACAGCCGCCGAACGCTGGCGGGTGCCCGCCCCAGGAAGACGGTGCGCGTCATATCACTGCAATAACCGCGAAGTATAACACCCTGGTCGAGGACGACCAACTGGCTTTTCCTCAGCGGATTCGACGTTGGCCGCGCATGCGCCCAGGCAGAGTGTGGTCCCGCCGCCACGATAGTTTCAAACGAGGCGCCGCTCGCCCCCTTCCGCTTCATTCCGTATTCGAGGTCGGCCGCCACTTCCAGTTCGGTTACGCCTGGCCTGATGCTCGATAGGGTCTCTTCGACCACCGCGCTGATGAGAACTGCTGCCTCAGTCATCAAGGCGAGTTCCCCGGCATCCTTCACCGCCCGCAGCTTCTCCACAGCGTTACCGCCATCGATCCATCGGACCCGGCCCGATGCCGCCCTCTGAATGGCTGACAACTGCGCTACGGTGAACTGAGCGGGGTTGTAGCCCACTCGCTCGCGCCCGCGGCGCTTCCGTAGCGCATCGCCCGCGGCCCGGATCAGGCCCTCCTTCGCGATTTTGATTTGGGCGTGTGAAACTTCTTCTCGAGCTTGAAACGCATAGCGGCTGTCAGTGAACAGGGTCGCGCTCGACTCTTCCACCAGGAGCAAGGCAGCGCTTCCGGTAAATCCGCACAGGTAGCGAATGTTGGGGAGATGGGAAACCAGGAAAGCATCTACGTTCAGAGCAGAAAAAGAAAACCGGAGCCGATCGATTCGGCTCCGGTTGAAAGACTCAGTTCGCGATTTAACGATCACGTTCGATAGCGTACTCCCGAGTTGGGTTCCGAACTAGCTCGGCATGATCCGGGGCGTCAGGAAGAAGAGCAATTCCTGCGCCGACGAACTGACCGTGGTGTGTTTGAACAGGTTGCCCACCGCCGGAATGCTGCCAAACAGCGGAACCTGCTTCACGTCCGTCTGCTGGTTCGTCACAATGATGCCGCCAATCACCACAGTGCCGCCATCACTGATCAAGACCTTCGTCTCGGCCGCCTGCGTGTCAATGGCAGGGATGCCTTGTACACGCGGAATCGCTTGATCGATCTGGTCGTTGGTCACGGTCACATCCATGAACACGGTGCCTTCCGCGGTAATCTGCGGGGTGACTTCAAGCTGTAACACCGCGTCCACGAATTGCACGGAAACCGTATTGTTTACGATCGTCTGCACCGGAATCTTGGTGCCCTGCTTGACTGTCGCCTTCTGGTTGTTCTGAGTGATCACTTTGGGCTTCGAGAGGAGCTTGCCAACACCCCGGTCCTCTGCCGCCGTGATAATCACGTCGAGCGCGAAGTTTGCTGCCGAAAACGAATAGCTGATGCCGCTAGTCGGTGCACCGACGCCTAGGTTGGTGTTCAGAGGTAGAGCACCACTGGTCGCAGTCGGACCGCTCTGGTTTCCTACAATCACGGGGGGCGCCGGAAGCGGCGGGAAGTTGCGGATTACGGGGCTCGTACCCACGCCACCAGTGCCGGACCAAAGGTTACGGCCGTTGTTGCTGGCCGCCGCAAAGGCCAATTGAGTACCGATTTCACGAGAGAACGTGCGGTTCGCAGCCACAACCCGCGCTTCGATTTCTACTTGCTGCGATTTGCGGTCGAGCTGCCGGATCAGGTTGTCGAGCACCGGCAGTACTGTCGGAATGTCCCGGATGATCAGCGTGTTGGAACGGCTGTCCGCCAGCACATCACCCCGGGAAGAAAGGAACTTCTTCAGCGTTGAAACAAGGTCCGACGCCTTCGCATAGCTGAGCACCCTCGTCGTCGTCACCACATCGGCTGCTTCCGCTTGCGCCTTGGCCAAATCGCGGTTCTGCTGAGCCTCCTTTTTCAGAGTCTCTTTCGCCGCCACTCGCAACACATTGCCATCCAGTTGTTTGTCGAGATCGTTGTTCTTCAAAACGATATCCAGCGCCTGGTCCCACGGTACATCGTCCAGAACAATCGTCAGGTTGCCCTTCACAGCCGGGTCCACCACCACGTTCAGGCCGCTGATTTCGTGAATGAGCCGGAAGAAATCGCGCAGGTCCACATCCTTCAGGTTCACCGAAATTGGCTCGCCCGAATACTTTCCGGACGGCGCTGGCGCGGGAGCTTGTCCATCCACCATCGGTTTCGGTCCATCGCTGGAAGACGAAACGGCGGCAGGTGCCGGAATCGCTGCCGGAGCCTCGGACCCTGCGGCTGGAGCGGCTAGCGCTGCGGGCTGCGTATAAGAAGCAGGAAGCACCGCTACAGGCGCCGGTATAGCGCTCGGCCGTGTCACAGATGTTTCCGCTGGCGCGGGTTCGGACTTCGCGACGGACTTCGTCGTGGTCAGGTTCGATGGCTCGCTACGCGGCGAAGAGTTTAATGCGCCGCCCGATGTTCCAGAGGCGGCCGCTGTCGAAGAAAAAACCACGGTAACGGAGTTGCCGCCAGCGCTAATGTTGTACTGGGCCGGCTGGCGAAGGTCGATAACCACGCGTGCCACATCCGGCGTGAACTGGGCCAGGCGCACTTCGCGAATCGGGTCCAGATTGCTCGCGATCTGCTTGCTCGAAGTCTTTAGATGTGAACCGGCAAAATCGAGCACCAGACGGTCCGGATTCTGGAGCCGAGTCGCGTGATAGCTAAGATGCCCGGAGCCGAACACGCTCACTTCGGTCTGGTTGCCGTTTTGTCCAAGCTTCACTTGTCGAATCGATTCGAAGGTGGAACCGGGTGTCTTTGTTTCTGCCTCGGTGGCCGATGCCGGAACGATTCCCGGCGCGGCGGTGTTCCCGGCTGACTTGCTGGACGACGAATCGCCCGCGCGGGAAACAAACAGCGTTAAGTCTTGCGCGTCCGTGCGTTCCAGGCGCGGTTCGATCCCCTGGCTCAGCAGAATTTCCACGCGTACCACAGGTTTCTGGCCTGAGGCGTAGTTAATCACGCGATAGCTCTTCACCAAATCCGAAGCCACCACGCGCGCGCCGGCAGGATCGGCCGCCGCTACCCCGCTCAGGTCGAGCACATAGAGGCTCTCGCTGGGGCGATAGGTGGTGTACTCAAACGGGGCATTCGCCTGCGCTTCCAGACGCACCGCGCCATCTTTCACCACCGCTTTTACGTGCACCATGGGCGCGTCGTTGGCTCGAAGCGCTCCGTTTGTCATTATCAGGCTCGCTGCAACTAGCGCAGTCAGGCCCCACCCCCGCCACATGATCCTCATTGCTGCTCTCCTGCACTCTGGTAGATTCGTTTCGTAACCATACGTTCAACCGGCTTCCCAAAAGCATCTTTCGAATTCTCTTTAAATGTGACACCGTCCAAGCCGATCTTTTCCACGTCCCCGTCGTAAAGCTTGTCGCCTTCGCGGATGAAGTAAACTCGCCGCTCCTCGTTGGAGACCACCGCCATCATCCCGCTCGGAGATTTCACGGTTCCATCCACGTGCACTGTCCCGATGATGAGTCCGGCCTTGCCGGGCGGAAGTGGCCCGTGCGATGGCTTGGTGCTGCTCACAAGCGGTTGGAATGGATCGCGCTTCGCCGTGACCGGTTCAAATTTAACCGCGGGCGCCGGCGCGCTCGCGTCCGCACCCGAACTGGGTGCTGTTGCCGAAGTCGCCGCCTTCGAGGAAGCTGCCTTGGCTTTTCGCGCAGCGTTCTTCGGAGGAGCGCTTTGGGCCCCCGCCGACGACGAAAGCGTGAATGACAGCGCCAGCGCGGCCCACACAGTCATGGATGACTTTGCCAGTTTCATCGTTTTTGCCCTGCGGCGGCTTTATTTGCCGGCGCGGCAGTAGGTGCCGCGGAGGAATCCGCCGCTTTTGTAAAGAACGTAGTAATCGTAAATGTGCCGGTCACCGAAGCCCCGGGAGCGGTGTGGAACTTCACCGGTTGCTGCGTACCGCCGGATAGCCCCGACATTTTCAAATCGCCAACGTTGATGATTCGCGAGAGACGTCCAAGCCTCGCGAAGAAATCCAAAACCGAAAAATAAGGTCCGTCTGCTTCAATTTCAAACGGCATCTCGAAGTAATAGGGCTGCGTCTGAACCGGCTTGGCAGTCAGTTTCCGGATCGACACCCCCGAACTCAAAGCCGCGCTCTGAATCATCAGAATGAACTGGTCCACTTGCTTTTCTTCCGGCACGATCGTCTGCAGCGTTTCCAGCTGCTTTTGCAAGGCGTCCATTTCAGACTGCAATTCCGCCCGGCGCTGCTTGTACACTCGCAAACTTTGCACTTCCGTCTCTAACGGCTTCAGGCTGTTTTGTGCCGCTTCCAGATCGCTTCGCACAGTCCGCACCGGCGAAAACGGCAGGTAGAAACCAGCCGCAACGATCACAACGGCGAGCGCCACGTAGAAAACCGCTTGCAGGGGCCAGGGCCATTCACGGAATGAAGTCGCCATGTTAGCTCCTTCCCTTCGCGGCCGGCTGCGCAGGAGCGTTACTGCCCGCGGGTTGAGGCTTGGCCTGGCCTTCAGCAGGAGCCGCACTCGCTACCGCGGCCGTCATTGAGAAGCCGAACGTCTGTGCCGATTTCACGAGATCAGTTTCCTCGGCTTCCTTAATCTCCACATTGTCGAAATATCCCGACCGTTTCAGCTGAGTAATGAAATTCGCCACCGCGTTGATGGACCCCGCCTGACCCTTGATTTCCAGGGTGTTGCCTTTGCGATCCAGATTCGTCAGCCAGAGCGAATCCACTCGAACCACCGTGTTCGCCACCATGCTGAGCAGTTCCTGACCACCCGAGCGGTTCTTCTGCAGCGTCTCGATCACATTGATTCGCTGTTGCAGGACTGCCTTTTGGCTCTCGAACCGGTCCACTTCCGCCTTAATCGTCTGAAGCGTCGCTTTCTCGGCTCTCAATGCCGCGATCTTCGCGTTCGTCGCGTCAAGCTCGCGCTTTTGTTGGTAATACGTGATTCCCAGCACCACCGCCGCTAGACCCAGCGCTACCAGCAGGAAGACGATCTGAATCGTCGCCTCCAGCGGCACCGTTGTTTTCGTGGCCTTCGGTCGAGCCTGACCTAGTAAGTTAATCCGGATCATGGCGTGTCAAAGCTCCTCAGCGCCAGGCCGACAGCGATTGCCAGGCGCGGCGCCAAATCGCGAAGCTGGCTTTCATCGTGACGCCCAGGATTGATTGCAACCTTCCGGAACGGATAGAGCTCTTCGACCGGCATCGCGAATTCTTCCTTCAACAGGTCGAGAAGGCCGGGAACACGCGCCGTGCCGCCCGCAACGTAAATCCGGCGTATGTTTTCGCCGCTCGCCGTCGCGCGAAAAAAGTCGAAAGTCTTCTGAATCTCCAGAATCAAAATGTCCGAAACCGACCGGAGAATCGCCGTCCGCTGCTCTTCGCTCACCCCAGCCAATGTGCCGCCCATCTTCAGCTTTTCGGCATCTTCGAAGCTCAGGTCGAGCTCTTTCTGCAACGCGTCGGTGTACTGGTTACCGCCCACCGAAACGTCGCGCGTAAACAGCGGCGTCCAACCTCGGACGATATTGATATTCATCACGCTCGCGCCCACGTTCAGCAGCGCAACCACCTGGGAAGGATCCGGTTCGTAGTTCACTTCGAAACAGTTCTGCAAGGCGAACGCGTCGATGTCCACCACCATCGGTGTCTTGCCCGCCTGCGCCAGCACGTTGGTGTGGTTCAGGATCTTGTCTTTCTTGACGGCCACCAGAAGCACGTCCATCTGGTTCTCGGTCGCTTCCAGCAGCTGGTAGCTCAGGTTCACGTCCGCGATGTCAAACGGGATGTGCTGGCTGGCCTCCGACTGGATCCGGTCGAACAGCTCTTCCTCGGTCATCAGCGGCATGCTCACCCGCTTCACGATCACCGAGTGTCCCGACACGGACGTTGCAACATCTTTCGCTTTGATTTTCTGATTGTCGAAAATGGAGACGATCTTTTCTGCCACCGAGGGGGCGTCCATGATGGCGCCGTCCACGACGGTATCCTGGGCGAGAGTCTCGATGCCGTGGCTTACCAGCTCGTAGCCCTCTTTCGTTTTCTTCAGCTCGATGGCCTTCACAGAGCTCGAGCCGATATCCAGGCCAATCAACGATTTCGTTTTCCCCAGATTGAACATCGCGCGGCCCCTCACTCCTCACTCCGTCCCGCTTCGCAGGGCGGCCCCAGCTTTCACCTTTGCTTCACTACTTTCGCTTTCGCTAAGAGAGCCTGGAACTTGCTGCTGTTTCTCAGAACCAAAACCCCATTTGGCTTGAGACAGCGCGGAGAACCAAAGTACTGTGAATCCCGGTACGCTCCGCTTTCACTCGTTTATTGCATCCGCACCACGAAGTGTCAACAAACGTTCTTCTCGTGTGTGCTCTTGATAAAAACCTTGGTCGGAAGGACAGTTAGACGAAAAGGACAGGTAAAGTACAGGTTTCTTGCAACGCTAATCGCTGAGAAAAGGCGGGTTGATTACCAAGGAGGCCTTTGCCATTTTATTGCTTTTTCTTCGGCGTGTCGATTTTTAGATGCCGCCAAATTTCGTCTACGCGCCGTTTTGTGTCCGAATCCATCTTGATTTCGTCGGGCCATCTCCCGGCATAACCTTCTTCAACCCACTTCCGGGTGGCATCAATCCCCATCTTCGACCCAAAGTCTTGCCGCCGCGCGGCGTGGTCCAGCGTATCCACGGGGCCCAGCACAAACTGAATATCTCGCTCGGGATCAATGGCGCATAGAGCCTTCCACACCACCTCTCGCGAATCCTGCACATTCACGTCGTGGTCCAGTACCAGCACCACCTTTGTGAACATCGCCTGCCCGAGCGACCAGATCGCATTCATGATCTTGCGCGCGTGCCCCGGATAGTTCTTCCTGATCGTCACGATCATCAAATTCTGAAAGATGCCTTCCGCCGGCATCGCCACGTCCACGATTTCCGGATACTGCATCTTCATCACCGGCAGAAAAACGCGCTCGATCGCATGCCCGATGAAGTAATCCTCCTGCGGAGGAGGCCCCACGATTGTCGTCAGGTACAGCGGATCTTTTCTGTGTGTGATGCACTGTATGTTAAACACTGGAAACTCGCCTTCCAGCGAATAGAAACCGGTGTGATCCCCGAACGGCCCTTCCGTGCGCATCTCCCCCAATTCCACATAACCCTCCAGCACAATCTCCGCATTCGCCGGAACTTCCAGATCCACAGTCTTGCACGCCACCAGTTCCACAGGGTCGCGCCGCAAAAACCCGGAAAACAGAAACTCATCCATGTCCGGCGGCACCGGCAAAATTCCCGCCAGGCACGTGGCTGGATCGGCGCCAATCGCCACCGCTACCTCGAGCTTCCCTTCCCGGTTCTTCGCCCGCGCACTGCGGAAATGTTCAGCCCCGTGCTTGTGCGTCTGCCAGTGCATTCCCGTCGTGCGCTCGTCATACACCTGCATGCGATAACAGCCCACGTTGCGCTTGCCCGTTTCAGGGTTTTTCGTAATCACCATCGGCCAGGTGATATAACGCCCGCCATCCTGCGGCCAGCACTGCAATATCGGGAAATAACCCAGCGAAAAATCCTTCTCCCGCACCACTTCCTGGCATTCCCCACTCCGCACCGTCTTCGGAAAAAACGATCCCAGCTCTGCCAGCTTCGGCAACATCTTCACCTTCTCGAAAATGCCCTGCGGCGATTGCATATCGAGAAACGCAGAAATCCGGCCGGCTACTTCCTCCAGCGCATCCACTTCCAACGCCAGATGCATCCGCTGCTCGCTCCCCACCAGATTCGTCACCACCGGAATCCGCGAGCCTTTCGGCTTTTCAAACAGCAGCGCTGGCCCCTCGGCCTTCACCACCCGGTCGGTAATCTCCGTAATCTCGAGGACCGGATCCACCTCCTCGGAAATCCGCTTCAACTCGCCCCTTTTCTCTAGCGTGCGCAGAAAATCGCGCAAGTCTCGATACGCCACTTCCCCTCCTGGATTCGCTTACCCTACGGTTTGCCTAAGCCCGCCACTCTACCACGGCTTCATATGCTCGCACCGCCGCTAAGTCCCGTTCTCTCGTTGAGCATTCGTTGCAACTGCGGTCGCGATCGGCGAGTTCTAGCCAGCGAACTCCGATTTTATCTTGCAACTCAATATGGACAGCGGTGATATAAGAGACGCTCTCTATGGTTTTGGCTTCATGTTTCTGTTCGCTTCGATCTTTGGCTTTACATATCGGAAATGGACCATTAAAGATCACCCGGGATTGGCGCTCATGGTACTTGGTGTCGGCCTCTTTGGCTTACGGCTTATCGTTTCCGTCTTGGCCGCGAGAAGATCTCGACCTTAGTCAAAACATGGTGCCAATCGTCCAGCCAGAACCTTACAAGACTCAGTGGAGGAACGGAAGGACCCGATGGTTTCGAGGCCGCCCACCAAAGTGGTAGAATGACCTCGTCTCACGCGAGCGGGAGTAGTTCAGTGGTAGAACGCGAGCTTCCCAAGCTTGAGGTGAGGGTTCGATTCCCTTCTCCCGCTCCATTTCGCTAGCCGTTTCCCATCTCGGCGCGTACGAGGCTCACCGTCACGCCACCCCTAATCGCCAAAATGCAGATGTATCCGCTTTCCCCGCCTCCGAACTCACTTTCACCCCATCCGCATATCCACGCACCACATACGCGTACAGCAGCGGCATCCTCCCGCTTTCTCCGTAGCAATCGCCTCCACCTCGGCGGCTTGTCCGGAAAATGAACGGCCGGTCCCGCATATTCCACATTGAAATCCAGATTGAATTCATCGAATTGCGCCGTGATATGCACCGGCCCGCGCACCCCCATCTGCCCGAAATAGATCATCAGCTCATGCAAACGGTTCGCCGCCCGCCCCGCCACTTCCGGCCGCATGCCCCAGGTCGCGCCCAGCTCCTCCATCATTCGCCGCACATCGTTGTCGCCCAGTCCCGCCACCGGATCGATGTCGAAAATCTGCCGCTTCGAAGTTCCCAGCTGAAATAACAAGTTCAGCCCCACCACCAGTACCGTTCCCAGCGAAAGCGCGGAGCTGAAAAGCGGTTTGATCCACGCCGGCACCGATGAGTAAAGTCCCGGAACGATCTCCACGCTCAGCCCGAAGATCACCGCGATTCCGATCACAAGAATTCGCCGCGTGTCCAGCAAGCGCGACATCATCACCTGCAGCCCGCCCGGAATCATGAAACACGCCACGTACACCAGCACGGCTCCGATCACCGGGTCCGACATCACGGAAAAAACCGTCGCCAGCCGCGGAAAAAATGCGAGCCCCATAATGATCAGCCCCGCCGGCCATGCGATCACCCGGCTCGTCGCGCCCGTCGTCAACGAAAGTCCCACGTCGCTCGAATAGGTCGACTGGCCCACGCCGCCCAAAGCGCCCGAAATCGCCCTGCACAAGCCTCCCGCCAGAAGACCGCCGCTCACCGGCTTCATACCGTCCGCTTCCAGTTCGAGTCGTTGATCTTTTCGCAGAGCGTCAGATCACCGACGGATTTCAACATCGAGCACAAGCTCGCGATCTTAAAGGGCAGAATCAAGGTTCCCGTCTGAGCCGTCGTTGCACTTCGACCCGTTCTAGGAAAAATGAAGCTGCCGTGCTGCCATGTCCATGCCAGCACTCGGCTCTTCACTCCGAGCAAACCGAACGCAGAATAGTTTGTTTTGGAGTTGTGGGTTACGCGGGCGGGTCTGCGACCCGCCCCTACTGACTTGTGGCTATAACGGCCGGCGGAAAAAGTAGCTGCACGCCCGACTGACAGCGTAGCGGCGAGCATTTGCTTCCAACCGGAAGAAGAAAAGATTATTCCTTTTGCTGATTGTCCTTCTTCTTCTCCTCGTTCGAGGGCTTCGTCTCCCTCGGTGGCGGATTCGATTTCCTCGTTTCCGGAGGCGGTTGCTGTCTTGGCACATTTTCGCGAGGTGGCGGCTGGTTCTCGTAGGCAGGCGGACGATTTTCGCGCGCGGGCGGCTGATTCTCACGCGCGGGTGGATGTGACTCACGGGCCGGCGGCTGATTTTCACGCGCCGCAGGTTGATTCTCTCGCGCGGGCGGCGGGTTTTCCCGCGCAGGCGGACGAGCAGGTGGCTGATTTTCGCGCGCGGGCGGCTGATTCTCGCGTGGCGGCGGCTGCGCCGGGTGATTCGCCGGAGGCGGTTCGTTCGTACGCGCAGGAGGCTGATTTTCCCGCGCGGGCGGTTGCGCTGGCCGATTCGCCGGGGGTGGCTCATTCGCACGCGCAGGTGGTTGATTCGGGCGCTCGCCTGGCTTCTCAGGCGCTGCCGCGTTCGGCTTGTTGGGCTGCTTTTCTGCTGAGGGCTGCGCTGGCCGGTTCGGCTGCGCGGGGGCGGGTTTCGCATTTGCCTCAGTGTGAAACGCGGCCGGCGCTGGTTTTGAGTGTCCCACGGGAATTGCTCGAGCCGAGGGAGCCATCTTCGTTATCACTGGCCTACTGGCAAGTTTTTCAGGAGGACGTGCCGAGGGCTTTGCAGGCGCGCTGGGCCCCGCGACAGCTCGCGGCGTGGGAGCTACTGCGGTCGTCTCCACCACCCGCGCGTGCTGAATCTGCTGCGGATTCACTTGCACGTGAGCCCTACCCACAGGCTCGCCGTTCTGAAAAGCGTTCCTCGAAACAGCGGTAACGGCGTGCGGCGAATTCTCGTACATGTATGTGCGGTTCACTACAGTCGTCCGATTCACCACCGTGGTGTTGTACACGTTCACCACTTCCGTCCGGTTGATCACTCGCGAATTCGTCACGTTCACTCGCGACACATACACTTCGCTCGCGCGGTAAGAGGGCACCCATACGTCGCGCGGACCCAAAGGAAACCAGGCCACTCCAACTCCGGCCGGACCGCCGAGTTCGATCGAGGCCGCGACTGCCCCTCCTCCGACAAACGCCACCAGCGCCGGCGCATAGACGGGCCGCTGGTAGACAGCGCCTGCCACCGGAACCGGTCCGGGCACCCAACCCCAACCTCCGCCCCCCACGACAGCCCAGCGCCCATAATGGAATGGCGCAAATCCCCAAGGCTCATCTTCGACCCACGTCCAGCCCCAGGGCGCAACATATGCCCAATGTCCATAGCGATAGGGAGCCCAATCGGCGGCCACGCCGTTCGGAATCCAGACGTGCACGTACTCCCGGTCGTCGCGCCAGGTGCCATGATCGTCGAGATCTTCGTAGCCGATCACATCCGGCGAGACATAGCGCGACGATTCGAACCTCTCTTCACGCCGGTCACGTTCCACCGCCCATTCCTCAAAGTTATCGGCCTGAGGGAGCGGCTGCTCGTCATAGCTCACCTGGTCTGTTCCGGAGAAAGTGTATTGCTGGCCGGGCCCGGCGTTGTACGCTTCCCCACCCGCAGTGACTTCCGCCGCGCCGCCTTCCACGTACACGATGCTCGTGTTTCCGTCCGGGCTCACATCCACGCGATACTTCCCCGGGCGCAGAATGGAAAGAGCCAGATTCGGAGTATCAAGCTCGTAACTCTCGTTGTCTTCCAGATGGCGCACGCGCAGCGACGCAGAGCCTTGCGCCACTTGAATTTGAACCGCCTGGTCCGTCAGATTCAGGAACGAAACGGCCGTCTCCGACGAAAGGCGAAGTACCGCGCCTCCCAAATGCAATTCACCGCGCGAACCTTGGTCCGCCCAGAGCTGATCTCCTGTGGTAAGGGGGCGGTTCGGATTTGCTGTGACCCACTCCGACTCCCCAGCAGGTTGGAACGAAACCGAGCCCTCAATAAA
This sequence comes from Candidatus Acidiferrales bacterium, assembly GCA_035262725.1. Classification (GTDB taxonomy): domain Bacteria; phylum Acidobacteriota; class Terriglobia; order Acidiferrales; family UBA7541; genus Palsa-295. Next base: position 3,670 of record DATFSH010000106.1, on the reverse strand, counting down.
ATTCAATCGCGCCACTCGGCTGGGAGGATCGATATCCTGCGCCTGGACGACACGAGGCAAGGCAAGAAGTGATGCGGCCAGCAGAAAGAGCGCAACGCGAAAATGGGAACGCGAGCCGTACGATTTCATCTGTTTCTCCTTCGTTGGCGAATGAAGCGTTTGGCGCCGTCGCCGGGGAATGGCGCGCGGCATGTTGAGCGCCAGCCGGGACTACGGGCGCTCTCAGTACGCTCGTAAGGAGCGTACTTCTGTGAAATGTTAGAGTTTTGAACTTTTCTCCACCATAGGGTCTTTATCCCATATCCCTAGCTGCAAATGCTGTGGAGAGCAAAAAAGAAATTACTGACGTTATGTCACAAAAACCGGGATTCGCGCAACTCCTAAAGTCTCGAAAGGCGATTGCACGATCGGCTTCGTGCGATTAGAATCCACTTACACATAACACCTGATGTCGGCGAGCGGAGCGGGATGCTAGTGTGCAAAAACGCGGTAGTTGTCAGGCCCCAGGTGCCCAACGGTATATTGATCGCGGATGATAGCGGGCTCTTTCGAAAAGCCGTTCGTTCCTACCTTGCCCGACACAATTTTGAAGTCTGTGGCGAAGCCATCGACGGCAACGATGTGCTCGAAAAGGCCGGCGAACTTCAGCCCAGCCTGATCCTTCTGGATCTTCGCATGCCGCACATGAACGGCGCGGAGGTGGCATCCTTATTGAGGGCACGGATACCAACTGTGCGGATCGTGCTGCTTACAATGTATGACGAAGTTTTGAGCTACAAATCGCTGATGACCGCGATTGGTATCGACGCTCTCTTACCCAAGCCGGACTGTTTCAATAGCCTCGCGGAATGTGTACAGCGCCTGCTCGATTCGCCACAGGTCCTCCCGGAAAACGAGTCCTGAACACAAAGAAGTCCGCGCAAAGGTTTTCCCTACGCAATCGCCTGCGGAATCGCCTTTTTCCATTTCCCCTGCGCCTTCAGAATGAGCTCCACCACTTCGCGAATCGCGCCTTCGCCGCCCATCACCGTGGTGACGTAGTGGGCGGCTTTTTTCACTTCGAAAACCGCGTCCCCAACAGCAACCGCAAGCCCGCAGCGCTCGAGGATCGGCAAATCCGGAAGGTCGTCTCCCACGTAAGCCACTTCCTCGTCCGTCACACCAGCCCGCACCAGAATCGCGTTGTACGATTCCAGCTTCTTCGGCTGTCCCTGAATCACAAACTCCATCCTCGACTCGCGCGCTCGCCGCGCATTTGCCGGCGAATCGCGTCCGGTGATAAATCCGGTTCGAATTCCCATGATGCTGGCCAGCGTGATTCCCGCGCCGTCATGCGCGTTGAACATTTTCATCTCGGCCACGCTGTTGTCGGGAAAAGTCTGCAGGCAGACCCAGCCGGGGGTCATCGTCCCGTCCACATCCATCAGCAGGACGCGAATCGGTTTCGCGCGCCGCATCACCTTCGACGGAAATTTCAGTTCTTTGATTGCCATCCGCTTCGTCCTCAGAAAAGCTGCAGCGTCCACAAATCGTGAATGTGCACCACGCCTTCCAGTCGCCCCGCGCTATCCACCACAATCACCGAAGTGATCTTTTTCTCTTCCATCAAGCGCAGTGCGCTCGCGGCAAGTTCCGTGCGCGGCAGAGTGACCGGATTCCGCGTCATGCAATCCGCCGCCGTCAACTCCAGCACGTTCTGCTGCCGCTTTTGCATCACGCGCCGCAAGTCTCCGTCAGTGATAAGACCGAGAAGCTTCCCGCTCGCTTCCGTGACGGCCGTGAGGCCCAATCCTTTGTGGCTCATTTCGTAGATCACGTCGGGCATCTTCGCGCCTGGCAGTACTCGCGGCGCCTTCTCTCCCGCATGCATCAGGGTTTCCACGTGGCGCAGTTTCTTGCCAAGCCGTCCGCCGGGATGAAGTGCTGCAAAGTCCTCTTCTTTGAATCCGCGCCGGTCGAGCAGTGAAATCGCCAGCGCGTCGCCCATCGCGAGGGCCGCGGCCGTGGAAGCCGTAGGCGCCAAGTTCAGCGAACACGCCTCTTCCTTCACGGCGATATCCAACACCACATCGCTCGCGCTGGCCAGGCTCGAACCGGTCTTCGCCGTGAGCCCGATCAGCCGAATCCCCATTCGCGTCACCGATTCGAGTATCTCGACAATCTCTTCCGTCTCGCCGCTCGTCGAGATCGCCAGCATCACATCGTCCGCGGTAAGCGCGCCCAGATCGCCATGCAGTGCGTCCGCTGCGTGCAAGAAAATCGAAGGCGTTCCCGTGCTTGAGAAGGTGGCTGAAATTTTTCGTCCGATGAGTCCCGACTTGCCGAGACCGGTAACGACGACGCGTCCCCGGCAGGCGAAGAGCATTTCGACAGCTTTTTCGAATTGGCCGTCCAGCCGCTCGATCAACCCGGCAATCGCTTCGGCCTCAATTCGCAGCACCCGTTTTGCTGTCGCCAGCGCAGACTTCGGCTGATCTTCTAATTTTGCCTTTTTCGTGGAGGTGGTGGCGCGCGGCATTTTTATGCGTCCCACTTTCTCACAAGCGTGGACAGCTCGACGATTTTTTCGAGCAGCGGACGGAATTGCGCGAGCGGAAGCGCATTCGTGCCGTCGGAGAGCGCTTTGGCGGGATTGTCATGCACTTCGAGAAAAATTCCATCAACGCCCGCCGCGACGCCCGCTCGCGCCAGCGGTTCGATGAATTCCGGCTGGCCTCCGCTCGAGTTCCCTGCCCCGCCGGGAAGCTGCACGGAGTGCGTCACGTCAAAAACCACCGGATAGCCGAGCCTGCCCATGATCGGAAACGAGCGCATGTCTACGACAAGATTCTGATAGCCGAACGAACTGCCGCGTTCGGAGAGGAAGATTTTTTTGTTTCCGGTGCCGGCCACTTTTTCCGCCGCATTTTTCATTTCCCACGGCGAAAGAAACTGGCCTTTCTTAATGTTCACGGCGCGTCCTGATTTTCCCGCGTCGACAAGCAGATCGGTCTGGCGGGAGAGAAACGCGGGAATCTGCAAAATGTCGCAGACCTCGGCGGCTTCTTCCACCTCCGAAGCGTCGTGCACGTCGGTGAGAATCGGAAGGTTGGTGCGCTTTTTGATCTTCGCCAGAATTTTCAGTCCCTTTTTCAATCCTGGGCCGCGATATGAGGATGACGATGTCCGATTCGCTTTGTCGTAGGAAGCTTTGAAGATATAGGGCACTTTCAGTTCGCCGGCGATCGCGCTGAGTTTTTCCGCGAGCATCATCGCGTGATCTTCGCTCTCGATGACGCAGGGGCCCGCAATCAGGAATAGCGGCGCGCTTCCGCCAAATTGAATTTTGCCCACCGAAAATGTGCGCGCCTCGGTCATTGCTGATTCGTTCTCCCAGGAACGCAACAGCCTATGCAGGTTCCCTGGCATTTGCAACATGTTGCGCGGGGGGGTAACGGCGGGTGCGAGGCCCCCCCTGTCTTACCGCCAATTAGAAATTTGTATGTCATTAATGTTGGACTAGTTACGCAGCATTTTAATCGTGAAAACCGTGGATTAGAAAGGCAGTGGTGAGTGATGCCTGCGCGCAAACGCCGAGCCTGAGAGTCACGTGCGGGGGTGGAGGTGCATGAGGAGGCCGGATTTGGGACGGAGGGTGACGGAAAAGAGGGGCTCGACGGATTGATTGGGG
>DATFSH010000105.1:0-41238 GCA_035262725.1 Candidatus Acidiferrales bacterium | reverse complement strand
TCTGTGCTGGTAGCGATTCTCGGCACCACCATTTCTCCTTATCTTTTCTTCTGGCAGGCCGCCGAAGAAGTGGAAGAAAAACGCGAAAAAATCGAAGATCACGCTCCCAAAAAATCCGTAGGCTACCAGTTGAAGTCCGCGCGCACAGACACGCTCACCGGAATGCTGTTCTCGAATCTCATCATGTATTTCATCATCTTGACGACCGCTGCCACATTGCACGCGCACGGAAAGACGGATATCACCACCGCACGCGAAGCTGCCGAAGCCCTTCGTCCTCTCGCCGGCAATGGCGCCTACTTGCTCTTTACACTCGGCCTGATTGGCACAGGAATGCTTGGTGTGCCCGTCTTAGTTGGATCGTGTGCGTACGCTGTATCGGAAGCGGCTGGCTGGCGCGCTTCCGTCGCCGATAAGCCCTATCAAGCGCGCAAATTCTACGCCGTGATGGCAGTCGCGATGACACTTGGCCTTGCCTTGAACTTCTTCGGCCTGAACGCCGTGAAAATGCTTTTCTTTTCCGCCGTAATGAACGGATTGCTCGCCCCGCCCCTGATCCTTCTTGTGATTCTCCTGACTAGCAGCCGGGAGGTAATGGGCCAGCGCACCAATTCGCCCCTCCTGAAATCTCTGGGCTGGGTAACCTTCGCGGTGATGGCAGCCGCGGCCGTCGGCATGTTAATTACTTGATAAAATTGGAGTATGGTTTACAGCAGTCGGAAGGGCGCCCGGCCCTCCCGAAAAGTACCGGTTTAATCGACGGTAGCGCGATTAAAGCCCCTCTCAAATAACCTGGTATCAGCAACTTACTATTTCCTAATCGGCGGTAAAACGCGGCCTCCTGGACCTCGACCATCGCGGAATTTTCGCGCGCTTAGAACCGCGAAACGATGAAAAGTCCGCCGCAAATCGCCACCAAATCCTCCGCACAAGCAATCACAAAGTCCGGAACCTTCAGCGCCCGCACAAGTCCCGTTCGCGCCTGATAACCGCCAAACGCTCCCGCAATCGCGCCCACAATTCCCAGAATCGCGCCGAGCATCAGCGAACCCGCGCCCGCAGCTGCGACGCATGCTCCCGAAAGTCCGCCTGTAACAATGCGCGTAATCAGTCCTGGTCCCTTTGTGCGCGGAGGCGTGGAAGGAAGCTGATCCGTAATCAGCTCCACGATAGCGAGCAGCACGAAGAGGATCAGCGCCCACAAGCCCATCCACGCAAGATGCGTCCCCGTCAGATTGAGCCAGCCTTTATGCGCGCCGTACGCCACAACAGCGGGTGCCGTCATCGCCCGCAGCCCCGCAATCACACCAATCAGAAACGCGAGCAGCAGCACTTCGGATGAACTCATTCGCAGCCTCCTTGCAATGCCTTCCCAGACGCCTCTTTCTATCCCGAAAACAGCGGCGGCGTAAACAAGTGAATCGGCGGATCGCTGAGTCGCCGCACCCGTATCAATACTTCGCTGCGCTCACTTTGCAGGCCTTAACTTCATCCGGCATTGCCGCTATTTCCTGCGCTCCATGTTGTCCGAAGAAAACCACTCTTCTATACTCGGCTTCTAACCGAACCTAGGAGAACACAGGTGCGAAATCAGGAGGCGGCGCGATACGCGCAGTGGGCGGCCTTGGCCGCGGCCGCGATCGCGCTCGTCGTTGCCGGCGTCTACTCGAAGCGCGCGATTCAGGCAGCGCGCGCGCGCCACTCCGCGCCCGCCTCGGTGCCGGCCACCGTTCAGCAGCAGTCCGCGGAATTCAAGTTCACCAAGATGGACCAGGACCGCGCCGTGTTCACGATTCGCGCTTCCACCGCCACGCGCTTCAAGGACGAAGATCGCAGCTTGCTCAAAGACGTCTGGATCACCGTCTACGGGCGCGCCGGCGATCGCAATGACAACATCCACACGCACGAATGCAGCTACGAGCCCAAGTCCGGCGAAGTCCATTGCGCCGGTAACGTCGAGATCGATATTCAGGGCGCGAACCCCGCCTCGGGCAAACCGGCGGATAAACAGCTGCAGGTCACCACCAGCAATCTCTCCTTCAATCGCGACACCGGCGAGGCATCCGCGCCGGAAAAGGTCGAGTTCCAGTCGCCGCAAGGGCACGGCTCGGCAATGGGAGTTTCATACAGCTCGCAAACGGCGGTGGTCCGCCTGGAACACGACGTTGCGATCGAGATGATTCCCGCGGACGCCAGCGCCGATACAGCGGGCAAGCAATCGAGCGATCGAAACAGCGTGCTCGCAACGGGAGTTCCGGTCTCGGCCACCGGAAGTAGCCTGGAATTGCGGCGCAACGAGCGGGTCGTCGTGCTGAACGGGCCAGCGGTGATGAAACAAGGAGCGCGCGAGCTTTCCGCCGCAAGGATTTCGATGACGCTCGATTCCACGTTTCACGCGCAGCACCTAACTGCAGAAGGTCATCCGGCAGTGAAGTCGAATGAGACGGGCGCCACAATTGACGTGACCGCCGAAAAATTCGAGGGCTTTCTGAGTCCGGCAGGATGGATTCAGCGGATCGTCGCGGCGGGCAATGTTCATGGAAGTCGCGCGGCCAAGTCCGGAACCGACCATTTCACCGCAGCGCAAGTGGAAATAGCGATGCAGCCGGAAAGAAATCTGATGCGCGAAATGACGGTGGATGGTGGCGTCACGATGGATTCTCGCCAGGATGCCGCCTCGCGCTCGCTCAAAACGGAAGCGCTGCTGGTGAAATTCGGCGCAGGCGCGCAGCCCGACCAGCAAAAAATCGAAAGCGCGGAGACGCTTGCGCCGGCGACAATCTACACAAAAACGGCCGATGAAACCACGCAGTTGTGCGCCAGGAAATTTGTTACCCAGTTTGGATCCACCGGCCGACTTGAGAAACTCGTCGGGCATTCAGCCGTCGAGGTACGCCGCGAAATCGGGAAAGGTCCGCCGCAGACGAGCTCCTCGGAAGAACTCGCAGCGACTTTCGGCGCGAACGGCGAGTGGGAGACGCTCGATCAGGACGGAAACGTTCGCTTCCAACAGGGCGACAAACGCGCTACAGCCCAGCAAGCTAAAATCGTCCGCACGACCGATCTAATCGCGCTGCAAGGTTCACCCGTCATATCCGATGCCACCAGCCGCACCTCGGCGGGCAGCGTCACCATCAACCAGAAGTCCGGCGCCATCACCGCGGCGGACAACGTAATCTCCACGTATTTCTCGTCCACGCAATCCGGCGGCGTAAACCTCGGCCCGGGACCAGCGCACATTTCCGCGGACGCGCTGGCCGGTTCGACGACTTCCGGGCATGTGTTCTATACCGGCCGAGCCAGGCTCTGGCAGGGCGAATCCGTGCTGAATGCAAATCAGATCGAAGTGTGGCGCGAAGACAAGAAACTCCAAGCCACTGGCAACGTGGTCGCCGTGTTTTCACAGGGCGGCTTGAGTCCGACGGGCAATGGATTCGGTATGGCGAGCGCAAAGCCGGGCGGCAAGTCTCTCGCTGGCACCTCAGGCTCGCGGCCCAGTCCAGCGCCAGCGAAGGCGAGTCCTGCGGTGTGGGTGATCCACGCGCCGTCGCTCACTTATTGGGACGACGAATCCAAAACGCGCCTCGACGGAGGCGTGACAGCTACCTCGCAGCAAGGCGAACTAATATCGAAATCCCTGGACGCCTACCTCGGTCCATCCACGGCTGGCAATGGGGTCGCATCCGGTGCCTCGTCCAACGGAGGCCGCGCGAGTTCAGGAGGCCGCCAGCTCACTCGCATCGTTGCCCAAGGTCAAGTGATCGTCCGGCAGGGTGACCGCCGGGGTACCGCGCAGGAGGCGATTTACACCGCGGCCGACCAGAAATTCGTCCTTTCCGGTGGCGAACCCACGATTATTGATGCAAATAGCGACTCAACCACGGGCCATTCGTTGACCTTCTTTGTTGCGAATGATACGATTTTAATTGATTCCCAGGAAGGTTTGCGCACTTTGACCAAGCACCGGGTTGAGAAATGAACCGGCATGTTGAGACTCCAAGCGGCCGACCTGAGCAAAGCTTACCGAGGGCGTAAGGTAGTTGATGAAGTCAGCTTGGATATTCATCAGGGCGAAGTAGTCGGGCTGCTGGGACCAAACGGGGCGGGGAAGACCACCACATTTTACATTCTCGTCGGTCTGGCGCGTCCCGATTACGGGCGCGTACTCTTGGACGGCGAAGACATCACTGACCTTCCGATGTACCTGCGGGCCCGCAGTGGGATCAGCTACCTGCCTCAAGAGCCCTCCGTTTTCCGGAAATTGACCGTCGAAGCGAACCTGATGGCGGTGCTGGAGACGTTGCCGCTCACCACCGAGCAGCGGCGGGACCGTGTGGAGGAGCTTCTGGCGCAGATGGGCCTCGAGGGCGTGCGCGAAAGCAAAGCGTACGTGCTCTCGGGCGGAGAGCGCAGGCGCCTGGAAATTGCGCGCTCGCTCGTGCTTTCGCCGTCGTTCGTGCTGCTGGACGAGCCGTTTTCTGGTATCGACCCGCTCACGGTGGTGGACATTCAGAAAATCATCGCGGATCTGAGCGCGGCGGGAATCGGAGTGCTGGTGACGGATCACAACGTGCGCGAGACGCTGGCGGTGACCAACCGCGCGTACATCATCAGCGATGGCAGGATTTTATTTGCGGGCACGCCGGCCGAGCTGTCAACAAATGCCGACGTTCGCCGCATCTACTTAGGAGAGAGTTTCCGGCTAAACTGAAGCTATGAACTGGCTCCAGCCAAAATTGAGCTTGCGCGTGGCGCAAAAGCAGATTCTGACGCCGGGCCTCGTGCAAATGGTCAGCGTGCTGGCGCTGAACCGTCTCGAGCTGCGGGAGATGATCAATCAGGAGATCATGGCGAATCCCGTCCTCGAAGAGGCCGCGGAAGAAACGCCCACGCAAGACAGCTATACCGACGAAGCGTTCCTGAAGAAGGAAGTGGAGAAACTCCCCGAAACTCCCGCCGCGAATCCCTTCGACGAATTCGACTTTGGCTCGTTCTTCAATCAGTACCTGGATACCGGCGCCGAGCGCACGGCGGGCAGCGAGCGCGAGGAATCGGAAAAGCCCTCCTTCGAGAAATTTCTTTCCTCGGCGCAGAGCCTTGCCGACCACCTGAGCTGGCAATTGAGCGTGGCGATCTGCACGGAAGTGGTGCGCAAGATCGCCGAATCCATCATCGGAAACCTCGATGAGAACGGCTACCTAACGGCTACGCTCGACGAAATTACGCAATCCGGAAACTATTCCATGGAAGACGTGGAAGAAGCGCTGGCCATGGTGCAGGAATTCGATCCGCCAGGGGTGGGCGCGCGCGATCTGCAGGAGTGTCTGACGCTGCAGCTGAAGGTGATCGACCCGCAAAATACCTTGGCGCAGCAGATCATAGCGGAGCATTTGAAGCTGCTGCAAAACAACCAGCTGAAAGAAGTGGCTCGCGCGTTAAACCGCCCGCTGGAGCTGGTGAAGCGCGCGGTGGACGTGATCAAGCGGCTCGATCCCAAGCCGGGGTTGCGCTACAACAAGATGGAGCCGCGCCTGGTTGAGCCGGACGTGCAGTTCCGCAAAGTGGACGGCGAGTGGCAGGTATTCATGAACGATGACGACCTGCCGCAATTGCGCCTGAATCCCACCTACCGGCGCCTTCTGGCCCGCGACGCGGCAGACCGCGACGTGCGCAACTACGTGAAGGAACGCTTCACGGCGGCGATCCAGTTGATGAAAAATATCGAGCAGCGCAAGCACACGATTCTGCGTGTTTGCCAGTCGATTTTGCGCAGGCAGGGCGATTTTCTCGACTACGGCGCCGACCACCTGCGGCCGATGATGATCAAGGAAGTGGCGGAGGAAGTGGGCGTCCATCCCTCCACGGTGAGCCGCGCGGTGGCCAATAAGTACGTGCATACGCCGCAAGGCGTGATCGAGCTGCGCTATTTCTTCTCCGAATCGGTGAACGGGCCGCAGGGGAGCGAGATGTCGCTGCTTTCCCTGAAACGCCGCGTGAAGAAGATGATCGAGGAGGAAGACGCGACGCAGCCGCTTACCGACGAACAGATCACCAAGAAGCTGAGCGACGAAGGCATCCACGTTACCCGCCGCACCGTCGCGAAATACCGCGAAGACCTCCGCATTCCCAGCACCCATCGCCGCAGAGTGAAGAGCTAGGCACGCCCGCTGCCGTGAAGCGCACCCGCCAGAAGAAAAACCAGAATTCCAAAGTAAGAGACTCCCGGCAACTCGTGATTCTTACGGGGCTTTCCGGTTCCGGAAAAGGCTCGGTGCTGAATACGTTTGAGGATTTGAGGTACTACTGCGTGGACAACCTACCGGTGGCCCTGATTCCGATGTTCAGCGAAATTTATGGGAGCGGCGCGGGCGAAATCGAACGCGCGGCGCTTCTGGTGGATGCGCGCGAGGGCGGGCAGATCGAAAATCTTCCCGGAATCTATCGCGCGCTTACGGCCGACCGCCCGGCGACGCTGGTTTTTGTGGAAGCGAGCGACGAGGTATTGATGCGGCGTTTCAGCGAGACGCGCCGGCCGCACCCGATGGGTGAAGGCCTCTCCGTGGCGGAAGGCATCCGTGCCGAACGGCGGAGAATGGCGCCGATTCGGCGGTTGGCGGACGTGGTGATAGACACGTCGAGATTCAACGTGCACGAGCTGCGGCAGTATGTGACGCGGAGTTTCCAGAAAACCGCACCGAGGCCGCTGCTGATTTCCGTGGTGAGCTTTGGATTCAGGTTCGGAATTCCTTCCGACGCGGACCTTGTGTTCGACGTGCGATTTTTGCCCAATCCTCACTTCGTGCCGCGATTGCGCCGCTTCAGCGGCAAGAATCCGAAGGTGGCGCGCTACATCCGCTCGTTTCCGCAGACGGGCCAGTTCCTGCGCCGCATTGAAAATCTGCTGGCGTATTTGATTCCTCACTATATCGGCGAGGGGAAGAGTTATTTGACTGTCGCGCTGGGGTGTACGGGAGGCCGTCACCGGTCAGTGATGCTTGCGGAGGTGATTGCCCGCGACTTGAAAAAGCGGGGCTATGCAACCAAAGTGGTGCACCGCGATTTGGAGAAATCAGGCACATAAGAGCCGCCGAGCATTTTGCCGGAGCACTCCGGCACAGTACTATCTCGGCAGGCAACCACTGTGCGGAGAACGGGTTCCGATAATCAACGGGCTGGCTGGGCTTTAACTCAAAGGACCTTTCGACGAAACGATGGACGGGCTTCCGCGCTTTAAACATCAGGGTGAACGTCGCCGGCTGCTGCGCTATTTGCAGCCGTACACGCCGCTTCTAGCCGGCGGTATTTTCCTGATGATGGCGATGGGCGCGATCGAATTTCTCACGGCGTTTTCCATCCGGCCGGCGCTCGACGTTGTCCTGAATCCGCAATCCACCGCACAGAAGCTCACTCTCTTCCAGATTCCCTGGAATGGCGAGACGGTGTATTTGAATTCGTTCGTGCCCGCGCGCATCCATCACGTCTGGAGCGTTTTCGCGCTGGCGCTCGTGTCGCTATTTTTCATGAAGGGCCTTGCTGAATTTTTTGGCGGCAGCCTGATCGAGTACGTGGGGCTTTCCGCGATCACGGATTTGCGCAACCAGGTGTACGGCAAGCTGGTGCAGCAGCCGGTGGGATTTTTCCATCACAATCCCGTGGGGCGGGTGATGTCCGCGGTGATCAGTGACGTGGAACAATTGCGCGCGGTGTTCTCCGATCATCTGGTGGACTTCTGCCGGCAGATTTTTTCGCTGGTGGCGTTTATCTGCGTGCTGCTGGTGGTGGATTGGCGAATGGCGATCGGCGCCGTGGTGCTGATTCCGCTGGTGCTCTACCCGGTGGCAAAATTCGGGCGCAAAATCCGCAGTTCGTCGCAGCAGAGCCGTTCTCGGCTGGCCGACTTGAGCCAGATCCTGCAGGAAACAATCAGCGGCAACCGCGTGGTGAAGGCATTCGGGATGGAAGGTTTTGAAATTCGCAAGTTCCGCGAGGCTTCGCGAAAATTGCTGCGCGAGAATATGCGCTGGGTGCGCGCTTTCCTGATGACGTCGCCATTGATGGACCTGCTCGGCGCAGCAGTGCTCTGCATGATTTTGCTGTATGCGCGCGATGAAATTAAGGTGGGGCGGCTGACGATAGGCCTGTTTGGCGCGTTCACATTTGCGCTCTTCAAAGCCTACGAGCCCATCAAGCATCTCGGAAATATTTATCAGCTCTATCAGCAGGCGCTGGGAACTTCCACGCAGGTGTTTTCGTTCCTCGATCTGCACGAAGAAATGATGGACGCGCCGGATGCGAAAGTTCTGCCGCGATTCGCGCGCCAGATTGAGTTTGATAGTGTGAGCTTCGGCTACGAGGGGCCGCTGATTTTGAAAGCCATTAATCTGGCGGTTCCTGCGGGCGCGGTGGTTGCCATCGTCGGTTCGAGTGGGGCGGGGAAGACGACGTTGGTGAATCTGCTGCCGCGCTTCTATACTGCGAATTTCGGCTCGGTGCGAATTGACGGCCACAATTTGCGCGACGTGACGCTGCGTTCGTTGCGCGAACAAATGGCCATCGTGACGCAAGAAACGATCCTCTTTAACGATACGATCTGGAACAATCTTTGTTACGGCCGCCCCAACATGCCGGAGAAACAGGTGTATGCTGCAGCGCAAGCGGCGCTGGCGCACGACTTCATCATGGAGATGCCGCAACGCTATCAAACGCTGATTGGCGATCGCGGCCAGAGGCTTTCGGGCGGACAGCGGCAGCGTCTGGCGATTGCGCGCGCGCTTTTGAAGGATGCGCCGATACTGATTCTCGATGAGGCTACGTCGGAGCTCGATTCTGAATCGGAGATGCTCGTGCAGAGCGCGTTGAACAACTTGATGGCGGGGCGAACGGTGTTCGTGATCGCGCACCGGCTTTCCACGATTCGCCGCGCGGACATGATTGCGGTGCTCGAAGGCGGCACGATTCGCGAATGCGGCACGCACGACGAATTGCTGGCGCGCGGCGGCGGATTGTATGCGCGGCTTTACGAAATGCAGTTTCGCGATGCGGAGCCGGCTGCACGATCGGCGGGAATCGTATGAGCGCTTCGTCTTCTGGCGCGGGGCCGAAGCCTGTGGTGAACGAAGAATCGCGGCCGCGGTCGGCGCGTGCCGACGGTCTGAAGTCGATGACGGGCTATGCGCAGACGCGCATCGTCGAAAACGGCTGGAGCCTGCGCGTCTCGGTGCGCAGCGTGAATCATCGTTTTCTCGATTTGCATCTGCGCGTGCCGGAGGGATTCGAGCCCATCGAGCCGCGTATCCGGCAGATTGTGCGCGAGCGAGTGCGCCGCGGACATCTGGATGTTGCGGTTCACTACGAATTGGCGGGTCCGGCGGCGGTGGGGGTGAATCGCGACGTGGCTGTGGTGTATATGGAGGCAGTGAATCAGTTGCGGCGTGATTTTGAAATCGAAGCGCAGCCGGATCTGGCGGCGATTCTGCGTTTGCCGGGAGTGATTGCGCCGCCTGTGGCTTCGCTCGAAGACAAGCTTGCAGAGATCGAGACAGCCGTGACGAAGTGCCTGGTGGAGTCGCTCGATAAACTCGACCGCATGCGCGCGGAGGAAGCCAGCGCCTTGCGTGTCGAAATGTCGGAGAGGTTGCGCACGATCGCGCAGCTTACCACTAAAACCGAGGCCATTGCCGAACGCGCGCACGGCGCGTTTGCCAAGCGCCTCGAAACTCGCCTGAACGAATTGCTCGGCGAAGCGCAGCTCGATCCGGCGCGTCTGACGCAGGAAGCCGCGATTGCCGCCGAGCGCAGCGAAGTGAGCGAAGAAATCACCCGCCTGCGCAGCCACGTGCAACAATTCGACGCGCTGCTGGCCGGCGCGGGCGACATCGGCAAGAAGCTCGATTTTCTTTTGCAGGAAATGCAGCGCGAAGCGAACACGCTGCTCTCGAAGACTCCGGGCAACGAAGCGGAAGGGCTTGAAATCACGCGACTCGCACTCGAAATCAAAGCTGAAATCGAAAAGTTGCGCGAACAGGTTCAGAACATCGAATGAGCGCGCGCCAGCCGCTCGTGCTGATCGTTTCAGGGCCGTCGGGCTCGGGGAAGTCCACGCTGGTGGAAAAGATACTGGAGCTTCCGGGAACGATGCTGTCGATTTCGTGCACCACGCGCCAGCCGCGCAAGACGGAAGTCAACGGCAGATGGTACAATTTCGTTACTGAGTCTGAGTTCCAGCAGATGGTGGCGCGGGGTGATTTTCTCGAGTACGCGCAGGTCTTCGGCAAAAACTGGTACGGCACGCCGAAGAAATCGGTCGAAGACGCGCTGGCGCAGAAAAGAGATCTCGTGCTCGAGATTGACGTGCAGGGCGCGCTGCAGGTGAAGCACAAGCTGCCCGGAGCCGTCGCCGTTTTCGTGCTGCCGCCGTCGCGAGCCGAGCTCGAAAATCGCATCCGCGCGCGCGGCCAGGATTCGGAAGATGAAATTGCGCGGCGCCTCGAGCGCGCGCGGCAGGAGATGTTGAACTACAGCAGCTACGATTTTGCGATTATCAACGACGATCTCGAATGCGCCGGAAAAGAAGTGCAGGCCATCGCGATCGGGTCGCGTTGCAGGGTCGAACGGAACGAAGAGCGGATTCGAGAAATTCTGAAGTCCTTTGGAGGCTGACCGTCCTATGGCTGTGTCACGCGAAGCACCTGAAAGCCAGTTCGCCTACGTGGTAGTGGCGGCGAGGCGCGCCCGGCAGTTGATGATGGGCGGCCGGCCCCTGGTTGACAACCCGCAAGCGCGCAAGACTACGCGCATTGCTGAAGAAGAATTGCAGCGCGGCCTGCTCGAATATGAGACGACCGAAGCCATGGACGCGACCGAGGACAAAGACAAGGACGGAAAGCGGCGCAAGTAGCTTGCCGCCGCCGTTGCGATGAAAATTGCTCTGGGGGTCAGCGGTGGAGTCGCGGCGTATAAAGCCGCTGAACTGGTGCGCCGTTTGCAGCAGGAAAAGCTGGACGTGCAAGTTGTAATGACGCGCGCCGCGCAGCAGTTCATCACCCCGCTCACCTTTGCCGCGCTCACCGGCCAAAAAGTTATTACGGAAATGTTCAGCGCGGCCGATTCTGCGCCTGCGAATGTCGAAAGCGCGATCGAACATATCGCTGTCGCGCAGCGCATCGATCTTTTGCTCGTCGCTCCAGCCACCGCTGATATCCTCGGCAAATTCGCGCACGGCATCGCCGAGGATTTTCTCACCACCCTTTATCTCGCCACGAAAGCTCCCGTAGTCGTTGCCCCTGCGATGAACGTGAACATGTGGGAGCATCGTGCGACGCAAGAAAATCTCGCGGCGTTGCGCGCGCGGGGCGTCAACGTGGTTGATCCAGACGAAGGCTATCTTGCCTGCGGCATGACCGGCTCCGGCCGCCTTGCCGCCACCGAAACCATCGCCAAAAACGTGTGTGACGTTCTCGGCCTGCGCCACGATCTCGCCGGCCAAACGGTCGTCGTCACCGCCGGCCCCACCTTCGAAGACATTGACCCGGTGCGGTTCCTCACCAATCGCTCGTCAGGCAAAATGGGTTACGCGCTCGCAGAAGCTGCGATGCGCCGCGGAGCGCGTGTCGTGCTGGTCAGCGGCCCCACGGACTTGAAAATTCCCGATGGCGTCGATTGGGTGCCCGTGCGCTCGACTGAGGAGATGCGACGCGCCGTGCTCGATCGCGCGCGCGATGCCAATATCGTCATCATGGCTGCGGCTGTCGCCGATTATCGCGCCGCCAGCTCGCACGACAAGAAAATGAAGCGGGAAGGCAGCATCACGCTCGAACTCGAGCCCACGCCCGACATTCTCGCGGAACTCGGCCGCACGCAGCAGCATGCGCACCACCGCCGCATCCTCGTCGGCTTCGCCGCCGAAACCGACCGCCTGGCGGAAAATGCGCGCGGCAAGCTCGCGCGCAAAGGCGCGGACATGATCGTCGCCAACGACGTGACGCAGGAAGGCGCCGGCTTCGACACAGACACCAACATCGTCACCATCTATCTGCGCGATGGCCGCGAAATCGCTCTCCCCAAGATGAGCAAGTTCGACGTGGCAAACCGCATCCTCGATCAAATCCTCCACCTCCCAAAATCTGCTAGCTAGGAAGAATTCGTAGGGGCGGGTCTAAGACCCCCCGCGCCGCCTCCCACGCCACTCAGTAAGCCAATTTTGAAGGCATTGTTTCCCTGCTCACAATTTCCCCGCAATCGGTTACACTTCCAGCGGCGAAAATTTTTTCCAGTCGGCGGAAAGTGGGGAATCGATGGATTCGGCGAAGCGTAGCCGTGTGGAAGCTTGGCTTCAATACGGCAACGATCTCGGTCTCGGGCCTTATTTCTTGATGCGCACGGAATCAGCGATTTCTTCGCAGCTCCCGCCAAATCCGGTTCCATCAACACCAATGAGCATGACTTCCTCGGCGAAATCGCCAGCGAACTCCATCGCCGCCACAGCGAGCAGCATGGCGCCTCCGCTCGCCGCCAAATCCGTCTCATCGCTGCCCATTATTTCCGCGCCGGCCGGCCCCACGCTGTTTGAAGCCGCCGAACGTGTGCCCGGCGAAACTCTCGACGACATTCGCGCCGACCTCGGCGAATGCACGCGCTGCCGCCTGCACAAAGGCCGCACGAAGCTCGTATTCGGCGTCGGCAATCCCAAAGCCGAGCTGGTTTTCGTCGGCGAAGGCCCCGGCCACGATGAAGACGTGCAGGGTGAGCCGTTTGTAGGCCGCGCGGGAAAACTTCTCACCCAGATGATCGAAGCGATGTCGCTCCGCCGCGAGGATGTTTACATCTGCAACGTGGTGAAATGCCGCCCGCCCGAAAATCGCCTGCCCGACAAGGACGAAATCGGCGTCTGCTCCCCGTTCCTGCTGCGCCAGCTTGCCGCCATCCAACCAAAAGTGATTTGCTGCCTCGGCGCATGTTCTGCCCAGACGCTGCTCGCCACCAATCAAGGCATCTCGCGATTTCGCGGCGAGTGGTTTGATTTTCGCGGCTCGAAATTGATCGCCACCTATCACCCCGCCTATTTGCTGCGCAATCCTCCCGCGAAAAGCGAAGTCTGGAAGGATTTGCAGAAAGTGATGGCGGTCCTCGGGCTTCAGTTGAAGAAACGGTAGCGGCCTTCCTTGCAACTCTCGCTCGCGATCATCCTGGGACTCACCGGTGCCGTGTGCTGGGGCGGCTCGGATTTTGCTGCGCGGTTTGCATCGCGCCGCGTGGGCGCCTACCGCACGCTTTTCTTCATGCAATTCTTCGGGTTTGTCGCTCTCAGTATCTATTTGAAATTTCGTGGCGGATTTTTCGAAGGCGTCGCGCCGGGCTGGCACCCGTGGGCTCTAGCAGCGCTCGCCGGCGTGATCAACATGATCGCGTCGCTCTCGCTCTACTACTCATTCCAGATCGGCGTGATCAGTATCGTCGCGCCGGTCTCTTCAGCCTATCCCGCACTCACCGTGGCGCTCGCGATCGCGAGCGGCGAACGAATCACGGCGCTGCGCGGCGCCGGCCTCGCCCTCACGCTGGCAGGAGTGATCCTGGCCGCGACAACTTTCACGGCAACCGCCGCCAACCCCATGAATGAAAGTGCCACAAACGAAACTGCCGCGAGAAAAGGCGCTCCGAAAGAAGCTGCCGCGAAAGAAACCGCGCATCTCACGAAAGGCGTCGGCTGGGCTCTCCTCGCAGCCCTTGGTTTCGGCGTGCTCTTCTGGTTCCTCGGATTCTATGTTGTCCCCGCCGTCGGCCCCGCAATCTCGGTGTGGGTGATCCGCCTCACCTGTTTTTCGGTGCTAGCCGTTGCTGCGGTCCCCGCGCGCCAAAGCCTCACTCTGCCTCGCGGCAGCGTGTGGTGGCTGCTCGCCGCTGTTGGCTTCCTCGATACAGCCGCGTTCGTCGCCAATAACGCCGGCCTGAACACCGGCCAGGTCTCCGTCGTCAGCGTGCTCGCCTCGCTCTACGGCGCCGTCACCGTCCTTCTCGCCTGGATTTTCCTGCGCGAGAAACTCGAGCGCAGCCAGTGGCTCGGCGTCGCCCTCATCTTCATAGGCATAGTTCTCGTCAGCATTTGATCGTGCTTCCCTTCCCATCCGCCGCTACCAGAGCATTTATGATTTTCGACAAATAGGTCTGATCGATTTGAAAACAGAAATGAAGTTCATTTTCACTTCCGAATGTGTTTGTGCCGATGCCTTCTACTCGAATGTGTCCCCGGCCGTCTCCTGTGAGAGTTAACCGGATACTTGGCTTCATCGGTTTGAGCCGCGCGGTGCTGCGAAGGTCTGTCAATAGATGTTGCACCTGCTTGGCGAAATGACAGTTGTCAAGAAGTAACCACGAACTTTGCCTTTCCATCCATCGCTCTGAATTTCAATCACAGCTCCGCGCCATCCTTCGGGGTCTGCGTCTCTCACTCGAATGAAGACAGCTCGCTGTCTGCGTTCCCAATCAGAATCTCGTGCTTCATAGTGAATAATCTTGACACTGTACCAGTTCTAATATTCTGACGGTCGATTTTTTCTTTCTCCGGCGCTACTCTCTTGCACGGGCATCGAAAAAATTTGGCACTGAGGAAGGCGGCCTGTGTGCCTTTATGACGCCTCGGATGCCCGTGCCAACGCCGTCCCCACAATTCACCCGTCACGAGTCACAGCTTGCTAGCTGGTACACTATCAACCTCCATGGCTCAAAGATTCTGCGAAGTGGCGCTGCCCGTTCCGCTGCGCTCTACATTCACGTACGCAGCGCCCGCGTCGTTCAACGGCGAGGAATTAGTTGGACGCCGAGTCGTTGTGCCCTTCCGCAATCGCGCCATGGTCGGCGTGGGGCTCGCGCTATCGGATCGAGCTCTGGAAATTGCCGGCGGAAAAAAATCCATCAGAGAAATTGTCGAGTTAATGGACGCGGTGCCGGCCCTCCCGCCGAAGCTGATCGAGTTGGGACAATGGATTAGCCGCTATTACGTCGCGCCGATCGGCGAGACGATGCGTGCCATGCTTCCGCCGGAAATCGAAGTTCGCCACGACCGCGAGTATTCGCTGACCGATCAGGGCAGGGAACATTTGCGCCAGCTTTCTTTGTCCGGGGAAACGTCCGAAACAGAAAACGTAATCAGTGAGTTTCTACGCCGGACCGAGCGCTGCGGCGGAGCGGCGTTGGCTGCCGCAGCGCGCAAGTGGTTCGGCGGGGAAGCTGCGGTCGAAGATCTTGCTCGTCGCGGCTATTTGCAGGCGCGCACGGTACTGCGCAAACGAGAAGCTCCCATGCAGAAAATCCTCGCCTGGAATCCCGCGAACACGGACTCGCCTGTCAACGACGCCGAAAGCAGAATCAAAGAAATCCTCACCGCCACCCGCGGCCCCTTGCCGCTACAGATTCTCGCCGCCAAAGCCTCAGTCTCGCGCGCTGTGATTCTGCGCCTCGAGAAAAAAGGCCGCCTGCTTGCCTGGGAAGAACCGCTCACGCTCGAGGAAGATTCCTGGGACACGGATTTCACTTCCCCCACGAACGTGCTGAACGCCGAGCAAAAACGCGCGCTCGAAGAAATCTGGCGCTGGATTGTGGCGGGCAAATTCGCCGCGGCGCTTCTTCACGGCGTGACGGGCAGCGGCAAGACGGAAGTCTACCTCGGCGCAGTCGAAGCGGCGCTCTCGCGCGGGAAGACGGCCATCATGCTGGTGCCCGAAATCGCGCTTACGCTGTGGGTAGGGCGCCTGGTTCGCGCTCGTTTCGGCGACCGCATCGCAGTATTGCACAGCGGCTTGCCGGATGTCGAACGCGCGCGCGAATGGTGGCGCGTGCGGCATGGCGAAGCGAAATTGGTGGTCGGCACGCGCTCGGCTGCTTTCGCGCCGCTCGAAAACGTCGGCTTGATCATCGTGGATGAGGAGCAGGAGTCGAGCTACAAACAGGAAGAGACGCCGCGGTACAACGCGCGCGACACGGCCGTCTATCGCGCGCAACTCGAAGGCGCCGTGGCGCTGCTCGGTTCCGCGACACCGTCGCTTGAGACCTATCACAACGCGCGCGCAGGGAAGTATCACCTGCTCGAGCTGACCTCGCGGGTGGAGAACCGCTCGCTCGCCGATGTGCGCATCGTTGACCTGCGCGAAGAATTTCGCCGCGAGCATCGCGCCACGCCCGTATCGCAGTCATTGCGCTCG
Organism: Candidatus Acidiferrales bacterium; assembly: GCA_035262725.1. GTDB lineage: Bacteria > Acidobacteriota > Terriglobia > Acidiferrales > UBA7541 > Palsa-295. The sequence goes on along the minus strand of DATFSH010000105.1, from coordinate 25,045 downwards.
GCAATCCAGCTGCGCCTGGAAGAAGGCACGCAGGCGATGGTTCTGATCAACCGCCGGGGATATTCGTGGTCGCTGCTATGCCGCGGCTGCGGCTCGATGATTCAATGCCAGAACTGCAGCATCGCGCTCACCTATCACAAGAGCCGCCAGCGTCTTGAGTGCCACTACTGCGGCTATTCGATTCGCCCGCCGAAAGAGTGCCCGAAATGCAAGGGCGAGTATCTGTATTTTGTCGGTGATGGCGCTGAACGCGTGGAAGAATATCTGCGCGAACAGTTTCCCAAGGCGCGCATCGCGCGTCTCGACCGCGACACGGTGCGAACGAAGCGAGAATACCAGCAGGTGCTCGGCGCTTTTGCGGGCGGCGAGATTGACATCCTCGTTGGCACACAAATGGTGGCGAAAGGGCACGATTTCCAACGCGTCACCTTGGTCGGTGTCGTGGCAGCCGATCTGGCGCTAGGCCGCCCCGACTTTCGCGCCGCGGAAAAAACATTTCAACTCCTGACGCAAGTCGCAGGACGCGCCGGGCGTGGAGAGCTTGCGGGCGAAGTTCTCGTCGAGACCTACCATCCAGAGCATTACGCGATTCAATACGCGGTGAAGCAGGACTACGTCTCGTTCTATGAAAAGGAAGCGCACTTCCGGCGCATGCTGCATTACCCGCCATTTGCCGCGCTTGCCAGCATCCTGATTCGCGACCGTAAGATCGAGAACGCGATTCGCTGGTCGCGCACGCTCGGCGGTTTCTTCGCGCCGTTTGAAAATCGCGGCGTGAAAATCCTGGGCCCTGCCGCCGCTCCGCTGGCGCGTTTAAGGCGCGAATACCGCTTTCAATTCGTGCTGAAATCGCCGCAGCGCTCTGCGCTTGCGCGCGCGCTCAGCGGGTGCCTCGATTTCTGCGCCTCGAAGGATATTCCCGAAACAGCCGTGATTGTGGACGTCGATCCCGCGAGCCTGTCGTGAAGCGGCGCGAGGGCAGGCGATTTCGGATCACTGCGGAGTGATCAGCGGAACCAACGTAAAGCAGAGCGCGAAGATTGCGAGCGCAACCACAGCAAGCAATTGCCGCGAGCCGTCCAGATATTCCCAGCGGTTCATCACCGGCGGATGCCGGAAGCGCAAGGTGAGGACAAGCAAAATAAATCCCCACAGCGCCCAACCGAGCCATTGCATGCCGAGCGCAATCAGCACCAGCGAGAGCGCGATCGAAATTCTGCGGTGACCTTCGTTCGCCAGGCTGTAGAGAATGTGGCCGCCGTCGAGCTGCCAGATTGGCAGCAGGTTCAGCGCCGTCGCGAAGAGGCCGAACCATGCCGCGCAGCCGACGGGATTCAGCAGCAGCCAGCGAACGGGCACGTTGGGATGAAACAACACGGCAAAAATTTTTACGAGCGGCGGAATTCCCAGCAACAGGTCGGCATTCGTTTGCGCATCGGGCACGATTTTCGCCGCGTAAACCGAATACGCAATCGCCGGTATTGCCACAATGAATCCGGCAATTGGCCCGGCGATACCCACGTCGAATAGCGCCCGCCTCGTGGGAAACGGTGAGCGAATGCGAATGAACGCGCCAAACGTGCCGAAGAAATTCGGCGCGGGGATAAACATCGGATAGCTCACGTCGATTCGGTAGAGCTTGGACGCGATGTAATGGCCCATCTCGTGGGCGAACAGAATTCCCAGCAACGTGAACGAGAATGGGATTCCCAGCAGCAGAACGCTCGGGTGCGCGATCGGCTGCCAGATCATCGTGAACGGGTTGTCGACGTTGGAAAATGGCGCCTCATTATTCGCGTAGGAAGATGCGAGCTGCGAGCCCACGGCGAGCGTCGTGAGAACCGTCAGCAGAAACATCCCGACCGCCGGCCAGAGCGGGCGCTTCGGAGGCAAGGGCGGTGGAATATCGACCACTTGCGGGAATTGCAGGTCGATGACGTCAATCGGGAGGCGGCTGTGGCCGTTGCCGTGGCTCATGGGAATTAGATGTGCGGCGTGAAAATATGTTTCGGGCGGCGATCCCGCTGAACGGCAGCGCTTGCCCTTGCCCGGGTTTTCCATCCGGGCGCCGATTCATATTGCGCCAACACTTCTATCGTAGCGTGATTCAAGATGCTGCGCTGATTCTCTTCGTTCAGGATTTCGAGCCTGGAGGTGCGGGTAGCGCTTGAAGTTCCTTGCCTGGCTTGAAGCGCACGGCTTTGCCGGGCGGGATGCTAACCTGCTGTCCCGTGCGAGGGTTACGGCCAATGCCGGTCTTGCGCGGCTTTACGTTGAAGACGCCGAAGCGGCGCAGCTCGATGCGTTCGCCGCGGCCGAGCGCGTTCTTCATGGCTTCGAAGACGGTTTCGACGGCCTGTTCGGCTTTGGTGCGAGTGATGTTGGTTTTCTGAACGATGGCGTTGACGATATCGAGCTTGATCACGCTAACCTCCCGCGACTCACCGGAAGCCCATGCTAGACAGGGACTTGCGGGTTGTCAAGCATCGAGCGCTGTAATAAACTCCAGAATTCCTTTTTAGCCGCGAGACAAGCAATAGACACGATTCGCGCCTTTCGCCCTCGCGGAGCGGCATATCACGAGCAGTTTCAGCCCAGGGAGGCATTGCATGTCGGTGAAGTCTGACAAGTGGATTCGCAGGATGGCGCAGGAACACAAGATGATTGAGCCATTTGCGGGCGCGCAGGTGCGCGAAGGCGTGATCAGTTACGGCGTGTCGTCCTACGGATACGATCTGCGGATCGCGGATGAGTTTCGTATTTTCACGAACGTGAATTCGACCACCGTGGACCCCAAGAGGTTTGACGCGAAGTCGTTCGTGGAATTCAAAGGGGATGTTTGTATCGTGCCGCCGAATTCTTTCGCGCTCGGGCGCTCGATCGAATATTTCCGCATTCCGCGGAATGTCCTCACGATCTGCGTGGGCAAATCCACGTACGCGCGCTGCGGGATCATTGTGAACGTGACGCCGTTCGAGCCGGAGTGGGAAGGCTTCGTTACGCTGGAAATCAGCAACACGACGCCGCTGCCTGCGAAGATTTACGCCAACGAGGGGCTCGCGCAGGTGGTGTTCTTCGAATCCGACGAGCCCTGCGAAACTTCGTACAAGGACAAAAAAGGGAAGTATCAGGCACAGCAGGGAATTGTGCTGCCCAAGATTTAGCCGGCGTCTGCCGCCCTATTTCGGCGAATGCTCACCGGATTTCATCTTCCACAAAATTTGCCGCAGCATGCCGAGCCACAAGACGCTGTCGCGCGCGGGTAATTTCAGGCGGCGAACGAGGCGGCGGATTCTCTCGTCTACGTCTGCCACGCGGCGCAGGTCAATGTAGCCGCTCTCGCGCAGGGCTTCGAGCAGTAGCACGGTGATTCGTTCCAGCTCGGCAGCGCTCGCGACAGTCACTTTCTCCGCTTGGCCCGCGGTTTTCTGATCTCGAATCAATTCATACAGGCAAACAGCTACTGCTTGTCCCAGATTCAGCGAAATATTCTTCTCACTGGTGGGGATATTCAGCAGCCAATGGCAATGGCTGAGGTCTTCATTCGAGAGGCCACACTTTTCCGAGCCGAACAGGATTGCGACGGGACTTCGAGCGAGATGCTTGCGAATCGCGCGAACGCCAGGCTCGAGCCGGCGGAGCGAATGCTGCAAGTCGCGGTGTCGAACTGCCGTAGTGCCGACCACAAGCGTGCAGTCGGCCACGGCGTCCGCAACGGATGTGTATTCTTCGGCGTTCGCCAGGACCTCAGCGCCGCCCACCGCGGAACGCGCCTCGCGAAAAGCGCGTTCAAACGGATTCACGACCCGCAGATGCGAGCAGCTGAAATTGCTCATCGCCCGGGCGGCCGCGCCGATGTTGAGCGGGTTTCGCGTGGAAACAAGAACGACGCGCAGGCGATCGAGTTCGCGAGGCAATGGCACCGCGCTATTTTATGCCACTCGCGCGGAAAACCGTCGAGCCGAGTCCGCCGCGCGCTTCACGCGACCGAGACTATTTCTTTGCCACGATCGGCCATGCTTTTCCCCAATCGCCGTCGAAGACAAACGATTCGAGCGGCTTCCGCTGACGGGGGCCATGCTCCTGTGTGCGAAGTTGCTCGGGCAATGTATTCGGATCGCCGGGGTAACCGATCGCGATGCCTGCGACAGGCTCATATCCGGCGGGGATGTGGAACAACTGCCTGGCCTTATCCGGCAAAATACCGGCCATCTGGTGAACCTGGAGGCCAAGGTTTGCGGCTTCCAGAGCGAGGGTCGCGGCTGCCTGGCCGACATCGTGAAATGCGTGGCGGTTGTCGTTCTGGTTGTGAGCGAATTTCAGTTCGGCCACGCTCAACGCCAGCGCCGGAGCGCTTTTTGCCCAGCTTTGATTGAATTCAACGAGGCTCTCGAGGATTTTTTTGTAGCTTTCGGGCTCGTCTTTGGTGGCGACGAGAAAGTACCAGGGTTGCGCGTTGTAGGAAGAAGCAGCCCAGCGCGCCGCCTCAAAAAGGCTGCGGAGCTTGGCGTGTTCCACGGGCCGGCTGTCGAAGGCCCGCGGGCTCCAGCGCTTGCCGATGATGTCGTGAACCGGTTCGCTTGTATCAGCGTACTTGTGAAGAGCTGCCATGATTCCCCCTCCGGAATTTAGATCAGGTTCTCAGACTAGTTCTTGCTAGAAAGTGAGAGGGCCGACTGCGCCTCTGGCTTCCGGCATCGGACTAAGCTTTGCGCGCCCGCGCCGCATCCACGGAGGCGCCACCTGGACCGTTGGCCGCGAGAATCAGCAAGCCGCCCATCATCGCGACGTTCTTCAAGAAGTGCACCTGGTTATCGATGCGGTTCATCCCGTCCATGGCCCAGAAATGGTGGAACAAAAACGTCGTCGGAATCAGATACAGGAACACAATCCAGGCTGCGATGCTGGTTTGAAATCCGGCGAGGATGGCGAGCCCGCCGAGAATTTCAATCGTGGCGGCGATCGCAATTGCGACGGGCGGCACAGGCAAACCCGCTCCTGCCGCCGATCCAGTGTACATCTTGAATGCGAACAGCTTGTTGACGCCGCTGAGAATAAAAATCACGCTCAGCAGAATTCGGCCCGAAAGACTAATGATGTTGTTTGACGAATTCATTCGTTTTTCCTTTGGTGGCCCTTCGTGATTTTGAAAGGGCGGGATTTGGGGCCGGTGGCGGGGCCTTGTGTCCCGAGCCACATCACAGCTTTGCTTTACGCCAGATCGAACAACAGCACTTCCGAGCTTTCCGGCGCTTCCACTCGAACTTCGGTTTCTTTGGAGATGGCCGCGCCATCGCCCTGCTTCAGTTCCTTTCCATTGACGCGAATCGATCCTTTCGTCACTTGAAGCCAGGCGTGACGATCCTTCTTGAGTTGATGCTTTGCTTCCTGGCCTTTGTCGAGGCGCGCGATGTAGAGATTCGCGTCCTGATGAATCGTGACAGGCGCCTCAGGCCCTGCAACGTGATGAAACTTGCCCCGCAGATCCTTGTCGGGAAACGCGAGCTGCTCGTACTCCGGCTTCAGGCCTTTGCGCTCGGGCAAGAGCCAAATTTGGAGCAAGTGCACGGGCTTGTCTTTCGACGGGTTGACTTCGCTGTGCATCACGCCGGTGCCCGCGCTCATGTGTTGCAGTTCGCCAGGACGAATCACCGCGCCGGTGCCCATGCTGTCGCGGTGTTCGAGCGAGCCGTCAATAATCCAGGTGAGGATCTCCATATCGCGATGTGGATGCATCCCGAATCCCTGGCCTGGAGCGACAATGTCTTCATTCAGCACACGCAGCGAGCGAAATTGTATGTGCTCGGGGTCGTAGTATTGATCAAAAGAAAATGTGAAATGCGTGTCGAGCCATGAAAGCTTGTTGCGCCCACGCTCTTCACTGGGTCGAATCTGAATCATGTTGGTGCTCCTTCTTACTTCTTTCCTCGCAGAGTTTCTCCGCGCCGTTCGTGCCCAGCTTTCGGCAGATCCGCCGCAAAGTCTCCTGTTCTTCCGGTGTCAACCGGCTCATCTCCTCGGTGACGGCTTCCGCATGCTCCGGGAAAACGCGAGCGATCAGCCGCTGGCCCTTCGGCGTGAGGTAGATCTTCACCAGCCGCCGGTCGTCCTTCTGCCGCTCGCGACGAACCCAACCGTGTTTCTCAAGATTGTCGATCACGAGCGTCACATTGCCGCCGCTGCGCAAGAGCTTCTCGGCGATGGCGTGCTGGCACATGGGTCCCAGGTGCAGCAGAGCTTCGAGTACGCCGAACTGCCCCATGGTGAGCCCGCTCTGTTCAATCTGCTGGGCCATGCGCGCCGCCACCGAATCGGAGGCGCGAATCAGGTTCACGTAGGCGTTGAGCGCCCGGACTGTCTCTTCGCGGCCTTTGAAATGAGTCGGCATATCGTTCAACCTAAAATAGTTTTAACTTGAATCATTTGATGCCGGTTCCCGAAAAAAGATTCAGGCGAGCTAAGTCCAATGGAGTCAGGGCTTTTGAGTGGGGCGGATGAGGAGCTCGCTAATGAAACTTTGCGGTGCCTGGGTGACGAGCATGGCGACGGCGTGCGCAATGTCATCGGGTTGCAGCATCTTCTGTGGGTTTTTCTTGCTCGCGGGCGAGACAAATTCGGTGGCCACCGAACCGGGGCAAATCACGCTGACTCGAATACCGTACTCGCGGAGGTCCTCGGCCATGCACTCCGTCAAGCCCATCAAGCCCCACTTCGAGGCGCAATAAATGGCGCCGTTCTTGAAGGCATTCTTGCCGGCCAGCGAGCCGATATTGATGATGTGTCCCGTGCGGCGCTCGATCATTCCGGGCGCGATGGCTTTGGACAGCAGGAACACGGACTTCAAATTGGTGTCCAACACGGAATCCCAGTTTTTCTCGCCCGCGTCCTGGACGGGGCCGAAGTAGCCGACGCCAGCATTATTGACGAGAATTTCGATTGGGCCGAGCGATTTTTCTGTTTTGGAGGCAAGAGCGTGGATATCTCCAGCGCTGGTGACATCCGCCTCGACGGCAAGCACCTCCACCGCTTCGTTGCGCAGGCGGCCCGCAGCATCGTGCAACTTTTTGTCGTCGCGCGCACAGATCGCAACTTTCGCGCCCATCTGGCCGAGTTTTCGAGCGATGGCGAATCCGATTCCACGGCTGGCGCCGGTAACTAGCGCCGCTGTTCCGGCGAGAACTTTTTCGTCCATAATATTCTCCAGCGAGGCGACAAAAATACCTCTATTCACCATCTTATCATCAGGGCGTCGGCGTCAGGACTAGAGGTAGTCCCTATTCATCTTCGCACTCCGCGATTGCAATACACCTTGCGCGTTCGGGATGCTTTTCCCTATAATCCCGGAGATTTTGTTGCGTTCGCGCGTCTCGACGGGTGGCGCGGTCCTAAAGTGTCGATGCTCGCCTGATGTAAAATGGTCCAGGAGGTAGGGAAAGAGATGATACGAAAGTGTTTACTCACGAAGGCGATTCTGTTCAGTGCTCTCATGTGGACCTGTACGGTCGCGCAACCTCTGGCGACCCGTGCCCAACAGGCCCAGGATCAGACGACGGCGAAACCGACCTACACGATCCCGGAATACAACGCGTTTCAAGCTGCGAACGCAGAAAAAGATTCGCAGGCGCGCCTGAAGCTGCTCGATGATTTCGTCGCCAAATTTCCGAATTCGACGCTGAATCAGTACGTCTACCAGCTGTACATCAAGACCTACACCGAACTGAAGAATTATCCCAAGGCTGTGGAATACGCGGATAAGCTCAACGCCCTCGGTGATAAAGCGGACGTGACGCAAAGGTTGCAGGCACTGGTCCAGCGATGCCAGGTGTTTCCTTATGCGTTCAATGCAAAGGCCCCCGATGCCGCCGATCAATTGAACAAGGAACGCAGTGCCGCCCAGGAAGGCATCAAGCTGTTGACGGCGCTTCCCAAGTCCGACCCGAAAATGACGGATGCGCAGTTTGAGGAGCAGAAGAAACCGGCGCTGGCGCTTTTCCAGAATGCAGCCGGCTTTGCCTGCTCACAGCTGAAGGATTATCAGTGTGCCATCACGGCGTTCAAGACTGTGCTGAGCCTGACGCCGACAGACGCTGCGGCATCCTACCGGATGGGAGTTGCGTACCTCGAAATGAAGCCGCCGCAGGCGCTGGACGGTTTCTGGGCGCTGGGGCGTGCGATCAACCTGAAAATTCCCGACAGCGACAAGATTAAAGATTATCTCCGGCGGCAGATCCTGGCGTACGAGCAGCCCGGTTGCGATTCACTTGCCGACGCACAGCTCAACGAACTGCTGCAGCTGTCCGCGAATTCTCCAGATCGTCCTGCGACGTATACGATTCCGAGCGCAGACGATTTGAACAAGATCCGGACATCCAGCAACATTCTCACCGTCCTCGCCGACTTGAAGGCCGGGGGAGACAAGGCGAAGATGACGTGGCTCGCGCTGTGCGGCGCGGAGTTTCCGGAAGTGGTCGGCAAGCTGATCGACATCACTCCGGGCACCGATTCCGTGCAGCTGAAACTCTATACGGGAGCGACGCCAGAAGAGATTCAGGCGGCGACGACGGCAAACCTCGATGTGAAAGTGGTGGGGCAGCAGGAAGCTTCGCGCCTTGAAAAGGAACAGGGCGTTCGGTTCAGCGGCACGTTAGTTGGCTACGATCCCGATCCGAACTTCATGCTTCACTGGGATAAGGCCAAGGTGAACTCCGAGGATATTCCGACGGAAAAGGGCGGGGCGAAGAAGCCCGTGCACAAGCCGGCGGCGAAGAAGAATTAAGTTCAGTACAAATATCCAGAAAAGAGAATGGCCGGTCCATCAGGAGCCGGCCATTTTTATTAGCGGGATGTCTTGGTGCGGGGACGAACGGCAACGTGAATCAAGCCCGTGCGAGCAGGGATAGAGGATATCAACGGCCTCAGGTCAATTCCGGCGGACGCGCCGGAGTGGGACCTCAGCTACGGGGAAAATTTAGCGGAAGCGGAAACAAGCCGCGATGTGGTGCGCGGTAAATGCGTGGACAGCGCGAGGAAAGCTGTGAGACAGGGCCTGAGCTACGGGGGAAATTGAGTCTCCCAAATGTGTAGTGCCAAGCGCAGTGCGGCTAGGCGCCGTGGCCGTTGCGGCCTACGCGCTCGAGTTTGTACTCGCCTACTTTGCGGCTAAGCGTATTGCGGTGGATTCCCAGGGCTTTGGCACAGCGGGATTGATTGCCTTTGCAGCGCTCGAGGACACGGCGGATGAACTTTTTTTCGAATTCACCGACTGCTTCTTCGAGCAAGATCCCTCGCTCGACCATTATTCCGACCAGAGATTCCAGTTGATCTTTCACGATTGCACGCTCCGCAGTGGCGCTTCGGAATGGGCGATTCCCTGGGCTCAGTCAAGTGCGTGGCCTGTAACGCGCTGATATGCTTCTCGGTACTTCTCCGTGGTGGCGGCGACGACATCGGGCGGCAATTCGGGCGCCGGAGGCTGCTTGTTCCAACCGATTTTCTCGAGATAATCGCGAACATATTGCTTGTCGAACGATGGCTGAGGCTTGCCGGGCATGTATTGATTGCCGGGCCAGAACCGGGAGGAGTCGGGAGTCAAGGCTTCGTCAATCCAGATGAGCTCGCTGCCGATCAGGCCGAATTCGAATTTTGTATCGGCAATTATGATGCCGCGAGCTGAGGCGAACTCTGCGGCGCTCTTGTAGATCGCGAGGCTGGTGTCGCGCAATTTCTCAGTAAGCGGACGGCCGATTCGGGCCACGGTCTCATCGAAGGAAATATTTTCGTCATGACCCGTGGTCGCTTTTGTCGAAGGCGTGAAAATTGGTTCGGGGAGGCGATCGCTTTCGCGCAGGCCAGCGGGCAGCGAAATACCGCAAATGGAACCTGTCTTCTGAAAATCCTTCCAGCCCGAGCCGGAAACATAACCTCTCACAACGCATTCAATCGGAACAGGCTCAGTGCGGCGCACCAACATTGCTCGTCCCTTGAGCGAATCGGCGTAGGGAGCGAGTGCGCCGGTGAAATTAGTGGCGGAAATCACGTGATTGGGCACGAGGCTTGCAAGCTTTTCGAACCAGAAGAGCGATAGTTGTGTGAGTACTCGACCCTTATCGGGAATCGGCGTGGGAAGTACTACGTCGAAAGCGGACAGCCGATCGGTGACGACGATCACGAGCTGATCGCCCAGCTCGTAGATATCGCGCACTTTGCCGCGAGCACGGAGCTTGAGCCCGGGAAAATCCGTCTTCAAAATCACAGCACTCATTTGCGGAGAAGCCACAGGATAATTTTCCTTCCCGAGAGGCGGGTATTCTAGCGCAGAGGCGGGGCTTGTCAACCGTTAAGAAGTACAGGTGGAAGAAATATTTTCCACAGATGAACGCGGCAAAAAATTCCGGCGCTGTGCAGCTTTCTCGATACTACGCAGCGTTGCTGGCGGCTTTTGGCGTGCTGGCTTGTTCCGCTTCTTCCCACTTCACAGAGACGAGTTTTGACACGCCCGGTTCCTGCATCGTGACGCCGTAGAGCACCGAACCCATTTCCATTGTTTTGCGGTTGTGCGTGACGACGATGAATTGTGTTTGCCCGCACATGTCAGCGAGCATTTTGTTGAAGCGGCCGACGTTGGCTTCGTCGAGAGGGGCATCCACTTCGTCGAGGATACAGAACGGACTCGGTTGATAGCGGAACACGGCGATCAGCAGCGCGAGCGCTGTGAGCGCTTTTTCACCGCCGGAGAGCAGCAGGATATTTTGAAGGCGCTTGCCAGGCGGCTGGGCGACGATGTCGATTCCCATTTCGCCGGAGCTGTCGGGCTCGCCGAGGCGCATTTCGCCGTGGCCGCCGCCAAAAAGCGATTGGAAGGCTACCGCGAACTGGCTGTTGATGAAGTTGAAGGCTTCCTCGAATTTCTGGCGTGATACCTGGTCGAGTTCGGTGATGGTGAGCTGCGTGTTCTCGATGGACTGCACCAGATCGTCGCGCTCGCGGCGCATAAAGATTTCGCGCTCTTCGCATTCCTTGAATTCTTCGAGGGCCATCATGTTTACGGGGCCCATTGCTTCGATGCGCGCCTTCATCTCGTTGTAGTTCGTCTCGGCTGCGATCAATTCTTCACCGATCATGAGCTGGCTTTCCTGCGCCATCAACTCTTCCGGCTGCGCGTTCAACTCGGCTACGCAGGACTGGCGCAAATAATCGCGGTCGGCATCGTTGCGCGCTTTTTCGATTTGGCGCTGGCCGCGTTCGGAGCGCAGCTCTTCAAGCGATTGCCGTTTGGCGCGCAGTGATTCATCCAGTTGGCCGACTCGGGCGCGCGCTTCGTCCCATTCTTTTTCCAGGGAGGCTTTCAATTCCTCGGCGCGAACTTTTTCCTTGCACAAATCTTCCACCTGCACCGCTAGCTGCTCGCATGCGGCTTCGAGTCCGGTCTTTTCCTGGAGCAGCGTGCCGTGCTGCTGATGCAAGGCAATCGTCCTCTCGCCCGCCAGCGCCATTTCCTCCACGAGCCGCTGTTCGACGGCCTTCGCGCTGGTAAAGCGCTCGGTGATAGTGGCAAGCGCTTCGCGCTGCGCCACCACCTGCTCCTGCAGCAAATTAAAATCGCGGCGCAACTCTGCGAGCCTCTCGGCCGCGCCGGCAGCGTCGGCTTCCGCATTGGCGCGGGAACGAAGCGCTTCGGCGTGTTCGTTGCGCGCTTGCTCCACGCGATTGCGCGCCGCTTCCGCTTCCTGGTGCAGCCATGCGATCTCCTGCTGCTCCGCGGCGAGCTGCTGTTCTACGCGACGGTGTTCGGCTCGCGCCTGATCGCGCGTGTGCATGGCGCCCACAAACGACTTTTCAGCTTCGACGTGCTTAGCCAACGCGTCGGCGACTTCCGCTTCGCCTCCCGCGATCGCCATCTCGATGCGCGTCAATTCTTCCTGCTGCTCCTGGGCAGCGCGATCGAGCCGCGCGGCTTCCGCCTCGTGCTGCCGCAATTCGCGCTTCAACGCGAGAGGCCCCGCGTCGCCCTGACGTCCGCCGGAAACCATCCGGCCGTGATAGCAGGTGCCATCCAGAGTGAGGTAATAGCTGTACGGGTTTTCGTGCGCCAGCGTTTCCGCTGCGTCGCCCGTTTCCACCAGATAGGCGGTGCGAAGACGGGTGAGAAAATGCTTTGCTGCCGGGCCCAGCGGGTCGCGGAAATTCACTAGGCGGTCGAGCCGGGCGATCACGCCCGCAGCCAAAGGCAGGGAAGCGTCGACTTCGGGCGCACGGATGTTCAGTTTGCTGAGCGAATCCACGAAGAATGTAGCGCGTCCGCCCATTTCATCGCGGAGCAACACGACGCCGGAGCGCGCCTGATCGAAGGATTCAACGACCACGTACTCGAGTTCGTCGCGCAAAAACTGTTCGATGGCGCCTTCGTACTGTTCCTGCACCTCGGCGTAATCGGCCAGCAAGCCGACGGCGTGGAACCCTTGTGTGTCAGCCTCGCGGTCTGCGTTGAAAAGCTTCTGCACTGCGTCAGCCGTGTAAGCGCGTTCGCTCAAAATCTGCTCGACCGAGGAGTGCCGGGCGCGCTCTGCCGAAAGCGCTTCGCGGGTTTGTTTCAGTTGCTGAGCGGTTTCCTGCTGCGCGCCGCGGAGCGCGACCAGACGAGCCTGCGCGTCTTTCGCCGCTGCGCCAAGTTCTTCAGCGCGGCGCTCAGCGTTCTGGTAGAACTCTTCTTCGTTCTTCACGCGCAGCGCGAGCGCGGCCCATTCGATTCCCATCGTGCGGGCGGCTTCGGATCGTTGCTCTTCGGCGGCCGTGTGACGAGCTGCGGCTTCTTCGGCTTGCAGCGATTCGGCCTGCATGCGAGCGGATTCTTCCACCAGCTTACCGGCCAACGCGCGCAATTCCGCGATGCCGGCCTCGAGCCTTTCCTGTTCGGTTGCGCTGAGGCCCACTTTTTCAGTCGCGTCGCGCAGGCTCGATTCAACCTCGACCGATTGCTCCCGCAATTGCGTCACCGCTTCCCGCTGCGCATTCATGCGCGCCGCCAGATCGGTCGCCTGACTCTCCGCTTGCTCGATATCGAGAGTAACGCGGCTCGAACGTAAAGCCAGTTGGGCGAGTTGCTCGCGGTTGAAAGTGATCCGGTTTTCTGCTCGGTCGAGATCGAGCGACGTTTGGCCCAGCAGGTTGTGCGTCTGGCGCAACTCCGCATCCAGTTCATAGGTGCGGGCATTCAGGCGCTCTTGCTCGGCTTCGAGTTCGTGCACGGAGCGCGCATCGCGCTCTTCCGCCGCTTCCATATCGCGCAGCAGCTTTTCCAGGCGCGCCGCTTCGATATCGAGATGCTCCGCCTTGCTGGCCAGGACGATTCGCAGCAATCCGCGCATCTGCTCGCGCAGCTCCGCGTAACGCCGCGCTTTGGAAGCCTGCCGCTTCAGGGACGCAAGCTGTTTCTCGACTTCCACGAGAATGTCGTTGACGCGCGAGAGATTAATCTTCGACGCTTCGAGCTTGGCCTCCGCCAGCCGCCGCTTCGTCTTGTACATCGTGATGCCGGCAGCCTCTTCGATAATGGCGCGGCGGTCCATCGGCTTGGAATTGAGAATCTGACCGATACGGCCCTGCTCGATGATCGCGTAGCTATCCGGGCCCAGACCCATGCCCATGAAGAGTTCCTGCACGTCGCGCAAACGAGCCACCCGGCCATTGATCAGGTATTCGCTTTGCCCGGAGCGGTAGAGGCGCCGGCCCACTACCACTTCGCCCGGTTTCAGGTGCATCGCCGGTTTCTCGGAGCCGCGCTTCTTCCAGGGCTTGCCTTTGCTGGCTGGCTCGGATTCAGCGGCCTCTTCTGTGCTCGCTTCGCTGGCTGTTTCCGGCGCGGCGACATCCTCGGCAGGCGAGGGCATGGTCAGGGTGTCTTTCTCTGCCGGGGTTTCGTCAACAACGGTGAAGGGCGCGCCCACGGTGTGGTTCTCGGGCGCAGCCAGCACTTTCGCCACGGCGTCAGAAAGCTCCGGGTCAACAAGGGTCAGCGTGACCTCGGACAGCCCCATCGGCGGCCGTTTTGCGGTGCCGTTGAAGATGCAGTCCGACATCCGCTCGGCCCGCAGCATTTTGTGGCTCTGCTCGCCCAGCACCCAGGAAATCGCGTCCACCACATTTGACTTTCCGCAGCCGTTGGGGCCCACAATGCAGGTTATCCCGCTGCCGCTGAACGTGATAGGCGTTTTCTCGCAGAACGACTTAAAGCCCAGTAATTCGACCTTGCGCAGTTTTAGCACCCGGACCCTCGCACAGTTTGCTCCATTCGCCTCATCGGCTGGAGAAGCTTCAGTTTAATCTTCCTCGGGAGGAGTCTTGAGACAGCAACGCTGGAAGGGTCGGTATGAATGGCCCTGCCGCCTGGCGCTTTCGGATCGGCGGTTACAGGAACAAAACTTAACACGCGAGGCGAGGTGTGTAAAGCGTGAATCGCGAAATGTTCAACGTTGGGAACTACTTATTTTCGCCGCAGCCTGGGCTGAGCTGGGTTTGGCGGCAGTAGAGCGAAAAACCGCGAAGTGAGAAAGCAGGCGACGCTTGAATCCGAGCCGCTCGTAGAGCCCCACCGCCCGCGTATTCTCCTCCCGCACATGCAGAATCGGTATTTCGAGCCGCTCGCGAATGCGCTCCGCGAGGATCACCATCAGAAAGCCCGCATGCCCATGTCCCAAATGATCGGGATGAGTGCAAACGGCGCTGATTTCTGTATAACCGGGAAGCTTCAGTCGCTCTCCGGCCATGGCGACGAGCTTTCCGTCCTTGCGTATTCCTAAATATGTCCCCATTTCCCGCGTCCGCATATCGAAAGGCCCGGGCTTGGTCAACGTAGCCAGCTCGACCATCTCCGGCACATCCGCTTGCCCAAGTTCAACGAAGTCGTACGATTTTCGATTGGGCTCGAGACGCGCATCGTTCTCCAAAATCATCTGCAGCAAAGGGCCTTCCAGGCTGCTGTCAAGCCCCTGAGGCGCGTCGATTCGCTTCGGAAGAAACAATCCCAGACCGCCGCCTGCCGCCAGCAAGGCCCGCACCGCCGCGAATCCCTCCTCATTCGGCTCGGGAAATCCGCCGAGTGGCGTCACTTCCGGAGGAAACCGACGCAATACGCCATAGCTCTCGGCAAAGTGAGCCTGGCAAGTCCCCAGCGCATTGAATATTGGATTGTCGAGTGGATGCATCGTCTGTAGCAGGGAATCTGATTCCCTCAACAGCCTTTCGGCTCAACGAATTCTCTGCAATCCAGAATTTAGATGCTGGCCGCCAATCTCGGCTATCCGCTTTTCGCGCTCAAACCATTGCCAACCCATCCATTTTGGAGCCCGCACCTGCAATGGGAGCGATGTAATTGTCCCCGTATCTCATGTTTATACATTGACTTGCAGCGAGCCACGGCCTTAGCATGGCGCGAGTAGGAGGACTCGTTTGGACCAGCCGAGCGTGCCCGGAGTTCGCCGAGTCCTGTTCAGTGTCGCCGTTATTTCTGGCGTCTTTCTTGTTTCGCTGCTGGCATCTCGCCCGCCTGGTTCCAAATCCGCCAATGCCCCCGAATCAGAATTCTCTGCCGGTCGCGCTCGCGCAGTTCTCGATAAGCTGGTGGGCGACGGCGTTCCGCATCCCACCGGAAGTGCTGCGAACGATGCTGTTCGCGCGCGAATCCTCGAAGAATTTTCAGGGCTCGGCTATGCCCCGGAAGTGCAAACCGGATTCTCCTGCGATGAATATGGATCCTGCGCGACAGTGAACAATGTCGTCGCCCGTCTCGACGGCGCCGAGCCCGGCCAAGCGGTTCTGCTCGCCGCGCACTACGACTCTGTGCCGGCCGGCCCCGGCGCCTCCGACGACGGCGCGGGAGCCGCGACAGTGTTGGAATGCGCCCGCGCTTTGAAGACTTTGCCGGCGGTGCGCCACTCCGTGGTTTTCCTGATCGACGATGGCGAAGAGGCTGGGCTGATCGGCGCACGCGTGTTCGTCAATCACCATCGCTGGGCGGAGGAAATCGTCGCCGCGGTCAACGTCGACACGCGCGGCACATCGGGACCCAGCCTGATGTTCGAAACCGCCTCCGCCAATTATTCGATCGTGAAACTCTACGCGAAGCACGCGAGCTTTCCTACCACGAACGCATTCGCCTATTTCGTTTACAAGCTTCTTCCCAACGACACAGACTTTACTGTGTTCAAGGCCGCCGGCTACCAGGGCGCGAACTTTGCTTTCATCGGCAACGTCACGCAGTACCACACGCCGCTCGACAATTTTGAGAATTCCAGTCCCGCCAGCCTCCAGCACGACGGCGACAACGCCCTGCCTATGGTTCTCGCGCTCGCGAATGGCGACCTTTCGAATTTTCCACCGCGCGAAGCTGCATTTTTCGACGTCTTCGAACACTGGACAATCTACTGGCCGGCTTCGTGGACACTCGCGATATCCATCCTCTTCACCCTGCTTCTTTTCGTCGAGATCGGCTGGCTCATCTACCGCCAGCGACTCGCGCTGGGGGCCCTGGCATGGGGAATTTTCGCATGGCTATCCATCCTCGCTGTCACAGGGATTAATGCCTGGATCATTCATCGCGCATTGACGCGCGCCGGTGCGATGGCTGTGAACTGGGTGGCTCACCCCGTCGCGGTCCAGGCGGTATTTTGGTTTCTGGCGCTGGCTGTTGTGTCTACAGTTGCGTTTGCGTTCTCACGCCACGCCGGTTTTCTAAGTCTTTGGGCAGGCACGTGGACCGGCTGGGCCATTCTTTCGATCGCCGCCGCGGCTTATACGCACGGCATCGCTTACCTGTTTCCGCTCGGCCTGTGTGCCGCCGTCGTGTCGGCTGCACCGCTCATCTTCAGTCGCACGGAAACTTTCCGGCAGGGATTGGCCGCGGGAATTGTGCCGCTGATCGTTGCCACGGTCGCTGGCTTCGAGGTTGCGATCCTTCTCTATTCAGCGTTGGGCAATCACCTCCTGATGGGAATCGCGATTGTTGTCGCGCTGCTGCTCACACCTTTCGCGCCGTTCTGCGCGGATTTATTGGAAGTTCGCGGCCTTTCGCGAATCGCGTTACCCACGGTCGCGATCATTGCCACAGTTCTAGCCGCACTCGCAGCCACAGTGGTGCCTGCTTTTTCTGCGAAGTCGCCTGAGCGCATCAATGTGAATTTCTGGCAGGATGGTGACACTGGGAAATCCGCCTGGATTGTCGAGCCGGAATCGCGCCGCCTGCCCGAACCAATCCAGCTTGCCACTCATTTTAGTCGCCAGGATTCGGGGCCATTTCCGTGGAGCGCCGCCACGGCCTTTGTTGCGGACGCTCCCCACCAGGATCTCGCGCCTCCCACCTTTACGATTCTCGAATCATCCGAAGAGGGCTCGAGACGAGCCTACCGCGCGCTGATGAGGTCCGAGCGCGGCGCTCAAAACGTGATGGTTTTCTTTCCGCCCGATTCCGGAGTGGAATCGGCGCGCATGGAAGACGAGTTGATGCAACCCGAATCCGAACGAGTTAGAAGTCACCTGAATGGTTGGATTGTCTACGATTGCCTCACGGTTCCTGCGAAAGGCGTGGAACTGAGCTTCACGCTGCCGATCGGGAAATCACTTGTCGTGTATACATTGGACCAGTCGTACGGATTGCCGGCGGAGGGCGGGTTCCTGATCAAGTCGCGTCCGCTAACCGCGAGGACTTCCGGCGACGGCGATGTCTCGATCGTCAGCCGCCGCGTGGAGTTGAATCCATAATCGCCGGAGCGAGACCGAAGGCGATTCGGTCCCGCCACGACCTAAAACACTTCTCGTCGCGCTGTCACGGCTAAGGTTGCACTTCTTGCAGCTTGCCCTCAACGTCCTGAATCACGACAAACCGTGCCTTTGCCGTCGACGCCTTCTGCTCCTGCGCCGCCTTCGCGACTTCCACGACCGTCGGCTCGTGGATGGCTACTTCCGCTTTCCCCATTTCTACAGCCTTGTCATAGGCCTGATAGGTTGAGGGGCGGAAAGGACCGTCGTTGGTCGCGCTCACATTCGCGGGAGGCACCCAAGCCGGATGGTGCGTGACGTCGGAGATTGCGCCCCCGCCGCCAAAGCCCCCTCCACCGCCGCTTCCACCCGAGTTCGACGGGCCGACCCCGCCTCCGCCGGCCACGTTATTAGTGCCACCGGTTCGCTGTGCGTGTACCGTTCCGACTCCGAAGCAAAGGACAAAAACCACCATCGCAATCAGCTGTCTCATCTGCGCCCCTTTTTGGGGCTCCGCCGCCGGGGACGTCCGGCAAGCCCGCAATGTCTTCTCGTATACTAAAACAACACAGCAGCCAGAAAATGGGCCGACCGTACCATGGGTACTAACGAAATTCGTCCGCGATTTCGTTAGGACTAGCGGAGCCTCTTCTGCCGTATCGGCCGTCTAACGATTGCCTTGAAACGCCGAGGCGGGCGGGTTCGGTGCGAACCTGGAAGGCAGGCGTCGAGAGGTTTGTGCAGTTTGTGGTGGCTTTCGCTGCGCGCCTTTAAGCGCGGGGCGAAGATTGAGGAGAAGCAGCGCTCCCACTCCCTGAATGCGTCGCTTGATAGCGAATCAGATCCTCCAGGTCGCCAAGCTTGTCGCCGAGCAGATTCATCTTTCGCGCCAAGCCCTGAATTTCCGATTCCGCCCGCCGGTTCACGTCGAAATCCAGCTCGCCGCGCAGACGGTCTTTCGTGTCCTGCCGGTTCTGGCTCATCATGATTACCGGAGCCTGGATGGCCGCGAGCATCGAAAGGAACAGATTCAGCAGGATGAATGGATAAGGATCCCACGCCCGATTGCGGAGGAAAATATTCAAGCCGGCATAGACGATGATCGCGGCCGAAAACATGATGATGAATGTCCAAGAGCCGCCGAAACCCGCAACCGCGTCCGCGATTCGTTCACCGAACTTCGTTTCTTCGTCGATCAACAGGTTCGGGTTGCGGCTTGCCCGCAATCGCACGAGTTGCTGCGAGGCGTGAAATTGCCGGCCTAGCACGGTGAGCATGTCCATCCCCGCGTGCGGTTTACGCTGCAAGAGAATCAGTATGTCGTTGCGGTCCACTTCGATGGCCACCGTGTCTTCGGTTGCGATCGCGTTTGTCTGATGCGGAGTCTGTTCGAGCATGGACGCGAACCCGAAGAATTCTCCCGCCGCGGGCTGATCCACGATCACTTCTTGATGGTCTTCGTCCACCGTGGTCACTTGCACCGCGCCCGAGACAAGGATATAGGCTTTGTCGCCCGCGTCGCCGATCTTGTAGACGCGCTGCCGCGGCACGAATCGCCGCAGCTCCACCTGTCCCGCAAGGATGGCGGCTTCGTCGTCGTCCAGCAACGCGAACAGCGGGACCTGCTTCAATGCCTCTGGTGTGCACGACATCGTTCACCTCTCGTACTTGAATTGAATTTCTGCCGAACTTACTTCACGGTTCGAAGATTGCGACAGCCCACCTGTGCCGGATGCGCGAAAGCCTACCACGCAACTCACGGTTTTTTGTACGCGGGCATCTCGCCTCCGTTTAAGAATTGTTACCCCGGCCCGTTTCGTCCAGCGCAGTAAATAGAGCGCAGCAAACACAACGATTCATCACCAATTGCTTGCTACGCGAAGCGTCAGCTAGAATGCTTGGTTCTGTGACTGCGCAAAATCATGTCGATATCCGCTTCCACGACACGCTTACTGACCGGCTCGAGCCTCTCCAGCCCGTCCACAAGGACGAGGTCCGCATCTACACCTGCGGCCCCACGGTCTACGATTTCGCTCACATCGGCAATTTCCGCACCTTCGTTTTTCAGGACGTCCTCCGCCGCTTCCTGCGCTCGGCCGGCTATCGCGTGCTACAGGTGATGAACTTGACCGACGTGGACGACCGCATCATCGCCAACGCCGCCGCGGCGAAGCTCACTCTTCGCGAGTACACCGAAAAATACGTAGAAGCCTTTCTCGAGGATATGCGCTCGCTCAACCTCGAAATGCCCGAAGAAGTGGTTCGCGCCACTGACCACATTGACGATATGGTCGCCCTGATCGAGCGCCTGACGCAAAAAGGATTCACCTATCCGAGCGATGGTTCCATCTATTACCGCATCGCGAAATTCCCCGATTACGGCAAGCTTTCGAAAATTGACGTCAGCGGCATGAAAGCCGGCGCCCGTGGCGATACCGATCGCTACGAAAAAGACGACGTCCGCGACTTCGCGCTCTGGAAAGCTCCCAAGCCGGGAGAATTTTTCTGGGAGACAGCGGTTGGTCCGGGACGTCCCGGCTGGCACATCGAGTGCGCCGCGATGTCCATGAAATATCTCGGCGAGACGCTCGATATTCACACCGGCGGCATCGATCTCGCCTTCCCGCACCACGAAAACGAAATTGCCGAAAGCGAAGCCGCCACGGGAAAACAGTTCGCGAAGCTCTGGCTGCATGCCGAGCACCTGATCATCGAAGGCGAAAAGATGTCCAAATCGCTCGGCAATTTCTATACGCTGCGCGATCTGTTCGCTAAGGGCTATAGACCCTCGTCCATCCGTTTTCTTCTTCTCTCCGTTCCGTACAATCGCCAGCTGAATTTCACGATGGATGGGCTGAGACAGGCCGAAAGCTCTGTCGAACGCCTGCGCAATTTCGTGGCGCGCCTGAAGGCGGAAAAATTCGGCGCCGGCTCAAATCCCGAAATGTCCAAGCGTGCCGCCAAGGCGGAAAAAGATTTCGCCGTGGCCCTCGCGGATGACCTCAACACGGCCGTCGCTCTCGCCGCTGTCTTCGATCTGATCCGCGACGTGAATACAGCCATGGATCGCGGGGAATTTCTGCAGCAGGATACTCCTCGCCTCGTCGCCGCAATGGAAAAATTCGATGAAGTTCTCGCGGTGCTCAATGACGACGACGCCGAACGGCTCGCCAAGCTTGGTTTCGGTCCGTCGAAGCCGCGCATGGTGCCCGAAGAGATCGAAGCCCTGATCGAAGAGCGCCAGGCCGCCAAAAAGCGACGCGATTTCAAACGCTCCGATGAAATTCGCAAACAGCTTGCAGACTCTGGTATCATTGTCGAAGACGTAAAAGACGGCACGGTTCGCTGGAAATATAAATAAAATGCGTATCTCCAAAAAGCACGAACTCTCGCTCCATAGCCAGCCGTCCCACGAGCGTCCCAACCTCTACGGCGTAGATTAAGTCCTCTTCTTCTGAAGGCTGTTCCCGGCATGCACCGGCAGGAATCCGTGCGCGCCGGACAAAAAATCCATCTTTGGAGGAAGTGATGGCCGTGATCGATACGAAAGCCGATTCAAAGACTGCCGCAACATCGAATGGTGCCGCGACAAAGCTGCCGCACCTCGTCACCACGTTGCCAGGACCTAAAGCAAAGCAGCTTGTCGAACGCGACGCCGCAGTCGTTTCGCCGTCCTACACGCGCGATTACCCGCTAGTCGCCAAGATCGGCCGCGGCGCGATGATCGAAGATGTTGACGGCAACACGTTTCTCGATTTTGCCGCCGGCATCGCCGTTTGCGCCACCGGACATTGCCATCCCGACGTGGTAGCTGCGATTCAAAAACAGGCATCCGAACTGATCCACATGTCGGGCACGGATTTTTATTATCCGAATCTCGTCGAACTGGCCGAGAAGCTCGCTTCTATCGCGCCCGGAAAAGAAGCGAAGCGCGTCTACTTCGGAAACTCCGGCGCCGAAGCGATTGAAGCCGCGATCAAGCTGGTGAAATACCACACCAAGCGCGACAAGCTCATCGCCTTCCACGGCGCTTTCCACGGCCGCACGATGGGCGCGCTTTCGCTCACAGCCAGCCGCTCCATTCAACGCAAAGGTTTCGGCACGCTTCTCTCTGGCGTGTTCCACATGCCCTTTCCGGATACTTATCGCGGCACCTACGGCATCCGGCCGGAGTTTGCCTCCGCGGATTGCTTGAGCTATCTCGAAAACGAGCTCTTCCGCCGCCGCGTCGATCCCGAGGAGGTCGCTGGAATTTTCATCGAGCCGATTCAGGGAGAGGGCGGCTATCTGCCGGCGCCTGCGGATTTCCTGCAGGGTCTCCAGCGCATCTGCCGCAAATACGGCATCATGTTCGTCGCTGACGAAGTGCAGTCCGGCATGGGCCGCACCGGCAAGTGGTGGGCATCGGATCACGCCGGCATCGAGCCTGACATTATTTGCACAGCGAAGGGAATCGCTTCCGGCATGCCGCTCAGCGCGATCATCGCCCGCGCGGACGTGATGAACTGGGTTCCCGGCGCGCATGCTTCCACGTTCGGCGGCAACCCGGTCTGCATCGCCGCCTCGCTCACCACTCTCGGCCTGCTTGAGCGGCAATACATGGCCAACGCCGCGCGCATGGGCGACTACATCATGAATCGCACTGCCGGCTGGCGCGAGAAGCACAAGATCGTGGGCGAAGTTCGCGGCAAGGGCCTGATGATCGGCATCGAATTCGTCCGCGACCAGAAAACCAAGGAAAAAGCCACCGACCTGCGCAACAAGCTGGTTCAAATGGCCTTCCACAAGGGCTTGCTGGTGCTAGGCTCAGGCGACACAACACTCCGCCTCTGCCCGCCGCTCGTGATTGACGAAGCCCAGGCCGATTTCGCGCTGGACACGCTCGAAGCTTGCATCTTGCAAATCGAACGCAGCCTGTAGCGAAGAAGACTCGTCGCCCGCAACTACACCGACCCGGGTTTCAAAGGTGAAATCGATCTCATCGGCTACGACGGCCGCGCCCTGGCCTTCGTAGAAGTAAAGACCCGCTCGGCAGCCCACCAACACTCCACTCCCGAAGACGCCGTCAATGCCGACAAACGTCGCAACTTTTCCCGCATGACCCGCCAATTCCTTCGTTCGCGCCGCATCGATTCGGCCAATTGCCGTTTCGACCTGCTGGCGATTGAATCGCTGGGAAAAAGCCGGTCGTTCGTTTGCACAAATCCGCCTTCGCCATGGCCGCCGACTCGCCGCGCTCCTAGCCGGACGAGGGTGACTCCTAGGCACTCTCCCCACCGAAGATGGCACACGATTTGCTATAACCTCGCTTGGCCCGTAACATCGCGTAGTAAAATAGCCGCAATCTACTCGAAACATAGCCTCGGTCCGCTGCGAGGCAAAAATCTGGACGAGGAGGGAAGTTTGCCGGAGCTTCGCAGGGACCCGATCACCGGCCGCTGGGTGATCATTTCCACAGAGCGTGGCAAACGGCCGCTGGACTTCGTTCGCGAAAGCGTTCAAATCAAAGGAACTCCCGCTTGCCCTTTCTGCCCTGGCAACGAGGGCAAGACGCCTCCTGAAATTCTCGCCTACGGCCGCAACGGCACGGGGAAAGACACGCCGGGCTGGTCGCTCCGCGTTGTCCCGAATAAGTTTCCGGCTCTGGGAATTGAAGGCGGCCTCGACCGCGAAGGCGAGGGGCTGTTCGATCGCATGAACGGCGTCGGTGCGCATGAAGTGATCGTTGAAACGCCCGACCACATGAAGACACTCGCCAACCTCGGCGAGAAAGCGGTGGAAGAAGTTTTCTGGGCCTATCGCGATCGTATGCTCGATCTGAAAAACGACCGCCGTTTCCGCTACATCCTGCTCTTCAAGAATCACGGCGAGCCGGCCGGCGCCACTCTCGAGCACACCCATTCGCAACTAATCGCGCTACCGATCGTGCCCAAGCGCGTTCGCGAAGAAGTCGACAGCGCCAAGCACTACTACGACGAAAAAGAGCGCTGCATCTTCTGCGACATGATTCGCCAGGAAGTGGAAACCGCCTCACGCGTGATTCTCGAAAACGACTACTTCATCGCCCTCGCTCCCTACGCGCCGCGTTTCCCGTTCGAGACCTGGATCCTACCACGCCGCCACAGCTCCGCATTCGAAAATATGCCCACGCCCTACTACGGCAGCCTCGCAAAAATTCTCCGGGACTTCCTCGCCCGGCTCGATAGCGTGCTCGCGTTCCCGTCCTACAACTACGTGATCCACACTTCGCCCATCGGCGAAGAAATCAACGACCACTACCACTGGCACATCGAGATGATGCCCAAGCTGACGAAAGTGGCAGGCTTCGAGTGGGGCACTGGTTTCTACATCAACCCGACGCCGCCCGAAGAAGCCGCTCGTTTCCTCCGCGACGCAAAGTGACGATCCGATCAGGATCGTCATCCTGAGCACGGCGTCTTTGGTTTTTGCCGCGCGAAGGATCTCTCATCGAGCGACGTAAAACGACAATTGTCATCCCGAGTGCGACAGTCAGGCGCTTGCCGTCCTGAGTACAACCGGAGCCATTGTCATCCTGAGAGCGACGCAGCCGCACGAAGAATCTCTCTTTCGTGTCCTCACTTCTCCGCGTCCAGAAAAAAAGCGCCCGCGCAGGGACTCTTCGCGGGCGCCACATGAATTGCCGTTTCTTATTCGCTACTACGTTTGCGTCTGTGAATTATCCTGCACCCGCGGCGCTGGTATCGGATCCGGCGCAGGGCTTGCCGCCGGTGTCGCACTGTCATCCCGGCCAGCACCCGACGGATCGCTCGAAGCCGTGCCAGTGCCGTTCGGCTGTCGCGCAGGAGCGGACTCCGGCGACGACGCCGGACCATTGCGAGACGGCTTCAGCGTGAACGTAACGCCGCGCTTGGCGTTCTCGTCCACTGTGCGCTGCAAATCTACCTCGTCCATGTCCACGACGCTCTCGGTGCTATAGCTTGTCAAGTAATGCAGCTTGCCATCCACGAGCCAGTAGTCGCTCGCCGTGTACATCGTGCCGTCCTTCAGATAAAGCAGCACCGTCGGCGTGGTAGTCGCTACGTTTCCCGTATCCGCATTTGTGTTCGGACTTTCTGGCGACTCCGCATCGAGTGATCCGCCGAACGATGGCCGTTGGAAATAATCATCCGCAGGCGCATTGTCCGACGAATTGTTGTTGTAGTTGTCCGAATCCGTGCCCGAATACGGCGCAGGGTACGTCACGTTGTAGTTCGGCCATGGATAGGCGTATGGATAACCCCACGAGTAGGACGGACCCCACCAACCCCAGCCAGGT
>DATFSH010000104.1:0-28284 GCA_035262725.1 Candidatus Acidiferrales bacterium | reverse complement strand
TGGTGCGCCAGCACCTCGCTACCGACGACTCACGGCGGTTTTCTTGGCAACGAGCGATTTTTCTATTGCCAAGCACAGTCGCCTAAGAGTATTTTCTCGAAATTAAATCTGTCGGCGGGGTGGCTCAAGCAACTATTCCTGTTAAAAATTCTTTCATTCCTATTCGTCTTCTTACTGTTTGCGCCCCCTGACCGTTAATGAGGAGGCAGACATGTGGCGCACTTATTGGTTGGTTTTGCCGCTGTTCTTTTTGCTGTGCCAGGGAAGTACAAGGGCCCAGGAAGTCGTTGTACCGGCCGGAACTCTTCTTCATTGTACGCTCGACGAACCGAATTTCTCCTCAGCCACTGCGGCGGTGGGTGACCCGGTCCTGTGCCATCTCCGCAGCCTGCAGCAATTCGGACGAACCATCTTTCCGCGAGGCAGCTACCTGCAGGGCCATCTCGAAGCAGCCAAGGAGCCCGGCCACTTTTTCGGAAAGGGTTTCCTACAGATTCAATTTGACCGTATCGGCCTGCCCAGCACAGACATGCCCATCCCGAGCAAGGTCATTCTGGCGCATGGATTCAAGGTCGATCGGGAAGGCGATATCGTGGGCCACGGCCACGCCAAGCGAGATGCAGTGGAGTGGATGATTCCGCCCCTTTGGCCCTGGAAGGTGGTCTCCTTGCCCGCTCGCGGCCCTCGGCCCACGCTGAAAGGCGAAGAACAGCTCACCTTG
This sequence comes from Candidatus Acidiferrales bacterium, assembly GCA_035262725.1. Lineage (GTDB taxonomy): Bacteria > Acidobacteriota > Terriglobia > Acidiferrales > UBA7541 > Palsa-295. The sequence continues at coordinate 27,563 of DATFSH010000104.1, read as the reverse complement.
CGGCTCATGGAAGACGTCGTTCTTCCGCGCACGGCGATCGTCCTCCCGCCCGGTTGGCATTTCTTCGGGGAACATTCCGCTCTGTCGTCGGTCGCACCGGTACCGGCCGCTTCAACCGCCCAGTTGACATCGCCACAATCTAGACCTCCACTCGAAGCTCAATCGGAACGGGTCACCCGCATTGCTCTCACGTCGAACGTCGTCTTCGATGTAACTAAATACCGGATCGAAGGAGATCACCTCGATTGCGTCCTTCCCGGCGGGCAGGAAAGCACCGTGGAGCTCAGTGACGTAAACTGGCGAAAGACTTCGCGGCTCAACGCCGAACGAGCGAAGGCGCCGATTCTGGAAGCGAGTTTGCGTTCCAACTAGGACTGTTGCTTGAGCTTGCGCCCGATAGGGGGCTGACACTGTACGCACGTTATGCGCATGCGCCTTGAGGTGTGTTCGCACCGTGAAGGCGAAGCCATGCCGTTCCGCAGTTGCTGAGTGGCAGGAAAGTCCAATCATCATCAGTGGGCAAGGCTCGTTAGTGAGCTAGGCTTGTGCAATCCTTGACTACTACAGCAGCTAGAAAGTCTGGCGGGGCAGGCTCCTTGCCAATCGAGTTGGGGAGAATGTCCCAAGCCGTGAAGGTCACAATCAGGCCTTCTTTGGGAAACACCTGCAGGTTTTGCCCACCGAATCCGCGGCACATCCAAACGTACTCTTCCGAATCCGGCAACTTGGACAGCCACCACTTAAAGCCATACCTGAAGCGCGGCTCGTCGGTTTGAAAGTAGGGCGTCACAGACTGCTTCACCCATTCACTCGAGACGATCCTCTTGCCGTCCCACATGCCATCGCGCAGATACAAGTAACCGATCTTCGCCAGGTCGCTGCCGTTCAAGTACAAGCCGCCTTCCGTGTCCACCACTCCCAGATACGTGCGCTTCCATTCGTGCCTGATCCCCAGCGGCGCAAACAAATATTTCTGCCCGTAGTCGTCAATGTCCTGGCCGGTTTCCTTCTGAAAAATATAGGCGAGGAGTTCCGTAACCCCGCTGCTGTAGTTCCACACCGTGCCGGGATCGGCGGCCATCGGCTTGTCGATCGTGAACTGCACCCAATCATCGGAGGCTTCCATCACGCTCGAATCGTTTCCAGGATCGTCGTATGGCACATCGTCCTCATGCCATTCCAAGCCGGCGGTCATAGTCAGTAAATCGCGCAAGGTGATGCGGCGCTTGCGGTCGTCCACATTTTTCACTTTGGATGTGTCGAAGTATTTCAAGACGGGTGTGTCAAGGCTGGCTTTGAAGTCGCCGCGTTCGATGGCCACCCCGATAATCACCGACGTCACCGTCTTGCTCACCGATTGCATCGTATGCAGATCCGTGCCGTGATAGTAGGGATGCCAGTATGAATCGAAATAATTGTACCGCCCCATCAGACGAGCGTTGAGCGGCCCTCGTTTCCCGGCTTCCTTGCCATAGATCTTCGCGTAGTCGTGCGGGTAGCTGCGTTCAAAAACCTTCTTGCCGCAGCGGAACACGGCCAAGCTATCCATCATCTGCGAATATTTCCCCGAGGCCATTTCCTTGTCCAGCCTGAGGAGAACCTGTTCATCTAACCCGACGCTGCCCGGGCTGGCTGTTGCCCAGCCTTCGGTCGGCCACAACTCGTCACCCGCAAGCCGGGCCACGGTGCCGCCGGCAAGCAGCACGGCTGCAGAAATTACAAGCAGGCACAAGGCACGCGCAGCAAAGAGGGTCTGCTTGTTCATGGGGGCTCTGTCGCAAGCCTTATAGCACAGCGCCGGGGCAGCTTGCGTGAAGCACGCGCACTTTCGCCCTATACTATCCGGAGATACAGAGGAAATGGTCAGAATGAAATTCACCGCAGCTTTTCTACTGGCATTCGCGGCGTTGAGCGCCGCAGCTCAAGAGCATCCGCACGGGGCTGGCGAAAAACTGGGAACAGTACACTTTGCCACGTCGTGCAACGATGCAGCGCAGCAGGAATTCAATCGTGCAGTCGCTTTGCTGCATTCCTTCCAATTCCGCCGTGCCATAGAAGGATTCAACGCAGTGCTGAGCGAGGATCCCACCTGCGGAATAGCATGCTGGGGAATCGCGCTCAGCGATTGGAGCAATCCTTTTGCACCGGGAGCGAAAGACAAAAGTCAGCTGCAGGCTGGTCACGAAAATTCGGAGCGCGGCGAGACGGTAGGGGCCAAGACCGAGCGCGAACGGGCGTATCTTGCGGCGGTCAGCAAATTGTACAGCGACTATGAAACTACAGCGCAGCAGGCGCGCCTGGTTTCCTATCGCGACGCAATGGGGGAAGTGGCAGGGAAGCATCCGGAAGACCACGAAGCGCAGATCTTCTATGCCCTGGCAATCGCGGCCTCGGAAGATCCTGCCGATAAGGCGTACGCCGGGCGGCTCAAGGCGGGAGCAATTCTAGAGAAAATATTTGAGGAAGAGCCGGCCCATCCCGGTCTGGCACACTACATCATCCATACCTACGACGTGCCGGCGCTGGCGGGACGAGCGCTCGTGGCCGCGCGGCGTTACTCGGAAATTGCTCCCGATGCGCCGCATGCCCTGCACATGCCGTCGCATACCTTTACGCGCACGGGCTACTGGTCAGAATCCATCGACAGCAACGTACGCGCAGCAGCGGCAGCGCGGCGGGAGGGCCAGACAGCAGAGGAATTACACGCCAGCGACTACGAAATTTACGCCTATCTGCAGACTGGGCAGGACCAAGCAGCGGAACGAATCGTCAATTCCTTGCCCGAAATCGCATCACGATTCGATCCGAACGCGGTGATTGGCGGCGCCGGCGGTCCCTCGGTTGGATATTTTGCAGTCGCGGCGATCCCGGCTCGGTACGCGCTCGAACGCCAGGACTGGAAGCAGGCTGCACAACTCGCGCCCCGGGAGACGCCGTTTCCCTACACCTATGCTATGACGTGGTTTGCCCGCGGATTGGGCGCAGCGCGAACGGGAGAGGTGGCAGCGGCGAACGCATCAGCGGCGGCGCTGCGACAAATTCGCCAGCGGCTCTCGAATGACAAGGAAGATTACTGGGCACAGCAGGTGGAAATCCAGGAGCTTGCGGTCGAGGCATGGGCAGCGCTGGCGGATGGTAAAAAAGAGGAAGCGCTGCGGCAGATGAGGTCGGCAGCAGGGTTGGAAGATGGAACAGAAAAAAGCGCGGTGACGCCCGGGCCGTTGGCTCCGGCTCGCGAATTGCTCGGCAACATGTTGATGGAGACGAAGAAGTATGCGCAAGCCTTCGAGCAATTCGAGGCGACGTTGAAGACGGAGCCTGGCCGCTTTCGCGCGTTATATGGAGCGGCCCGCGCCGCGCAACTAAGCGGAAATCGCGATGCGAGTCAGAAGTACTTCCTCGAGTTGTTAAAAGTTTGCGCTTCCACAGACCGTCCTGGCAGATCCGAAATAATAGAGGCCCAGCGCGCGACTTCACAGAATTAGTAAACCTCCAGCATAACTGTAGTAATCTCTGCGCGCGGGGTTCAGTGGCACAGGCGCTCCTGCCTGTGCGCCTTTCATGGCGGCTACTCTGGAATTTCCGGCACAGCCGCCAGCAGCGCTACCGTGTAAGGATGCTCCGGCTCCTGAAGCACCTTCTGCGCCGCGCCAATCTCGACGAATTTCCCCGCCTGCATCACCACCACGCGCGTCGCCAGTTGCGCCACCACCGGCAGGCTATGCGAAATCAAGATTAGCGTCAGCGAAAATTCGCGCTGCAGCCGCGCCAGCAGCTCGAGAATTTGCGCGCCCACCGAAACATCCAGCGCCGAGACGGGCTCATCCGCAATTACCAGCTCGGGACGCAAAATCAGCGCCCGCGCGATCCCAATGCGTTGCCGCTGACCGCCCGAAAACTCGTGAGGGTAGCGCTCGAAGGCTTCTGCGCCGATTCCCACGGCCTGCAAAATTTCAACCGCACTCTCGCGGCGTTTCTCGCGCGATAATCCCGGCTCATGAATCGCCAGCGGCTCACCGACGATTTCTCCTACGCGCATCCGCGGATTTAATGACGCTACCGGATCCTGAAATACCATCTGCATCCGGCGCCGCAACCCTCGCAATGCAGTTCCGCGCGCCGCGAGCCAGTCTTCCCCGCGGAAAAGTATCTCCCCGGAATCAGGCTCGATCAGGCGCAGCAGCATCCTCGCCAGCGTCGTCTTGCCGCAACCGGATTCGCCCACGATTCCAATCGTTTCGCCCCGCGCTACCAGAAGGCTCACGTCATCCACCGCCATGGCGCGATGCAAAGATTGCAAGAACGCGCCGCTCGCCGCTGGATACAGCTTTCGCAGGTTGCGGGCTTCGAGAAGAGTTTCTTTTTCGGCGGGAGGCGTAGGCGCTGTCATGCGATTTTCTCGGCGGAGAAGAAGACCACTGTGTTGACCATGTCGATCTCCGGGAGCCCATCGGTTCCGCTTGGGCTTGCTGTGCTGTAGCGCGGATGGAATGCGGCGAGATCGTCAGGGATGGTCAATTCCATCAAGCGACGCGTTTCGATGTATTCCGGGTCGCCCGGTTCGCGGCCCGCATTGTGCATCCACCGATCGAATGCAACCGGATGCTCCTGCACGTGCGCGCCGGTGATGCGGAGGTGATTGCCTGCGAAGAGCAAAGCGAACTCGCTGCGCGCCAGAGTGCGCACGTGCGAGGGATCGCGAACGCGCTCGATGCGGTCGTGCATTTCGCCGCTGCGCGGATCCTCCTGCGCGAAGATGTCAATGATCCCAGCACGGCCGCCGCGTTTCAGCACTCGCGCCATTTCGCTGATCACGCGCCCCGCTTCCGGCACGTGGTGCAGCGCGTAACTCGAGAGGGCGAGGTCAAGCGACCCATCCGCAAACGGAATGTCCTGCGCATTGCCGAGAGCAAAAGAGATGTTGCGGGCATTCGCGTCGCGCGCTGTTCGCTCCGCCACGGCAAGCATCGCCGGCGTCAGATCCAGGCCCATGATCCAGCGGACACGCCGCGCGAACGCCAGTGCCAGCGCCCCAGTGCCGCAGGCGAGGTCCACGGCCCAGTCGCTTTTCTTCGCCGCGACCATTTCAGCCAGGAGTTCCGCTTCCACGGCGCGCGTCTGCATCACCGCGTTGCCGAAAACCTCCGCGGTGCGCGTAAATCGGTCGCGTACGAGCGCTTGCTGCTGGTCTTGGTCGAGATCCGCCATTCCGTCCCGCCTATGTCTTATGAAAATCTCCCTTGTTACGAAGCAAGAATACACCTGGCCCGATGGTCCGCCGTCCCCACTTCCCGCAGCGCAGGCACGGCCGAATCGCACTCGGGCACATGGATGTCGCACCGAGAACCGAACGAGCAACCCGGCGGCAACGCATTAAGTGCAGGGACTGTGCCGCGAATCGGGGTGAGCTTGCCGCGCTCGAGGCGCGGCGCCGCGCGCAACAAACCCTCGGTATACGGATGGCGCGGACGGCGCAAGACTTCCGCCGTTGGACCTTCTTCCACGATGCGCCCGGCGTACATCACTATCAACCGATCGGCAATTTGCGCCACGACGCCCAGGTCATGCGTGATGAAAAGCATCGAAAGCTGCAGCTCGCGTCGCAACTCCGCCAGCAGCTCCAGAATCTGCTTCTGCACGGTGACGTCCAGCGCCGTCGTGGGCTCATCCGCAATTAGAATGCGAGGGCCGGGCGCGAGCGTCGTCGCGATCATTACGCGCTGCCGCAACCCACCTGAAAGCTGGTGCGGATACTGTCGCGCCCTCAGCTCTGGTTCCGGCACAGTCGCGCGCTTCAACGCGTCGATTGCCCGTCGGCCGATTTCGCTGGCGCTGGCTGATGAATCATGGATGCGAATCGCCTCTTCCACTTGTGCGCCGATACGCATCACGGGATCGAGGGCCGTCATCGGCTCCTGAAAAATCATCGCAATGTCGCGGCCGCGCATTTTGCGCAATTGTTCTGGGTCAGCCGCGACGAGATTTACGCGTGGGCCGTCGCGAGTCTCGAGCCACGCTTCACCGCTGCGGCGCGCGCCCGGCGGCTCGAGGCCCATTAGGGCAAGCGACAGCATCGTCTTGCCCGAGCCCGATTCGCCCACGATGCCAAGCGTCTCGCCCTCGGCAAGTGAAAGCGAAACATCATTCACCGGGCGCACCCATCCCGTTTCGGTGGGTAGTTCGACTGCGAGCCCACGGATGTCGAGCCGGATAGCGGTTGCGGTCAACATGACACCATGATAGGACGCTGGCGCGTTCGGCGGAGAAATTTTGCGCAGCGAATTGTGAGGATTCGTGGCGCCTAGCGGTTGGCGACAGGGATGACGAAACGAAGCGCGGTGTGGGTGCTCGAGAAGCCGCACACCTTGTTGTCAGTCAAACCGGCGGCTTTGCCGGCTGCAATTACGTCGAGCTCGCGTATGTCTTGACGGCCCTTTGGGTAGATCACCCAGATTCCGCCATTTTTGACGATTGATTTGCGCAGTTGCGCGAGGCGGTCTAAATCTTTCTCCTGCTCCGCATTGAAAAATATCAGATCGATATCGGCAGCCGGCTTGCGCTCGGCGAATTGCGGATTGAATGGATGAATGTCATTGATAAAAGCACCGTCGGTTACTCCAAGAATCAGGATTTTCTGGCCTGGCTTGACGCCAAGTTTGTCGAGCAGCGAGCGGTGGGAATAATCGTGCTCAGGCGGGCGCGGCTTCGATGGAGTTTTGCGCGCCATTCGTTAACTCTATCAGACTTGAAAGCCTACATCGCCGGATCGGTTCTAATTTTGCAGTGTCACTTGCTCCCCGAATTTTTCGCCCAGCGATTTCATGTAGGAATCGAGCGTGCTCGCGTAGCCGAAAAAGAAACGAGCCATAAAACGGAACAGCGGATTGTTGACGCAGCCGTCTTCGGTGATGCGCATCACGGAGCCGCCGGATGTAGGCGTGATTTCCTTGGTCCATGTACTGCCCCAGGGCAAATTGGGATCGGCGATGCGCGTCACCAGGCGGCGTGGCGGCACCGCTTCGGTCACCTGCAACGGAATCTTCATGCCGTTCGATTCGATTTCCGTCCAGCCGGGATAGCCGTTCAGTGACTGAAAAGGTTCTACGCGCGCGACGCCTTTGATCCAGGTGGGAAATTTTTCGTAGTCGATGATGGCTTGCCAGATTGCTTCGGGCGGCTGGTGATAGGTGGCCTGGCGTGAAACCACGTGCTGCTTCGGGAGAAGCTCGCCGATCACCACGACAAGCAAGGCGACCGCAACCACAACTCCGAGAATGCGGAGAATCCACTTCATGGCGGGGCTCCAAGCCTGCGCTTTAGGTAATGAACTGAATTCGCGGGGCGGATTCTATCGCAGTTTACGGCGGAGCGGCGTTGGCAGATAATTGCGGCGCTGCGCCGCGATTCGTACCGCCGCTGAGGAGGGCCAGCCACAATGCTGCCGGGAATGAAAGCCGCGCTGAACTACCATCCGATGTTTGTGCATTTTCCGATTGTGCTGTGGCTTGCGGCGCTTTTGTTTGAGGTGCTGGCCTTGTGGCGCTCGAGCGACGAAATGCAGCGCGCAGCAGCTTGGATGTTGTACCTCGGAACGCTGGGCGCGATCGTGACGGTGCTCAGCGGTCTTGCCGCAGAGAAATCCGTGCCGCCGGGCGACGCTATGCGCGCAGTGGGGATCCACGAAACATTGATGCTCGTTTCGACCAGCCTGGCTCTGGCGTTGTGCATCTTCGCATTCCTCGCGCGGAAGAATTTCACAGCGCAGCTGCGCAAATTGATGCTGCTGGGGTTAGCCGTTCTCGCCATAATCCTGACAATTGGAGCCGATCGCGGCGCGCAGTTGGTCTACGGATACGGAACCGCCGTAAATTGGACCACCGCGCAGGAACAGAAATAGGTTTGCCTGCAAACAATCCGCGAATGAACACGACGGCTTCAAATCGCAGTACCCTGGTTGGATTCGCAATTGGCATTATTTTGATTCATTTCGCGATCAATGTGGCTCATGGAGTGGCGCACCAGCAACTCGCGACTGGGCTGAATGCCTTTCAAAAGGTTTTCGTCGTGGCTGTGATACTGGTTGCGCCGGTTTACGCGGCTTACTTGATTTGGAAGGGCAGTTTCCGCACAGGAGGAGCGTTACTGGGCATTTCGATGGCTGGCGCGCTTGCCTTTGGCGTTTATTTTCACTTCATCCTGCCGGGTCCCGACCATGTGACCCACATCAACCTGCCCATCTCACTCGATATGCGGGACGGTTTCGACGTGTCTGCCGTGCTCCTGGCGATCTTTGAATGCCTCGGCGTCCTGGCGGGTATGCGAATTTTTTCCAAATCCTGAGCAAGACTTCTTTCATCCTATGGGTACCCGCCCATTCATAGACCCTGGGGAGAATCACATTGAAAGTCTTCATCGCCGGCGCAACCGGAGTTCTAGGCAGACGGCTGATACAGCAATTTCTACAACGCGGGCACAGCGTAATCGGAATGGCGCGCAGCGCCGAAAACGACATTACGATTCGCAAACTTGGCGGAGAGAGCCGGCGCGCGGATCTATTTGACGCAGATTCGCTCGCTCGCGCCGCCGAAGGTGCCGACGTAATCGTCCACGCCGCAACCGCGATTCCAACCGCCACAAAACCGCGGCCTGAGGATTGGCAGACCAATGACCGCATCCGCCGCGATGGCACCCGAGCGTTGGCGCAAGCGGCGGGCCGAGTGGGCGCAAAACAATTCCTCGTACAAAGCATCACCTGGGTGGCACGCCCCGAAAATCAGTCGGCATTCGACGAAGATTCGCCACCGCACACAGACTTCATCACCCGCTCAACCGTGGAAATGGAAACGATCGCGCGCGACTCAGCCAATAAAGAAGGATTCAAAGCCGCGATTTTGCGCTGCGCCTGGTTTCACGCGCCCGACACCGCCCACACTCGCTATTTCGGTGCCCAGCTTCTGGCCCGCAAGCTTCCCATCATCGGAAAAGGCGATGCGATATGGCAATGGATTCACGTGGACGACGCGGCCAGCGCTTTTGTAACTGTCGCCGAGTCCGGGCGAGGAGGCCTCTGGCACGTGACGGATGACCAGCCGGTGAGCGCGGGAACGTATTTGGCGGGATTTGCGCAGCGCTTGGGGTCGCCCGCTCCACGCCACGTTCCCGCATGGATCGCCAAAATTCTGGCAGGACCGGTGGTAGTGAATATGATGACGGCGTCCACGCGTACTTCGAATGAGCGCTGCCGGCGGGAATTCGAGTGGCAGCCGCGATTCCCCAGTTACAGCGAAGCTCTGGACCAGATCGTGAGCGAATGGCGGCGCGAGAATTTTCTGGGGCTTGGAGGTAAAATCGCCGCCTGAGGTGGCGCCACGATGCCCGCAAAAAAACCGAAAGAGACGAAACGATCGAGCGACGAAGCCGTGAAGGCCAAAACGGGTAAGGTGTGGGCGGAGTGGTTCAAGATTCTCGATAAGGCCGGCGCGAAAAAGATGCCGCACAAAGAAATTGCCCTGTATCTCTACGAAAAGCAGAAACTCCCTGCCTGGTGGTGCCAGATGGTCGCTGTGGGATACGAACAGGAGCGAGGTTTGCGGCAAAAATTCCAGAAATGCGATGGAGAATTCAGCGCTTCGAGAAGCCGCACCATGGCGGCGCCGCTCGCGAAGGCTTACGCGGCGTGGACAGATGAGAAGTTGAGAAACCGCTGGCTGCCAAATGCAAAAATGGAAATCACCTCGGCAACGCCGGGAAAATATGTGCGCGCGAAATGGGATGGAGATTCGCGGGTCGCGGTAGGCTTCAACAGCCGGGGCCCCCAGAAAACGCAAGTGGCCGTGGACCACGGCAAGCTGTCCAACTCGAAAGAATGCGCCAAAATGCAAGTTTTTTGGTTTGAAGCGTTGAATCGTCTCGAAAGAACTCTAACAGCCTGACGAACGCGAACGAATTTTCAGAAACAGGCCATCGAGCTAAACAAAATCGTCACAGGATGGTTGCCCTGCATTTTGAAAACGGAAGTGAGTCCCCCGATACCGGCATTCTTGTAGCCACAGCCAATCCGAAGTGGAAGCTGCGTCGCACTGGAGGTCTGCGAGTGCTCGAAGCCCCCACGCTTGCGCGGCTCGACTGGCTCGTCCACGGCTTCAGCACCAGGCCGGGCGGCGCGAGCGAATTGAAAGCGGCGCGCGAAGGCCGGGAAACCCGCGAGAAAGTGCTCAATCTGGGGTTCACGGATTGGGACAAGAGCGACCGCGTGCGCGACAACCGCCAGAAATTCTTCCGCGCCATTGGCGCGAGCAAGGCGCGCGTAATCGCCCTGCGGCAGATTCACTCCGACGTTGTGCATGTAATTAATTCGGGAAATAAGCCGGCCGGTGACGCCGATTCGCCGGGAACCAACTCGCCAAGAAAACAATCACAAGACGCACCCCCGCAAGGCGATGCCCTCATCACCCGCCAGCCGGGCGTCCTGCTCGCAGTGCAAACCGCCGACTGCGTCCCAATCCTCCTCGCCGATCCCAAGCGCCGCGCGATCGCCGCAATTCATTCCGGATGGCGTGGCACGGTTCGCCGCATCGCGGCAAAAGCGCTGGGACGCATGCAAATGGAGTTCGGGACAAAACCGCAGGATGTGATCGCCGCGCTCGGCCCCGGCATCGGCCAATCCTGCTACGAAGTGGGCACCGAAGTCGCCGCGGAATTTCAGGCGCAGTTTCCTGGCGCGCGCGAATGGTTCGAAGGCCCCTTCGACCGACTCGCCGACAGCGACAACGACCCCAACTGGCTTCCCTGGCTCACCATGAAGCCTCCCGGCCATGCGCCACCGCCGCCGCGCGTGCACCTCGATTTGACTGCCGCCAACCGCGCCATCCTCGAAGAGGCAGGAATGGCCGCGCGAAATATCTCTTCCTCCGGCCTGTGCACCGCTTGCCGCAGCGATCTTTTCTTCAGCTTCCGCAAAGAGCGCGCCACGGGTCGCATGATGGCCGCTATCAGCATTCGCTGATGGCGTCGCATTCTGAGATAGGTGGTGATAATCCCTGCTCTCGCTAGTTATCCTCCGTCTCGGGTTTTCGATCTTCTGTACGTACCAAGAGCTAGTACTCCAATGAACTGGTTTCGTTGACTTGACTTCTCCTGCGCCCTAAGATGTGCGCCTAATGGCGGATCCCAGCTCGCTCATTGGCCAATCCATCTCCCACTATCGCATCGTAGAGAAACTCGGCGGAGGGGGCATGGGCGTGGTCTACAAGGCTGAGGACACACGCCTTCACCGCTTCGTCGCGCTGAAATTCCTGCCGCTGGAAGTAGCTCGCGACGCGTAGGCGCTCGCCCGTTTTGAACGCGAAGCGCAAGCCGCTTCTGCCCTGATCATCCCAACATCTGGACGATTCACGACGTGGCGCTGAACAACAAGAACCCAACTGCCGCCCTGAATACCCTGCAAGCTGCTTCCCCATCGAGTTGGGATCGATTCCGTTCGTCGCCAATATTTCCTGCCTCTACCACGTGTATGTGCGCGGAGAAGCGTACCTCGCAGCCGGACAAGGCCGGGCTGCTGCTCCGGAGTTTCAGAAAATTCTCGACCACAGCGGAATCGTGTGGAACTGCTGGACGGGAGGTGGCGCGTCTGTGAGTAGCTCGCGCGAATGCGCTGCAAGCGAGAACTTCGGGAGCCGATGCCGCTCGCGTCCGGGCGCTCGGCGCCTACAAAGATTTCCTCGCACTGTGGAAAGATGCCGACCCCGACATTCCCATCCTGAAGGAAGCCAAAGCCGACTACGCGAAACTGCATTAACCGTTGGAACTTAAGGCTCCAAATCGACCGAGACGGATAGATGTTGAGAAATCCGCTTATCGCCACCTATCTCAAAATCAAATTTCCTCGGCGGCTCTTGAGAACTCGCCTCCGAATGAGCTCTTCGCGTTCCAACCGTGCTGCACGCCTGCTTACTGCTGTGAAATCTGGGTGAGATTTGGCGCCGCCGCGCCCATTTCCAGCAGAGCTAGCTGCCCGCACGCGGCCATCACGTCCTGCCCGCGCGAGTAGCGCACAAATGTGCGCACATCCTTGTCGGCAAGAATCTTGCGAAACGCCTCAATGCGCGCGGGATCGGGCTTTGCGTAGGGCAGATCGCCGGGATTCCACGGGATCAGATTTACCTTCACGCGCAGATTCCGAAGCAGCTTCATCACGCGACGCGCATCCTCAATCGAATCGTTGAATCCGCCCAGCAACACGTACTCAAACGTAAGGTGCTCCCAGGGCCGCAGCGGATATCGCTGGCACGCCTCTAGCAGCTCCGCGATCGGATATTTACGGTTGATGGGCATGACTTCGTCGCGCTGCGCGTCGGAAGACGCATTCAAAGAAATGGCCAGCTTAGGTCGCACTTTCTCCCGCGCCAGGCGCTCGATACCCGGAACGATTCCGCTCGTCGAAAGCGTCACATGCTTCGGCGAGATCGCGAGGCCATTGGGATCGAGAATTATTCGCAGTGCCGCCATCACCGGCTCGAAATTCAGCAGCGGCTCGCCCTGCCCCATCAGCACCACGTTGGTTTGCGGCTTCAGCACCTCGCGATTTTCTTCGAGCGCTATAAGCACCTGGCCGATGATTTCACCGGCCGTGAGGTTGCGGATCAGGCCGAGCGTTGCCGTCAGGCAAAAGTGGCAATCCACCGCGCAGCCTGCCTGCGTTGAAATGCAGATAGTTTGGCGATTCTCTTCCGGCATGAACACGGTTTCAATCGTCGCGGGGGCCAGCAGCCTGGCATTTGTTTCCGAATCTCTGGCCGCCGAGTCCTTCGCCACGCCATCCAGCGCCAGCACGTAACGAATCGTTCCGTCATCCGAGCAGTGCTTCCTCACAATTCGCGGAAGCTCGATCGCCGCTTCGCGCGCGAGGCGTTCCCGAAGTTTCGCGGGGAGGTTCGTCATCGCCGCAAAATCAAAGCGGCGCTCGGCGTACAACGCGTGATAAATCTGCGCGCCGCGGTAAGCAGGCCCGGCCAGTGATGCAAGGAACGCGCGCAGTTCTTCCGAAGATTTTCCCAAGAGGTTGTGCGGGGGAACCGGCGCGGATTCAGGAATCGAAGCCATCCTGATTTTGATGATAGCACGCCGCCTATTTGCGATTTTTTATCTCCGGCGCGAAACGCGGAGAGATATAATCAAGTGTTTGGCATGGTTCTTTATGCGCGCGGGAGGCAGACGCGATGGAACAAACCACGATGCAACAAATCACAATCGACGAATGGACAAAACAGCTATGCGTCATTCCCAAGCAGGATTTCACGATTCCGCGCGTGCTAAAATTCACGAAGGAGAAAGCGATTCGTCCGGAGACGCTCGCGCCCTATCTCTTCTACGCGAACAGCCACTACACCCGGAACCTGATCTATAAATGTGAGCTTTTCGAAGTGATGGCGATTTGCTGGAACATAGGACAAGTCAGCCGCATTCACAATCACCGCGACCAGAATTGCTGGATGGTGACACCCATCGGCCGCTTGCGCGTGCAGAATTTCCGCGTCGAAAATCGCGACGCTGCGCACGGCGCTTGCAAGCTGGTTCCTACCGATTCCTACGATATGGACGCCACCCATCCCGCCGTCGTCGCGCCTGAAGAACCGGTACATCAGGTGCTGAACCTTCCTGAATTCGGCGCGCAGGCGACCAGCGTGCACATCTACTCGTATCCTTACGCGAGTTGCGAAGTGTATTCGATCGAGCGCGGGTCATATGCGGACGTTCCGCTGCACTATTCGAGCGAGTATGGAAAGCTGTCGCCTGACGAGAAGTTGATGTAGTGCGTAAGACGGGAAAGTGACAGTTTTTGTCGCCGTAAGTGCAGCAAGCGGGTTGCCGCAAAAAGCAGTTTTTCGCGCGTTTCGAGCCAAGCAGGCGGAATGGAAACACCGCGCCGGGCTATCCGTGACTTCGCGGCGCGCGCATGCGAAGATTTGGCTCCCGCTGAACTGGAAAATGGATGGCTGAGACGAAAAACTCGGTTCACAAAGTTCAAAAAGAAGTGCTGGCCAACGGCTTGGTGGTAATCACCGAGCCGATGGAGCATATGCACTCCGTTTCGGTGGGAATCTGGCTGCGCGCCGGGTCGCGGCGCGAGCCTGCGGAGCTCAACGGCATTTCGCACTTCATTGAGCACATGGTATTCAAGGGCACCGCGCGGCGCACGGCGGAAGATATCGCGCGGGAAGTGGACAGCGTCGGTGGAATGCTCGACGCGTTCACCGCGAAAGAAATGGTCTGCTTCAATACGCGCGTGCTCGATGAGCATCTTCCTAAGGCTTTCGACATCGTTGCGGACATGGTTCTCGAACCGACATTCGCCCCCGAAGATATCGACAAGGAAAAATCCGTCATCCTGGAAGAAATCCGGATGACGCAGGATAATCCCGAAGATCTGGTCCACGAACTTTTCACCCAGAATTTCTGGACCCCGCACGCCCTGGGAAAACCGATTCTCGGCACTCCTGAAACAGTTTCTTCAATCACACGAGAGACGCTCGACCGCTGGTTTCGCCACTGGTACGCGCCAAATCATCTGGTGATTACGGCCGCAGGGCGGCTGAGCCATCAGCAGATGGTGGATCTCGTCGCTGAGCGCTTCGCGAAGCTTGCGCCGTCGTCGAACGGCACCGCCGATTCCGTCCCGGTGGCTGCGCCGCACATTACGCAACGCACAAAGCACGAACTCGAGCAGGTGCACATCTGCATCGGCGTTCCGGCGCTGCCGATGACGGACGAGCGCCGCTTCGTGGTTTCGGCGCTGAACAACGTGCTGGGCGGCGGCATGTCATCACGCTTGTTCCAGAACATCCGCGAGAAACAGGGCCTGGCCTATGCGATTTTCAGTGAAATGAATTCCTATCGCGATTCCGGGTCGTTTTCGGTGTATGCGGGGGCGTCGCTCGAAAATGTTTCGCAGGTGGTTCGTTCGGTGCTCGACGAATTCCGCCGGATCAAGGATGAACCGCTTCCGGAAGAGGAACTGCGCCGCGCGAAGGACCATCTCAAAGGCGCGACGCTGCTCGCGTCGGAAGGCACCGGGCAGCGAATGAACAACCTGGCGCGTTATCACATGTACTTCGACCGCTATTTCTCGCCGGCCGAGCTGATCGCGCTGCTCGAGAAAGTAACGCCGGAAGACGTGCAGAAAATCGCGCAGGAATTCTTTCAGCCCGAACGCATCGCCGCCAGCGTGGTAGGCAATCTCGACGGCTTCGAACTCACCCGCGACCAGCTTACCTTCTAGAACAATGACGCTACGCTTTGACGGATGGCACGGCCGAGGTGCGGGCTGCGCGGGCACGGCATGCCGTGCCCCTACTAAGAATCGCAGGGCTCCGATTCAATTCGCGAACTTCGATTTCAACTCGCAATGAAGCGTATTAGGAACGACTGCTGCGCGGGTTGATGTTGACCTTACGGCGGCAGGATGCCATCATGCATTGCAAAGCTGGTGCGGCGGTGGCACGCCCGGCGGACGGAGAGAGCGCATCGGGTTCCGCATTTCGATTCTAGCTTCGGGCAGTGCGGGCAACTCCACGTTGCTTGAGACCGAACACACTGCTCTCCTCGTTGACGCGGGGCTTGGCAGAAAAGAAATGCTGCGGCGCTTTGAAGCGTTGGGCCGGCAGAAGCCCGATCACCTCGACGGCATCCTGATTTCCCACGAACATTCCGATCACTCCAACGCCCTGGGCCAATTGCAGCGCGAATGGAAATGCCTGGCATTTCTCACCGAGCCGACGCATCGCGTGATCCAGCAGATGCTCACCGATCAGGGCATCAAGAAAACAATCGACCACGTGCAGTACGTGCATCCCGGCGAAAAATTTGAAATTGGCGATATCGAAGTGACGCCGTTTGCGATTCCTCACGACGCATCCGATCCCGTGGGCTACTGCTTCAAGGCCAATGGAGTCAAGGTGGCGATTGTTACCGATCTCGGCTACCTGCCCGACCTTGTGAAACACCACCTGCGCGAAGCCGATTTCTTGATCCTGGAATCGAATCACGATCTGGAAATGCTGAAGGTGGGGCCTTATCCCTGGCACATCAAGCAGCGCGTGATGAGCCGCACAGGGCACCTCTCGAATGCCACGGTGAGCGATTTCCTGGCGGATTGCGAAGTGTTTGACGGGCTCGCGCGCCATCTGGTTCTGGCGCATCTTTCCGAGCAGAACAATAATCCTCTGCTCGCCCAGATTTCCGCGGAAGAAGCGCTCAGCCGGCGGGCAAGTTTGTTCACCTTCGGCGGCGCGTTGCACATTGCTTCGCAACACTCCCCTCTTGGGCCGTTTGAGCTGTAGGCTCCCTCATAAATACGACGAACCGGGCAGGCAGCAAAAATCAAGCTAGCTGCGGGATTCTTCACGCGCAGAAAGCGTGGTGTAGAACATGTCGTGCATGGGGCGGGTGGTGCCGGTGGCCAGATCGGCGCTGCGGGCGATGGCGGCGCGCGCGTCGAATAGCGTATCGGGCGTCACCGCGATACCCGGCGCCACTTCAATCTGCACCAGGTCCGCGCCGCGATGATCTTCCGGCGCAATTTCCCGCAGGCCCTGGCACTGGTAGCAGACGCCTGCTTTGTTGATCAGCGCGCAGAGGCCATCGAAGGCCTTGGTCATTTTCGCGCGCGCATCGGAAAGCCGGTGGCGGAAAACCGGTTCTGAAAGCTGCAGGATCGCGGCAGCTTCCTGGTTCGTGAATTCGAGGACCTCTTTCAGCATCACCGCAGCCTGCTCTTCGGGCTCGAGCGTGCGGGCAATGCAGGAAAAGCAGAAGGCGATATGCTCGCGTGTTTCGTAGACAAATCCCGGCTGCGCCATCACGGCTCGCAAGTGGACGATATTCTCGGGATTCGCTGTGGCCTCGCGCTCGCCAATCAACTGCGCTTCAACGCGCCAGCGTTTGCGCTTGCGCAAATGGTCGAGGCAGGCATGCGTGGCAATGCCGAAAAGCCAGCTCTTGAAACGCGCTTCGCCGCGATAGCTGCGAATATCCTCGAGCACGCGCACGAGCACGTCCTGCAGCAGATCTTCGGCATCCTGGCGCAGCGTGACCATCCGATAGATGTAGCCGAAAAGCGGTTTGCGCCAGGGTTCGACGAGCGAGCCGAAAGCATCCCTATCGCCGTGCTTGGCGCGTTCAACCAGCCTGGCTTCTTCTTCCGGCAGGGCGCCGGGCTCCCATCGGTCGGTCATGACGCTGCTCCTTTTCGCGGTGCTGGTTCGCTCGACAGGATACATCGGCGCGTTCTTGCGGCGAGGCCTCGCGTAAGCCGCGATAGTTCGAGACGTTTCTTCCGGCTATCGCGGCTCCGCTGACGCCTTTCATCCGTTCACGGCTGCATCAGCACCTGGCAAAGCTGCAGCCGGTTGCCGGAAGGATCGCGGAAGATGGCCAGCTTCACCATGCCGGGAATCTCTTCCGTCTTGCCTTCGAATTTGACGCCGGCCGCCTCGAGACGTTTGCGCTCGCGTTCGATATCGTCCACGCGCAGAACGATCGTCGCGCCGTGTTCTTTGGCCGTGTGGGTGCCATTGGAGATTCCGATGGCGGCTTCATCCTTGCCGCCGCTATTGAATTCCGCCCAGCCCTCGACTTCAAAGGCCTTCTTGAGGCCGAGGACGTCACTATAGAAGCGCTTGGATTGGTCGAAATCGCTGACGCTAAACCACGCCACTGACATTTTCATGTTGTTGCTCCTCTTGGCTTCAGAATTTGTGCTGCTGGAAGCTATGTCGTTCGAGCGACGAATTTCCGCCAACTGACAGATGTAGTGGGAGTTAAAGAGATTCTCGGTGTCGAGGTGATTCCGCTCTTATTGAAAGTCATCCGACTCTTGAAAGAATAGTGCCATTCCAGAATCGCCGATGCTGGCACCGCGGCTATTCGTCATTTTCGGCGAGCAAAAAGAAAAATAGTTCCTCCCGCCATGGCGATAAAGAGAAAAAGGAAGCTGACCACCACCCACGGATTCTGGAGATACTTTCGTGAGCCCACTCATTTTTTTTTGTGAAATCAGACGAAATCCCTTGGGCGGCTGTACCATGTTCGCCTATATCAACAACACTCTCTATAAACAGATATAATCCCTCCCGATGATTCCGCCTTCCTACAAACCCAAAAAGAAATTCATGGAACTGGCGATTGCCGAAGCGAAGCGCGCCGGCGACCGCGGCGATTATCCGATTGGCGCGGTGATTACGCGCCTGGTGGGCAAGCGCGAAGTGGTGATTGCCAGCGCGGGCAACCGCGTAAAGACTTCGGGCTCGAGCATCAAGCATGTGGAGCTTGAAACGCTGAAATACGTGTCAAGCGGCTATGGACGCTACCTGCCTGAGTTCGTTCTCTACTCGACGCATGAGCCGTGCGCGATGTGCGCAGGGGCCGGTGTGTGGTCGCGAATCGGCGCGGTGGTGTATGGCGTGTCGCAGGAAGATATCGCCGCATATGGGCAAAAGCACGGCACTGAGTACTACAAGTGGCGAGCCTGCCTGATCCCCTGCCGACTGATCTTTGAAAAGGGCAATCACCGGATTCCTGTGTTCGGCGGATTTTTGCGCCGAGAATGCCAGAAACTTTTCAGCTACCGGCCGGCGAAGCGGTAGCCGTGGCTTTCGAGTAGCGCCGTTGGGAAGCACTTGCGATACGCACTTCGTATTAGGGCCTGTCTGCAGAGACGCCATCATTTCTGCCGTTTTACAGGTATGATGGAGCAGGGAAGTTCCCCGCCGTTTGCAAACTTGAATGGTTGCGCCACAGAGTTCATCAAGAAGGCTGCGCAAAAAAAAGGAGCCGGATTTGATCCCGCGATACACACGCGCGGAAATGGGCCGCGTCTGGAGCGACGAAAATAGATTTCAGAAATGGCTGGCAGTGGAGCTGGCCGCGGCGGAGACGCTGGCGGAAGCCGGGATTGTGCCGCGCGAAGCAGCGGTGAAGTTGCGCGAGCGCGGGCGCGTGAACGTCGAACGCATCAACGAGCTGGAAGCGAAAGTGCGGCACGATGTGATCGCGTTCACGATCGCGGTGCAGGAATCAGTGGGTGATGCGGAAGCGGCGCGCTGGCTGCATTACGGGCTCACTTCCAACGACGTGGTGGACACGGCGCAGGCGCTGCTGGTGCGTGAAGCGTCGCAGCAGATCGAGAAAGCTCTCGAGCTGATGGGCGAAGTGCTGGAGAAGCGCGCGTGGGAACTCAAAGACACGCCGGAAATCGGCCGGACGCACGGCGTGCACGCGGAACCGATTACCTTCGGGCTGAAGATTGCGAACTGGTTTTCAGAGAACCGCCGCGACCTGGCGCGGTTTCAAGTGGCGGCGCGGCAGATGGCGGTGGGAAAGATTTCAGGCGCGGTGGGGACGTGCACGCACCTGGGGCCGGAGATCGAAGAAAAGATTTGCGCGCGGCTGGGCCTTGCGACGGCGCCGATCACGTCACAGGTGATTGAACGCGACCGGCATGCGCAATATCTTTCGACGCTGGCGATCGTGGCCGGCACGCTCGAACGCATCGCGCAGGAAGTGCGCCATCTGCAGCGAACGGAAGTGCGCGAAGTGGAAGAGCCGTTTGGCGGCGAGCAGCGCGGAAGTTCGGCGATGCCGCACAAGCGCAATCCGGTATCGAGCGAGCAGGTGTGCGGCCTGGCGCGCGTTGTGCGCGCCAATGCGATGCCGGCGCTTGAAGATATCGCGCTATGGCACGAGCGCGACATTTCGCACAGTTCTGTGGAGCGCGTGATTCTGCCGGACTCGACGATCCTGACCGACTACATGCTGCACCGCACGACGGAAATCGTGGCGAACATGAAAGTGTTTCCCGAGCGCATGCGCCGGAATCTCGATGCGACGAAGGGTCTCGTGTTTTCCGGGCAGCTTCTGCAGGATCTCGTCGAACATGGGGCGCCGCGCGAAGACGCCTACAAATGGGTGCAGGAGCACGCGATGGCAGCCTGGGAGTCGGAGACGAGTTTCCAGGAGCGCGTGGCCGCCGACGAGAATATTCGCAAGCATCTCGACGCGAAAGCGCTCGCGCACACATTCGACCTGCAACGGCAACTGCGCGCTGTAGATGCGATTTTCCGCCGCGTGTTCGGCACAAAAGCTTCCGTCGCGATGTAACTCGCGCGGCACGTAACCCGCTCAAAGGCCTCAGGTCATCCCGATGCAAAATCGATCGGGAGGAATCTGAGCTACGTGAATGTTTTCTTTTTATTGAGGCGTAACCGCAGCACTCAATCGAGTCAAATTGCGCTAAGCCACCGCGAGGTAGATGTAGCGCAGGATGAATAGCGCGGTGAGAATCCAGAGCAACAGGCTGATCTCGCGAAATTTCCTGGCGCCGATTTTTACCACCGTGTAGGAAATCACGCCGAGACTCAGGCCTGTGGCGATGCTGAACGTGAGCGGCGTAGCGAGCACGGTGACGAACGCCGGAAAAGCGTCGCTGAAATCGTCCCAGTGGACGCGCGCCACCGACTGAATCATCAGCGCGCCCACCAGAATCAACGCCGGGGCAGTGGCAAAGCCGGGAATTGCTGTGGCAACCGGCGAGAAAAACACCGCTGCCAGGAAAAGCGCAGCGACCAGGACGTTGCTCAAGCCTGTGCGCGCGCCCGCGGAAACCCCCGCAGCGCTTTCGATGTAACTCGTAACCGTGGAAGTGCCGGTCATCGAGCCGAAGACTGTTCCCACGGCATCGGCGAGCAGGGCGCGGCCGACGCGCGGAATTTTTCCGTCCTTCACGAAACCTGCCTGCTCGCAAACGGCGACGAGCGTGCCGACGTTGTCGAGGAGATCGACGAACAGAAATATGAACATGATCTCGAAAAGGCCCAGATGCAACGCGCCGTGCAAATCGAACTTTAGAAAGGTGAGCGATGGATGCGGAATCGAAAGCAGTGCGGTGGGCCAGCGCGACATGCCTCGAAAAATTCCCAGCAACGCGGTGGCTAGAATGCCGATTAGCATCGCTCCTTTCACTTTTCGGACGATCAAAATCAGCATCAGCACCAGGCCGAAGCAGGCAGCCTGCACTTCACGGTCGGAAAAACTTCCGATACTCACCAGCGTGGCCGGATTGGCAATGACGATTTTCGCGTTCTTCAAACCCACGAAAGCGATGAACATGCCGATACCGGCGGCCGTCGAATGCTTCAGCGAATCGGGAATGCCGTTGACGATCTGCTCGCGAATCCCGGACGCGGTGAGAAGAATGAACAGCACGCCGGAGAAAAACACGACTCCCAGCGCCGTTTGCCAGGGAATGTGCATGCCCATGCAGACGGAGTAGGTGAAGTACGCGTTGAGCGACATGCCGGGCGCGAGCGCGATGGGATAATTGGCGTAAAGGCCCATCACTAGTGTGGCCGCGGCGGAGGCAACGCACGTGGCGAAGAGCACGCCTTCCTCGGGCATTCCAGCTTGCGCGAGAATTTGCGGATTCACCACGATCACGTAAGCCATGGTCATGAAGGTGGTGAGGCCGCCGAGCATTTCCTGGCGAATGGTGGTTTGGTTTTCCGAAAGCTTGAAAAAGCGCTCGAGCACCCGCCCTCCGCGGCCGCCGACGAGATGGAACGGAAAAGAATCGCCACTCTAGAGTGGCGGCGCAGTCGTGTCAATGGGGGCGCTTTGGCAGCGCCGAAAAATCGGCTAGGGCTTCGGAGATGTTTCCGGATTTGGTTGCTTTGGCGGGTCGCTGACCGGCGTAGAGGGGCCGATTTTGGTTTCGACGCGGAATTTCTTGTAGTCGCTGTAGCGGTCAATTTCGTTTTGGTGGACTTTCACGAAGACCACGCGGGCCGTGGCGTGAACTTCGGCGTAAGACGGCAGCCAGACTTCACCGTTTATTTTGGTCTGCTCGATGACGAGGTTCGTACCCTTGTCGAGCGAAGCGAGCAAGCCCCCGCCGATTTTCGCTGTCTCACTGAAGCGCGCTTCGAGCCGCGCCACGTCGCGCGCCTCCTCGTCAATCCACACCACGCCAGCCAATTTTTGGACGATGGACTCGACCAGCTTCCGCGGCTTGTAATCGGGATTCGGGCCGAAATCGAACACGATCACATCCTGCCCGCGAAATCGCTCGCGGCGCGGGTTCGTAAAACTCTCGGCGCGAAGGAAGTCCGAAATCTGCGCCTGCTGGCGTTCGTCTTCTTTTTCCTGTTTCTTGGGGTCGTTCGCCAGCTCGGCCTGCTTTTTTTGGAATTCGCTGAACTCTTTATTGAAGCGCTCATCCTCCTTGTGCTGCTGTTCGGCGGTGAGCGGCTTCGAATCGTCTTTCACCAGGTGGCGGATTTCATCGCCGCCGCAGTTGAAGACGTCATATTCCTTCACCGTGCGCGACGCGACTCCTCCCTTCGAATCAAACTTCTCTTCCTCGGCCACCAGATGGCACGTGTATTGCTTCTGCAACTCTTCGATCGCGTTCTGAGTTTTGGCCACGTCAAGAAGAAGCGGCTTGATATCGGGCAGCGTGCGGCTCTTATTGTTTGGAAAGTCGAAAACGGAATCATTTACAGGCGCATTCCACTCGATTCGCGAAATGGAAACGGTGTAGCTGCGGCCCGCGCGGCGGAGCATGATCCGGTAGGGCGCTTCGACGCCGTCGACGCGGCGGTAATCGGCGTAATCGAATTCCTCCGCGACAGCATTCTTCGATCCCGGCTGCTGCGCCGTGGCTGGGATCGTTTCGCGAATCAGCAAATGAGTTTGCGCGTCGAAAAATAGTTCGCGGGAGACCCGAGGAGAAAACGCAATGCGAACGTGATATGCCTTGCACCCGCCCATATCCTCTGTGCCGATCAATTGCAAGACGAATTTGGATTTCTTCGCATCGGCCAGCCGGCTGTTCAGGTAGCGTCCCTCTGCTTCCCATTCCGAAGCGACGGCGCCGGTCAGCGTGTGTGGAGCATCGGCCGAGTTGGAAGACGAATCGCCGCTAATTTCACTGGCCCTGGTGTCCTGGCCCCAGGCAGATTTTCCGTTGTAGGCCTCGATCAAGCGGTAGGGCTCGATGATAATTTCAGAATAGAACTTGTCCGGCGCTTTGGTGATCAGCGAATAAGTGCCGGATTCACCTGTAGAGCCGTCCACGAGGTTTCCGGTGATGCTGGCCGTCTGAATTTTTGTGAGCGCTTTCGCGCCGCCTTCGGCATGAACGTATTCGTCAACGATCTTCTGCGCGGATTGCGCGAAACACGCGCTCCCGGCCGCCCCGAAGACGATCAGCCACAGGACTAGCACGGGCTTTCGAATGGCCGCAATTTCCATCAAATCAGCCTAACACGTTGCGGAGGACCTGCTTCATACAATGTAGTGCGGCTTGACTTGCACAAGCGCCGCAACCTAACATCGCCCGCACCTATAACGGACCGCAAACTCCGGAAAATGATCGGGAAAACCCTTTCGCATTACGTGATCCTCGAAAAGCTCGGCGGCGGCGGCATGGGTGTGGTCTACAAGGCCGAGGACACGAAGCTGGGGCGCCAGGTGGCCCTGAAATTCCTGCCGGAAGGATTTTCCAAAGATCGCGCGACGCTGGAACGATTTCAGCGCGAAGCGCGCGCAGCCTCCGCGTTAAATCACCCGAACATCTGCACGATTTATGAAATTGATGTGGTGAACGATGGCGGCGAGACAATTCCCTTCATCGCTATGGAACTGCTCGAAGGCCAAACGCTGAAGCACCGGATTGGCGAGAAGCCGCTTGCATTCGACCAGGTGCTCGACCTCGGAATTCAGATTGCCGACGCGCTCGATGCCGCCCATGCAAAAGGCATCATTCATCGCGACATCAAGCCCGCCAATATTTTTGTCACCAAACGCGGTCAAGCCAAAGTCCTCGATTTCGGCCTAGCCAAACTCGCACCGGAGCGCGTCGGAGTGGGTGCGGGCACTTCTGCGTTGCCCACGGTGGGATCGGAAATGCTGCTGACCAGCCCGGGGACGGCAGTAGGCACGGTCGCTTACATGTCACCCGAGCAGGTGCGTGGAGAAGAGCTCGATGCGCGCTCAGACCTCTTCAGCTTTGGCACGGTGCTCTATGAGATGGCCACGGGCCGCCAGGCCTTCATCGGCAACACCGCGGGCGTGATCACCGAAGCGATTCTGAATCGCGCGCCGGCGCCGCCCACGCGCGTGAATCCCGACCTGCCCGGTGAATTCGAAATTATCCTAGCGAAGACACTCGAGAAAGATCGCGAGCTGCGTTGCCAGACGGCGACAGAGTTGCGCGCCGATCTGAAACGCCTGAAGCGCGAAACCGATTCGAGCCGCACCAGCGCCCGGACCGGGTTTGCAGCGTCTCCCGCAAAAGCCGTGGCGCCGGCAGCCGCTGACAAGAAGCGTACGTGGCTCCTTGCCGCGCTTGTCGCTGCCCTTGCGCTTGTGGCCGGTCTGGCTGCCGGCGCTTTTTTTGCCATGCGCCTGCCTGGTTCATCGCAGCCCGTCTACCGCCAGGTCACCTTTCGACGCGGCACTGTGTATGAGGCCCGCTTCGGTCCCGATGGCCAGACGATCTATTACAACGCGGGCTGGGACGGACATCCCACCGACATTTATTCCACTCGCACCGGGAGCCCGGAGTCTGCTTCGTTAACTCATCCCGGTACTAGCCTCTTGGGCATATCGCCGAACGGCGAATTGGCCATCCTTCTTCACAGCCGCACCGGCGCGTTTCAGCAGTTTGGCACGCTTGCGCGCATGCCCCTTGCCGGCGGTGCTCCGCGGGAGCTTTTGGACAATGTGAATTGGGCGGACTGGTCCCGAGATGGTTCCACGCTCGCGGTCGCTCGTAGCCAGGGCGGATTCACACAACTCGAGTTTCCCATAGGCAAAGTTCTTTACAAGACGGCGGGATGGATTGGCGATCTTAGAATTTCCCCAGCAGGTGATCGCATTGCCTTTCTGGACCACCCCGTGGTGTCGGACGATGGCGGCAGCGTGGCTGTGATCGACCTGAATGGAAACCGTAAGATTCTCTCCAGCGGTTGGATCAGTACCGACGGGCTCGCTTGGTCTCCCACCGGCGACGAGATTTGGTTCACCGCCACCCACGAGGGCTTGTCGCGCGCTATCTATGCCGTAGATTTCTCCGGTCACCAACGGCTCTTGGCGCGCGTGCCGGGAACACTCACCATGCTGGACACCTCCAGGGACGGCCGCGTGCTTTTGCGCCGGGACGCGGGCCGTCAGGAGATAAGAGCCTTTATCAACGGCGACGCAAAGGGTCAGGAGCTTTCCTGGTTCGACTTTTCGCTGCCCGCAGCCATTTCCACCGACGGGAAATCGCTTTTATTTGCGGAAGTGGGAGAAGCAGGAGGCGCCACCTACGGCATATACATTCGGGCTACCGACGGCTCGCCTGCCATACGCCTCGGCGATGGGAACCCTCAGGATGTTTCGCCGGACGGCAACTGGGTGCTGGCCATTACCCAGAAGTCGCCGCAACAAATGTTTCTGCTTCCCACGAAAGCAGGACAGTCGCGCGTTATCAGCAACGATTCGATTGACCACATCGCTGGGGCTTTTTCTCCGGATGGGAAACAAGTCTTGTTCGCCGGCAGTGAACCGGGACACGGACTTCGACTCTATGTTCAAAATCTGGAAGGCGGAACTTCGCGTGCGATTGGCCCCGAAGGCGACGCGGCGTCTCGAGTGGTGGTCTCGCCGGACGGAAAGCTGGTATTAGGATTGGATCCCAACGGAGTCCGCGCCTTTTTCCCGATTGGAGGAGGCGATGCCCGGCCGATTCCAGGCATTCAGGCGAACGAAGGCCTCGATGTCTTTACGCCCGACGGCAAATCGATCTATGTGCACAATTTTGCGGGGTTGCCCTGCATCATTTCGCGTATCGAGTTGGCCACAGGGAAACGAACGGTGTGGAAAACGCTTTTCCCCGCCGACGCCGCGGGAGTGGATTCGATCGGCGGGATTTTAATCACGCCGGATGCCAAATCGTATACGTACTCCTACCCCCGCACTCTTTCAGATTTGTACGTCGTCGAAGGATTAAAGTGAAAATCCGACCAGAATTGTCATTTTGCGGAGCAACACGACGAAGGATCTCTCTTCGCATTACTGCACGCGCTGGATGTAGCGGGCTTCCGAGGTATCCACTTTTACTTTATCGCCGGTGCCGACAAACGGCGGAACGTTGATCACAAGTCCCGTCTCTAGTTTTGCAGGCTTCATCACCGAGCTGGCCGTGGCCTTCTGAATGCTCGGCTCAGTTTCGACCACAGTAAGATCCACCGTATCCGGAATCAGCACGCCGATGGGCTTCTCGTCGTAATATTCGATTTTCACGGGCATGTTCGCGATCAAATAATCCTTCGTATCGCCCACCACGTCGTTCTGCAGCGCGAGTTGCTCGTAATTCTCCGTGTTCATGAAGTGGTGGCCGTCGCCGTCGCTGTAGAGGTACTCGAATTCCAGTTCGTCCACCGTCACTTTCTCGACGAATTCTTCGGCGCGGAACCGGTAGTCGATCATCGAACCCGTACGCAGGTTGCGCATCTTTGTCTGCATAGCGGCGCGCTTGTTGCCAGGCGTGCGGTGGTCCACGCTATAGACGCTGTAGAGATCGCCCTCGTGCTGGATGATCATGCCTGCGCGCAGCAGGGTAGCCTTCAACGTGCTCATCGGATGCTCCTGAATTCGCTGGGTGTTTCCTGCAGAGTCGCAAGTAGCGGCGCCTGCCAAGCAAGAAATTCACGCTATGACGAAACCACGATTATAGCGGCCCTGCGCGCATCGGGTCAAACATCTAGAAAACGCTTCAGGCCCAAAAATCGCGGGAATCCAACGCGAGCGGCTGGCGTCAAACCAGATGATGGCCTGGCGCGGGCGGAAATGACAGCCCGGCAGAACCAGCAAAACTCTCGGCTCCCAAGAGGCATTCGCAACCATGACTGGCAGAAACCGACGTAAAGCATTCCTGGCAATCGCACTGGCGCTGGCGTCCTTCGCCTTTCTGAAAAAAGCGGCGCTTCGTGTGGCCGCTTCGCCGAGTCCCAACGCCCAAACCGAAATTTCGCGCCTCGCCGAAGAGATGCAATGGAAGCCGGGCATGACCATCGCGGACATCGGGGCCGGAGACGGAACCTACAGTTTCGCCGCCGAGAAAATCGTTGGGGCGTCGGGTCACATTTATGCCACTGAACTCGACCAGGACAAGCTGAAAGCGCTTCGCGACGAAGTTGCCAAACAAAAATTCGCGAATGTCACGATCGTGGAAAGCGCAGCCGACGACACAAAACTTCCCACCGCCTGCTGCGACGCGATTTTCCTGCGCCGCGTCTACCACCACATCACCGCGCCCGAAGCCTTCGACAAAAATCTTCTGCGCTCGCTGAAATCCGGCGCGCGCCTCGCCATCATCGACTTCGCCCCGGACAACAGCCTGCCCCCGGTCGAAGGCGTCCCTGCCAATCGCGGCGGCCACGGCATTCCCCAAGAAATCATGGTCGAAGAATTGACCGACGCGGGATTCAAGGCAGAAAAAACGATCGATCACTGGTCAGGCAACG
>DATFSH010000103.1:0-4221 GCA_035262725.1 Candidatus Acidiferrales bacterium | reverse complement strand
CAAGTTGTGGCTTTTTCGCGAACTTGGGGGCGGAACAGGCGATGGATTCGGACCGGTGGAAGCTACTCGATGACCTGCTTCACGCGGCTCTAGAACGTCCGCCCGAAGAGCGGGACGCGTTTCTCACTGAGGCGTGCGGAGATGATTCACTGCTGGAGTGCGAAGCGCGTTCGTTACTGGCCTTGGAGGAGAAGGCAGGCGAATTTCTCGAAAGGCCGGCAATAGCACGGGAGGCGCAAGTTGTCGTCGGGGAGGAATCGGAGAGCCGTGAGGGAACGGACGTCGTCCGTACGGGTGCGGTCCTCTCTCATTACCGCATCCTCGAAAAACTCGGTGGGGGCGGTATGGGATTTGTCTACAAGGCCGAGGATCTCGAATTAGGCCGCTCTGTCGCGTTGAAATTCCTGCCGCACGAATTGGCCCGAAATCCGCGCGCCATCGAGCGTTTTCGCCGAGAGGCTCGTGCTGCCTCAGCACTGAACCATCCCAACATTT
Source organism: Candidatus Acidiferrales bacterium (assembly GCA_035262725.1). GTDB lineage: Bacteria > Acidobacteriota > Terriglobia > Acidiferrales > UBA7541 > Palsa-295. The sequence continues at coordinate 3,726 of DATFSH010000103.1, read as the reverse complement.
GCACCATATACGAGATCGAGCGCGATGACGAACGAACCTTCATTGTCATGGAGTTCCTCGATGGAAGTACGCTAAAACATCGCATCCTGGGGCGAGCCCTCCCAATCGATGTCCTGCTTCACCTCGCGGTCGAGATCACCGACGGTTTAGATGCGGCGCATTCGGCTGGGATTATTCACCGCGACATCAAGTCTGCGAACCTGTTCGTCACGTCACGTGAACGCGCCAAGATTCTCGACTTTGGCTTGGCGAAAGTCGGCTCTGCTGAGGCCTATCCGTCAGCTGTCGATGTTACGGAGCGGCCCGCGCGCACGATCGAGGATCAATTGACGGCTACCGGCAATGTGCTGGGAACGGTGTCGCATATGTCGCCCGAGCAAATCCGTGGCGAGCACCTGGACCAACGCACGGATCTGTTTTCCTTCGGTGTGGTCCTTTATGAAATGGCAACTGGCAAACTGCCATTCGGCGAAGAAGAATACGGAAGTATTTTCGATTCGATTCTAAAACGGACCCCAGTCTCGCCGCTGTGCCTCAACCCTGATGTGCCGCCGGAACTGGACCGGATTATTGGCAAATGCCTCGAGAAAGACCGGGAGTTGCGGTACCAGCACGCTGCAGCCATTCGCTCGGACCTGCAAAGCTTGCTTCGCGATATCGATGCCGTGAACGTGAGACCAAGCGTACAATTACCCGCCAGGACTCGCCACGCGAAGACAGTGGTGGGAATCTCCTTGGCAATTGCCGCGGTCTGCGCCGCTGGTTACCTCTACTTCGATCGCGGACCTAAGTCTGTCGGCAAGATTCCGCTCGTAGTGGCCGAATTCAAAAACAATACGGGCGATGTGGCTTTTGCCAGAACTCTGCGTCAGGATCTGCTCGTTCACTTGGAGCAGCCGCCGTTCGAAGTGGTTTCAGATGGAACGATCCGGCGGACGCTGTCGTTCATGCGCCGCCCCTCGGACACGCGCCTCACTTCCGAGATTGCGGGCGAGGTCTGTGACCGTACTGGGAGCGCCGCTGTTGTGGAGGGCTCGCTTGATTCTCTGGGGAGCAGGTACCTGTTGGGTTTGAGCGCGACGAATTGCGAAAGCGACAAAATCCTGTTGACGGATCAGGTTCAAGGGGAACGCAAAGAGGATGTTGGAAATACACTTGATCAGATTGCCGGCCGATTGAGAACACTAGCCCGCAAGTCGCCCGAGGCGTTCAAGCAGCCCTCGACTCCTCTGATCGAAGCCACTACCTCATCGCTAGAAGCGTTGAAAGCCTACAACGCTGGCCGCAGCGCGATGTCCACCAAAAGTCCGCGCGCGGCACTGGAGTTGTTTAAACGCGCGGTTTCCCTCGATCCACAATTTGCAATCGCGCACAGTTTCGCCGGCTTGACGCATGCGGCCCTGGTTGACGGGGCTCAAGCCAAGGACGAAATAGTGAACGGTTGGCGGTTGCGAGATAACGCCAGCGACTACGAAAAGTATTACATTGACTTGGTTTATCAGCGCGAGGTTCTGGGCAATCTCGAAAAAGCACGGCAGACTTGTGATCTGTGGATGCAGAGTTACCCGCGCGATATCCTGCCCCACAGTTTGCTCGCAGGACAGATTACCCAAAGCGTCGGTAAATTCGATCGCTCGGAGGAGGAGGGCAGGAAGGCCATCGAAATCGATCCCGACAATGCTTACGGATATCACAACCTCGCAAACAGCTATATCCTACGGAATCGTCCGCAGGACGCTGAAGCTGTCCTGAAGCGTGCCGATGATCGCAAGTTGAACATCCATGAATTTGCCGGCCTGAGAAATCAGATTGCGTTCCTTAAAGGCGACAAACCGCAAATGGAGCGCGCGGCAGCCCTCGGCGAAGAGAAGCTGAACGCGGAAAACTGGGTCTACGATATGTCGGGCGATTTTTCCGCTTATTACGGGCATTTAGCGCAAGCGAGAAAAGCGTGGCGGCGAGCAGTCGAACTAGCAGAAGCAACCGGTCATCCCGATCAGGCGGCGCAGCATTACGCCGGCATCGCGGTGCGCGAATTCCTGTTCGGCAATCTGTCCGAGGCTCGCCGGGCCGCCAACGCAGCGCTCGCGTTTGCTTCCAAAGATCGAGACGCGGAGACAGGCACAGCGCTGGCACTGGCGTTCCTCAACGACCCTCGCGCCGAAAGCCTGATAAACGATTTAGATCGACGTTTTCCGGAGGGTACGATCGTCCAGTTCGCTCATCTGCCTTTTGTGCGAGCGCAGATTGCTTTGAACCATCGCGATCCCGCCCGAGCCCTCGAAATCCTCCAGCCAGCCGTCTCGTATGAATTGGGATGGCAAGGCCCCGCCACCGGTGGCTTCTGTGGTTCGCTCTACGTCATCTATATGCGAGGAAAAGCCTACATGGCGGCACATCATGGGGCCGAAGCTGCCGCGGAATTTCAGAAGATCATTGACCACATTGGAGTCGTTTCCAACGATCCTACGATTGTTGTAGCCGCGCATCTCCAGCTTGCCAGAGCGTTAGCGCTATCCGGAGATCGTGCGGGGGCAAAAGCTGTCTATGAAGAGTTTTTGAATTTGTGGAAAGATGCCGATCCCGACATCCCGATTCTTCAACAGGCTAAAGCGGAGCACGAAAAGATTTAGTGGCATGGGCGCATGAGTGAGCTCTGGCTGCACTCGTGCATGAGTTGTCCAGAGCGCGCCTCCAGCACTTTCGGCAAAACCCCAAATTGGGAAATGGGCGTTTCGGAGGAGCGGGAATCACATTCATGCGAACTATGTACGCCATAGTTTTACTACCAACGTCCGTATTTCGGGCCGCCGCGAGCTACCATCTGGTGGGTCGATTCGTCTCGCGCCGAGTACACTGTCTAAGCAGAGAGACCGGTATGTCATCCGCGTCAACTCCAATAGAGCGTTTCACGGCCGGAGGAGTCGATTTCCTTTCGGGCGGCGGCAAAATGGGCGAACTCATGCGCTCGTTCGATTGGTCGGGTAGCCCTCTCGGGGATCCGGACCAGTGGCCGCAATCGCTGAAAACTTCCGTCAGCATCTGTCTTAATTCAAGGTTTCCGATCGTTCTTTGGTGGGGTCCGGAGATGACTCTTCTCTACAACGACGATTACATCTCCATGCTCGGCGCCAAACATCCTCACCGGGCGCTCGGTTTGCCAGGTAAACAGGTTTGGGGAGAAATATGGCCTATTATCGGCCCTTTATTGGACAGAGTCTTGCAGGAAGGTGAAGCAAACTGGGCCGACGATTTGCAGCTTTTTATTAATCGGAGTGGCTACCTGGAGGAAGGTTATTTTCGATTTTCCTACAGCCCCATTCGGGATGAGAGTGGCGGCATAGGTGGCATTTTTACTCCGGTAAGCGAGACCACTTCAAAGGTGATCGCTGAACGCCGTTTTCGAACGCTTCGCGAATTAGTCGAGCAAGCGAGTCAGGCACGTAGTCCGGAGAAGGCCTGCGCCGCCGCGACTGCAGCGCTCGAAGGCAATCCTTATGATGTGCCATTCGCAGCGCTATACCTTGCGGTGCCTGGTGCGGCGGAGGCACGTCTGGCTGCCGCCACATCGAACGCTCTCAAGTTTCCCCAAACAATGTCGCTGGCGAATGGTGATAGTGCCGTTTTCGGAAATGGGGCGTCGCCCATCAGAGTTTCGCTCATACCGCGGCCACCTGGCCTCTCGGAAATTCCCCTAGGGCCATGGGGGGATCCTTCGCCGGCCTT
>DATFSH010000102.1:0-29102 GCA_035262725.1 Candidatus Acidiferrales bacterium | reverse complement strand
CACGATGATGAAGCGGTTGCGTTTGCGCATTTTCTCGACGCTTTTCCGGAGCGGGCATTTTTGTTGCTGGACACTTACAACGTGCACGATGCCGTGAAAAAAATCATCCGCATGGGGCGCAAGCCTGCGGGGGTTCGCCTGGACAGCGGCGACGTGGCGAAAGACAGCCAGTGGGTGCGCCGGGAGTTGGATAAGGTTTGCTGGCAGGACGTGCGGATATTCGCGTCGGGCGATCTGGATGAATACGAAATTGCGAGGCTATTGTCGAAAGGGGCGGCGATCGATTCGTTTGGCGTGGGGTCGGCGCTGGCGACTCCCAGTGACGCGCCACTTTTGAATCTCGTTTATAAGCTCGTGGAAGTGGATCGCGCCGGGAAGATCCAGGGCGCAGCAAAACTCACGCAAGCAAAGGTGAGCTATCCGGGGCGCAAGCAGGTGTTCCGGTATTCGAATCGTCGCGGCGAATTCGAAGAAGACAAGATCGCGCTCGAAGGCGAGCCGGCAAATGGCGGCACGCCGCTGCTCGCGCCGGTGATGCGCGAAGGCCGCCGCACGCTAGCGCCGGAACCGATCAGTGCGCTGCGTGATCGCTGCGTGGCGGGCCTTGCGCATCTTCTCGAGCACTACCGACGAATCGATAAGCGCGCGGAATATCCGGTGCGATACAGCAAACAGCTGGAAAAACTGCTCGACAAGATACGCAAGCACGTACGGCGGTCGGCGCCGAAGTGATGATCGCAGTGAGATGGTAATGGGATGGAAGAGGTTTTGGCGGTGACGGCGTCACGGAAAATTATTTTTTGGCAAGTGGACGCGCAGCAGGATTTCATGCTGCCCGGCGGAAAATTGTATGTTCCGGGCGCCGAGAAAATCATTCCGCATATCAAGCGCCTGGTGGACGCTGCGCGGAAGGCCGGAATCTTGTTGGTATCGAGTGCTTGCGCGCACGCGGCGGACGATCCCGAATTTGCGAATTTTCCTCCCCATTGTATCCGAGGGACGGACGGCGCCCGTATTGTGAGTGAGGGACTTGCGAAAGATTTTGTTATTGTTCCGAATCGAGCGAACTTGGGACTTCCCGCTGATTTGTTTGACCATGCGCAAATCGTGATCGAAAAGCAGGAGCTGGACGTCTTCAGCAACCCGCATACGCATGAAATCGTCGAACGGCTTGGCGCTGAGGCAACGTATGTAGTGTTTGGCGTGGTGACGGAATTCTGCGTGCATTTCGCGTCCAAGGGATTGTTGAGCCGCGGGCGAAAAGTGTTTGTTGTGGAAGACGCGATCGAAACAGTGGAAGCGGAGGAAGGCGCGCGCGCTCTCGATGAATTGGACGCGATGGGCGCCGGCCTGGTGACGACGGACGAGGCGATTCGAATGCTGGAAATTGCTTCGGCGGCCGGCTCCGGTCCTCAGTCGAAATCCTGATCGTAGCGAGTCTGCGAAAAATTCTAGCGGTCGACGTGTTTCGCGCTGGCAGCGGTGTAGCGTTCGCCTGCCACTTCTTCAGGTGGAACGGCAGTTTGCAGCTCGGCAACATCCGCATCATTCAGAACGATTTCGGCGGCGGCGGCATTTTCTTAGAGATACCTGCGGCGCTTGGTGCCGGGGATGGGAATGAAATCGTCGCCCTTTGCGAAGATCCAGGCAAGCGCGAGCTGTCCGGGCGTAACGTGCTTGCGTTCAGCGATTTTGCGGACGCGGGTGACAAGCTCCTGATTCTTGTCGAAATTTTCGCCGGTGAAGCGCGGATACCGCTGTGAGCGCACATCCTTCTCGCCGAGATCGCTCAGCTTCGTAATGGCGCCGGTGAGGAAGCCGCGGCCGAGAGGGCTATAGGGCACGAAACCGATATCGAGTTCGCGCAGCGTGGGGATGATCTCTTTTTCGGCGTGGCGTTCCCAGAGTGAGTATTCGGTTTGAATGGCGGTGATCGGATACACTTTGTGAGCGCGGCGAATCGTATTAGGCGCGGCTTCCGAGAGCCCCAGATATTTCACTTTGCCCCGCTTTTACCAGCTCCGCCATCGCGCCGACTGTGTCTTCGATCGGAGTATTGGGATCGACGCGGTGCTGATAGTAAAGATCGATGTGGTCGACGCCAAGTCGCTTGAGTGACGCGTCGCACGCCGAGCGCACATATTCGGGCCTACCGCTGATGACCCAGTAGCTTGGATCGTCTTTCTTACGGATGTTGGCAAATTTTGTCGCGAGGAAGACCTCGTCGCGGCGGCCGCGGATTGTTTTGCCAATCAGCTCTTCGTTGTCGCCGATGCCGTAGGTGTCTGCAGTGTCGATAAAATTGACGCCCAGTTCGAGCGCGCGGAGGATTGTGGCGGCAGATTCCGCGTCGTTGCGCTCACCGTAGAATTCGCTCATACCCATACAGCCGAGCCCCACCCGGGAGACGATGACGCCTTGCGAGCCGAGTTTCACTTTTCGCATTGTCATGAGAATTTAGATGACCGCGGATGGCGGCGGTTTCTGGAATTTGTCAGTAATGCTTCAGAGCTATTCGTCGCCCACCGGTGAGGTGCTCCAGGCGTCTGGGGCGGCTTCCTCGAAGCGGGTGTGGCGCGCGAGGAAAACGAAATTCAAGTTGCCGGTGGGGCCGTTGCGCTGCTTGGCGATGATGAGTTCGGCCTTGGCGCGGTCTTCTTCGGGCAGGTCGGTCTTGTAGAAATTGGGGCGATTGATGAAGAGGACAACGTCAGCGTCCTGCTCGATCGCGCCCGATTCGCGCAGATCGGAGAGCTGAGGTTTGCGCTCTTCTCGTTCGGGTGCGCGAGTGAGCTGGCTCAGGACGATTACCGGAACCTTCAGTTCTTTTGCCAGGCCCTTCAACGCGCGTGAAATGCTGGAGACTTCTTCCTGGCGATTGGTGCCGCGGCCGGTATTCGTGGGCACTACAAGCTGCAAATAATCGACAATCATGAGCTTGAGGCCGCGCTCGCGCTTCAGGCGGCGCGCCTTCGCGCCCATTTCGAGAACGGTGGAGGATGCGGAATCGTCGATCCAGAGCGGCGCGTCGCCAAGGCTTGTGAGCGCCCGGGTGATTTTATTCCAATCGTCGCGGCCCATGTGGCCGGTACGGAATTTGTGCGCATCCACGCGGGCTTCCGATGCGAGCATGCGCAGAAGGAGTGATTCCTTCGACATTTCCAGGCTAAAAACGGCGACGGGCTCACGATTGCGCACCGCCACGTTTTCGGCGATGTTAAGCGCAAGAGCGGTTTTTCCCATCGAAGGACGCGCGGCTAGGATGACGAGCTCGGACGGTTGCAAGCCGGCGGTTTCATTGTCGAGGCCGGGGTAGCCGGTGGCGAGGCCCGTGATGCGACGGCCTTCGCTGAAAATGCGCTCGAGGCGCTCGAAATTGTCGCGAACCAGTTCTTTGACGCCGATGAGGCCGGCGCGGACGCGGTCTTCGGCAATCTGGAAGATGGTGGATTCGGCGCGATCAAGAATGACGTCGGCGTCGTCGCCGGCGGCGAGAGCCTGCTCCTGAATTGCGGCGGCGGAGAAGGCTAAATTGCGGAGAACGGATTTTTCTTTGACGATGCGCGCGTAGTGCTCAACGTTTGTCGCGCGCGGAAGGCCGTCGGCGAGCTGTGAAAGATAGGCGACGCCGCCAGCAGAATCGAGTTCGCCACGACGGGCGAGGTCGTCCATTAACGTGACGACGTCAATGGCCTGCTGATGCTCGGCAAGCTGAATCATACGCTGAAAAATCTGGCGGTGCTGCGGCAGAAAGAAATCCTCCGAGCGGAGTTTCTCGACCGCTGCATTGAGGGAGTGGTTATCGAGGAGGACGGCACCGAGGATGCTGCGCTCCGCTTCCAGATTGTGGGGGAGGGGCCGTTCGATCGAGGTGTCTGCCGTAGCCATTCGCTTTATTTTCGCCTAGGCCTCTTCGGGATGCAAGAGGCGGAATTTATGGTTTGCGCTGAAGGTTCGCGCAGCATGCAAATTGTTTCTTGTTGTGAAGCGCGTGGCATTTTGCGCGTGGTTCGACGGCGCGTCAATCGTATGGGCGGCATAAGTTCCTGTGAATATCTCGGAAAAGTGGAAAACGTAAATTAGTCGCGAGTGGATCGCCCGGATCGTGGATAGAAATACGGACGGTGTACTCAATTCAGCGGAGACTCGCGCGATTTTCAGGAGAGTTGGAGCTCGCGGCGAAGAGTTTGGGCAACCTCCACGACACGCTGGGCGGCCGCGCCGCTCATTTCGCCCTTTGCGCCACGTTCACGCAGGACGAGCCAGATGCCCGGGCGGTAAATTTCTTTGTCGCGGCAGATGGCGCCGGTGAGTTGGACGATTTCGAGCGCGTCGCCGGCGAGTTCACGATCGAGAATCGCGCGCGCTTCGTCGAGTAGGTCTTTGAATCCCTGCGAGGCGAGCATCGGATCCACGTCGCGCGGGATGGGCGCTTCGATATCCTCGAGGTCGTAATCGGGAAGCTGGTTGGTGATCATCAGTTCGATGGATGCCGCAGGCGCGGTTTTATCAGGCGCGATTTTGATGGACATGGCGATATTTTCGCAGATGCGCGGCTATTTCGGATAGGGGTGGCCGGCGAGAATCGCGAAGGCGCGGTAGATCTGCTCGGCGAGGACGACGCGCGCGAATTCGTGAGGCATGGTGAGCGTAGAGAGTGAGAGCTTTTGTTTGGCTGCGGCGCGCAGCTTAGGTGGGAAGCCTTCCGCATCGCCGCAGAGGAAAACGAGTTCGCGCGCGCCGCGGTCGCGTAGATCGCCGAGCCATTTTGCAAATTGCTGGGAGGTGAATTGCTTGCCGGCGGCGTCGAGCAGGACGATGGTTGCGCTCGAGTCGAGTTTGAGTTTGCGCAGCGCGGCGGGGGTGGCGTCGCGGAGTTCGGTGACTTCGATATCGGCATAGTGGCGGACACGCACGACATAATCATCGACAAGCGCGCGGGCTTCTTCGCGGCGTGTTTTGCCCAGCATCAGGAGGCGGATTTTCATGAATTGATTTTCTTCCGTCTTGCGCGCAGCTTCAGAAAATGTGGCTCAATCCAAACCGAATTCAATCGCGTCGGCCAAAGCTCGACATGACCTAATTTATTGAATCCCTGGACTGTGTGACTTTCCCGATAATGCTCCTAGATAGTTTGACGGTCCCCAGCTCATCACTAACGCCGGGCAGGAAAGTGATCGGCGGGATGCCGATGACGTGACCCTGTCTCCAATCCTGAATTTATGTCGCGTCATCTGATCGGATTGAGCTAGACATGAAAGCTAAATCAGGTGGTACTTTTTGCGCTTCTCGAGAAGGGTTTTGCGGCTGATACCCAGGATTTCTGCGGTGCGTCCGATCTTGTAGCGCGTGGCTTCGAGAGTCGCTTTGATGGCGTCGCGCTCGAGATCTTCGAGTGAGCGCAGGGGGCCCATAGACGCGGCCTCGCCCGGCGCTGCACGAATGATTTCCGGGAAGTCGCTGGGCACCAGCAGCGACGCCTTCCCGAAGATGAGCCCGTGTTCAATTGCATTTTTCAGTTCACGTACATTTCCGGGCCACGCGTAGGCTTCGAAGAGATGCAACGCCGCTATATCGAACACTGCATCCGGGCGGCCGTGCACTGGACCGAGGCGCGCTACGAAATGAGCGGTGAGAGCCGGGATATCAGCGCGGCGCTCGCGCAACGGCGGAACCGGGACAGCGAGGACGTTGAGACGAAAGAAAAGATCCTCGCGGAACCTGCCTGTTGCAACTGCTTTGGCGAGATCGGTGTTGGTGAGCGCCATCAGCCGCGCATCCATACGAAGGGAGTCGGTGCCGCCTAGTCGCTCGAAGGTGCGCTCTTCGATCACGCGCAAGAGCTTTGCTTGCATACCGGGCGTAAGGGCCGCCACTTCATCGAGGACGATGGTGCCGCCCTGCGCCATCTCGAGGCGCCCTTGTTTGCGCGTGACTGCGCCCGTGAAAGCGCCCCGCTCGTGGCCGAAAAGCTCCGATTCGACGAGCTCAGCAGGAAGGCTGGCGCAATCAATTTTTAGAAACGGCGCATCGCGACGAGGGCCGTTCTGATGAATCCAACGCGCAAGCTGATCTTTTCCCGTGCCGCTTTCGCCGGTAATGAGCAGGGTGGTGGAAGGTTCGGCGAGTTTTGCAGCGAGCTCGAGAACTCGGAGCGAGGCGGGGTCGGCGGCGATCCATTCGAGGCTCAGCGCGACCGATTTCAAGTCCTGCGTTGCTGTCTCGCGAGTGGCCGCGTCGTATGCCGTCATCGGAGCGTCAGGTTTTGCTTTGGTGCGATGCGCCGGGGTACGCTTCGCCGGAAGCTTCGGGCGGACGCGTGGGCGCCGGAAAGTCGATGCGCTCGGCCGTGCGCCAGAGCCTTTCGAGATCGTAATACTGCCGGGCGCGTTCGCTGAAAATGTGCGCGACGATATCGCCGTAGTCGAGCAGAACCCATTCGGCGCCGGGCTTTCCTTCGCGATGCTCGAGCCGGATTCCTTGGCTCTTGAGGCGTTCTTCGATCGCTTCGCCAATCGCCTGCATCTGCGGCTGGCTATTTCCCGAGCAGAGCAGGAAATATTCGGCGAACGTGCCGACGCCCACCAGCTTCAGCACCGTGATATCCACGGCCTGCTTGTCTTGAGCCGCTTCGACGGCCCAGCGAATTTCGGGGCGGAGAGAAATGTTGGTCACCGGTACAGGGCCTGTCCTCGAATGTATTCCTCTACGCGCGCGGGCACAAGCCCATGAATCGTTTGATGGCGTTCGAGGCGATGGCGAATCTCGGTGGAAGAGACGTGGCTTGCGACCGTGGTGAGCAGATGCACTGTGGACTTTCGCAGCGCGAGTTTCTGCGGATCATGCGAAGGGGTGCGGTTCAGCTTCTCCGGAGGAATCACGAGGCGCAAAGCCTCGATGCGAAACCCCGGGCGGCTGGCGATGATGAAATCGCAGCTGTCGAGCAGGGATTCGTAGTTCTTCCACGTCGCAATTTCCAAAAACTGGTCCGCTCCAAGCATAAAGTATAGATGATCGTCGGCGTGCTCACGGCGGAAGCGGCGGACTGTTTCGTAGGTGTAGAAAACGTGTGGTGTCGCGCCGTCCATGGGCGCCTCCGCCAGCGATGGAACAAACGTGGAATGATCCGCACAGGCAAGGGCAACCATCGCGTAACGGTGAATGAAAGGGGTGAGCGCCGGTTTCGCTTTGTGCGGCGGGCGCGACGATGCGATGAAATAAATCGCGTCGAGATGGAAGCGCCTCTGCGCGGCCTGCGCGACGGCGATATGGCCGCAGTGAATTGGATCGAAAGTGCCGCCGAATAGGGCCACGGCGCGCCGATCATGCGAGTGCCCGTGTGCCTTGTGAGAGGAGTGCGACGTCAACGATCCTCTCCGTCATTCTCAGCCGGCTGATGCTCGGAAAGGTGAGGCGCAACGGCAGCTGCTGCTTGCGCTTCACCGCCTTCGACAGGCATGGCGGGTTTGGGGATGCGATCCAGCGCGTCGGCCATGGCGCGAACAAGTTCGACGATGCCTTCGCCTGTGGCCGACGATACCGCGTGAAATTCCAGGCCACGCTTTGCGCAGAAGGCGCGCAGTTCTTGGAGATGCGTGCGGTCGGTGGTGGCGTCGAGCTTCGTGGCCACTACGATCATCGGTTTTTTGGCGAGCATCGGGCTGAACGACGCAAGTTCATGCTCGATGATCTCGAAATCGCGCACGGGATCGCGGTCGTTCGCATCGCTCGTGTCCACAAGATGCGCGATCAGGCGCGTGCGCTCAATGTGCTTCAGGAAGCGAGTGCCCAGGCCGGCTCCTTCATGGGCGCCCTCGATGAGGCCCGGCAGGTCGGCGACGACGAAGGTGCGGCCGGCGCCGGGTGCAGCATCGGGATCGGCGGAAACGACGCCGAGGTGCGGCTCAAGCGTGGTAAACGGGTAGGCCGCGATCTTAGGACGTGCCGCTGAGATGCGCGAAATCAGCGTGGACTTGCCCGCGTTTGGAAAGCCGACGAGGCCCACATCCGCGAGCAACTTCAATTCAAGACGCAGATACCGTTCCTGGCCAGGATGACCGTCCTCATGCTCGCGCGGCGCCTGGTGCCAGGGCCGAACGAACTTGGGATTGCCGTTGCCGCGGCCTCCGCGCCCGCCACGCGCGGCTAGGAATCGTTGGCCGCCTCGCGTGAAATCAAAGAGCTGCTCGCCGGTGTCGGAATCGTAGACGATGGTGCCAACTGGGACTTTCAAAACCATCTCATCGGCCGATGCGCCGTGGCAATCGGAACCTTCGCCGTGGCCCCCGCGTCCGGCTTTGAATTCGCGATTGTAGCGGTAGCGAAGCAGCGTGTTGTCGTGCGGATTCGCTTCGATGTAGATATCGCCGCCATGCCCGCCATCGCCGCCTGATGGGCCGCCGCGCGGGACGTACTTCTCCCTGCGGAACGCGACGCAGCCGTTGCCGCCGTCGCCGGCCTTTACCATGATTTTCGCTTCGTCAGCAAACACGGATTGTGGCTCGTAGAGTCGCCCTATGCTTCAGTGTCTAAAGCCCACAAAGTCTGAAGCATCTTACGTCGCGGTTGAAACCGCGACCTACAAAGAAACTTCAGCCCCGTCATCGTCGGGCTTGAGAGTTCTGAGAGAGCATACGCCAGGATGGAAATACAAAACAAAAATACGCGGTTCGTCGAGGCGCGCATTCGCATACGCTTTGGATTAATTTGCGGCTGCGGATTCGGCCGTCTTCTTCTTCAGCGCGGCAGCTTCTTCCGCCGTGAGCACGCTGATGTAGCGCCCCATGCCGCCCTTGTCTTCGAAGCGCACGACGCCGTCAATCAGCGCAAACAGGCTGTCGTCCTTGGCGCGCCCCACATTCTTGCCCGCTTTGTAGCGGGTGCCGCGTTGGCGGATCAGAATGCTGCCGCCGGTGACCATTTGACCGCCGAAACGTTTGACGCCGAGCCGCTGTCCATGGGAGTCGCGCCCGTTAGTTGACGACCCGCCACCTTTTTTGTGTGCCATGAAATTCCTCTAAGCGAGTTGGATATCGCTCACTTCAACGGCCGTGTAGTTTTGCCGGTGGCCGGTCTGAATTCTGTATTGGCCGCCTGTCTTGTACTTCAGCACTTTCACTTTCTTGGCGCGGCCCTGCGAAACGATCTTGCCCACCACTTTAGCTTTGGCGACGTCGCCGCCCGAGATCAATTTTTTGCCGTCGTTACTGACGGCGATGACGTTGTCAAACGTCACCTTGCCGCCGACTTTGCCTTCCAGGCGCTCGACCTCGACGGTCTCGCCCGGCGCAACGCGGTATTGCTTTCCTCCACTGCGAATTACTGCGTACATGCTGCCTCCGAATGCGATTGGGAAACCTCAATTATACGGACCGGTGCTAATTGCGTCAACGAAGACTAGCGCCTTTTTTAGCGTTGGTGTGGGCTGGGGCGCGACGAAGCGTCACTGCCGTACGGTGTCTGGAGCTGAAGACTGGACGGCCGGGGGTGGCTCCTGGCGTGCACCAATACCGATCTCCATGGCCGTGTTCTTTGGGAAGACCACATCGCGGCCGCGTGCCAGGAAATGAACGTAGATAGACCGACTCGCGCCCAGCGCTCCCATCGCCATACCAAGCGGCTGTGAGCGAACGGCTGCTCCGAGCACCATTCCCACGAGTTTGAAGCCCCCTGCGCCGCCTTCCACGCGATTCAGGCCGTCGTCTCCGGATGAAGCCGCCGCGAGGCTGACCGCGATAGCTGTTTGCAGGTAGCGAATCTTCGGCGTCTGAGCTTCGGCGCCGCCTTCCGAATCGAGCTTCAAATCCTGCCCTTTTCCCGACTGCACGCCTTCGAGACTCGCTTCAATTTTCTGTTCGAGCCCGTCCGGCGGCACAAGCTCGTGAAAAACCACGCGAAGCTGCCCATTGCGGCTAAGGTGCCGCGCGGGCTGCACTTGCACGACGGAGCCTTTCATAAGGCTTCCCTGCGGCAGGATCAGGCGGTCTCCATCGAACAAAGGCTGGGAGAGAACCGCATCCACTTCCTCGCCCTTCGTGGCGGTTGCGGAACTGAGCGGCGTAACAAGCCGCGTGCGGACCGAGCTTCCTTCCCGTGGCGGGCTGCCGATGGACTTGGCCATCTCCGGAGTGAGCGGCTCGATACCAAATTCGAGGGGATTCTGCAATTCAGCGAAATAGACTGTTCCAGCCTCGATGTATTGTGGATGGACGGGCAACTGCGCAATTGCGTAGCGCTTGATGCGGTGAACCTTGCCTGGTGTTTCGACCTGAGCCATTGCGTTGTCCCATTCGCGCTTGGCTTCGGCTTTGGCTTCTTTGGTTTTTTCGGACGCAACGTCTTTGGCCGATTTTTTTTGGTCTCGGTCGGCGGCGGTGACGAATTCGATCACTTGACCCGAGCCGGGAGTTACCACGGTTTGAATCGAGACGCGCTTTCCATCGGGCCGCAGAATGGTGTCGAACTCGATGTCTATTTTTCGCGCGGGCGTAAAATCGGCATCGAGCGCTTCGAGGGTGCGCTTGCCGTTCGAAACACCGTGGATTTCCGTGATTTTTCCGGTAACCTCGCAGCCGACGGGAACGACCAGCTTGTCAAAGGCATACACCGGTTCAGCGGTGCGGCCATGAATCGGCTGCCCCACTTTTCCGATCTTCACCTCTTTATCGAGAACCACCTGCAGAGGAGTGCCTTTGGGGACTGTGAGTGAGATAGTTTGCGGCGGTGGCGCTTTGGGCTGAGCGTCGGATCTGTGGGACAAGACAGGATCGGGTTCAGCTGGTGATGGAGGGACTGTTGCAGGTTGCTGCGCTTGCGCCGAGCCGGCATGGGCACACCAGAGACAGGCTGCCAGAACGACCGTAAAAAAGATTCGCCCCTTGAACATCGTACTGTTCCTGCTGCTGAACCCGAGAGACGTTACCCTTCTTTTCCGATGCCTGCAATTCTACTTTAGTCGCCTCGTCCTCGTTCCATTTTAGAAATATTCGCTTCCCCCAACGCCAACACCGGTCACTCAATCTTTCAGGGATGCCGATCTACGATTTTGCTTCGAGTACCGGTCAAATTGGCTACAATACGCGCCCTTCTTAGCCAGACATCACGTGCGATGACTGGCGCGGCAGACCGCGTCATAGGCGAGGATAGCCGCTGAAATGTCCGAAATGCTAGCGACGAAGCCACTCGAAGCACTGATGAGTGAGGCAGGCGACGAACGCGAAGGCGGCCTTCGACGCATTCTCGGACCCCGTGAATCTGGTGACGCTCGGCATCGGCACCATCATCGGTGCCGGCGTTTCGATCCACTGAGCCTCCCGCATGCGCGTGGAATCATAGATTTACCGCCTATCTGGTGATTTGCAATTATCTTTTGGGCCATCCGTCCACTGCTGCGTCTAATTGGCATCCCTTCATCCCGCCCAACCAAGGGCAATTCGGGGCGTTCGGCTGGTCGGGTGGTGCGCGCGGCGCCGGGGTGATTTTCTTCGCCGGATTTGACGCTGTTTCGACGGCGGCAGAGGAAGCAAAAAATCCCGAACGCGACCTGCCGATCGGGATTCTGGGCTCGCTAGTGATCTGCACGATTCTGTACATCGGCCTGGGCGCAATGCTTTCCGGCGTTGTGAACTACAAGCTGTTGAACACAGCCGCGCCGGTCGCGGTAGGAATTGAAGCTACCGGCGTGCGCTGGGGCAGCATCGTGGTGATGCTGGGCACCTTTGCCAGCCTGACGACCACAATGCTCGTGATGCTATTGGGCCAGTCGCGTGTTTTTTATTCCATGGCGCGCGACGGCTTGCAGCCCGAGTGGGATGGCCGAATTCATCCAAGGTTTCGAACACCGTGGATTTCATCCATTGTCGTGGGCTTCTGTGTCTGCTCTTTTCGCGAGCCTTCTGCCGAGCAATGTTCTGGACCAACTCACTTCGATCGGGACTCTGTTGGCGTTCGTGATTGTCAGTGCCGGCGTTTGGATTCTGCGGGTGCGGCGTCCGGATTTGCCACGGCTGTTCAAAGCTCCGTTCGTGCCGCTGACGCCGATGCCGATGCCGATGCCGATGCTTGGAATGGGAATTTCCTTCGCCTTGATGGCCAGCCTGCCGTGGAGTGGCTGCGCTTGATCGTGTGGCTGATTCTCGCGGCGGGAATCTATTTTGGTTACAGACGAAAGCATAGCGTGCTGGCTCGTGCCGGAGGAGCCGCGAAATAAATGGCGAACGGCTGGTCCAATCTATGAATAGGCTTGGCGGCAGGTTTCGTGCTCGCGGCAACTGCGCGGGTCGTTCGTGTGGTCGATCAAAATGTAATTGTGGCATGCGGAGCAAACGACGCCGTATATTGTCTCGCTAAACTGCTCGTGTCCTATTGTCGCGGTATGTTCCTTGCGAGCCTGCTCCCGGCTGATTGCCATTCGCTTTCCCCTCTGTTCAATTCAACGCTGGAATCTCGGAAATTCGGTAATTTTCATCTGAACCACAGTATCCCACATTGCGTCGCCACCACCCAGATTGGCTCTTGTTGCAAGGCTGCCGAAGGCCTAGCCTCTTGGGATGAGCAACTTTACTCCTACCGAACGCACGAAGGTGCGCCGCCTGCCGGACCGCGGAAAATACGACGCGGAAAGCGTGTATGGAATTCTCGACGAGGGCTTCGTCTGCCACGTCGGCTTCGTGGTCGAAGGCCAGCCTTACGTAATTCCCACGGGCTTTGCGCGCGTCAACGACGCGCTCTACATTCACGGCTCGGCCGCTAGCCGCATGTTGCGCACGCTGGCCGATGGAGTGCAAGTCTGCGTTACCGTCACGCTGATCGACGGGATTGTGATGGCGCGTTCCGGGTTTCACAGCTCGATGAATTATCGTTCCGTGGTGATCCTGGGCCGCGCGATGCCTGTGGAAAAGCGCGACGAAAAGCTGGCCGCGCTCGCGGCGTTCAGCGAGCAGGTGATGCCCGGGCGGTGGAAAGATTTGCGCGAGACCACGGATGCAGAATTAAAGGGAACCCTCGTCCTTACTCTACCGCTGAAGGAAGTCTCCGCTAAAGTCCGCACCGGACCGCCAAAAGATGACGAAGAGGATTACGCGTTGCCGCTCTGGGCCGGCGTGGTTCCGTTGAAACTGACTGCAAGCACCCCGATCGACGATCCGCGGCTTCCGAAGGGAATCGACCCTCCCGATTATGCGCGGAACTACAAGCGCTGAAAGTCCAATGTCCACGGGCCACGAATGAATTCTCAACGCCTCCTGCTTCTCGCTCTCCTTTTTTTGTTGTCCAGCGTGAGCCTCTGCGCGCAAACGCAGCAGCCTAACCCGGCGGACGGATTTCTCGCGCGCAGCTATCGCAGCGCCGGCGGCGAGACCATGCAATACCGTCTTTTCGTCCCGGCGCGCTACAGCGCGACGCGGAAATATCCGATCGTACTTTGGCTGCACGGCGCGAACGGGCGGGGCTCAGATAATCTCCGGCAAATTTCAGGTGGAAATCTTACAGGCACGCACGTTTGGATCGCGGTGGCAATCCAAGACAAAGATCCGGTGTTCGTCCTTGCGCCACAGGTGGAAGAAACGAAAGCCTGGTCACGCCCCCATGTGAATACCGGAGCTCCCATCTCTCTGCGCCTGGCACTCGAAATTCTCGACGCAATTGAAAAAGAATATTCGATCGATCGCGATCGCGAATACATCGCGGGGCAGTCGATGGGTGGCGAAGGTGTGTGGGCGGCCCTGGCGCTGGCGCGCGGCCGCTTTGCGGCGGCAATAGTGTTGTGCTCAGAAGGTTTCGACAATGAGGTTGCCCCTGATGCAAGAGTTCCGGTCTGGATTTTTCAAGGCGATGTCGATCCCATTGTTTCTGTCGAACGCGCGCGCAAATGGGTGGCGGCTTTACGTCAAGCTGGGGGATCGCCGAAATACACGGAAGTGCCAGGCGTCGGCCACAATGTTTGGGACACGGCCTTCGCTAATCCCGACGCCGCGCTCTGGCTCTTGGCGCAGCGGCGCGCGAAGTGAATGCCGGCTATCCTTCTTTTGAAACGGTCAGCCTCACCGTGCTCGTGATGTCGCGATGCAGCTTGATCGGAATCTGATATTCACCGATCACTTTGATTGGATCGGTGAGGACGATCTTGCGCTTTTCGATCTGGTAACCCTGAAGCGCAAGCGCGTCGGCAATGTCGCCCGTGGTGACCGAGCCGAATAGCTGATCGTTTTCTCCAGCCTTCCGCGTGAGCGAGAGCGAAACCGTGGACAGGAGCTCGGCGAGCTTCTGTGCAGCTTGCTTCTCCGTGGCTTCCTTTTTTGCAAAGGTAGCGCGCATTTTTTCGAGCCGCTTCAAATTGCCGGGCGTGGCCTCTATTCCGAGATTTCGCGGCAGAAGAAAATTGCGCGCGTAGCCGTTTGCCACATCCACCACCTGCCCGCGAGTGCCCAGCTTTTCGACGTCTTCCTGAAGAATGATTTGCATGATCGTGTCCTCTAAATTCGGTTCATTGCTTTAAGTTGACACCACGGCGTGCTGTGCCCCAAAGCCGGAACCAAATCCCGGCTGTTTACAGTTCCGCGGCAAACGGCAGCAGCGCGATATTCTGTGCGCGCTTGATTGCCACCGTAAGCCACCGCTGGTGACGCGAGCAGGTGCCGGTCATTCGCCGCGGAAGAATCTTGCCGCGCTCCTGAATGAAGGGCGCCAGAATCTCGGCTTTCTTATAGTCGATGAAATCCACGCGGTCGACGCAAAAACGGCAAACCTTCTTCTTGCGAACGAAACTGCGCTTGCCGCGCTTGGCCGGCCCGCCGGCACGGCTGCCGCCACCTTGCGGGCGAGGTCCCGATGGTCCGCCGCCGGGTCCCGACCCAGGCGGTGCTTGCTGCGGTACATGTCCTTCTGACATTCGCTTTCTCCCTGATGATTACGCTCGAACGTTACGGCAATAAATTTTGTGCTGCGAGCATTACGTTGCAGCTCAGCGACAATCCCGAACGCTGCTAGACGGCCGTCGCCGTCTGCTCGCCACCCGCAGGCGCGGGCGAAGCCGGAGCCGACGCGACCTTGCGCGGCCGGCGCGCAGCGCGGCGTTCGCGATGGCGCTTGAACTTCTCTTGCCGCTTCAGTTCCTCATCCACGCGAACAGTGAGATATTTCATCACCGGGTCGGAAACCTTCAGCCTGCGCTCGAGTTCCTTGATTACTTCGCCGTGGGTGGACTTCAGAACCATGTAAACGTAGTAGCCCTCGCGCAACTTTTGCACGCGATAAGCCATGCGCTTCCGGCCCCACTTATTCACCGATTCGATCTTGCCGCCTTTATCGGCAGCAGCGTGCTCCACGGTGGCGATAATTTTGTCGATATCCGGCTCCAGTGTATCCGGCCGGCAGATGAAAATCAGGTCGTACTGTCGTTCTTCCATGTGTCCTCGGTTTCTGGCTTCTCTATTTCGTCACACCTTGCAAAAATTCGAACTTGCAAACAATTTCATCCCGGCAAGCCGGGGATACGCTATGCATCTCCTTCGACCGGCGGCAGACGGCGGTTGAATTTCGTCATCGCCTTATTGACGCCCCCGGCGATGATCAACTCGACCGCGTCAGTCGCGTCCGTCACCATCTGCGCCGCAATTTCCCGGTCCGCCCGGCTCAACTTGCTCAGGACGTAATCCCTGAGCTCACCCCAAATCTTCTCGGGCTGGATGCCTAATCGCACCCGGATAAATTCGCCGCTGCCCACCGCAGAGATAATCGACTTCAAGCCGTTATGCGTCCCGCCGCTGCCCCGTTCCCGAATCCGCAACATGCCCCATGGCAGATCCACTTCATCGGTGAGCACGATCATTTCCGCCGGATCGCATTCGTATTTCTTGAGCAGCATGCGAACCGCAACGCCGCTCAGATTCATCATCGTCTGCGGCTTCGCGAGAATCACTTCTTCACCCGCGAACTTGCCGCGTCCGACGTACGACTTCGCTTCCGGCCGCGTAATTCGAATCCCCGCGCGCTCGGCGATCCCGTCTGCCGCCAGGAACCCCATATTGTGCGGCGTCCACTCGTATTCGGTGCCCGGGTTGCCGAGACCGACGATCAGTCGCATGTCTTATGCGGTGCGCCCGGCTACTTCTTCTTCTCTTGCTTCTCGGCCTTGGGCGCGGGAGCGTCCGCGGCTCCCTCGGCTTCGCCCTCTTCTTCCTTCTTGCCCTTCTTGATCACTTCCGGCTCCGCCGGCGCCGTTTCCGCAGCCACCGCCGCTTCCGGCGTGGGCTCTTCTTCCTTCTTCAGCACCACCACGTGCGCGATCACACGCTGCGGATCGGTTACCAGCTTTACCTTGTTCGGATCAAACGGCAAATCATCGGCGCGCAACTGTTTGCCGATAAGCATTTCACTCACGTCCACCTTGAATTCTTCCGGGATGTCACCGGGCAAGCATTCCAGCTCCACTTCGCGCGTCACCATTTCGAACACGCCGCCCTGCATCTTAACGCCCTGCGGCTCGCCAAACGTGTGCACCGGCACTTTCACGCGCATGCGCACGTCCATGGCAATTCGCAGCAGATCCACGTGCAGCAACCTGCCGCTTACCGGATCCACCTGCCAATCCTTCATCATCGCGCGCTCTTGAGCGCTATCCATCTGCACGGAAAAAATCGTGTTGTGGCCGGTCTCCGAGCGCAGAATCTTCGCCACCTGCTTCGCATTCACCGCAAGCGAGATCGCTTCCTTCTTGCCGCCATACAGAGTGGCGGGCACCATGCCGGTCGTGCGCAAGCGCCGCGCCGGACCCTTGCCGCGCCCTTCGCGCGGTTTTCCCTCCAGAGTAAATGTTTCCATGATCGCCTTCTCCCGTCCGAGTCCTAGATAAACAATTCGCTGATCGAAGTCTCTTCGTGAATCGACTGAATGCCGCGCGCCAAAAGCGGCGCCACGCTCAGCACTTTGATCTTCGATACTTTCTTTGCCGCCTCGTTCAACGGCACCGAATCCGTCACTACCACCTCTTCGATCTTCGATTTCGTGATGCGTTCCACCGCCGGGCCGGAGAGCACTGCGTGAGTGCTCGCCGCGAATACTTTCGTCGCCCCGTTCTCCAGCAGCGCCTCCGCCGTCTTCACCAGCGTTCCGGCGGTATCAATAATGTCGTCCACAACGAGCGCTGGCCGTCCAGCCACGTCTCCGATCAGGTGCATCACTTCGCTCACGTTCACGTCTATACGCCGCTTGTCGACGATTGCCAGCGGCGCATCAATCTTCTTCGCGAAGTAGCGCGAGCGCTCCACGCCACCTGCATCGGGCGAAACCACCGTCATCGGTCCCAGCTTCTTTTTCTGGAAGTACTCCACCAGCACCGGCGCCGCAAACAGATGGTCCACCGGGATATTGAAATATCCCTGAATCTGCGGCGCATGCAGATCGAGCGAAAGCACGCGGCTCGATCCCGCCGTTTCGAGCAAATCCGCCACGAGTTTCGCTGAAATTGCCACGCGCGGCCGGTCCTTCCGGTCCTGCCGCGCGTACGGGTAGTACGGGATCACCGGCGTAATCCGCCAGGCCGATGCCCGCTTGAACGCGTCAATCATCAGCAGCAGCTGCATCAGGTTGAAATCCACCGGATGGCTGCAAGGCTGCACCACGAAGACGTCCGCGCCGCGCACATTTTCCAGAATCTGGTAGCGCGTTTCGCCGTCGCTGAACTGCCCATGTTCCGCGCGTCCTCGCGTCACGCCCAAATAGCTGCAGATGGCGTCGCAGAGCGCCGGGTTCGCTGTGCCGCAAAAAATCTTGAACTTTTCGTCGGCCAAAGCCAAAGTCAGTCCTTCAACCGGTCACACGCCAGCCGAGTGCCCGGGCATAATTTTCCCTGGAAACACTTTCGACGACGAAAACCGAATCTTCCGGAAACGCACGAGCGGCTCGGCGCGCACGCGCTGGGTTTCGGAAGATTCCGAACACCGCCGACCCGCTACCCGCCAGCGCGGCATCTGCGGCTCCTCGCTCGAGCAATCCGTCCCGAATTTCCTTCAGGCGCGGATGACGGCTGAAAACGGGCTGCTCGAAATCGTTCGCAACCCTCTCCTGCCGGCTCCAGCACAGAGCGCAGAACCCCCAAATTTTAGGGGGTTCCATGCGATTTGTCAATTCCGCAGAAATCCACTGGTAAGCGTCCTTCGTGCTCACGCCGATATCTCGCGGCGACACGACAACGATCGACTCTTTGCGCGTATCGGGAAGGGGGTAGATTTCGTCGCCACGATTCACGGCCAGCGCCCGGCCGCCGAAAAGAAAAAACGGCACGTCTGCTCCAAGGCTTGCAGCAATTTCCATCAGGCGTTCCAGCGGCACTTTCTTTTTCGTCAGGCGCAGCATGCCGACCAGCGCTGCCGCTGCGTCGCTCGATCCGCCACCCAGGCCGCGCGCTACCGGTATCCGCTTTTCAAGCAGTGCGTGAACGCCAAAGCTGAGCTTCAATTCATTCCGCATCGCATCGATGGCGCGCCACACCAGATTCTCCGGACCCGTCGGCAGCGCGGCATTGCTCACCTCCAGAGAAATGCCTTTGGGCACGAGAGAAAGCGTTAGCGTGTCGTGCAGCGAAATCGTCTGGAAGATCGTGCGCAGCTCGTGGTAATTGTCCGGGCGTCGGCCCAGGATACGGAGGCATAGATTTATCTTCGCGAACGCGCGCAGCTGCAGCGATCGCTTTTTCGGCAAGGTCATGCGGGGAGCTTACTGCGGTTTGGCCGAATCTGGTGGCGATTTTTGAGCGAGAGCCCGCTTCAGCGTCTTGAGCTGCGAGTCGAGCTCCGTCACTTTCTCGGCTTCGTAATCGGCGGGTAGCGCGCGCTGCCATTCCGTTAGAGCGCGCTCCATCAAAGCGGCAGCCCGCTCGGTCTGGCCCATCTTCATGTAGACCTCGGCGAGATGCCCGAGAACGGTCGGATCATGCGATGATCGCGACACGGCCTTTTGCAAATTCTCTTCCGCTTCGGCCAGCTTGCCCTGCTTGAAGTAGGCCCAGCCCAGGCTGTCGAGGTAAGCGCCGTTATTGGGCTCCTGTTTCACGGCGCGCTGAATCAGCGCAAGCGCCTCATCGAGGCGAACGCTGCGATCAGCGAGCATGTAACCGTAGTAGTTCAGAACCGCGGCGTTGTTCGGATTCACTTCCAGGACTTTGCGAAATTCCTGTTCTGACCGGTCGAATTCCTTCTGCCGCTCGTAAATTGCTCCGAGCATGAACCAGATCGTTTCTTTCTCCGAGGAATCCTTCGCAAGTTCCTCGGCTTTCTGTGCGGACCGTTCGGCATCGGCATATTTGCGGCTGCGCTCCTGCACCTGCGCCAAATCGAGATAAACCTCCTGGTCGCCGTCATTGCCCTTCAGCAGGCCGGTAAGCAGTTTCGTGGCTGACGCCGAATCCGCTTTTTCGCCGTAAAGCATAGCCAGGGTGACGATCAGGCTCTGATCCTTGGGCGTATCCGTCAGGGCTTTTTTAGTTTCGGCAATTGCGCGATCGATGTCGTGGCTCTCGCGGTAGGTGTCAATCAACAGCATTTGAGCGCGCTTGTGCGACTCAGGGTTCAGTTTCCCCATTTCTTCGAAGGTCTGCACTGCCGCCGTATAGTTTTCCTGGTCCCGGTAGGTGCGCCCCAGCTGCTCGTAAAGAATCGCCAGTGCGCTTGGGTTCCCCTCTGCGCCGGATTGATTCTTCATCGCGGCAATGGCGTCGGTAAGAACTTTTGCGGCGTCAGCGTAGCGGCCTTGATCTTCGTAGAGTAGAGCTTCGTTATAGAGAACTTCGAGACTGCCCGGAGAGAGCTGCTTCGCGCGCAAGAGGCTTGATTCGGACTCGTCGTACTTGCCCAGCCGCCTGTACAACTGCGCCATCCGCAGATAATTTTCCGAAGTGCCCGGTTCGAGTTCCGAAAGCCGCTTGTATTCATCCAGAGCCGGAGCGTACTTGTCCTGCGATAACAGCGCCTGCGCGAGCCCGTGATGATGGCCCGGGTCGTCCGGGTCAAGCTCGATGGCGTGGCGGTAAGCTTCTTCCGCTTTCGCGAAATCTTTGTTCTGCGCGTACGCGTCACCGAGAAGGTCGTAGATGTCGGGAGACGACGAGTTTCCTGCCGCCTGGCTCAGCAGTTCCACTGCCTCCTGTGGACGCCCTGCATCCATCAGGAGCTGGCTCAACTGTTCGAGCGCTGGTCCGTTATCCGGGTCGCGTTCCAAGATACTTCGCAGGATCTTTTCTGCCTCGGCGTGTTCATTCTCAAAACGGTAAAGACGGGCGAGCCACAGTGCAGAGCTCGTATCCTTGGGATCCAGCTTTAGAATTGCATTGAATTGCTCGACGGCTTTCGCGAGATTTTCCTTCTGCAGCTCTCCGGCATTCGCGTCGCCGAGCGTGCGAACGTAAATCCGTGCAAGCAGCCGGTGAGCCGCGAGATTATTCGGGTCAATCTTCAGAACTTCCTGCGCTTGCGCCACAGCGTCGCGAATTCGCTGCGACTTGGCATAGATCTCCGCCAGGCGCTCCATGATTACCGGTGACCCGGGCCGAAGCGCCAGCGCTTTCTTGTAAAAGTCGATTGCCTCGGCGGCCTGTTCGGACCGGCCCGTGAGCTCGTACTGCTGCTCGTTCAGGTGGCCCATCGCAAAGTAGTAGTAAAGGTCCGCGCGCGCGGTTTGATCGGTGGTATCAGACGCGGTTTTAGTAGATAAGGGGGAAGCCTGGGCCGCTTTGCTGCCGTAAGCCTGGTTAGCCTTGGTGTTGGAATTCTGTGACGCTTGCGCCTGGCTTGCCGGCGCTCCCAAGAGGGCTAAGATTGCTATGCCAAGAGTTGTTTTCATGCGCTCGTTCCAAAACTCCATTATGGTCTAGCCGCAGGAAGGGCGTCAAAGTATTCCCAGGCGAGTGTTCCTGGCCGAATGCCCATTTTTTCCAGCAACCCCGAGTATGACGCGTGCCGAACGGTTCTGGATACCCCTAAAAAGGAAAATTAGTTGTGTTTCGCACATAGTTGAGGGAGCATCGGCTTTGTCTACACGAATTTCGGTATCGAAATTATCGGAGGCAGATTGAAAGGTTTTGGATTCAGTAGGTTGCAGATACTCGGTGCCGCCACGCTTACCTGTTTTCTTACAGCTTCTGGTGTAGCTCGCGCACAAGATGCGTCGGGCGGCGCAGCAGACCATACGGAGAAGCCCGCCAGCACCTCCCCTCCCGCAGCTGCCGGCCGGGGCGAAGGAAACCCTAAGGCTGAGTCTGCGCCAGTAGCCGAACAGATCCATACGGCCGCAGTTCAGCAACCGAAACTCGGCCAGTTAGGCTGGCTCGCAGGGGAGTGGCGCGGAGAATGGGGTTCGCGTTTAGCCGAACAGACTTGGCTCGAACCGAAAGCTGGAGAAATCGCTGGCCTGTTCCGGGTTATCGAACGCGAAAAGACGCTCGTGTTGGAATTATTTTCGTTCGTCGAGAAGCAGGAAGGAATTCAATTCTACCTCCGCCACCTCACGCCCGAGTTGGTACCCTGGGAAAAATCAGATGCCACTGTGTTGAAACTCGAAAGCGTGGACGGAACGAAAGCGACTTTCGTAAATACGGTAAATGGTGAACCGAAACGCCTGACCTTCACGCGACAGGATGCCGACACGTACACCCAGCGCTCCGAGATCGAACCCGCAGAGGGCGAACCGCAGGTGACCGAAATTACCTTTCACCGCCAGAAGCCACCAGCCGTAACCCCTAGTGCCGGAAATGCCGCACACCGGAAAAAACCATAGCCATTCCGAGCTGATTCGCGGCTGCAATCACGTCCGCATCGCGCATGGACCCGCCCGGCTGAATCACAGCCGCCGCGCCGGCTTTACCTGCTTCTTCCACGCCATCGGGAAAAGGAAAGAACGCATCGGACGCCACCACGCTCCCTTTCAATGACAGACCGGCATTCGCCGCTTTGATCACCGCAATCTTCACCGAATCCACGCGGCTCATCTGCCCGGCGCCAATGCCCACCGTCTGCCCTTCGCGCGCGAATACGATGGCGTTCGATTTCACGTGCTTGCAGATTTTCCATCCGAACAGCAGCGCCCGCACTTCAGAATCGCTCGGCGCGCGTTCGCTCACCACTTTCAAACCCGCCGCCTTCAGCTCGTGGCGGTCCGCCTGCTGCACCAGCACTCCCCCGGAAATACGCTTTATCTCCAGTTCGTCCGCAACATCTTTCGGCGGCATTTCCAGCAGCCGCAGATTTTTTTTCGCCGCGAATTTCTCGAGCGCCCCAGCCTCGAATCCAGGCGCCACAATGCATTCCACAAACAACTTCGCCACTTCTTCCGCCGTCGCCGCATCGATCGCGCGGTTGAAAGCCATCACGCCGCCAAACGCCGAGACCGGATCGCACTCCAGCGCTTTCAGGTAGGCGTCGCGCAAGGAATCCTGCTCCGCCGCTCCGCACGGATTGTTGTGCTTTACGATGGCCACGCCCGCCCGGTCGAGTTCCCGCGCCAGCGCCCACGCCGAATCCAGGTCCACCAGGTTGTTGTAGGAAAGCTCTTTGCCTCGCAGTTGCCGCGCGCCCGCCAGCCCTGCCGCCGGCCTCCCCGCTGGAATATAAAGCGAAGCCGACTGGTGCGGGTTCTCGCCATAACGCATCGCCTGCCGCCGCTCGAGCGCGATGTGAATCCGCTCAGGAAGCGTCTCGCGCCCGCCGATCCGGACTTCGCCATTTTCCACCGACAGTCGCTCGAGTTCCGTCGCGATCTCGCCGTCATAACGCGCCGTCCGCGCGTAAGCCTTGCGCGCAAGCGAAAGGCGCGTCGCCAAACTCAACTCGCGCCTCTCTCGAAGCTCCGCCGCCACCGCACTGTAATCCGCAGGATCGGTCACCACACCGGCGCTCTCGAAATTTTTCGCCGCGGATCGCACCATCGCCGGCCCACCAATATCAATGTTCTCGATCAAGTCCACCGCCGTCACGCCGGGCTTCGCCGCCGTCGCCGAAAACGGATACAAATTCACCACCACCAGATCGATCGCCTGAATTCCATGTTCTTCCGCTTGCTTCCGGTCTTCCGCCTTCCCGCGCTGGTACAGAATTCCGCCGTGAACTTTCGGGTGCAGCGTCTTCACGCGCCCGCCCAGCATTTCCGGCCAGCCCGTCAACTCCGTCACATCACGCACCGCAATGCCGGTATCGCGCAGCATTTTTGCGGTACCGCCGGTCGAAACAATTTCAATTCCCAAAGCCGAAAGCTTGCGCGCGAATTCGACGATTCCAGTTTTATCGAACACGCTGATCAATGCGCGCTTCACAGGTGAATCCACAGTCACGACGAACCTCCCATCCGCAGACGGCCGTCCAGTGTAAGCGCACAGAAGAAATTACGGAAGAGATGCCCTGTACAGAAAACATCCAGGTTGAAGAGTTGAAAGGAAGTTGAAAAGAGGAGCGCTACCCCAAACGCGCAATCAACTCGAAATCCTCGCCTTCAATTTCACGCGCCCTGCTTCCACAGTCACCGTGTATTCGATTTCGTGCCCGCCCTTATTCTTAAGATCCGTCGTCTTTTGCAAAACGAACCGCTCGAAATCTTTCAGGCTCGGTACACTCGCCGTGTCGCCTGCGGCAGACCGCGCCTCAATCAGCTTCCTGTAGAGCTGCTGTACCTTGGGTTTTTCGTGCTCGGGATCGGAAAACGATAGCGCAAACGCCGCCGCTTCGCGCGCCTTTTTTGCTTGCGGCAGCGCGTCCGCCACGGCTGTATCGGCAGGATGCGGCGTGGCGTGATGCTCGGGACGCGCTGCGATCGCGACCGCTTCCGCATCGGCCGCTTTTTGCCGGTGGGCATTTTCTCGCGACCGCTGCGCCTCGATTGCCCTGGCCGCCGCACCGAAATGTCGTAAACTCACGCCTCCTTCTTTCTGCAGCAGCTTCTTGCGCCACAAGTCCTGATACTTCGCATAGGTTTGCGTCAGGTTGTTATAACGGAATCGCTGCCCGGAGCTCAGCTCAGCCACCCGTTCCGCATACCGCCGTACCAGCGTATCCACGCGCCATTGCGTATCCGTGGGCGGCCGTGAACGCCCGCCGCCGAAGAACTGTTCGTACTCGATCTTCAGCGTCCGCACGTCGCGTTCTATCTGATTAAGGTCTTCGTCGATGGTGGCCATAGCGAATAATGGGGTAACTCCAGCCTAGAAGGCCTCGCCCGGAGCGTCAACTTTCTCGTGCCCCAGCTTGTCGCAAAGGGAAATCCCCCGCGCGCAAAGCAAATAGCGCCGGCAATTGCCAGCCGTATCACACTGTGCTCAAATACCTTAGCCATGGCGCCTCCGGTCGATCCCGCCGCGAAACTGCAACCTAATCCATCCGCCCGCCTGCGCGAAATCCCCTCCGTCGACGAGCTTCTCACTCGCCCGCATCTCGCCGCGCTCGTCGAAAAGGCCGGTCGCAACGTCGTCACCCAATCAGCCCGCACAGTCCTCGCCGAACTGCGCCACGAGCTTAAGCAGGATGTCGCCTCCGCCACGGCCGCAGCACCAAGCGCTGCCGCGATCGAATCGCGCATCATCCAACACGTCGACGCCCTCCTCGCACCGTCGCTCATCTCTGTCGTCAACGCCACTGGCGTCATCCTGCACACAAATCTCGGCCGCGCTCCTCTCCCTGCCGCTGCAGCCGCCGAAATTGCCTCCACCGCTGCACGCTACTCGAACCTCGAATACGACGTCGAAAGTGGCGAGCGCGGCAAGCGCGACGTTCACACCGCCCGCCTGTTGGCGCAGCTCGTCGGGGCCGAAGCAGCGATTGTTGTCAACAACAACGCCGCCGGCGTTTTTCTAGTCCTCAATACGCTCGCGAAAAATGCCGAAGTCATTGTCTCGCGCGGTGAGCTGATCGAAATTGGCGACGGCTTCCGCATTCCAGACATCATGTCCGAAAGCGGCGCCGTCCTCCGCGAAGTGGGCACCACAAACCGCACGCGCATCCGCGATTACGAACGCGCCCATGGCGAGCGCACCCGCCTGCTCCTTCGCGTCCACCCTTCAAATTTCCGCATCACCGGTTTCACCGAGCGGCCCGCTCTCGACGAAATCGCCGCGCTCGGCCGCCGCTTGAGCGTGCCCGTCTACGAGGACCTCGGCTCCGGATGCCTCGCCGATCTTTCCGCCAGCGGAATCCATGAGCCGCTGGCACGCGCCAGTTTCGAGGCCGGCATCGACGTCGTCAGCTTCAGCGGCGACAAACTTCTCGGCGGCCCGCAAGCCGGCATCATCGCCGGCAAACGTGAATTCATCGAACGCATCCGCCGCAATCCGCTTTTCCGCGCCCTGCGCGTGGACAAGCTCACCATCGCGGCTCTCGAAATCACGCTCAACGCATATCTTCGAGGCGCCCTCGATGAAATTCCCGCTCTCCGCATGATCCGCGCGTCCGCCGCTGAAATCGCGCAGCGCGCGGAAAGCCTCACAGCCAAACTTCGCCACGCACTCGCTAACGCTAGCGTCGCGATTGAACTGCGCCCCGGCTTCTCGGTGATCGGCGGCGGCTCCACTCCCGACCAGCAGCTTCCCACCCACTTAATTTCAATTTCGTCGCCGCAATTCTCCCCCGCCGCGCTCGACACCCGCCTCCGCAAACCCGCCAGCGGCCCCCCAGTGATTGCCCGCATCGAAGACAATCGCCTCATCCTCGACCTGCGCACCGTCTTCCCCGACGAAGAACCCGCCCTCGCCGCAGCCCTCGTCGCCGCATGCCAATAAATCTATGGAGTGCGGGGGGCTTGCCCCCGCTTTCATAAGCCCCGGCTCGCCGGGGCGGTTTAGATCACCCAAATCCCGACCTTGCCACGCACGCTTTTTTTATTTGAAATTTCAAATTTCAAATTCTAAATTTCTTGCTCGAGAGAGGATCCGTGCTCGCCTTCGCGATAAGAAATCACGCGTTAACCGCAACCCGCAAGCCCTTGCCCACGCTCCGCCGCGGCTGGGCTCTCATCCGCGTGCGCCTCGCCGGCATCTGCAACACGGACCTCGAAATCCTTCGCGGCTACCACAATTTTCGCGGAACGCCCGGCCACGAATTCATCGGCGAAGTAATAGATGTACGTGCCGCGCGAAGCCATGAAAAGAAAAGCTGGCTCGGACGCCGCGTCGCCAGCGAAATCAATATCGCCTGCGCCGCCCTCGGCTTCCGCAGCGTGTGCGAATCTTGTCGCCGCGGACTGAAAACGCATTGCGCCCGCCGCAAAGTTCTCGGAATCGTCGCTCACGACGGCGCCTTCGCGGAATTCCTTGCCTTGCCGCTCGAAAATCTCCACGCCATCCCCAACACGGTCACCGACGAGGAAGGCGTCTTCATCGAACCTCTCGCCGCAGCCTGCGAAATCCTCGCTCAAATTCGCGTCAGCGCATTCCGTAAAGCAGCCGTGCTGGGTGATGGAAAGCTAGCCCAACTGATCGCCATGGTTCTCGTTTCCACCGGCATTCCAGTCACAATGTTCGGCAAGCATCCCGAAAAACTCGCGCTCGCCCGCCGCAACGGAGTCAAAACCACGCAGGACCGAGGCGATCGCGCAGCCCCCAAAAACCGCGCGCCAAAAGAGAGATTTCCCCTCGTCGTCGAAGCCACCGGCTCTCCCGCCGGCCTCGCGCTCGCAATTGCCCTCACGGAGCCGCGCGGCACACTCGTCCTGAAATCCACATTTCACGGCGCCGTCCCCATCGAATCCTGGCCCATCGTCGTCAACGAAATCTCGATGCTGGGCTCCCGCTGCGGCCCTTTCGCAAAAGCCATCGCCCTGCTGCGCGCGAAACTCATCGACCCGCGCCCGCTGATCACGCGCACGTTTTCACTCTCCGATGCCAGCAAAGCGGTGGAATTTGCACAAAGAAAAGGAGTCCTGAAGGTCCTGCTAAAACCCTGACGAACTTTTTCTTTCTTTGCTTCTTGCTTCCATGTCTCCTGCCTCCTTGCTTCGCGCCCGTTTCGCTGAATAGCGATAATGATGTAAACTTCGCAGGCCAAAAAAAATCGCCGCAAACTCCCACATGAACAAAGACGACATTCAGCTGCTCTACGAATATGACCGCTGGGCCAACCACAGGGTCTTCCAGGCAGCTTCCGCGCTCAGCGTCGAACAGTTCACCCGCGACTTAGGCGGCGCATTCCACTCCCTGCGCGACACGCTCGTTCATATCGTCGCCGGCGAATGGGCCTGGCTCGAATATTGGAACGAGCCTGCTCCCGATGCCGCGTTCCACACCGATTTGGACGCGCGCCTCGCTGCCATATTTGATCCAAATAAATTTCCGAATGTGTCCGCAGTGCAAGCGAAGTGGGCGGAAGTCGAAAAGCGGCAGATCGAATTTGTGAATCGCGCTACGAATGAGTCTCTGGAGAGAATGGTTCCGTTCCGAACAAAACATTTCAAGCTTGGGAGCCTGATGCAGCATCTCGCGAACCATTCCACTTACCACCGCGGCCAAATCGCTCTGATGATGCGCCAGCTTAACGCCGAGCCCGCAACCACCAACATGCACGACTTTCTGCTGGAAGCCCCCGGCAAGCTTTAGCTGCCTCTTCGCTCCTCATTAGCTCTTTGCTTCCCTGCCTCCTTGCCTCCTCGCCTCCTTGCTTCCCTGCCTCCTTGTCTCTCTTCACAGCTTATTAATCACGCTAGCCACGCACCCCGCCCCAAATCCATTGTCAATATTCACCACGCTCACGTTCGAAGCACAGCTGTTCAGCATGGCGAGCAGCGCCGTCAATCCTCCGAAGCTCGACCCGTACCCTGTGCTCGTCGGCACCGCAATCACCGGAGCCGAAACCATCCCGGCCACCACGCTCGGCAGCGCTCCTTCCATTCCCGCCACGCAGATAATCACTCGCGCCTCCGCCAATTTGTCGCGGTGCTCGAGCAGGCGATGCAGGCCCGCGACGCCCACGTCATAAATCGCCTCGGCGCGATTGCCCATCGACCGCGCCGTGACCAGCGCTTCTTCGCCCACGGGAATATCGCTCGTCCCGGCCGTGACCACCAGAATCAGCCCCTTGCCTTGCGTCTTGCGGCTGCGCTCGATCGAAATCGTCCCAGAAAGTTCGTGGAATTCGGCCCGCAATTTCGCCGCGCGCGCCACCGGCCTCACCGCGGCAAAAGTCTTCATGTTTGCGCGCGTGATCAGAATGTTGTGCGATGCTTTCGCCCGCAGCATCGCTCGCACAATTTCCGCCACTTGCCTGGGAGTCTTGCCCCGCGCAAACACCACCTCCGCAAAGCCCTGGCGCAATCCCCGGTGGTGGTCCACTTTCGCGAAGCCCAGATCCTCATACGGCATCCGCCGCAACTTCGCCACGGTGCTGTCCACGGTCTGCTGCCCGCGCTTCACCGCTTCCAGAAGACTTCGAATGTCGCTCTCGTCCATCGCCCGCCTGTCCTTCTCCCCGTAGGGCGGCTCTAAGAGCCGCCCGCGCAGCCGATAGCTAGCCCGCGTCATTCGAGTGCCTTACATCATCATGGTTTTGCACCCGAACACGCGGCCAGATTCTAACATTCCTCGTGGACAGGGCCTCCCGTTGTGTCTCGCGGGAACTGTGTTACAGTGCCGCCACTCAACTCAATCAGGTTTTAGGTTCATCGGCTCATCTGGGCGCACGGGTTCAATCTAAAATCTCACGCTAGGAGGCGCGACATGTGGCTGCTCTGGACAATCATCATCGGTATCCTCGCAGGTTTCATCGCCGGCAAAATTGTAAAGGGCCAGGGCATGGGCACGTTGATGGACCTGGTCGTCGGCATCGTCGGCTCCATCCTGGGCGGCTGGATTTTCACGTTGCTGGGCCTCGCCGCCTACGGCCTCATCGGCCAGCTCGTGATGGCCACGGTCGGCGCCGTCGTCCTGCTCCTCATCGTCCGCGCCATCAAAAAATAGACCTAAAACACTCTGGCCTCACCCGGTCCCGAGGGATTCTGTTGCTTTGGTGGGACAGGCACTCTTGCCTGTCCTCTTTCGCTCGCCGCTCTAAATATGTCCACGCACGAAGTCGAATGTAAGGCCGCACCTTGCAAATTCCGGGCGTTCTGCATACGCTCAAACCTCCCATGCCAAAATCGAATCC
>DATFSH010000101.1:0-5185 GCA_035262725.1 Candidatus Acidiferrales bacterium | reverse complement strand
CGAAATGCTGAAGACCAAGAATTTCGGCCGCAAGTCGCTGAATGAAATCAAAGATATACTGGTGAAGATGGGCCTCAGTCTGGGAATGAAATTCGACGAGCACGGTCGCATCATCTGGCCGCCGCTACCCAGCCAGACGGCTCCTCCGCCTTCCGAAGGAGACGCCACGGCTCTCTAAGCCACGGTTCGAACCATGAGACACCTTATTTCAGGTTCAAAACTCGGAAAGCAGCCGGCGCATCGCCGCGCGGTGCTCCGCAATCTGGTCACAAACCTGATTGAGAAGGAGCGCATCCATACCACGCTGCTTCGCGCCAAGACGGCTCGTCCCATTGCCGAGCGCATGATCACACTCGGCAAACGAGACTCGTTGCATGCCCGAAGGCAGGCGGCCGCTTTCCTCATGACCCCGGATGCGACCAAGAAGCTTTTCTCCGATCTCGCTCCACGCTTCGCGGATCGCCCGGGCGGCTATACACGCATCGTTCGCGCAGGCTGGCGGATCGGTGACGGCGCGGAACTCGCGATTCTCGAATTCATCGGCTCTGAACTGAAAAAGAAAGAGAAGAAGCCGCGCAGAGGACGTGCAGAGGAAGCGCCGGAAGAGAACGAGAAGGAAAAAGAGAAGGAAGTCGCCTCAAGCAAGAAGTAATTTTCTGAAAGGAATTGAAAGACCCGCGCCGATCTGTCCGACGCGGGCCTTTTTTCTTTTCTCGCACCTACGATTTCGACTTAATCCCCAGCCAGGAATCGTAAATCGCCTTCTGCTGCGGGGTCGGGTGCTCCACAGGTTTGAGGGTATATGTTGCGTGAGGATTTGATCCGATCGTCAGAGATATCTCCTGTATCCGCCCAAGGCGCATAACCAACACACGAACAGCGTCCCCCGGCTTGTGCTCGCTCACAGCCTCGGCAGGCCCTCCGGGGCCTACGGCGCGATCATCGAACGCTATCACTATATCGTCGAGCTCGAGTCCTGTTTTCTCCGCTGGACTGCCCGGAACTACGTTCCGGATCGTGAACCGTCCATCTTCGCCTTTCTTGATTTCCACTCCGATCCACGGCTTCGTCGAATCCACCTTTGACGTCACCGCGATTCCCGCGTAGGCAAAATATTTCTCGTATGGAATCGAATCCTTTCCGCTGATGTAGCGGGTGAAGATGTCGCTCAAATCCCCTCCGGCCACTTCTGACGCCGCGTGAATTGTATCTTCGGGCTCGAAGCCAGGCTTGGGAAGCGCATAACGTGAGTAGAGCAGCCGCATCCAGTCGTCCAGCGACTTCTGATTGTTCGTCTTCTCACGAATCGCAAAATCAAGAATGTGTCCCATCACCTGCCCGCCGTCGTAATAGGAATACCAGGTATTCGCAAGGTTGTTCTTCTGTTGCACTACTCCGGCGTTGGGAAACCACGTGTCCCAGCTCGTATCCTCAATGCTGCGTTCGCTTCGTCCCGGCTGGGAATCAAATTTCGTCAGCAATTTCGCGATGTTGTCGAGATAATGTTGTGGCGTGATCAAGCCCGCACGAACGAGCGCAAGCGCGCCATAGTAGCTTGTGAGCCCCTCGGATATCCAAAGGGACGGGGTGTGCACCATCTGCGAATAATCAAAAGGGCCAAGCGGGCGCGGGCGCAGCCGCTTCACGTTCCATGCATGGAAGAATTCGTGGGATGCGACAAACAGTTTCAACTCGTACTGCGTGCCATAATTTTCCGCGGGGCTCTCGTCGTTCCAATCCTTTTGAAAATTGATTTGGGTCGAATTGAGGTGCTCGAGGCCGCCGCCGGTGCCGGGCCAGATGTGAAACAAGAAGTAGTAATCCTTGAACGGAGCGCCCTGTGAGGCTGTGCCTGCCACGGAAGCAAATATCGGGACGATTTGTTCCACGAATTTCTGGGTGTCAGCCGTAAATTTCGAAAAGTCCTGGCCGCCTTCGATGTCATGGACGATCACGTGATAGGTGGACCCCATGACCTGGAATTTCTTTTCGGCAAAATCTGAAATCTCCAGTGGCGCATCGGCAAACCAGTCGTAATTCTCGGCATGGAACGCATGGTCTGACGTGTGCTCCATTCCCGTCGCCACCTTCCAGCCCGCAGGCGTTGCGATCGTGAGTTCAATCGGACGATCTTTGCCTCCCACCAGGTACATCCACACCGAAGGCCCGCCAATGAAAGCGTGCCGTTCGTCAAACTGCGCTTGATTGTTGCGGAGCGTGTCTCCGAATATCTGGTACTGAATCGTCGCGGAGTTCGCGTCTGAGAGCTCTACCCGCCACGTCTGGCTGTCGGTCTTTCGCCAGGCGAGTTCTTTTCCGCTTGGGCCCGTAGCGCGAAAGCGCTGCACATTCACAGCATAGTTCTGAATGTAGTAAGAACCGGGCGCCCAATCCGGCATCGCAAAGTCTACCGTGGCTCCTTCAAGCCCTGAGGCGCGGATCGTTATGTCTATTAAATGCGTGCTGGGACGCTCAAAGCCAAGTTCGTAATGCAGCGGCTCCGCAGCGAAAACACTCGAAAAATCGAGCGCTAAAAACAGCAACAAGGTTGCCGTTAACCTCGCGATGCGTCCAAGCATCCTTCAAATCATCCCTTTAGCAGTTAATTTCAATCTGGGCCGCGAACGTCGGCATCCGTTCATGCCGTGCCGCTTGCCTCTCGACCCGTGCGAGCGCCTCGCCAGCGCATAAACGCCGCGACAACCAACTGTGCCGCCGCACCCCCCGTGGTATCGAGCAGCACGTCGGATACTGCCGCCCCGCGTCCTGGTACGAATCGCTGGTGAAATTCGTCGAGAGAGGCATACCCCGCGACGATCAAGACTGCCATCAGAGCCCAACGTAGACTGAAGTCACGCTTCCCAGCCCGCAGGGCATGAATTAAAAGCAGGCCCAAGACAAAATACTCGATGAAGTGCCCGCTCTTTCTTATGACGTAGTGAATCAGAGAAAGTGTTTCGGGCCCAGCATGCGGAAGGAGCCAGCGGAGCATCGGAATAATCACTCGGGAGGTATTTTCGCTGGTGAAAGTTCCAGTGGAGAACGTCGAGATCACCACTGCCCAAAGAATCGCCGGCCACCAATATTTCAGCCAGCGCACTCTAGCACCACCCCGCCAGACACACCGCCGCGGGTCGGTCCTCCGGATGTGGTGCCTTACTCAAGCCGGTAGTTAGGAGCTTCTCGTGTGATGATTACGTCGTGGACGTGGCTTTCACGCAGACCTGCTGATGAAATGCGAATGAAGCGGCTCTTTTCTTGCAACTCCTTCAAATTCTCGGCGCCGCAATAGCCCATTCCGCTTCGCAGTCCGCCCACCAGCTGGTCAACGAGCGCCGAAAGAGGACCCTTGTACGGGACCTGCCCTTCGATTCCTTCAGGGACAGATTTGCCACGGCCGGCTAGCTCTTGCGAATAACGATCCGCAGAGCCTGCTTCCATCGCGCCCAGAGATCCCATCCCGCGGTACGACTTGAACGTGCGGCCCTGGTAGAGAATCGTCTCGCCTGGCGATTCTTCGGTTCCGGCAAACAAGCCGCCAATCATCACTGTGGATGCGCCTGCCGCGATTGCCTTCGTAATATCGCCCGAGAATTTAATTCCCCCGTCGGCGATGATTGGCACGCCAAAATTCTTGGCTGCCCGCGAGCATTCCATAATTGCAGTAATTTGCGGAAC
Source organism: Candidatus Acidiferrales bacterium (assembly GCA_035262725.1). GTDB lineage: Bacteria > Acidobacteriota > Terriglobia > Acidiferrales > UBA7541 > Palsa-295. The sequence goes on along the minus strand of DATFSH010000101.1, from coordinate 1,507 downwards.
ACCCGCGCCAGTCACGACGCGTGTGGTACAGATGGAACCGGGACCAATGCCAACCTTCAGTCCGTCGACACCTAGTGAAATCAGATCGTGCGCGCCTTCGGCAGTTGCGACGTTTCCGGCGAGCAACTGAATTCCGGGGAACTTATGCTTCACCGCTCGAATCGCGTCCATCACCCGTGTGGTATGTCCGTGGGCGGTATCGATAGCGAGCACATCAACCTTCTCCCTTGCAAGTTCTTCAGCGCGCTCGAGATAGTCGCCGGTCGCCCCGATCGCAGCACCCACCCGCAGGCGCCCTTGTTCATCCTTGGTGGCGCTCGGAAACTCAATTTTCTTTTGGATATCTTTTACGGTGATCAGACCTTTGAGATTGAATTCGTTGTCGACCACCAAGAGTTTCTCGATCCGGTGCTTTTGCAGGATTCGTTCGGCTTCGTCGAGCGTGGTGCCCACTGCCACGGTGACGAGATTATCCTTCGTCATCACGGCGCTCACCGGTTGGTCGAGGTTGCGCTCGAATCGAAGGTCGCGGTTGGTCAGGATCCCAACCAGCCGCGTCCCGCGCGTTACCGGCAATCCTGAGACGCGGTATTTCGTCATAATGTCGAGCGCCTGCCGCACCGACATTTCCGGAGCAATCGTCACCGGATCTACTATCATCCCGCTTTCCGATCGCTTCACACGATCCACTTCTTCAGCCTGCCGCTCGATGCTCATATTGCGGTGAATAAATCCGATTCCACCCTGACGCGCAATCGCAATTGCGAGGCGCGAGTCAGTCACCGTGTCCATCGCGGCGGCTACGATAGGAATATTCAGCGGGATGTTGCGAGCCAGGCACGTGCGTGTGTCCGCCTGAGTTGGCAAGACAGAGGATTTACCCGGCAGCAGTAGAACATCGTCAAACGTCAGCCCTTCCGGGATGGCGCCGTCACTCATCAATTTCTCCTACGTCTTCGTATTGCTTCGCGTCACGCGAAAATGAGGCCATAAACAACTCAGCCCAGCCGGATTCGCTGGGCTCGACCGCGATTCAATTGTCGCAACTTACCCTCACGATTAAAAAGTTATTTTAGGCGCATCGCGAGACGAAATCAAGAAGTGTGCGTGGTCTGCTAAGTTGCGCGATTGCCGCCGGCTGCCTACTATGGATGCTATGAAAGATTTCATTCCGTCGCGATGGCTGCGCAACCCGCACGCGATGACGATTGCCGCCACGTTCTGGAGGCGCAGGTTCGCGCGGCTTCCTGCCAGCACTTCTCGGCTTTTTGAAGTCGAGCCGGGAACGCAGGTACGCGCTGAATGTCACTGGCAAAAGAATCCGGTCAACCACGCGACGATCGTTCTCTTACACGGTCTCGAAGGCTCATCGGAGTCCGGTTATATGCTAGGGATCGCGGAGAAAGCGTGGATCGCGGGCTTCAATGTCGTGCGGTTGAATCAACGCAATTGCGGAGGAACCGAACGTCTCACGCATACGCTGTATCATTCCGGGCTGAGCGGCGAC
>DATFSH010000100.1:0-67747 GCA_035262725.1 Candidatus Acidiferrales bacterium | reverse complement strand
CGGATTTTGAGTCCGGCGCGTCTGCCAGTTCCACCACTCCGGCACGTGTTGCAGAGACTCGGCGCCTTTCAGCGCCGTTTTCAGACGAGATTGAATGTATCGCTTGTGAATAGGGCCGGTCAAGCCGCTCGGCAACTTCTCAGAAAGTCCGCAGCCGATTTTCGGGCCACCGTCGCTCCGTATTTCATCCCTGCTGTGTTATATAGTTCCGCACCGATCCTTCGTCACGACGTGGATAGCAGAACCGTATGATCAATCGCGAAGGATGCTCGGAGGAAAGATCATGATCTCGCGATCCATCTTTAGATTCCTGGCTGTCCTGACCATCCTTCTCGGCGCCGCCAGCCTGAAGGCACAGCAGATGCCGAATCCTTACGGGCCACCGATCTCGCTCGAAAACGCAAAGAAGGCTGCCGCCGCTGCGATTGCGGAGGCGCGAAAGAACAATTGGACAATGGCCCTCGCCGTGGTGGATCCCAGCGGCATTCTTGTCTATTACGAGAAGATCGACAACACGCAGACTGGCAGCGCCCAGTTTGCAATCAGCAAGGCGCGCTCGGCAGCGCTCTTCAAGCGGCCCACGAAATGGTTTCAGGACTAGGTTTCCAAGGGCGGCTACGGGCTCCGGTATTTGGGCCTGGAAGGTGCGACGCCGCTGGAGGGAGGTATTCCTATCGTGATGGAGGGCAAAATTGTAGGCGCCATCGCGTTGTCGGGAGGTACTTCCGCGCAGGATGCGCAATGCGCACAGGCCGGCGCTGACGCGCTGAAATAGCTCTCGAGCGATTCCGACTTCTTGCTCGTTCAGCGCGGACGGGTAAGTGAAGAATTCGACGCAGAGAGTGGCGGCACTTCGTGGGCGAAAGAAGCACGGATCAGGATTTCCGCGCGTAAGTGTTGGCTTGCGCCTGGAATTTCGCGGGTTCCACGATCGCTCGATAGACGCGTCCCCGGCCAATTACGTGTTCGCCGGTGCTGGCTTCCACCTCGAAAACCATGAAGCGTCCTTGTACTCTACTAGCCGCGCTGTGGCTCGAACGGATGTTGCTTCCGGCACCGCTTTCAAATGGTCCACTTCAATTCGCGTACCAACAGTGATGGCTCCGGCAGGCAGGTCGGCCTGAACCGCTTGCTCTGCCGCTACTTCCATCATGCCGATCATCGCAGGCGTTGAAAGCACGGGCGGCAGTTGTGGATTGAAATGGACGAGAGTCCATTCGCGAGGAACGATTTTCTCTATCGCAGATTCCAGGCCTAAACGCGGGCGGCGATCCCGGGTCGTCATCAGGAAGGTTCGCGCGTTGCGGCTTCTGCGGGGCTTCGAACGCAGCGCGGATCGAGAAAACTGTGTGCGAACTCGGCCATCGTGATACCAAGCTGGCTCCACAGCCGGCGCTTGAGGCCCCTATAATCCTGCGAGCCGCTGAAAATATCGCGCATCAGGTCGCGAAACGTTGGAGAGTAATTGATCAGCTGAACCATTCGCGTGGTAATTGCTCCGCCAAGAAATATCCCTCGAAACACTTTGCGCGCAATATTGGCGGCAAATTCCAGGTCCGCGGAAAACGCGGCCCGCAACCGTTCCGGATACTGCGCCGGCTGCCCGTCCACAATCGCTTGCGCCAGCAAATCGCCGGACCGTAGCGCGTAGTAAAGCCCTTCGCCTGTAATCGGATCAACGCAAGCAGCCGCATCACCCGCCAGGGCCCAATTTCGACCGGCGATCTTGCGTCCCCGAATTGTCTGCGCCTGTGGTGATGGCAACACGTGGCTGTACAGCTGCGCACCTTCCATTGGAATGTTTTCTTTGGAAATAAAATCTTCGAGATGCCCGCGCAATTCCTGGCTGGAGGTCTGGCCCAGCTTCGCGCAAATTCCCACCGAAATGTGGTCTGCGCGCGGAAACGACCAGAGGTAGCCTTCGAACTGCTTCAGGAATTTCACTTTCAGGATGTCTTCTTCGGTAGGAACAAAATAGCCAAGCGTCATTTCAAGATCGCGCGCGCCTAGAGCGGTCGTCTCCGGAAGCAATTGATTGCGCGCTCCGGCGGCGAGCACCGCGAAATCTGCTTCAGCCTTCTCTCCACCCCCGATCGAGAGGCTCACTCTCGCGCCATTTGTGTCAATTTCAGTAACCCGAGAGCAAATCGTGGTGCAGCCGGCCGCTACCGCTCGATCCAGCAAAAGTCCGTTCAAAACCTTCCGCGCATAAATCACGATCGGATCGTTCATTTCGAACCTGGCTCGATGCCCACGGCTCGAAATCAGCTCCGCAGTGCGGATGATCCTCTTGGGGTGCAATGTTTCGAGCAGGAAAGGGTAAGTTTCGATGGCTTTATGCGTTAAGCCGCCGCCGCAGGGCTTCTCCCATGCCAACCGCTCATCAAAAATTGTGACTTCAAATCCCGCAGTCGCCAGCCGCTCGCCACAGAGCGCACCAGCAGGACCGCCTCCGACAATTGCAATTTGTTTCATTCCGTGGGTCAGGTCAGTGGGAACACCGACGCAATCAACCAAGCGCCGAGTATAGCACCAAAGAGGGCGGCGGCCGGGGCGGAGCTAGTGCGCCTCCGTAACGCATCGGTACCGAGTCTCTGCAAGATGGAAAATACAGCGAGAGCCGTGACAAGAAGGAGGATCAGCACCTGCCCGCTCACCAGTTCGTAATACGCGATTGCGCAAACGAGCCAGAGTTCCAGCCGAAGCGCCATCGCAAACCCAAATCGAATCGCCCGTCGCCAGCCCGAATCAACCGGCCCAAGCACTACTTCCTCAGCGTACGCAAGAATCCACAGCACCGGCACCAGCGCGCAAAACCGCAGCCACCGCGGCGCATTGAGCCAGCCGTCCGTTAACTGCCAGTTCAGCCAAGCTCCAACTGCGAGAATCGTGCCAATGCCCAGTGCAGTAGCTGCGATTTTCGTCGCGAGGTCCAGCGAAAATGCCCCGCGCGCGCTCACGCGATTCAAAATGAGCAGCATCGCTCCATAGATCAAAACCAGCGATGCAAGATAATCGCCGGAGTAGACGTGCAGAAATTTCAGCGGAACGAAGACCATTAATAAGAGCGCGCCAGTCAGAGCGCAGATAATTCCCTCGAAAAGTATCAACACGCGGCCGGGAACGCGATCCAATGAATCGGTGCGCGAATCGTCATGCAGATCGGTCGCCTGCGCCGAATCTGCCCGGCTCCCAACACTTCGAAATATCCAGAACACTTGAACGACAGCGCTGGCAACAAACGGAAAAACCATCAGAAGCCCCACCAAACCGAGCATAGCTCCCGCCAGACGCCGCCGCCCAAAATTGAACGTCTCGTAGGTAGCCAAATCGACGTTCAAAGCGAGAGTCTCGGTAGCGACGCTCGGAAACAACGCCCGCATCGCCCACAGCTCCGACCGGTGAGCCACGCGGCGATCGAGCAACAGACTTGTGTGCGTTGCAAACGGAATACGCTCCAAGTCAAATGCGCGCAATTGCGCAAAATCCTCCGCCTCTTTCCGATCGCCTCCAGCAGCTGCCTCCAAGTCCTTCGCTTCTTTCGTCAGGGGCGGGATATCAAATTGCGCCGTGAATACCAGCAGATTTGCGGGCATTCGCGACGGCAGTTTCATCGGCGCAGGCGATATCGCGACCGTCGCGACCACCGGCTCGCGATCGGCCATGCGAATCGCGACCGCAGCGCCCATCGAATGGCCCACCAGCGCCGTGGTGCGCGGATCGATCCTCCCTTCGCGAATCAAAGTTTCCACCGCGGCCGTCGCGCATAGCTGTGCCCGCGGAAATGTAAACGCCTCACGATTATCGCCATGGCCGGGCAGATCCAGGGCGTATGTTCTCAGGCCATGCCCGGCGATGTCTTCGCTCAGGTAGGCCATCACCCTGCGATTTGCAGAAAGGCCGTGAAGCACCACCGCAGATCCAGCGGGATTCACGCCCGCCGGAGGGTCATACTCGGTGACCGGAACGCCGCAGCCGCCCGCATCGAGCACGAAGTCTTTTCTGGGTAGTTCGCCACGCCGGATCCACGCCGCTCCCAGTAGCAGGCAAATCGCTCCTCCGATCGCGAGACCAAGCTCCCAGAGCTTCATCGCTTTAGGCCTGTCATTTTGAGCGCGTGTTAGAATAGTGTTTTTGCAACCAAGCGTCGTGGTGAATGGTGAGAGCGGAAACTTGGGCTGCGTAATTTCTCAAGATGAATTAATTCTCCGACGCACCGGGTGGAAACGCAACGGCAAGCGCGTTGTGTTCGCCAGCGGCGCCTTCGATCTGCTGCATCCCGGCCATGTTCGCCTGCTCGAACAAGCTCGCTCATTCGGAGATGTCGTCGTAGTGGGGATTGAGAGCGACGCGGGCTCGCGCAATCGCCGCGTTTCCTCACCCGAGCTGCTTGGCCATGGCCGGCCGGTAACTCCTTCCACCGAACGCGCCGAAATTATTGCTGCTCTGGCCTCTGTGGATTTCGCGGTGGAGATCGATTCCGAATCTTTGCCGTCTTTCGCCGCCCGGCTGGCCCCCCATGCGATCGTGAAAGGCGGCAACCCCGGCCTCGATAAAGCAGCTACTCCGAGTGAGAAATCGTCCGCATCGGCCCCGGGCAAACTGATTCTCATCCCTCTCGAGCCCGGCCATTCCACCGCGCGCTTGATTGAACGCATCAAAAATCTCAACGCATGATTCTTTCTCTGGTATCTGAGCTTTTCGCTCGGGTGAGTCGCCGACCCGTCGTCGAGCAAGCGGTGGACACACTGCGCCGCAGCGGCAGATTCGTGCGCCTCGACGGGCTCACCGACCCCGCGAAAACTCTCCTCGCCACTCTCGTCGCCGCCGAACTGGGCCGTCCCGCCGTCTTCATCGTCGAATCGAACCAACGCGCCGAAGCTCTCGTCGAGCCGCTCCGTTGGTTTTATCGCGCTGTCACCGACAAGCCGGGCCATCGCGTGGTCCATCTTCCCGCGCTCGAAGTGCTTCCTTACGACGGCCGCTCTCCGCACGCCGAAATTTCCGAGGACCGGGCTGTTGCGCTCTGGAGATTTGCCAATGGCGATGCCGATATGATGATCGCGCCGGTACAGGCGGCGCTATGGCGGATGCGCGAATCAGAGTTCTACCGCCATCTGGCCCTCACGATCGAGCGCGACCAGGATATTCCTCACCGCGAGCTCCTCGATTTCCTCTCGAGCGCCGGCTACGACAAACAAACCACCTGCGAAATGCCCGGCCAATTTGCGGTTCGTGGAGGCATCATCGACGTATTCTCGCCGGAAGCGCCACAACCCGTGCGCATCGAACTGCTTGGCGACACGATCGAATCCATCCGCGCATTCGATCCCAATACGCAGCGCTCAACGAATCCCATGGAGCGCGCCACGCTACTGCCGCTCACCGAGTTTCCCCGCCGCGCCGAAGTCTTACAGCGTCTGCACGTTCCAGCCGCGTCAGGCCGCGAAGATGACGAGTCTCCTGCGGGCTTTTACCCTGGTTGGGAGTTTCAGGAAATTCTGCTCGGAGATCGCAAATCCACGCTCTTCGACCTCGCCGGAGATCCTCTCGTGATTCAGGACGAGCCGTCGCTTCTGAAGATTGCCATCGAACAATACCGCGACAAAATGCGCGAATCCTTCGAAGCGTACGAAAGCCCGGTCAGCGAACCGCCCAATCGCTTCCTCTTCGACGAAGAAGAATGGTCGCTCGCGATGCAACTCGCGCCCCGCCTGGAACTGGAGCATCTCGGCGTCGCAACGGAGGCTGCCCCGCAACGCACGCTGCAAACTCAGCCCACCACCCGCTACCACGGCAACATCGCCGCATTCATGTCTGAAGTGCGGGACAAGCTCTCCACCGGCGAACAGGTCATGGTCTCGGCCGCCACCACCGGCGAACTCGAGCGTCTCGCCGATATCTGCCTCGAATACGAAGTTGCTTATCGCATCGGTGAACTCGAAGAAAATGTAACCGTTAGCCGCCTCGCCGAAGAATCCCACGGCGGCAATGTTCCAGGCATGATCCTGATCAAAGCCCCCGTCAGCGAAGGAATGGTGATTCCTGAAGCAAATCTCACTGTCTACGGCAATACAGATCTCTTCGAAACGCTTCCCCCTCCCTCCGAGCGTGCTCGTTCGCGGCCAAAATCCGCTAGCTTCTTCAGCGATTTCTCCGATCTCAAGCCGGGCGATTTTGTCGTCCACGTGGACCACGGCATCGGCCAGTTCGATGGCCTCCGCCAGGTAGCCGTGGAAGGTGCCAATGGCGAATTCATGCTCCTGCATTACGCCGACGACGCCAAACTCTACGTCCCGCTCGCGCGTCTCGACCTCATTCAAAAATACAACGCGCTCGGCGGCGCCACACCCGCGCTCGACCGCCTCGGCACCACGATCTGGGAAGCGCGCAAGACGCGCGTTCGCAAGTCCGTCAGCGACATGGCCGAAAGACTCCTTGAGCTTTACGCCGAACGCAAAATGGCCGCCGGCCACGCTTTTCCGCCCGATTCGAATTGGCAGCGGGAGTTTGAAGACGCCTTCGAATTCGAAGAGACCAAAGATCAGCAGAAAGCCATTGACGACGTGAAGCGCGACATGGAATCCACGCTTCCGATGGATCGTCTTCTGTGCGGCGACGTGGGTTATGGCAAGACGGAAGTCGCCATGCGCGCCGCCTTCAAAACCATTGCCGATTCAAAACAGGCCGCCGTCTTGGCCCCCACCACCGTGCTCGCATTCCAGCACTACGAAACCTTCCGCCGCCGCTTCGCCGCCTTTCCTGTCCGAATCGAAATGCTCAGTCGCTTTCGTTCCGAGAAAGAACAAAAGAAGGTTCTTGAAGAAGTGGAACAAGGCAAGGTGGATATCGTCATCGGCACTCACCGCCTGCTTTCGAAAGATGTAAAGTTTCAGGATCTCGGCCTGCTCGTCGTCGACGAAGAACAGCGCTTCGGCGTAGCCCACAAAGAACGCCTGAAGGAAATGCGCAAGAATGTTGACGTCCTTACCATGTCCGCCACTCCCATTCCCCGGACTCTGCACATGTCGCTAGTGGGCATGCGCGATATGAGCGTGATTGAAACGCCGCCAAAAGATCGTCTCGCTATCCAGACCACGGTGGCTCCGTTCAGCGAAACGCTTGTCCAGCGCGTTATCCAAGAGGAACTCGCACGCGACGGACAAATCTTCTTCGTCCACAACCGCGTGGAGGCAATCGAATCTCTCGCCGCGATGATCACCGGCCTCGTTCCCAAAGCTCGCGTCGTAATCGGCCATGGCCAGATGCGCGAAAGCGAGCTTGAAAAAGTGATGCTGAAATTCATCCGCGGTGAGGCCGACGTTCTCCTCTCCACCACCATAATCGAAAACGGCCTCGACATCCCCCGCGCCAACACTATCATCATCAATCGCGCGGACCGCTTCGGCCTCTCCGAGCTGTATCAATTGCGAGGACGCGTCGGCCGCTCCAACCAGCGCGCCTACGCTTACCTGCTAATCCCTACGGAAGCGGCCCTTACCTCCATCGCGCGCCAGCGTCTCGCCGCGCTCAAAGAATTCAGCGACCTGGGGGCAGGCTTCCGTATCGCTGCACTCGATCTGGAGCTGCGCGGCGCGGGAAATCTGCTCGGCAGCGAACAGCACGGCCATATCGAAGCGGTCGGCTTCGACATGTACTGCCAGATGATGGAGCACGCTGTTGCCGAGCGCAAAGGCGAAGCGCTGCCTCCTGAACGCCGCGCCACACTCAACCTTGGACAGGAAATCCGCATCCCACCTGAGTACATCGAGAGTGAGAACTTGCGCCTGCGAATCTACAAGCGAATTGCCGGCGTCACTTCCGACCCCGAGCGCGTCGAAGTCCGCCGCGAGCTTGCCGACCGCTTCGGCCCTCCACCGCCGGCTGTCGAAAATCTGCTCGGGTATGCCGTGTTGAAAGCGCTGGCGGAAAAAATGCTGGTCGCCACAATTGACCGGCGCCAAGATCAGATCGCGATCAAGTTCTACGACGACACGCCGCTAGGTCCCGAACGCCTCGTGAAGTTAGTGCGAAAACGCCGCGGAATGCGCCTCGACCCGACGGGGGTTCTCTGGTTCGACTGGAAAGGTGATGCGGGCGGCCCGTTGGTGGCGGCCAGAAACGTATTGCAACAACTACAATCGTAGGTCTACACTTTTGCCTACAAGGACTAGAATGAGACTTCGCACTTTGCAGTTCCGGCAAGTTATCGCGCTGATGGTTCTCGTGCTGGCGCTTCCCTTCTCACTCTTCGCCCAGCAGCAGCCATCCACGGTCATGAAGCCTCCGCCTCCGCCGGCGGCGACGCCAACTCCCGCTCCCGCCGCAGCTCCCGTGCATCACGGAGTGATAGCAGAGGAAATCGTGGCCCGTGTCAACAACGACATCATCACTCTCAGCGATTATGAAAAAGCCGAACAAGCGCTTCGCCACGACGTCACGGATGAATGCCAGGCCTGCTCGCCCGAGCGCGTCGAAGCGATGTACAAAGATAAGCAGAAGGACCTGCTGCGCGACTTGATCGATCAGCAGCTTTTGATACAACGCGGCAAAGATGAGGGCATCAGCGTCGAGGCTGACGTAATCAAGCAGCTGGACGAAGTCCGCAAACAAAATAATTTGGCGTCGCTGGACGATCTGGAAAAGGCGGTGGAAGGCGAAGGATTCTCCTGGGACGATTACAAGTCCCAGTTTCGCAATCGCTTGTTGACGCAGGAAGTGATTCACCGCGAAATGGGAAGTCGAATCATCATCGGCCACGACGAAGTAAAGCAATATTACGACGCGCATCAGAAGGATTTTGTGAAGCCGGAGCAGGTGGAGCTTGCGGAGATTTTCTTGGATACCAAAGACAAGTCCCCACAGGAGATCGAAGCCATCGAGCAAAAGGCCAACGACTACCGCAATCGCGTCTTGAAAGGCGAAGAGTTCAGCGAAATCGCCAAGCGCTATTCGGAAGGCAGCACAAAAGATAAAGGCGGCGCTCTCGGAACGTTTGAGCCCGGTCAGCTGTCCAAGCAACTGGAAGATATCGTCTTTAAAATGGATAAAGGCCAGATTACCGAAGTCATCCAGACCAAAACCGGTTTCGAAATCCTCAAAGTGGTCGATCACTTCCAGGCTGGCCTGCAGCCCGTTGCCAAGGTAGAAAACGAAATCATGAACCGGATTTACATGCAAAAAATGCAGCCGCAAATGCGCGAATATCTGGCACAGCTGCGGGAAGAAAGTTATGTCACGGTGAAGCCCGGATTCACAGACTCAGCCGCCGTCCCCGGAGCAAGCGTGATTCAGGAGGTTGCGCCAACGCCTGACGCTCAGCAGAAGAATAATGGCAAGAAGAAGATGAAACCCAAGCTGAACACCTGATGAAGAGCCTTTACGTATCCAGCCTTCAGGATGGTCAGGCAGTCACTTCTCTCTTTCTCGTTCGCGAAAAAGAGATTCGCACTTCTCCCCGTACCGGTTCCTCTTGGCTTCAGCTGGAGCTTTCCGACCGCACCGGAACCATCTCCGCGAAGATGTGGGAAGACTTCACGCCAATCGTAAGCACCTTTGACCGCAATGACGTGGTGCAGATCCGCGGTCGAGTGAAACTCTACAACGGCCAAAAAGAGCTCACCCTCGAAGCCGTGATCCCCTCTCCCGAACAGGATTACGAGCTGGCCGATTTCCTCCCGCACACCAAGTACGACGTGGAAATGCTGCATTCCAAATTGCGCGCCGCTGTCGCACAGATGAAAAATCCCAACCTGCAGCGGCTCCTCACCAGCTTTATCGATGATCCCGCGATCGCTGCCAAATTGAAGCGCGCGCCGGCTGCTATGACCATGCATCACGCCTTCATCGGCGGCCTGCTCGAGCATATCGTCAGCCTCACCGGCCTCGCGCGAGCCGTCACCGAGCACTATCCTGAGCTCGATGGCGATCTGCTCCTCACCGGTGTCGTCCTGCACGACATCGGAAAGATTGAAGAATTGCGTTATGCGCGCGGTATCGAATACTCCACCGAAGGACGCTTGCTCGGTCACATCATGATCGGCGCAGGAATGGTTCGCGACCGAATTAAAGCGATTCCCGGATTCCCTGCCGCCCTCGCCGTTCTCGTCGAACATCTGATTCTCAGCCACCACGGGACGCATGAGTTCGGCTCTCCCGCTTTGCCTCAAACGCTCGAAGCTGTCGCGCTCAATTTCATCGACGACCTTGATTCCAAGATGGCCGCCATGGGAGCCACGCTCGACGCCCTGCCGGATGATGATGAATGGACCGCGCGTAACCCGTCACTCCGGCGTGCGCTGCTTCATGGAGCGAAGTATTTAGGCAAGCGAATCGCGAATTTTGTTACCGTTGACGACGGAGCGAAAAAAAATTGATCAGGAAGAACGATTGCCTGTGACCGACTCCGTTCCAAAAACTCATTCTCCGCGCCGTTCGGTTCTCGATCTCGCGCCCCTCGAGCTCGACTGCATGAATACACTGTGGCCGATGGGTGAAGGCACGGTACGCGAAATTCGCGATCGCCTCGCGGAGCGCCGCCCGCGCGCCTATACTACGATCATGACCATCATGGACAGGCTCGCTCGCAAAGGCGTGGTAGAACGGCGAAAGGTTGGGCGCGCTTACACCTATCGGGCCAACGTTTCGGCCGATGAGGCTCGCGCGCAAGCCCTTGGGCAAGTGGTGGATAATTTTTTTGGCGGCTCGAAAGAAGCCCTGATTGCCCAGCTCAACGGAGTCTTGCCGGCTGCGCGCGTCGAACCGGCATACCCTACAGTGCCGCGCGCGCGCGCAGCTGCCGCGGCTTCGCTCGGTGGAAATGTTTCTCCGGATGCGATCGCAGCCCCGGCACCATCGCCGCATTCCGCCACGGCCACCTCCGCCCAGCGGCCATCGGCTCGCCGCCTTCGCGCCGGCAGCGCACCCGATAGCGAACCGATCGACGACACCCTCCTCTAGCCATGTTTCCGCCTGAATTCACGATTCGCAATCGCGCCATACACCCCGCGACGATCCTCGCGCCCATGGCCGGTGTCACAGACACCGTCTTCCGCCGTGTAATCCGCGGCCTCGGCGGCTGCGGCCTCATCATGACCGAATTCACCAGCGCCGAAGGCCTCACCCGCAATTCCGCCCGCACCCTCCACTACCTCTATTTCGACGACGACGAGCATCCCATCGCCGCCCAAATCTTCGGCTCCGACCCCAAGGTGATGGCCTCTGCCGCCGCTCTGACCGAAGATCTTGGCTTCGACCACGTCGACATCAATCTCGGCTGCCCCGTGAAAAAAGTCGTGAAGTGTGGCGGCTCAGGCCTGCTGCGCGACCTCCCGCATCTCGAAATTCTTTTTCGCGCCGTTCGCGCCGCCGTGCGCATTCCGCTCACGATCAAAATTCGCTCCGGATGGGACGAAAAAAATATCGTCGCGGTTGACGTAGCCCGCATGGCCGAACAAGCCGGCATCGAAGCCATCGCCGTTCATCCCCGCACGCGCATGCAGGGTTATAACGGCGCAGCGGATTGGAGCGTAATCCGCGATGTGAAACAGGCCGTGCGCATCCCCGTCATCGGCAATGGCGACGTTCGCACGCCGCAAGATGCCGTTCGCATGATCGCCGAAACCGGATGCGACGCGGTAATGATCGGCCGCTCGGCTTCCTCAAACCCGTGGATCTTCTGCCAGATTGCGCAATACATCGCAACGCAGCGCTTCGACGAGCCCACCGAACTCGACCGCTATCATCTCCTCGCCGGATATTTCCGCAGCCTGATTGCAACCGAAATGCCCGACGCCGTAGGCAAAATGAAACAATTCGCCAGCCTCTTCACTTACGGCGTTCGCAACGGCTCTGAACTCCGCCACTCCGTCCATCACGCCCAATCCGCCCCCGAAATCCTCGATCGCGTAGACGCCTTCTTCGCAAATCTAGCCGCCCCCTCAGCCTGATTTCAATTTTCTCGCCGCTGCCGCGCCCGCATCTCGCAGTTCCTGGTTGCGCCTTTCAGTAGCACAGGCACTCTTGTTTATCCTGAGGAACGAAGGGCCTGTGCGCCTTTGCTGCGCCGCAAAGCAACTGACCTTGGCTCCGCGATCGTATCGCACTCCACAAACACAATGCCGATTTTCAATTCGCCCCAATACCCCGCTCCCATTTCTCCCGAATCTGTTTCAACAAAGCCGGGTAAATAATCCATCTTCGAAACGGATCAATCAGCCCCATATACACAGGAGTCATCCAGCTGCGCGGGCACACGTAAACAGCAAAGTAAAACCGGTAGCCATCGACCCTTTCAACCAACGCACTCACAGCCGCAGCGTAAACAGTCCGGTTCTGCAACTCAACGAGTTGTTCGTTTTCAAAACGATAGACAACGCGGAACAGCCCCTCGGCTGTTCCCGGCAAGATGAGAGAACGAGCACGATCCTCTGCGCTCAGTCGATTTACAAAAGAAGCAGCCAGAGCATCCTTCGGCTCGCTCTCCAGTCGAAAAATGCGTCCAAGAAAAAACCGAAAACGAAAAAGTGCGCGGGCCACTGGCGGCAGACTGAACATCTCAGCATCCGCCACATCGGCCCTCTCCTGATCCGTCCGCCGGAGAAACTCCGAAAGGGTTACGCCGCCGCGATACGCAGGAAGGTCAACCGCCCAAACGTCGTGCAACGGCATATCGGCAAGCAATGCATGCACGCGAAGCGGCAACGCACAAAACTCCGCTGGGGAAATCTGCGGCATCGCTTGTTCTTAGTGCCAATCCATCGAGCGAAACTCGAAATTCGTTTCTACGCTTCATCTCGCGTAATCAAAAGCTGTTTATATGCTTCACGCCGCGTCAACCCGCGCTCCCGCGCCGCCACCTTCAGCGCAGACTTCGTATCCACCCCGCGCTCCAACGCAATCTCCTCCACTCGCCTCGCCAGCGGTACCGCCGAAGCCGAATTCCCCGCCCCCGCCTCCAAATGCGAGGCCTCCTCATCCGGAGGCGCAATCAACAGCGTGATTTCCCCGCGCGGCGCTTTCTTTCTCAAATCCTCCAGCAGCGTTTCGATCCGCCCGCGCATGAATTCCTCATACAACTTCGTCACCTCGCGCGCCACCACCACTTGCCGGTTGCCCAGAATTTCCAGCACATCTTCCAGCGTGTCGAGCAACCGGTGCGGCGCTTCATACAGCACCAGCGTCCACTGCTCGCACTTCAATTCCCGCAAAGATTTTCGCCGCTCGGTTTGCTTCGACGGCAAGAATCCGATAAACGCAAACTCCTCAATCGGCATTCCTGACGCCGCAAGCGCCGCCACAAACGCCGACGCCCCCGGCACCGGCACCACCTGAATACCATGCCGCAGACACAGGCTCACCAGATGATGCCCGGGATCAGAAACCACAGGCGTACCCGCATCGCTCACCAGCGCCACCTTCGCGCCTTGCTCCAAATCAATCGCGATCTCTGCCGCCCGCGTAATCTCATTGTGTTCGTGATAGCTCACCATCCGCTTCTGGATATCGAAGTGAGCCAGCAACTTCATGGTCTCCCGCGTGTCCTCGCACGCAATCAGATCCACTTCCTTCAGGATGCGCAGTGCCCGTAGCGTTATGTCTTCGAGGTTGCCGATAGGCGTTGCCACCAGATACAAACAACCCGCCCCCGGCTTATCGCTTTTTGTCGTCTTTGCCATTTGTCCGTCTCCCGAGACTAAGCCTACGCGCAGCATCTTGCAAGCCGAGCCCAAATCACCGCGCTGCAAGCGCGTCATGCTGGTCTTCTACTTGCAGCTGCGTAGTTGCAGTTGCGCGGCGTTTGTGCAGGAAGCGCAACAATCATGCTAGAATTTTCTCTTAAGCTTCATTGTTAGGAGGAACTCCGGGTTGCCTTTATACGAGTACAAGTGCGAGAAGTGCGGACATCGCTTCGAGAAAATTGAGAAGCATTCGGCTTCTGAAATCAAAAAATGCCCCAAATGCGGCGCCAACGCGCCACGCCAGATCTCCGCGGCTGGAATTCAGTTCAAAGGCTCGGGCTGGTACGTAACGGACTACGCAAGCACAGGTTCCTCAGCGGCATCGAGCGAAGGCGACGGCGCCTCGTCGAAATCAGACAAGTCAGAAAAATCCGGAAAGCCGGAGAGATCGGAAAGCAAATCAAGCGAAACCAAGTCGTCGGAAAAATCCTCGACCGAAAAATCCTCGTCAAGGAAAGACAAAAAATAAGGCCGCCGGCCGCGCCGGCTCGATCAAAGTTTCAACTCCTGCAAATACGACCGGAACTCAGCCCCGAACTGCGGATTCTTCAACGCAATCTCCACAGTCGCTTTCAGAAATCCCAGCTTGTCGCCGGCGTCGTGTGTCTTGCCGTCGTAGACCCAAGCGTATAACCCTTGCTGCTTTTTTCCCGCCAGCTTCCGCAATCCATCCGTCAGCTGAATCTCGCCCCCCGCACCCGGCTCGGTCTTCTCCAGATATTCAAAAATTTCAGGCGGCAATACGTAGCGCCCTGTCACTCCCAGATTCGAAGGCGCCTTCTCCACCTCCGGCTTCTCCACCAGATCCTTGATCCGCAGCAATCGCTCGCCCCACCGGGTCTTCTTTTCCGGCTTCGTGTCCACAATCCCGTAAAAATGCAATCGCTCTCGCGGCACTTCCTCCACCGCGATCGCCCCCACGCCTGTCTCTTCATAAATCTCCACCAGCGACCGCGTCGCCGGCACCATCCCGTCCATGATCACGTCGCCCAGCAGCACTGCAAACGGCTCATCGCCCACCAGCTCGCGCGCCGTCAGCACCGCGTGCCCCAATCCCAGCGCCTCGCTCTGCCGCGTATAACTGAAATGCAGGCCGCCGCTGATCTCGCGCACCATCTTTGCCTGCTTCGCCTTCCCGCGCTCCTCGAGAAATTGTTCCAGCTCCGGCACCGAATCAAAATGATCTTCAATCGCGTTCTTGCGCCGCCCTGTAACGAAAATAATATTCTCGATCCCTGAATCGATGCACTCTTCCACTGCGTACTGAATCAAGGGCTTGTCCACCACCGGCAGCATTTCTTTCGGCATCGCTTTCGTCGCAGGAAGGAACCGCGTGCCCAACCCGGCCACCGGCAGCACCGCCTTGCGTACTCGCTTCGCCTTTCCTGTCATCGTTCCGTTCCTTTGAGTGGCTTGGGAAGAATTCACGCGCCGGCGGCTGAGAAAAAGCGGAATGCGCGTTCAGTTTCGACGTCCATCTTACCCGATGCGCGCGAAACCGCGATAGCAGCGGAATCCTGTATGTTACGATAAAGAATCGGCAGCTTCCGAGAAAGGAATAGCATTGGACGCGCCTGAAAGGCTAATCCTCGGCATCGAATCTTCCTGCGACGAAACTGCCGCCGCGGTCGTCGCCGGCGGCCGCCGCATCCTCTCGAGCATCGTCTCCTCGCAGATCGATATCCACCGCAAGTACGGAGGCGTAGTCCCCGAGCTCGCCTCTCGCGAGCATCTCCGCAAAATCGTCCCAGTCGTGCGCGAGGCGCTCGACCAAGCAAACATCGCGCTCGCCGATCTCGACGCAGTCGCCGTCACCCAGGGCCCCGGCCTCACCGGCGCGCTCCTCGTCGGCATGACCTATGGCAAAGTTCTCGCCCTGGCGCTCCAGAAGCCGCTCATTGCTGTAAATCATCTCGAAGGCCACGTTCACGCCGTGATCCTGGAAGCGCATCTCGCCGCGCGCCATCCGCGATGGCCCGCCGTCTGCCTCATCGTCTCCGGCGGCCACACTGTCCTCTACCATGTCACATCAAACGCACCGAATGGCGATGCGAGCCGCGCGAAATTTTCCTATGCCCGCATCGGCGGCACCCGCGACGACGCCGCTGGCGAAGCCTATGACAAAGTCGCTCGCATGCTCGCTCTCGGCTATCCGGGCGGCCCGATTCTCGATCAACTCGCCGCCCATGGCGATGCAAAAGCCGTTCGCTTCGGCGAACCAAAAATGAAAAGCAATCCCCACGATTTCAGCTTCAGCGGCATCAAGACCGCCATGCTCTATCATCTCCGCCGCCATCCCGAGTTGCAGCCCGAAATTGACGCCCGCCAGCAAGCCTTCGCTCGCGGGGAATGCACAGCAGATGCCCTCCGCCAGCTTTCGAGTCCCGCCACACTAGATCTCGTCGCCAGCTTCCAGCGCGCCGTGGTCGACGACCTCACCACCCGCACGCTAGCCGCCGCCCAACAGCACAATGCGCGCACCATTCTGGTCTCCGGTGGCGTCGCCGCCAATCGCGAACTCCGCTCAGGTTTTGAATCCGAAGCTCGTCGCCACTCGCTCGACGTCTACTTCCCCAGCCGCGCTCTCTCCACCGACAACGCCGCTATGATCGCCGCCGCCGCCCACCCGCGTTACCTCGACTCCGACTTCGCCGACGCAAGCCTAAACGCCGAGCCAAATTTGGCTCTCGCCTAGCACCCGTTCCCGAGCGCAGCGAGGTTTCTCTTGCTTCCTTGCCTCCACCCACCAATTCTGTTAAACACAGCCGTTGAGGAGACCAACGCCATGCCCGCACTCACCTCATCCACCACCCCGACTGCCTCGCAACTGAACATCGCCCTGCTCCTCCTTCGCATCGCCGCTGCACTCGCCTTCCTCTACCATGGCAGCGCCATCCTCTTTGGCGCATTCGGCGGTCCCGGCCACACGGCTTCGCTGCCTTCATGCATGCGCCCGGCGTCGTCGGCTACCTCGTCGGACTCGCTCAGGTCGCGGGCGGCATCGCCATTCTCACCGGCGTCTTGATTCGCATCGGCGCAGTCTGCGTCAGCATCGTCATGCTCGGAGCCATCTTTCTCGTCCATCTTCCGCATGGCTTTAACATCAGCACCGGCGGCATCGAATATGCCCTCACGCAACTGCTTGTCTCCATCGCCCTGCTCATAACCGGCGCGGGCGCTTACTCGCTCGCCGGAGTCCTGCCGCCTGCGCCCCGCAAGCTGTAGCCCAAGACAAGCGAAGCCTTCCGCTCTGGGTGAACGTATTCCAGTGTATAATCCCCCGCATTCGCATCCTGCGAGGCGCTAATGGCTGCCGACAAGTCTTCCACGATGTGGGTTCCGGTATGTTGCGGACGCGCCATGCGCTGCAACATGTTCAGACAAGCGGATGGCGGCACTTACGCGGCGCTGGTTTGTACCGTGTGCAACAAAAACATCACGCTCGAGCAGGAATCTCCCGCCGCTGCAGACCAATTCGGGGAAGGCACGAACATTTTGAGCCTGATTGCGTCGCCCAAACCGCCCAAGACGGAAAGAAAAAAATCGTTCGCCGAAGCTGGGTCCGACGATCAAACGATGTAGTCCAGACTGCGGCTCGCCTGAAGCTTTGCCTGCTCATGATCGGTCACGCACAACGGTTGGCCACACAACGGTTCGCTAGACAACGGTTATCCAAACGATGGTGGGCCGGACAATGATTGGCCAGACGATTTCGCACTACCGCATTGTCGAGCAACTCGGCGCCGGCGGCATGGGCGTCGTATTCAAAGCGCAGGACAGCCGCCTCCAGCGCGCGGTGGCGCTGAAATTCCTCCCTGAAGAGCTGGCGCAGTCACCTCAGGCGCTCGACCGCTTTCGTCGCGAGGCGCGCGCCGCATCCGCTCTGAATCATCCGTGCATCTGCACCATCTACGATGTTGGAGAGCAAGACGGCCGCGCTTTCATCGCCATGGAATTCATCGACGGCGAAACGCTTCGCAGCCACGTCCACGGAAAGCCGCTTCCCCTCGACGAAGTGCTCGAGCTGGGCATCGAGATAGCAGAGGCTCTCGAGGCGGCGCACGCGGAAGGAATTATTCACCGCGACATCAAACCCGCAAATATTTTCGTTACCAAGCGCGGGCGAGCGAAGGTGCTCGATTTCGGCCTCGCCAAACTTGTTCCCAAAGGCATCGCCTCAACCGGCGCGGATTCCGATAGCGATCCATCGGATTCCAATTCCATCGTTGGAATCATCAGCGGCACGCCCTCTTACATGTCGCCTGAGCAGGTCCGCGGAGATGGTCTCGACCCGCGCACCGATATTTTCTCGCTCGGCCTCCTGCTCTATGAAATGGCCACAGGACGCCAGGCATTCAGCGGTGGCACAGGCGGCGTTATCATCGAAGCTGTTTTAACGCGCCCACCTGTTCCGGTGCGAAGCATCAATCCCGATATTCCGCAGCGGCTCGAAGAAATCATCGACAAAGCACTGCACAAGAATAGAGACCAGCGTTACCAGCACGCCGCCGACCTGGGTGCTGACCTCGAGCGACTAAAGCGCGAAATCGATTCGGGCAGACGGTCGGGCGATGAGGCATCCCAATCCGCCGCGATAGCCAATACCGATTCCCAGTCTTCTACCGGCGAGCGCAAGTCGCAAACTTCCACGGACGACACGCGCATACTCCGCGCGCGCCGTGTGTCAAAAACCATCAACTCGCTCGCTGTCTTGCCCTTCGACAATGCGAGCCGCGACCCCGAGCGCGAATACTTGAGCGACGGCATCACTGCCAGCCTCATCAACATCCTTGCCACGCTGCCCAAACTGCGAGTAATGGCACAAAGCACCGTGTTTCGCTTCAAGGGCCGCGCGATTGACCCTCAAGCCGTCGGTCGCGATTTGAATGTTCGCGCCGTGCTCACTGGACGCGTGATGCAAAGCGGCGGCTCTTTGCGAATCGGCGCCGAGTTAGTTGACGTGGCCACTGGCTCTCAATTGTGGGGGGCGCAGTACGACCGCAAATCCGGCGACATCTTTGAAATCCAGGATGAAATTTCCAACGAGATATCGGAAAAATTGCGCTTGCAGCTCACCCACGCGCAGAAAAAACGGCTCATCAGACACCAAACCGAAGATGCGGAAGCTTACCGCATCTATCTGAAGGGCCGTCATCACTGGAACAAGTGGACCGAAGAGGGTTTCTACAAAGCGATCGAATATTTTCAGCAGGCAATCGACAAGGACCCTGCCTACGCTCTCGCCCACGTTGGCGTGGCCGATTCCTACGTGCTGCTCGGATGGAACAGCTACCTTCCTCCCAAGAACGCATTTCCGAAAGCCAAAGCAGCCGCGTTGAAAGCCCTCCAGCTCGACAAGGACCTCGGCGAAGCCCACGCTCCTCTCGCCGCAGTCTTGTGGCTCTACGATTGGCACTGGCAGAACGCGGAGAAGGAATTCAAGCGCAGCCTCGAACTCAATCCCACTTACCCAACCGCGAATCACTGGCACGCCGAATACGTAATGACGATGGGCCGTCACGCAGAAGCCATCGCCCAAATGAAAAGCAGCCAGCAGCTCGATCCGCTGTCTCTCATCATCAACGTCGCCATCGGATGGGCGCACTACATGGCCCGCCGCAACGACGAAGCCCTCGAGCACCTGCTGCAGACCGTCGACCTCGATCCCAACTATCCGGTCACCTACTGGATTCTCGGTCTTGTCTACAGAACGACCGGCCGCTACGACTTGGCGATCAGCGAAGGCGAGAAGGGCGTGAGATTATCAGGCGGCAGCCAGATGGTGCTCGCTTCGCTCGCGCACTCGTATGGAAAAGCGGGAAGGCCGGAAGAAGCCACTCAGATTCTCGGCGATCTAACGGAACTCGCAAAACAGAAATATGTCGCGCCCCATTTCTTCGCCGGAATCTACATCGGCCTGGGAGAAAACGATCGCGCCCTCGATTACCTCGAGAAATCCTACGAAGACCACTCGCACTGGCTCATCTATCTGCATTTCGATCCAACCATGGACGATCTGCGCAACGAGCCGCGCTTCCAGGATTTGCTCAAACGCGTCGGCCTTCCCGTGGCGAATGTGCCTTGACGCGTGTGGTCACGGCGTTGACGATTTCGTGGTTTGCATTCTGGTGAAGCGCAGCGGCTTCTCGAAGCCTTTGCAGTAAATCAACAAATAAGGGCTCTTCCACTCGAAGCGCTCGGCGGCCTGCAAAGCGTCGAGGTATTTTGTCTCTTGATTCATCACCGCCTCCGGGCAAGCCATTCGCGTGGAGCCCAGAGGACCCAGTTTGATCGCGCTTCCAGTAATTTCTGCCGGACCAAAGAAGCGATTGCACGATCCTTTCCCTGCTGTCTTCCCAGCTGCCGGAAAAGTGAGCGTCGCTTGAATGTTGTCCATCACTCCACCGCCACCCAAATCTTCGAGCAGCCACTCTGTGCCGGTGAGATGGAAAGGAGCCGTCTTCGCTGATGATTGGGCGGTAGCTTTCACTTCTTTCATCGAGGAGACGACAAGAATCAGGCGCTCGCCCGTCTCCACGCCTTGCCGACGGGAAAGGGTGCCCGTCGCCTTGACGTGCTTGTCCGCCAGTTTCTGCAATCTTTCGGCGTTGGAATCGTCAACCTCGATGGAAGCAACTTGCTTTCCGCCAATGGTGGTTTCGGAGTCGAGTTGAATGGCCCAACCGGTCGATTCGCCACCTATTGCCATGACGCGGCCAAGTTTGCCGGTCACAGTGATCCGCGCTTCCGGTGTTTGCGCCTGCAAGTGAACGCCAAGCATCGCCAGAATCAACCAGCCACATAGTTGCGCGCGCATTTTAGTCGCCTCCCTTCTGAGGTGCGGACGATTCTACGCCGGAACGCGTGATGTTGAACGGCATCGCGCATACCCGCTGTTTACCGCCGATTAGAAAATCGTAAGTGATTGAAGGACGGATGTTTATCCGGCGTTTTGATCGCGGAACCGTAGATTAGAAAGGCAGTGGCCCTTCGTTGGCTCGCGCCGGCCTCAGGGCAAGCGAGTGAAAAGCTCGGCGGAAAATGGAGAAGACATTAGGCTGAAAGATCGAGGCGGGGGTGGAAGGACGCATTGCGGGGGAGTGGTGGCTTTGGGCCCGAGTGGCCGCTGATGGTGACGTTTGCGTTTCGCAACGCCGTGGAACACGGATTCACGCCGCAGAATTGAAGCCGGCTTACAACGACCCGCGTTTTGCGGCAGTCGTGTACGAGGCTCCGGAGAAGCGGCCGCGGCGCAAAACACGAATTAGTCGCAACGTAATTCGTGATGGAATATGCGCGGCAGGCACCGAGAGAGGGCGTGCGAGTGGCGCGCGAGACTGACGATTCGCTACAATAGAAGAATATGACACGGAAGCGGCACAAGACCGTGGGCGTGAAGGTGGGCCACGTGCACGTGGGCGGAGGCGCGCCGATCGTCGTGCAGTCGATGACGAATACCGATACGGCTGACATTGCTTCGACCACACAGCAGTGCTTTGAATTGGCGCAGGCGGGGTCGGAACTGGTGCGCATCACCGTGAATGTGCCGGAAGCGGCGGCTGCGGTGGGCGAGATCAAGAAGTGCCTGCTCGATGCCGGGTGCAACGTGCCGATCATCGGCGATTTTCACTACAACGGGCACGTACTGCTGACGAAATTTCCCGATTGCGCGGCGGCGCTCGACAAATACCGGATCAACCCCGGGAATGTGGGGCACGGGCAGAGGCGCGACGAGCAGTTTGCGACGATCTGCAAAGTGGCGCGCGATCACAATAAGCCGGTGCGCATCGGCGTAAATGGCGGCTCGCTGAATCAAGAGCTGGTGATGCAGAAGATGCAGGAGAATACGGACGACGATCTGGGCAAGACGTCCGAGGAGATTATTAACGAGTGCATGGTGCTTTCCGCGTTGCAATCGACCGAGCTCGCGCTGGAGTGCGGATTGCGCAAGGATCAGATCATTATTTCGTGCAAGGTTTCGCGGCCGCAGGATTTGATCGAGATTTATCGCGACCTGGCGCGCAAGACGGACCAGCCGCTGCATCTTGGGTTGACGGAAGCGGGGATGGGGGCGAAGGGGCTGGTGTGGTCGGCGGCGTCGATGGGAATTTTGCTCGGCGGAGGAATTGGCGACACTGTGCGCATTTCGCTGACGCCTCGTCCGGGCGGCGACCGGCGTGAGGAAGTTTACGCGGCGTGCGAATTGCTGCAATCACTCGGACTGCGGACGTTTGCGCCGAGTGTGACGGCGTGCCCGGGATGCGGGCGAACCACCAGCACAACTTTTCAGGAGCTGGCGGAAAGCATTCAAGGCTACATTCGCGACAAAATGCTGGAGTGGAAGCGCGAGTATGAGGGCGTGGAGGAATTGAAGCTCGCGGTGATGGGCTGCATCGTGAACGGGCCGGGCGAATCCAAGGCGTCGAACATTGGGATCAGCTTGCCGGGGACGGGCGAGGCGCCGCGCTGCCCCGTGTATATTGACGGGCAGCATTTCACCACGCTCGAGGGGACTTACGACGAGCTGTCGAATGCGTTTCAGGCGCTTGTGGATGATTACGTTGCGACGAAGTATCGCAGGCGCGAGACGCCGCTGCCTGCCGCGGCGGGCATGAGTGATGCGCGCAAGACGCCTGCTCTTCGCGTAATTGCCTAGAAACAAATTAAAAGACTTGCCCTGCTATGACTGAAGCTGTGGCGAAGGCGACGCCCGAGTTAGCTGTTTCGCCGCAGCTCCGCGACATGCTCTCTTCGGCTCTCCCGCCGAATTGGCAGCGTGGGTTTTGGGCGCTGATTGTCACGCAGTTTCAGAACGCTTTCAACGACAACGCGATTAAGTTCCTCGTCATTTACATCATCGTGGCGATGAATTTTCCGGAGAGCCGGCGCGATTTCCTAGTGCTGGTGGTCGGCGCGCTATTTGCCCTGCCGTTTATTTTCTTCTCGATGACGGGCGGCTATTTCGCCGACCGTTACAGCAAACGCAGCGTCGTGATCGGCACGAAGCTGATGGAAATTGTGGTGATGGCCGTCGCGATTGCGGGGCTCGCGATGCGGAGTCTTCCGATTGAATGCGCGGCTGTATTTTTAATCAGCACTCAGTCGGCGCTTTTTGGCCCGTCCAAGTACGGCTTGCTGCCCGAACTGCTGCCGGAGCAAAAACTCTCCTGGGGCAACGGGATCATCGAGCTCGGAACATTTCTTGGCAGCATTTCGGCGGTGATGGCTGCCGGTTACCTGGCTGCGCATTTTCGCGGGCGGCAGGAAATGTCGGGCGTGATTCTGCTGGGATGCACGCTTGTAGGATTGGCCACAAGTTTCGCAATCTCGCGCGTGTCGGCGGCGGATCCGGCGAAGCGTTTTCGCTGGAACCCGCTCGGGGATCTTTTCGCAAACCTTAAGACGATTCGAGCCGATCGAGTTCTCAGCTGGGCTGTGGCGGGAAACACCTACTTGTGGTTTCTTGCCGCGCTGCTGCAGTTCACGATCGTCATTTATGGGCACGACGTGCTGCACGTGGATGAGGCGCACATCAGCCTGCTACAAGCTGCCGTTGGAATCGGAATTGGCGTGGGAAGTTTTGCGGCCGGCTACCTTTCGGGCGGCAAGATCGAGTACGGATTGATTCCGATTGGCGCGATCGGCATGACCGTTTTCGGCGCGCTGCTCTACAACCCCGGCCATTCGCCGCAATCCGCTGCGTGGCATCTTGCCTTTCTTGGATTCTTTGGCGGATTTTTTGCTGTGCCGCTGAACGCGCTGATCCAGCACCGGCCGCGGCGCGAGGAAAAAGGCGGTGTTATAGCCGCGGCGAATCTGCTTTCCTTCGTGGGCGTGTTTCTGGCGGCGGGCGCCTACTATGCGTTCGCGAGCGGACTTCAACAATCGCCGCGCGGAATTTTCCTGGACGGCGCGATCCTTACGGCGGTGATGACGATTTATGCGGTCTATCTGCTGCCGGATTCGCTGTTGCGGCTGGTGCTGTGGATGGTGACACACTCGATTTACCGGATTCGCGTGGAGGGGCGCGAGAACATTCCGGAAACGGGCGGCGCGCTTTTTGTTGCGAATCATATGTCGCTGGTGGATGCGCTGCTGCTGCTCGCGTCGACGGACCGGCCGATTCGATTTTTGATGTACAAGGGAATTTACGATCTGCCGTTTGTGAAGCCGGGCGCGAAGATGATTCGCGCGATTCCGATCTCCTCGGAGCTGCGCCCGCGCGAAATGCTGCAATCGTTGCGCGAGGCAAGCAATGCGATTCGCGGGGGAGAAGTGGTTTGCATTTTTGCCGAAGGGCAGATTACGCGCATCGGGCAACTGCTTCCCTTCCGGCGCGGGATGGAACGCATCATGAAGGGTATCGACGCGCCGATCGTGCCCGTGAATCTCGATGGCGTGTGGGGCAGTATTTTCAGCTTCGAGCGCGGGAGATTTTTGTGGAAGATGCCGCGATCGATTCCCTATCCGGTGACGGTGAGTTTCGGCAAGCCAATGCCGTCGACTTCGACGCCTTTCGAAGTGCGCGAAGCGGTGCAACAGCTGCAGACGGATGCGTACCGTCATCACAAGAAGAGGCTGCGGACGTTGCCGCGGGCCTTCATTCGCACGGCACACACATCGCCTTTTCGTTTTGCAATTGGCGACAAGCGGAGGGCGCGAATGAGTTGGGGCATGGCGCTGTTGAGCGCGATTTTGCTCGCGCGGCGGTTGCGCAATACGTGGGCGGAGCAGGAAATGGTTGGGATTTTGCTGCCACCGTCGGTTCCGGGCGCGCTGGTGAATTTTGCGGTGGTGCTTTCGGGGAAAATTCCCGTCAATTTGAACTACACTTCATCGAATGAGACGCTCGAATCGTGCGCACAGCAGTGCAAGCTCGAGACGGTAATTACGACGAAGCTGCTGCTCGAACGCATTCCGCTGAAGGTGCCCGCGAAAACAATCTTGCTCGAAGAAGCGGCGGTCACCCCGCGACTGGGCGAGAAAATCACGGCGCTGCTGCTGTGGTTCCTGCCGGGATACTGGGTTGAGCGGATTTTGAGCGACGCGAAGCCTAAGACGCTGGATGATCTCGCGACCGTGATCTTTTCGAGTGGCAGCACGGGCGAGCCGAAGGGCGTGATGCTGACGCATTACAACATCGCGTCGAATATCGAGCAGATGGGGCAGACGTTCATGCTGGAGCACAAGGACGTGCTGCTCGGAGTGCTGCCATTCTTTCACTCTTTCGGATTTACTGTTACCTTGTGGTTGCCCGCCGTGCTCGGTTGCGGCGTTGCGTATCATCCGAGTCCGCTCGACCTGACTGGGGTGAGCGAACTGGCACGCGACTATCGCGTGACGTTCCTTCTGGCCACCCCTACTTTTCTGCAAGCGTATCTGCGACGCTGCTCGCCGGAGGATTTCGGCAGTTTGCAGTTCGTGGTTGTAGGCGCGGAGAAATTGCCGGAGCGGCTCGCGCTGGCGTTTGAAGACCGGTTCGGAATCCGCCCACTTGAAGGCTACGGCGCGACGGAGTGCTCGCCCGTGATCGCGGTGAACACGCGGGATTTTCGTGCGCCCGGATTCCGGCAAGTGGGAGCGAAGCGCGGGCACATCGGCCATCCCTTGCCGGGCATCAGCGTGCGCATTGTCGATGCGGAGACGCGCGAAAGATTGCCCGTTGGCGCGCCGGGACTTTTACTTGTGCGCGGACCGAATGTGATGAAAGGCTACCTTGGGAAGCCGGAAAAAACGGCGGAAGTGCTGCAGGATGGCTGGTACGTCACAGGAGATATTGCGGCAGAGGACGAGGACGGCTTCCTGACGATCACAGACCGGCTCAGCCGCTTCAGCAAAATTGGCGGCGAGATGGTGCCGCACATCAAGATCGAAGAGAAGCTTCAGGAACTGGCCGGCGCGACGGAACAGAAATTTGTTGTAACAGGTGTTCCCGATGGCAAGAAAGGCGAGCGGCTCGTGGTGCTGCACACGCTATCGCCGGACGAGCTAAGAGCTATTGTCGAGCGCATGCCCGAAGCCGGCTTACCGAATCTGTGGACGCCGCGCCCGAATCAATTCTTTCATGTCGAGGAGCTGCCACATCTCGGGAGTGGCAAGCTGGATTTGCGGCGCGTTCACGACATAGCGGTTGATTTGTCCCCTGCTGAGACGTAGATCCGAACACGATCAGTCACTCGCTACTCTTCGCGGAGAGAGCGCATGGGGTCGACCTTTGTCGCGCGATAGGCCGGGAGGATACTCGCGACCAATGCGACCATCGCCAGGAGCACCGAGACGCTTAGGAACGTGAGCGGGTCGGATTCGCTGACTCCGAATATCAGGCTGGATATGGCGCGCTTGAGAGCGAGAGCGCCTGCTAGGCCCAGCACGATTCCAACCAACGCAGGGCGCATTCCTTCGGTGATGACCATGCACAGCACGTCCTTCAGCTGCGCACCGAGCGCCATACGGATTCCAATTTCGTGCTGGCGCTGCCTGACTGCGTATGCGAGCACGCTGTAAATTCCCACCGCCGCGAGAATCAGCGCCAGACAGGCGAACGACGCGAGCAACAACATGCTGAAGCGCTGTTGCGAGAGCGAATCGGCGAGAATATCGTCCATGGTGCGCACGTTGCGCAATGGCTGATCGGGATCCTGTTGGTGGACGGCGGCAGACATGGCGGACGCCGTGTTTGCTGGGTCTCCGGATGTTCGCACGACAATGGCTTGATTCCAGAAGGTGGACTGACTCAGCGGCACGTACACGGTTGCGAGGGACTTGCGCGAGTCGAGGCCACGGAATTTTACGTCTCCCACTACGCCGATCACTTCCCGGATCTTCTCCGGGAAAAACGAGAGCGTGAGCCGCTTCCCTAGCGGATCTTCGCCTGGCCAAAACTCACGAGCCATGGATTCGCTGATGACAATTGCCGCCGGACGGTCAAGCGTATCCGTCTCGGAAAAATCTCGTCCGGCAAGCAGCGGAATGTGCAACGTGCGCAGATACCCGGGCGAAATCGTTCGCACGGCAACCTCCGGTTGCATTGCGAACTCGACGGCGGGGCGTCCTTCGATGGCGACCGGCCGCGTAGAACCGTCGTCCGTAAAGGGCAGCGCATCGATTGTGCCGGCAGATTCGACGCCGGTTAGCGACCTCACCCGTTCGACGAGCTGTCTGTAAAAGCTGAGCTGCTGCTCGGGCTGGGGATATTTTTCGCGCGGCAGCGTCACGCGAAAGGTGAGCACATTGCGTGGATCGGCGCCGGGATTCACCTGGTGGAGTGCCCAAAGAGTGCGAATCATCAGTCCCGCGCCAATCAGCAGTATGAGGGACATCCCGACTTCGCAAACAACCAGAATATTGCGCGTGGCTCGGCCACCGGAATCCGTGTCGGTTCGTCCCGTGCCTTGCTTCAACGCTTCGTTTACGTTCGTGCGAGCAAGCCGCCATGCCGGGGCCAGCCCGGCGACCACGCCGGCGATTATCGAAATCCCCAGCGTGAAACCCAGAACTCCGGTGTTCACCCCCATGGGCCCGGTTTGCGGAAGCTTGTCGCCAAAAAATGCAACGATCAGGGCGATTCCGCCATGCGCTACCGACAAGCCTAGCGTGCCGCCCGCTACCGCGAGCAGTAGCGTCTCCGCAAGAGTCTGCTGAACTATGCGTTGCCGGCTGGCTCCGAGCGTCGTGCGGATCGCGATTTCTTTGCGGCGCCCGAGCGTCTTCGCGAGGACCAGATTAGCCACATTAGCGCAGGCGATCAGCAGGACAAACGTGACGGCTCCAAGTAGCACGAGCAGCGCAGGCCGCACATCTCCAACGAGGTCTTCGCGCAGCGGCACGATTGTCGCTCCCCAGCCTTTATCGTCTTCCGGATATGCCTGCTCGAGCCGCGCTGAAATCGTGTTCATTTCCGCTTGCGCATGCTGCAAGCTCGCGCCGCGCTTCAGACGCGCGATCACAAGATAGTTGTGGTTGTTGCGGACGGCGCGCTCTTTGTCCGTCCAGCCGAGCGGAACGAAATACTGGCCCTGATCTGGAAAGTGAAACTGCGCCGGCATCACGCCGATGATCGAATACGGCTGTCCGTTGAACGCAAGATTCTTGCCGACCACATGCGGATTTGCGCCAAAGTGGTTTTGCCAAAACGGATAACTTAGCACGACGACGTGGCCATGGCCGTCTGAATCTTCGTCGGGCGTGAAGGTGCGGCCCATCATCGGCGTGGCACCGAATATTTGGAAAAATTCAGACGACACAACCAGGCCCGGTACAGCTTCTGGTTGGTCCTTGCCGGTCACCGTCATTGTGGTACCGTGGAAGATAGACATCGCGTCGAAGACGCTGCTCTGGCTCTTCCAGTCGAGATAATTTGCCGGCGAAACAGCGAAGATTTTCGCGCCGGGGAAACTCTTTTGCGGCGGGGCGTGGTAGACCATCGCGATGCGCTGGGGATCGCTGTAAGGCAACGGTCGCAGCAGCACCGCGTTGACAACACTGAAAATCGCGCTGTTAGCGCCTATTCCGAGCGCCAGGACGATGATGGCTCCCGCCGCAAACCCGGGATTCTTGCGCAGCACGCGGAAGCCGTATTTCAGGTCTTGCCACAAGTTTTGCATCTAGGTCTCATTTCGTGCGCGGTTTCACGCGCAGGGTTGAGCGGTCACAGATGTAACGAAGGTCGGGCACGTTTTGTTCCCGCCGTTCGGCCCCGGAAGGCGCTGAAAACAAGCGCGATACCGCGCGAGGTCTCGGGGCGATCCCCTTTTGCTGTTCGCTCCTGGAATCGCTTGTTCGCGCGCGGGCAAGCAGTGCCATGGCTGGCTCCGTCAGCGCGCCTTTGCGTCTTCTGAAGTCGGATACTGTCGTTCGCTCGGGATTTTCCTCTATTTGGCGATTTTGTATTGAGGCGGAATCGCCGCTCGGGTAAAATGAAAAAAGCTGGAGAACCTTTCGGTATGCAGAGAGGAAACTACAACTCGTTGCTTAGACTGGCGGCCATGACGCTCGTCTGGGACTGCACCCGATTGGGCTCTAGTCCCTCGCGATAGCCAGACCGCTTCGATTCTGATTCATTCCGAGCAACCACAAGCGTAAACGGGCGTAGCTGCATTCTCATGCGCCTTCCGATTGGCGATTCACCGGGAGAATTCGCCGGTTCAGCGAGCCAAGGTGTCGTCAGGTTTCTTAGCTAATTAGATGGATGTGCGAATCAAGAACGGAAACCATTGCACGGCCAGTCGCTGTGCGAGACGTGCTCTCGCGCTCACATCGCCAGGAATTCGGCGAAGGAGAGGTGCTTGTAATTTGCCAGGCAACTTCTCCTGAGCTTCGGGTGCGGTATCGCGTGCGGGTTGGCTCTACCTCGCATTCGTATGTGGGTTGCGGGACGAAAAGCGGAGCCTGCGATGGTCGTGCTACGGATTCCGATGGCGTCTTGAATCCCTGCTCAGCCGGACACGCTCTGCAACTACTGCATGTATGCGCATATCGTGAGCGGAAACGGTGAGGGCGAAGAGATGATCGCGTGCGGTTACGTGTTTCCGACGAGAGAAGTTCTCTTTCGGGTGCGTGAGTGCACCGACTACAGGCCGAAGCGTGAACGCGACCGGGTGGAAATCGCGACCGGGAGAGCAGTGCGTATCCTGCCTCTCGATGAAACGGCAACTGATTTCCGCACGGTAGCTGCCGAACGCAACGGGGAGGGCGAAGTTGAATCGTCCTATCACTAAGCGAACCGGGCAGGGCTGCGATTTGGATAATTGCTGAGTCGTGGCCCTGATCCGGAAAAGTCTGCCGGTTCTAGAACTGGCGCTACAGAAAAGTCTTAGAAAATTGCCAGCTTCACGTGCAAGAACTTCTTCGGGTTCTGGCGGAAGTCGCTGACCATCAGACGCATGTCGCCGGCCAACCCGCTGAAATTATCGTAGAACACGGGGTCACCGAAGAATTTGCCAATCGTGCCTTCGTTTGCGTTCATTTTAGCCGTGGCTTCGCGGAAGTTAGCGGAGGCGTCTTTCAGATTTGTATACAGCGCGTCATCCGTGGTGAGCTTGCCCAGCGTGCCTTTACCGGCGCGAACGTCGGCGAGCAGGGCGTTTCCGTTGTCCATCAGCTTTTTCGTATTATCGTACATCGCGGGATCGTAAACGAGTTTTCCAAGGGTGCCCTGCCCGCCGCGCACGGCCGCGATCACGTTTTGTGCGTCGCCGACGGAGGCATTCACGCGATTGTAGAGTTCGTCCGACTTAAGAAGCTTTCCGGCGCTTCCCTCGCCACGTTGAATCCCTGCGACGAGATCATCTACTTTGGCAATCGTGTCGTTCGCATGATTGTAGACGCCCGGATCGTTGAGCAGCTTGCCTAGCGTGCCTTGGCCATCATTTACTTTTGTCAAGATCGTGCTCACTTGCGTGGAGAGATCGCCGAATTTTTGGACAAGGTCGCTCATCTGAGGCTGCTGTCCGCCGGGCAGGATGCCGTTGTTCGGGATCGGCGTACCGATAAGGCCGCGCTTCACGGTGACGTAGCGGTTCCCCAGCAGGCCTTCGGTGATAAGACTAGCGGCCGAATCCGTGCGGACATCCTTCTGGAACTTTTTCTCGATTCGTAAGACGAGCGTGATGTTGTGCTGGTGATCCTGGGGCTGCGGCGTCAACTGAATTGACTGCACGCTGCCAATCTCAACACCATCCAAGCGCACCGGCGCGCCCACCTGTAGACCTTCCACCTCGGGTAGATACGTGATCACACGATATTTCGGCCCGAGAATTCCCGCGCCGGTCACATAAAAAATCGCGATGGCGAGGATGAATAATCCCGCGAGCACAAAGAGGCCTACGCGAAGTTCTGTCCAGCTGAGTTGCTTCCGTTGCGCCATTGCTTTTCCTCCGTTATTGCGTTCTGCTGGCGGAACTATTCCGCCGATGCCAGATATTTTCTAAGGTACTCGTCCGAGGAGTGCAGCATCTCATCGGCCGGACCCTCGAAATAAACTTTCCCATCGCGCAGAACGATTACGTTGGTCGCGTTCGATTTAGCGCCAGTTCCGTTGCCGCTGAGGCGCTTCACGCGGTTGTTCGATTTGTCGAAGCGAAAATTCGCAAGACCAAACGCGTCCTGCACACGATGCGTGGCGAGAAGCGATGTGACGTTCTGCGTATCGCGATCGCGCAGGATCAGCGTGATGATCGTCTGCGACGTTACCGGATCGAGGCCGGCAGTCGGCGAATCGTAAAACACGATTGGCGGGCGGTCGACGAGGGCGCGCGCCATTGAAACGCGACGGCGCATGCCGCCCGAAAGCTCAGCAGGATATTTCTCGATCGCTTCTTCCATTTCTACGAAACGCAGCACTTCGCGAACGCGTGTATCTATCTCCTCTTCCGCTACATTGTCTTCCCGCAAGCGGAACGCAACATTTTCTTCTACGGTGAGCGAGTCAAAAAGAGCGCTTTCCTGAAATACGAATCCGATGCGGCGCCGGAAATCCAGCAGCTCGTTCTCGCTCATTTCGCTTATTTCGTGGCCGGTAACCAGGATTTGTCCGGAATCCGCGCGCATCAAGCCCGCTGCGAGCTTCATGATCAGCGTCTTTCCCGAGCCGCTTTCGCCCAGCAGGACTTTTGTTTCGCCCGGCAAAACTTGAAATGAAATTCCATCGAGCACCATGGCCTCGTCGAAACCTATGCGGACATCTTTGAAGACAATCAGCGGCTCCCCGGCGTGCGCTTCGGTCATCGCCGCCTCCCTGCCAAATGCTCGAAGCTGTTAATTCGCGGGCGGATCGCTGAAAACGACGAAATGCGGAGTATGAGAACAAGTCGCGAGCGGAGATTCTGGGGAAGCCCCCCGAAGATCATGCCCTGATTATAAATGGAAACAGGATGGATCCGGTGCGCAGGATTTTCTTTGCAAGCATAGAGCCGCTCGCCCTCCTCATGCATCCTCGCCGATATCGAAAAGCAACTTCTCTATCGCCCGAAAACTCCTATACTAAAGCTGGCCAGAATTCGGACTTGAACAGCGTGCGCCATTCCTCGTCATCTTTCGAAATGCTTACCGGCTTCTCATCGAGAGCGTCGCTTGGGCTCTGTATCTTGTTTATTGCTTCGCCCGGCCTCGTGGCACAACATTCCCTCCACTCTTCCGACCAATCCTCCTCTGCGATCTCTACCGAACCTCCTTCTGTTCCTGTTGGCCAGATCGTCCAGCACTTCGCCGAACGGGAGGCAGAATTCAAGCGCGAACGCGATAACTACACCTACACGCAGACCTTTGTCGTGCAAACGATCGACTCCAGCGGGCAGCCCGACGGCGAATACCGCATGACCAGCGATATCGTATTCAGCACCACTGGCAAACGCTACGACAAGGTGACATACGCCCCTCCCTCCACTCTCCAGCGCGTCTCCCTATCCGAACAAGACTTCGCCGACCTGCAAAATGTGCAGCCCTTTGTTCTCACAACCAATGAATTACCCAAGTACGACATTAACTACGTAGGCCGCCAGCGGGTCGACGAGCTGAGTACTTATGTATTTGAAGTGAAGCCCAAGAAAATCGAAAAGAATCAGCGCTATTTTCAGGGACGTATTTGGGTTGATGAAAAAGACCTTGAAATCGTCAAGACGTACGGCAAAGCCGTTCCTGACATTTTGAAACGCAACGAGGAGAATTTCTTCCCACGCTTTGAAACCTACCGCGAAAACATCGAAGGTCACTACTGGTTCCCCACGTACACGCACGCCGATGACATTCTTCACTTCAGCTCCGGTGACATCCGCATCCGCATGACCGTCCGCTACAAAGACTACAAGCGCTTCCGCGTGACGAGCCGTATCCTGTTACCAGGTGAAGCCGAAGAGGTAAAGCCGTAACACAATTGCTGAGGCTCTATTCTTCTGCATTTTTGAACCGGCCAGCCGCCACACACTATCGTTTGACTGGGCTTTGGTTTCGGTTATACCCTCCCGCAAGCGAAATATCCGATCGAGTCGGCCACTCTCTACAAGAGGAGATTACGCATGGAAAAACACGTTATGCGTCTGAGCTATGGACTGTAATTGCTGAGCGCGGCGATGGCTCTCGTCATGCGCGTTCCTTTCGGCATTGAACGTACCTTCAGTGATTTTTCGTGGCAGCGGCATGAGCGCGGTCAGCTACCATTCGTTTATGGACGGCGTAATGCTGTTCTTCATGACCGGTGTGACCACAGCCGCCTACGTGTGGGTGAAAAAGCAGTTCGACTAGACTTCCTTCAACGAAGTACTAATCTGCTAAACTCTACTTCGCTCGATGTCAACGCGCGGAAAACTCATCGTCCTCGAAGGAATTGACGGCTCCGGCAAAAGGACGCAGCTCGACATGCTCGCTCGCGCCCTTTCCGAGCGCGATGTTCCGCTGAGCCAAATCAGCTTCCCGCGTTATGACGGATTCTTCGGCAAACTGGTCGCGCGCTTTCTGAATGGCGATTTCGGGCCGCTCGATGCCGTGGATGCTCATTTCTCCGCGCTTCTCTACGCCGGCGATCGCTACGAAGCGAGATCCAGGATTGAATCAGAACTTAGCGTCGGCCGAACCATTCTGGCAGACCGCTATATCGGATCGAATCTCGCCCACCAGGGCGCGCGCGTTCGTCGCGAAGACCGCGGGGAATTCATCCACTGGCTCAAGAAGCTC
This sequence comes from Candidatus Acidiferrales bacterium, assembly GCA_035262725.1. Lineage (GTDB taxonomy): Bacteria > Acidobacteriota > Terriglobia > Acidiferrales > UBA7541 > Palsa-295. Next base: position 34,343 of record DATFSH010000100.1, on the reverse strand, counting down.
GAATACGAGATCTACATGTTGCCCGCTGAGGATCTCGTCATCTATTTGCGCGTTCCGGTAGCGGAAGCTCACAGGCTTGTCGGCCAGAAAGGTGCGCGCAACTACACGAAGCTTCAACGCGACATCCTCGAATCCAGCATCGCTCATCTGGAAGCCGCCACGGAAGTCTATGACGAACTTGCGCAGCAGCCCAACTGGGTGCGCATTGAATGCTTCGATGCGAAGTCCGGCGCTCTTCGCTCGCCGGACGCAATCCACGCTGAAATTCTCCAAGCGATCGAAACTCGCTTCTTGAAACCCCGGGGGAGCAACGCGATGAACTTTTATAAGTAATGGTGAAAGCGTAGATGGGATTCAACGAATTTCTCGGCAACCAGCGGATCGTCAGCGCCCTGCGCGGTATGTTGAAGCGCGAACGTGTTCCGAGCGCCCTGCTCTTCACCGGGCCGCGCGGAATCGGCAAGTACACGCTGGCCCGCGTGTTCGCGCAGGCTGCCAACTGCGAACGTCTGAAAGACGATTGCTGCGGCGAATGCGATTCCTGCCGCCGCATGGCAGCGCTCGCTGATCCGGCGCCGCTGATTCAAGCAGGCCTTGCCGAGCGCGGCGAAAGCGCGGACGCCGCGGCCGCGGAGCACATGCCACTGATCATTGAGCCGAATCCCGATGTCTGGCTGATCGTGCCCGATCCCGTTCGCCGGCTCACTCCCGTCGCGCGTCCGATGATCCGCATCAGCCAGCTGCGCGCCGTGCAACGCGCAGCCTATTTCAAGCCGCAGGGACGCCGCCGCGTTTTCATTCTCGACGGTGCCGATACGATGCGCTGGACGGATGCGGATGTGTTTCTAAAAATTCTCGAAGAGCCGCCCGAGAGCGCCACGCTTATTCTTCTGGCTCCGTTTCCCGATTCCCTACTCCAAACAATTCGCTCGCGCTGCCTGCAATTCCATTTCGCGCCAGTGCCCGCGGAGACGATTCAATCATTCCTGAAAGAACGCACCAGCGGAAAGCCGGCTGAACGCAAGCTGGCCGCCCGGCTTTCCGATGGAAGTCCAGGCATCGCGTTGGAACTCGATCTGCAGGAATCGGGGCGTCTTCGCAGAAGCGTGTTGAGCCTGCTCTCGGAAGCGGTGAATGCGGGAAACTACAGCGAAATCTTCGCGGCCACGGCGCAGCTCGCCAAGCAAGAGAAGGAATTGTTTGAAAATATTCTGGCGCTGTTCTATAGTTTGCTAACAGACCTACTCGAATACTCGCAAGGCTCCAAGGTCAGTCTCCCGAAAAATCCGGATTTGCAGGCAGAATTGGAGACCCTCAGCAAGAAGATAAATCTGGAGTGGGTCATGCGGGCTACTGAAGGCCTCGACAGCTTCGAAAGCCGTCTGAAGCGGAACGCCGGCAGGCAGATAGGTCTGGATGCCTACGTCGCTTCGCTTACCGCTCGCTAGCAGCATCGCCGCCAATTAATTTTGAATTTCGTCAACTTTATTTGCAACCGAATCAGCGCTCACATAGTCATAACAGGTAGCACATCCCAGAAGGAGTTTTATGGTGAACCGCAAGCTTTTCCGCCCTACGTTGACAGACGTGAAGGAACAACAATTCGCGCCGCGACCAGTCCCGGCCGCGCCCCAACAACCACAACCACGTAAAAAACCAGCCCCGCCGGAACAGACGCACGCGGAAAACTTTTACTACGTCAAACAGATGCAATCCCACTCACCGGTCGCCGTGGTTCTAACCGATGGCGAAGTGCTCCATGGCACCGTCGAATGGTATGACCGCGATTGCATCAAACTCACTCGTAACGGCAGTCCGAACCTTCTCGTCTATAAGCACAGCATCAAGTATTTGTTTAAGGACGGCGAAGAGGCCGCGCACGGCGGATCAAACGGCCAGAACGGACACGGCGAATAGACCAACAATAGGATTTTCGCACGTGCGAGTTTTCATCGCGCTGTGGGTGTGTCCGCCTTCAACGCGGGCGCGGTTTCGCGTGCCTCGGCTTGCGATTCGTTTGAAACGGCCCCACGAAAAAAGTCATCAGCGCTTTTCCGACTAAGCGGCCATTTTCGTCGCGAACGTCGCAGTCAACCACTGAGATGTGGCGTCCCAGCCGCACCACCTCTGCGTCAGCGGTCACAGTTCCGCCTTCGACGGCTTCAAGGTAATTGATTTTCATCTCGATTGTCGCCACTCGCGTGCCTCGCGGACAGGCCATGTAGGTCGCAAGGCCGCCTGCCATATCCGCCAGCGCCGCAAGAACCCCGCCGTGCACCACCCCGTGAACCTGCAAGTGGCGCTCGTCCACTCTCATGCTCATCTTGACCCGGCCGGGGCCTGTGTCTGCGAGCACAAATCCAAACTGCTTTGCGGTATTCGTTTCGCTGAGGCGCGCGCGCAGTTCTCTCGTTGCCATTGCAATCGCTTCGGCTGAAGGTTTCATATCAGTAGGCCGTCAACCCTCCATCGAGCGGCAACGCTGCGCCTGTGACCCACGCAGCTTCATCAGAAGCGAGATATAGAGCCATCTGCGCCACCTCCTCGGGAAAACCGAACCGACCGAGTGGAATTCCTTCTGTTCGCCGTTTTCGCTCGGCCTCGGGATCGGGCGCCTCTCGAATTGACTTAAGACCTAGCTCAGTTTCGACAATAGAAGGGCACACGCAATTCACCCGAATATTTTCGTGCGCGTGGTCAAGCGCCATCGCCTTCGTAAGGCCCGTGACGCCCGCTTTCGCAGCGCAGTAAGCAGCGCGCTGCTTTCTTGCGACGATACCCAGAATCGAGCCGATATTCACGATCGCGCCGCCACCGGCCGCGCGAAGATGCGGCAAAGCCGCGCGAGAAACGTTGAACGTGCCAGTCAGGTTTGTGGCCACGACGTTGTCCCAATCCTCGTCCGATGTCCCATCTGCCGCCGCCACGACAACGGCGCCTGCGTTATTGACCACGATATGCAGGCCGCCGAAATGTTTCACCGTGGACGCCAGCGCCGATTCCACCGATTTGCGATCCACCACGTCGCAGGTGACCGTCACTGCCTTGCCTCCCGCAGCCTCCATCTCGCGAACTGCCTCTTCCAGCAGTGCCTTTCTGCGTCCGGCAATCGCGACAGCCGCGCCCTCCCGGGCGAAAAGAAGGGCGCAGGCCCGGCCGATTCCGGTCCCGCCGCCCGTAATAAAAGCTACCTTGCCAGAAAGTCGCTGCACCGTTGGAACGCCTCGCCCGTCTAATCAAGAGGTCTAATCAGGAGCAGGAAGGCTAGCACTCGCCCTCGTGCTGGCGCAAGCAAGCGTACTCAATTCAATTTGATAGCGGACGTCCCGTTAGGCAGCCGGTTGCCAGGTTCGAAAGCGCGTCTATCATCGAGGACCCATGAAAATCGGGATCACATGTTACCCAACCTACGGCGGATCGGGCGTAGTGGCCACGGAGCTTGGAATCGAGCTCGCTGCCCGCGGTCACGAGATTCATTTCATCAGTTATGCCATGCCCATCCGCCTGAATACGCCGCACGAGAATATCTATTTTCATGAGGTGGAAGTCACATCCTATCCGCTCTTCGATCACCCGCCATACACTCTGGCGCTTTCCACCAAAATGTATGAAGTGGCCGAGTCTGCCTCGCTCGATCTGCTGCATGTGCATTACGCGATCCCCCATTCGGTGAGCGCCTTGCTTGCCAGAATGATGGCGGCTCCGCGCAAGCTGCCGTTCATCACTACATTGCACGGAACGGATATCACTCTCGTCGGACACGATCGCAGTTATCTGCCGATTACGAAATTTTCGATCGAGCAGAGCGATGGGGTCACCGCGATTTCCAACTACCTGCGCGATCTAACCGTGAAGGATTTTGAGATTAAGCGCCCGATCGAGGTGGTTCCAAATTTCGTGAACTGCGACCTCTACAAACGCTGCGACGACGCGGCGGCCCGGGACCGCTGGGCCCCCAATGGCGAGCCCATTCTGATGCACCTCTCGAACTTCCGCCCGGTGAAACGCGTCACTGACGTGGTGGAAATATTCGCGCTTGTGCGCGATAAAATTCCCGCAAAGCTTGTGTTGATGGGCGACGGCCCCGATCGCGGCGCGGCCGAATTTATCGTCCGCAAGAAGCGTCTGACGAAGGATGTCTTCTTTCTCGGCAAGCAGGATATGGTCCAGGAAAAGTTGGGCCTTGCCGACCTTTTTCTCCTTCCCAGCGATTCGGAGTCCTTCGGTCTCGCCGCGCTCGAGGCCATGGCTTGCGAAGTTCCGGTGATCGCTTCGAACGTGGGCGGATTACCCGAAGTCGTGACTAATGAAGTGGATGGCTACCTGATTCCGCCGCGCGACGTAGAAGCAGGCGCCAAGTACGCGCTGCAGATCTTGACCATGCCCGATCGCGGGCGAGCCATGGGCCAGCAGGCGCGCATCAACGCACGACGAAAATACTGCTCGAACGATGTGATTCCCCAGTACGAGGCGTATTACCAGAAAGTGCTCAACGCGGCAGGCGCGGCCGCCCGCGCCTAATTTCATAGTGCTGCGGGGATTCTACCGCTCGAGGATTGGAACCGGCTTGAACGATCCGATGATGCCGGCAATGTCGTCCTGAGTGACCTTTCCGCTCGCATTGGGCGCCACCACGAAGATGAAGCGGAACTGCTGATCGCGATCGTTGAAAACACGCAATGCTGCCGGCCCTTTGGCTGGATCGCCAAACTGAAAGCCCCGGTTCGATCCCCAGGTAAACGATGACAGCCCGCCGCGCGCATCAATCCCAAACCCGAGCCTCCAAATCAGCAGCTCGTTCATGCGCAACGCGTCGCGGCTCGCCATAATCGGCGAGAGCTGCGCCGGCGCGGCGCCATACACCGCTTCATAGAGCCCATAATTCGATTCGATTGGGTGATCCGAAAATACATTCACAAATTTCTGATATTGCAATGGGTTCGACGATTTCATCTGGCGCAAAGAATCGAGCAGCGTCTCGGGATCGTAGAAGAAAATCGCCTGGCCGGAATCGAAGCGAATGATGACGCCCGTCAGCGAAGGAGTCTGCGTAGTCTTCCCCGTCCAAGGGGCTGTGAATTCGTAGTTGAAGGCCTTAACCAGGTTTCCTTTAGCGACCGCAGTCGGCGCGGCCGGCAGGGGCTGCGGAACGTCCGCGAGCCATGGATTCTCTTTCGCCCAGTGATGTCCCTCGTACCAGGCCAGCGTCTGCAGGCCGTATGCAGCGCAATAAATCGCCACGCCGATCACAATAATGGCGAGAACGATGGCCGAAGACGCACTACTTTTTTCTGTTTCGTCGTTCATTCGATGAATGACCCCGGAATTTTTGCCGACCGGCTGAAACGACAGACCCGGCAGATGCTGCGCATTCTACGCTGTTACGATGCTCGGAGGCGAGGAAATCGATGCTCGGCCGTTGGCAGCTTTCGGATTCGCGTGGACGGCGCGCCGCGAAACTCATATAATATCCAAAGAGCAAATTCGACCGCCCGGGTGCCATGCGCCCGGGCGTTTTTTTATTTTGGAGCTTTGTGCCCGAGGCGCTGCACTACCGCATGAAGGAAGAAATCGAGGACGTAGTCCGCCGGTTCGAAACATGTTCGTACACGCCTGAGGAATTCGTCCACGCCCGGCACCTCACCGTGGCTGCCTGGTGCTTCGCGACAATGGAATCCGAAGCCGCGCGGGAAAAGATGCGTGCGGGCCTGCGGCGTTTCATTGCCTACCACGGCAAAAGCGGATACCACGCGACGATTACGGAATTCTGGCTGGAAAGAGTCGAGAGCCTTGTCACTGAACTGCGCGCAGAGGGGGAAGATATGGTGCCGCTCGTTAATTCAGTGGTCGCGCATTGCGGCGATAAGAATCTGATCTACGAATCCTACACGCGTGAACGAATCGCCTCGCCGGAGGCTAAGGCGGCCAAGATTGAGCCGGACATCAAATAGCGTTCTTAACTTCGTGCTCGGCCGTGGACCGCTGATTTGGAGTGCGGCGGCTCGCCGCCGCTTTTTTCTCGTAGGCTTGTCCGGGCGGCGAAGCGGAGACGCCGCTTTCCACTTCCCCTTCCGCGACCGCCGGGCGGCGAATTCACACTGCCCAAAACCGGGCGAGGTAAGCCTCGTCCTCTGAAAAGCGAGAGCAAGCTCTCGCACTCCATATCTACGGTTGCGCATATTGGGGATTTGTAAAGTGAAAATATGCTAGCCGAGAACGTGTTCAGTAGTTACCAGTTCTGGAATCTCGATGCGGATTTGAGTGCCCTGGCCTTCTTCGCTGCGAATATCCATCTTGAACTGGTCGCCGTAAAGCAGGCGCAGGCGCTCGTGCACGTTGCTGATGCCGATTCCCCCGCCGTATACCTCCGCAAGCCGCTCAGGTGAAATGCCCACTCCGTTGTCCTCGATTTCAATATAGAGCCGGCCGTCATTGCGCCGCGTACGAATATGGATCTGGCCGCCTTCCAGGCGCGGATCGAGGCCGTGCTTCAGTGAATTTTCGATCATCGGCTGCAACAGCATGCTGGGAACAAAGGAATCGAGCGCTTCCGGTTCAATTTCCTTGAAGATCTGCAGCTTGTCGCGGCCAAAGCGGATCACTTCGATATCGAGATAATCGTCGATGAAGTCCAGTTCCTCGCGCAGGGGCACAAACGTTTCGTGCTTGCGCAGCAGGCGCCGCAGAATATTGGAAAGCTTCAGCACCACGCCGCGCGCCATATCCGGATCAAAGCGAATCAGCGAAGAAACCGTATTCAACGTGTTGAACAGGAAATGCGGATTGATCTGGCTCGAAAGCGCGTCCATACGCGCTTTCAATAGCAGCTGCTGATTCTGCTCCAGGTTCATCTCGTTGCGCGTGTTGTTCCAGATTTTGATCGCCGTTGCGACGCTCATCACCGACGACAACACAATCAGCAGCATATAGCCCCAATTGCTCGGATGGAATGCGAAGAGCCAGTTCTCCGGAACCACGGACGCGATTTCCACCTGTGCCACTTCGAACGCGGCGCACGCAAACAACGGCAGCATCGCCCAATTTCGCTTTCCGAATCGCACCAGTTTCCACAGCCATTCGGGGATGCTTAGGAACAGAAACGGGCCGAAATGCCAGATGTCCTCTTTTTCCGGCATCATTTCGCGAACCACTCCCGCGAGAAGACCCACGCTCGCGGCCATCGGGCTCGAAAGCCACTCATGATTGCCGAACGCGGGCAGGCTGATGAGCGATCCACCCAGTAGCCCGACGATTCGCCCGCCAATCAGGCCCATGAGAAACGAGCCCTCTAGCGTCAAATCGAAGAATCGGTATCCAACGAGACGAAGCAAGACGCCGATCGCAAGCGGAGGCGTCAGAAACAACAGAAGCATTACTTTCTGGTCCGAATCGCGCTTTTCAGTGAAAACCAGTCGCCGGAAAGACCGGAAACGCACGAGCAGCGCCGCGAGAGCTGCGGCCCAGCACACCTTCAGAATCAGAATGAAGAGAAGGTCTCGGCCGCCACTGAGTATTTCCATTTCGCTCATTCGCCGCGAAGGGGTTCTGCGATTACGTTAGCCAAAGCCGCTGGCGATGTAAAGAGATGCGGGGCGAAAGGTTTGATTCGGCGCGCACAACGCGCCCTTTGCCAGGCCTGTTATAATTGCCGTTTGCAATGAGACCCGAAAAACAATCCAGCAAAGGATCGGGAAAGGCGCGCGTCGTCGCCCAAGCCGCTTTGCCGACTCGCTTTGGCCGCTTTCGAATTTTTGGAATCGAAGGATCGAGAAAAGGCGAGGAAGCGATCGCGATTCAGCGCGGCCCTCTCCAATCGGGCGCGTCGCGCAACGGAAAGGTACCACTCGTGCGAGTCCACTCGCAGTGCCTCACGGGCGACGTGTTCACGTCCGAGCGTTGCGATTGCCGCGCGCAACTCGAGTTTTCCCTGCGAAAAATCGCCGCCGAACCTTCCGGTGTGCTACTCTACTTGCCCCAGGAGGGCCGCGGAATCGGATTGATCAATAAGCTGAAAGCCTACGAACTGCAGGACGCGGGCCTCGATACCGTGGAAGCGAATCGCAGCCTCGGTTTTGCGGATGATGCGCGCGACTACGAATTCGCAGCCGAAGCTTTGAAGGCGCTCGGCCTGCGCGAGGTCCGCTTGCTTTCCAATAACCCTGACAAGGTCACCCAGCTCGAGCGCTCGGGCATTCGCATCGTGAAACGAGTTCCGTGCCGCCCGCGAACCAGCAAGCATTCCCGCGCCTACCTTCGCACGAAGAAGGACAAGCTGGGCCACCTGCTCACCTCGCTCTAATTCCTCCGATTTTAGCTTGACAAGAATCTCCGGCGGCGCAATAGTAAACCATATGGTTTACTATCAGTCTCGCGCTACTCTTGACCACACTTTTGCCGCACTTTCCGACGCTACGCGTCGCGGCATCCTCGCTCGCCTCGCCCAAGGCGAAGCTTCCATCAGCGATCTCGCCGCGCCATATGAAATGTCTCTTCCCGCCGTATCGAAACACCTGCGCGTCCTTGAACGCGCCAAATTAGTCGAACGGCGAAAAGACGGGCGCGTGCACCGCTGCCGGCTCAGCGCAGAGCCTATGAAGGGCGCTGCCGAATGGATCGAGAAATACCGCCAATTCTGGGAACGGCAATTTGATTCGTTGGCTCAATATCTCAAAGACTCGCACAGAGAGGAGAACGCAAAATGGCAACCCCAGGCACCTCGTCAGAAACCCGGCTCGAAATCCGCCGCACCTTCCAGGCGGCGCGTGAAAAAGTCTTCGCGGCTTGGACCAGGCGCGAAGAACTAGAGAAGTGGATGTGCAAAGACGTTCCCGAACACAATCCAAAGTACACCGAGCTCGATTTGCGCCCCGGCGGCCGCTATGTGATCGAAATTCCAGTCCCTCAGCAAGGCTTCACGTATCGCGGATACGGAACGTTTCGCGAAGTGAAGCCACCCGAAGAGCTGGTATTCACCTGGGCTTGGGAGCAAATTCCTCCCCCGGAGAAGAAGCCCGAAGATATGGAGGATACCGAATCGCTGGTAACCGTGCGGTTGATCGACCGCGGCAACTCGACGGAAATGATCTTCACCCACGAGAATTTCACGTCCGCTAAGGTCCGCGACAGCCATCAGAAAGGTTGGGACGGCTGCTTCGATGTGCTTCAGAAGGTGCTGGCGGCTTAAAAAGGAAACCGCGCGCCAGATGTCGTTTTGCACCCGTCAGGCGCTGCGGCTAGCCGCCGCCCACAAGGTGAACGATTTCGAATCGATCGTCAGGCTGAAGCGTGGTCTCGTGCCATTTTGCGCGCGGCAGAATTTCGAGATTGCGCTCGATAGCCACCCGCTCGGCCGTCATTTCCAGATGCTGCAGCAGCGCCGCAACACTCAGGCCGTCAGGAATTTCGCGAAGCTCGCCGTTAATTGTGATTTTCATGAAATCCGGGCAGCCCAATCTAATTCGCGGGTTTGTGCTTTGTTGCGTGGCCGGAAGATTTCTTCGTCCGCGAGCGCATCGCAAACCGCAGCTCATCATTCCCGCTCGGCGTCGCCGCGCGAATCACGAGCGTTAGATCGCCCTTCCCCAGCGGCGGCAGTGAAAAACGCAATCGCGCGCGTCCCTGGCTATCCGTCGGTTCAGAATAGCGTCGGTCCTCGATCGCACCGTCAATAAATGCTTCCACCTCAACTCCAGCCTGAGGCCCCCGGTCCGACCTCCGCACCAGCTCAACGTCTAAAAATATGTGCCCCCCGGTGAGCCATGAACCAGGGTTCATAAGCTGCATCTGAATCCCGCTTGGCTGTCCATCCTGGGCGGCAGCCGCGGCAACCTGCGGCTCGAGAGCTCCGGAGCGCAGGTCTTCAATCACGGAACGGTGCTGCTCCTCCACTCGATCTCGCAGTCCCTCGTGATTGAATTCGTCCGATTCCGCAAAATGCCGATAATTCGAAGAGCGCCGATGTAGCACACGCCCATTTTCGTACACCACAGTATCAATCACTGGGTGCGCTGGGCCGCGATCCTCAGTTTGAACGTGAAACACCTGGCTGCCGATTTGTACGTCAGTATTGAACCCGGAGCTCATGCGAAAGCAGACCCCGGACACACGGAGCACGCTTGAAAACGCGGTGAATAGAAGAACTGGGAGTTCATTTGACCGTGCGCTCTCGGGTCGCTATTATACCAGTGCAACGACCATGAACAGCAATTACCTCGACAACTATGGCTCATTGTTGCTGATGTTTATACTCGCCGCCGGATTGTCCGGCGCGCTGATCGTGGTGTCCACAATCGTCGGAAAGCACAAGCGTACCAGGGAAAAAGACCAGCCATATGAGTGCGGGATTCGTCCTACGGGCGATGCTCGCGAACCAATTTCAGTGCAGTTCTATATGGTTGCGCTGCTTTTTATCCTGTTCGACATCGAGGCTATCTTCCTGTATCCGTGGGCTTTGGTGTACCACGATCTGAAGCTCTTCGGCTTTGTCGAGATGCTTGTCTACATTATAATCCTGCTCGCAGGATACATCTTCCTCTGGAAGAAGGGCGCGCTCGACTGGAATCGCTGACGCCCATCGGGATCCAACCGTGGAATCAAAGGAAGCTGACAAAACGCTCGTAGTCCATCAACTGAAAGCCTGGGACGCGCATGCTGTCACCGAGGTAATCGAGTTCCGGGGCGAAACCACGGTCGTGGTACCCCGCGAACACCTTGTCCGCGCTGCCGCTTATCTTGCCTCGGAGCCTTCGCTTCGCTTTTCATTCCTTTCCGACATCACGACGGTGGATCGCTTCCCGCTCGAACCCCGCTTCGAGGTGAATTACCATCTCCTCTCGCTCGATCGCAACGAGCGCCTGCGCCTGAAAGTACGCCTCGCCGGTAGCGACCCATCCGTCCACTCCGTCACTGAAATCTGGCCCACCGCCAACTGGCATGAACGCGAGAATTACGATTTGATGGGCATTCGCTTTGAGGGCCACCCCGAGCTTTCGCGCATTCTCATGCCCGACGATTGGGAAGGCCATCCCCAGCGCAAGGATTACCCCGTCGAGGGCTGTCGCTGATGCCCACAACGATCGAAACCGTAGCCGGCCCGGCGAACACAATGGTCCTGAATATGGGGCCACAGCACCCGTCTACCCACGGCGTCCTGCGCGTGGTTCTCGAACTCGACGGCGAAATCGTGGTGAAAGCGCGGCCCGTGATTGGCTACCTCCACACCGGCATCGAGAAGAACATGGAAGCGAAAACCTATTCGCAAGCCATCACGATGACCGACCGCATCGATTACCTCGCCCCACTTTCCAATAATCTCTGCTATTGCCTGGCGGTAGAAAAAATCCTCAGAATCGAAATACCCAAGCGCGCTCAATACATTCGCGTTCTGCTCACGGAAATGACGCGTATCGCTTCGCACCTCGTCTGGCTCGGCACCCACGCCATCGATCTCGGCGCCATGTCTGTCTTCCTCTACACCTTCCGCGAGCGCGAAGAGATCATGAAGATTTTCGAGTACGTCTCTGGCCAGCGGATGATGACCAGCTATTTCCGCATCGGCGGCCTCTCTCTCGAGCCGCCTCCCAACTGGCTCGATCACATTCGCCGCGTGATCGATTCGCTTCCCGCGCACATTGACGAATACGAAGGCCTGCTCACCAATAACCGCATCTGGCTCGGCCGCACCAAGGGAGTAGGAATCATCACCGCGGAAGACGCCATCGCCTTGGGCGCATCGGGCCCCATGCTGCGCGGCAGCGGCGTCGCCTACGACATCCGCAAGGCGTTTCCCTACTCGAGCTACGAAGAGTTTGACTTCGATATTCAAACGCAAACCGCCGGCGATTGCTTCGCGCGCTATCAGGTCCGCGTGGCCGAAATTCGCGAGAGCATCAAAATCGTCCGCCAGGCCATGGAAAAAGTGCCCGCGGAAGGACCCATCAAGGCCGTGGTTCCCGGAATTATTGCGCCGTCGCGCGAAGAAATGAAATCCTCGATTGAAGGACTCATCTACCACTTCAAAATTTACACGGAAGGTTTCGCTCCGCCGCCCGGTGAAGTCTACCAGGCGATTGAATCACCTCGCGGTGAACTGGGTTTCTTCGTTGCCAGCGACGGCTCCGCGCATCCGTACCGCGTGAAAGTTCGCGCACCATCGTTCATCAACTTACAAACATTGCCAAAACTCTGCGAAGGCCGCCTGATTGCCGACGTGGTGGCCTGCATCGGAACCACCGACATCGTCCTGGGGGAAGTCGACCGCTAGGCTCATCCGCCCGGCGCTTACAACAAATCATGCAATTGCCGCCGTCACTCGACGCGAAATTTACCGAACTACTCGGGCGCTACCCCGTGAAGCGTTCCGCGCTGATTCCCATGATGCTGTACGCGCAGGATCAGTTCGGATTCTTGAGCGACGAACTGCTTGAAGAGATCGCCAAACGTGTCGGCATAAATCTGATCGAAGTCACCGAGACCCTCGCCTACTACTCGATGCTCCGCCGCAAGCCCGAAGGCCGCTATCACATCCAGGTCTGCACCAACATTTCCTGCATGCTGCGCGGCGGCAATGAACTTTTCCAGCATGTTCAAAAGCGTCTCGGAATCGGCAATAAGGAAGTCTCCCCCAACGGAACCTTTTCCCTCGAAGAAGTCGAATGCATCGGCGCTTGCACGGGCGCGCCGGCGATTCAGATCAACTACGACTATCACGAGAATCTCGACCCCTCAAAAATCGACACCCTCTTCGAACAGCTCGAGCAGGGCAAGCGGCCCAAACCGGTCTCGGTGATCTCAGGCGCGATTCACGAGCGCCATCCCGCCGAGGTCGTGGTAATCAGCCGCCGCTTCGGCATTCCCAATTCCAATAAAATTGACGTCTACCTCGAGCACAACGGTTATCAGGCCCTCGAAAAAGCCCTGAAGCAGATGACGCCCGACCAGATCATCGATGAAGTGAAAAAATCAAATCTGCGCGGGCGCGGCGGCGCCGGCTTTCCTGCCGGCATGAAGTGGAGCTTCGTCCCCAAAGAAACGGGCGGCAAGCCGAAATACATCATCGCCAATGGCGATGAAAGCGAGCCCGGCACCAGCAAAGACCGTCCGTTGATGGAAATGGACCCCCACCAGCTCATCGAAGGCATGGTGATCGCCGGACGCGCCGTCGGCGCCGAGCGCGGCTATATCTACATTCGCGGCGAGTATCGCTACGTGATCGACATCGTCGAAGCCGCCATCGCCGAAGCCTATGCGAAGTGCTACCTCGGCAAGAATATTCTAGGAAGCGGATTCAATTTCGATCTCGCCGCGCACACCGGCGCCGGCGCTTACGAATGCGGCGAAGAATCGGCTCTCATGGAGTCTCTCGAAGGCAAGCGCGGCTACCCGCGCATCCGACCGCCGTTTCCGGCTGTCGTTGGCCTCTACGGGTGCCCCACAGTCATCAACAACGTCGAGACGCTCAGCTCCGTTCCCGCCGTCATCTTGCGCGGCGGCGATTGGTACGCCGGCCTAGGCACTCCGAAAAATGGCGGCACACGCCTCCTCGCCGTTTCCGGGCACGTAAATCGCCCCGGGATCTACGAACTGCCCATGGGCTTCAACATGAAGCGCATGATCGAAGAGGTCTGCGGCGGCGTTCCCAGCGGAAAGAAAATCAAAGCCGTCGTTCCGGGCGGCAGTTCCTGCCCCCTGCTCACCGGCGATGAAATCGATATCGCCATGGATTTCGATTCGGTCGCCAAAGCCGGCTCGATGCTGGGCTCGGGCGGCACGGTGGTTCTCGACGAAGACACCTGCATGGTGGACTTCGCCCGCCGCATCATGCACTTCTACGCGCACGAATCCTGCGGCTGGTGCATCCCTTGCCGCGAAGGCACCGCCTGGCTCCGCCAGATGCTCGACCGTTTCCACGATGGCGGCGGCCGCGCTGCGGACATTCCTTTAATCGACGAGCTTTCCAAGAATATGCTGGGCCGCACCTTCTGCCCGCTCGGCGACGCGGCTGCCATGCCCACCATCAGCATCGTGAAAAAATGGCGCAATGAATTCGAAGAACATCTGCGCGGCGAGTGCCCCTATAAGCCCGCGGACATGATTGCCGAGGTACGCTAGCGAGATGCCCGAACAAAAACAGGTCACGTTCACCATCAACGATCAGAAAGTGACCGCTCCTGCGGGCACGCTCGTGATCGAGGCAGCCAAGCACCAGGGCATCGAAGTGCCTTCGTTCTGTTATTACCCTGGACTTGCTCTCCAAGCCGCTTGCCGGATGTGCCTCGTCGAAGTGGAAAAAGCGCCCAAGCTTCAAACCGCCTGCACTCTCGTTGCCGTCGAGGGCATGGTCGTAAAGACCGACACTGCGCAAGTTCACAAAGCGCGCAAGGACATGATCGAGTTCCTGCTCTCCAATCATCCGCTCGATTGCCCCGTCTGCGACAAGGGCGGCGAATGCGAACTGCAGGACATGACGTTCCGCTACGGCCTCGATCACAGCCGCTTCACCGAAGAAAAGCTCCATTACCCCGAAGAGCAATGGTCGCCGCTCGTTTTCTACGATGCGCCTCGCTGCATTCTCTGCTTCCGCTGCGTCCGCGTCTGCGATGAGGGTATGGACGTGAAAGCTCTCGGCGTCGGCGCCCGCGGCGTGCACTCCGTAATCTTGCCCAACGAAAAAGGCGCGCTGGCCTGCGAAGAATGCGGCATGTGCATTGATATCTGTCCCGTCGGCGCCCTCACCAGCGGCACCTACCGCTATCAGACGCGCCCGTGGGAAATGACTTACGTCCCTGAGCCTTGCACGCATTGCTCCAACGGTTGCAAGACCACGCTCAGCATTCGCAACAACGAGATCATGCGCGGGAATAATCGCGACCATTCCGGCATCAATGGCGAGTTTCTCTGCGGCAAAGGCCGCTTCGGATACGATTTCACGCTCAATCCGGAACGCGTCCGCCAGCCGCTCATTCGCCGCAACGGCAAACTTGAACCCGCCAACTGGGAGGACGCGCTCGAAGAGGTTTCGCGCCGCTTCAAGCAGGCGCGCGACACGCACGGCCCCGCGGCGATCGGCGTGATTGGCTCGAATCACACCACCAACGAAGAAAATTACCTGCTGAATCGTTTTGCCCGCGCCACGTTGGGCACCAACAACATTGACCATCACCGCACCGCCGATTACACCGGCCTCGCCGCTGCTCTCGGCTCGCGCGCCAAGGATTCGCTCGCGACGATGGCGGACGTGTATGCTTCGAATGCGACTCTCGTAATCGCGAACGATCTCACGCAGCAGAATCCGCTCGTTGCCTGGCAGGTTCGCACCGCCATTGGCCACCACAAAGCGCGCCTTTTCGTCATCAATGGCCGCCCCAGCAAAATTCACCGCAAGGCCGCCCACCTCGCGGAGGTAGCGCGGGGAGCGGAGCGCCAGGCCGTCCGCTGGCTCGCCACCGGCCAGGGCGATTTCGATGACAACACCCGCGCCGCGCTTTCCGCGCTGAAAGCGGACCTCGAAAAGAAATCCGACGTCGTAATTATTTTCGGCGCCGATATCAATGGCGCCGCTCTTCGCGATCTCGTCAGCTTCGGTTCAAAACTTTCCGGCCACACGCGTTTCATGGCGCTTGGTGATTACGCAAACTCGCGCGGTGCCGCGGACATGGGCATCCTCCCCGATCGTCTTCCCGGCTACTCGTCGCTGGCCGACTCAGCCGAGCGCGCCCGCTTCAGCGACCTCTGGGGCGGCGAGATTTCCGCGACGCCAGGCCTCACCGCTCGCGAAATGATAGAAGCCGCAGCCGCTGGAAAGCTGAAAGCTCTCTACGTCGTTGGCGCAAATCCCGTGAAAACCTTCGAGGTGAAGCAGCCCGATCGTCTCGCCTGCCTCGAATTGCTCGTCGTGCAGGATATGTTCCTCACCGAAACCGCTCAGCGCGCCGACGTCGTGCTGCCGGCCGCGTCCACATACGAAAAAGACGGCACGCTCACGAATACTGCCGGCGAAGTCCAGATGACCCGTCGCTCGCTCGATCCGCAGGGACCGCGCAGCGATTTCGATTTGATTCGCATTCTCTCGCATCAACTCAGCATGGTCGGCGTGGGCTCGCCGATTCGTTTGCGCACGCCCGAAGCTGCATTCGATGAAATCCGCCAGAACGTTCAGGGCTACGATTTTCCCGTCGCCGGCCTGCTCGCCGGCGGCGCCGAACTTTCCACCGCAACGTGTCCAACTGCCGAGCCGTCCTACGAAACGCCGGCCGGCGTGGTTTTCTCGTCCAACGATTTTCTGTTTTCGAGCGGTACCCTGGGGCGTTACTGTTCCAAACTCAAATCCACCAACGAGGCCAAAGATACTCCGTGGAGTTCGTCGCCCAACATCCAGTCCTGGTGGTATCGCTAGTTAAGATTGCCGTCCTTTTGGGCGTATTGATGACGGCGCTTGCCTATCTCTCGTGGTTTGAGCGGAAGATCATCGCGCACATCCAGTCGCGCTGGGGTCCGTACTACGTGGGCGCGCACGGGTTGCTCCAGCCGCTGGCCGACGGCGTGAAATTCCTCTTCAAAGAGGACTTAACGCTGCCGACGGCCGACCGTTTTCTCTTCATTCTATCGCCGTTTTTGGCGCTTTCGCTTGCGATGACCACGCTAGCCCTGATTCCCTTTGGCCCGGCGACGGTGTACATCTTCGGGCAGCCTACGCAGCTCGTCGTTGCGAATGTTGACGTCGGTCTCCTCTTTCTTTTCGCCATCACTTCGATTGGTGTTTACGGCGTGGTGCTCTCCGGATGGTCGTCGAACAGCAAGTATTCGCTGCTGGGTGGCCTGCGCAGCTCCGCGCAGATGATCAGTTATGAAGTCTCGCTCACGCTTTCGGTGGTCGGTGTTCTTCTCCTGGCAGGCTCCTTCAATTTCAACGAAATCATCGAGCATCAGCAAGGCTACTTCCGGTATGTGCCATTTATTCCTCGGTGGAACGTCTTTCCTCAATTCGTCGGCTTTTTGTGTTACTTCATCTCGGCGATTGCTGAAACGAACCGCGCGCCGTTCGATCTCCCCGAAGGAGAGCAGGAACTCGTCGGCGGATTTCACACTGAGTATTCAAGCTTCAAGTTTGCGATGTTTTTTATGGCCGAATACGGAAACATGATCACCGTTTCCTGCCTCGCCACGATTCTTTTCTTCGGCGGGTGGCTATCGCCTCTTCCCGACGGTTGGACCTGGCAACAATACTTTCCCGGCGTCGCGCTGCTCTGCGCCGCGCTCTATCTCGCCTACGACACGGTGCGAAACATGCGCGGCCTCGGCCGCATCCAGCTCACCGTTGTCACGCTGCTTGCAGCCGGCATCGGTTTGCTCTGCCTCCTGCCCGCTGTCGCCCCGGTGATTCTGGGGCCGTTCTGGTTTCTGGGAAAGGTGTTCCTGATTATTTTCTTTTACGTCTGGACCCGTTCGACGCTCCCTCGCATGCGCTATGACCAGCTCATGTCTTTCGGTTGGAAACTCCTGCTGCCGGTATCGCTGCTCAACCTCGTGGTGACAGCGTTCTGGATCGTAATGAGGCATCCATGAGCATCCCGTTCATCATGTTTTTCGTGTTCGCGCTGGTGGCCGTTGGCGGCGCGATCATGCTGATCGTCGCGAGGGAGCCGATCCACAGCGCGCTGTGCCTGGTGCTCGTGATGGTGGCGCTCGCTGCGCTTTACCTGCTGCTCGGCGCGGAATTCATCTCGGCCGTGCAGGTGATCGTTTACGCCGGCGCGGTCATGGTGCTGTTCGTATTCGTCATCATGCTGCTGAATGCCGGTGTGGAAGAGCGCACGAATTTCAGCCACATGGCGAAATACGCCGGCCTACCGCTCGCGATTTTCCTGCTGTTTGCCATCGCCGACTGGATGGCCAATTCTGCGATCGGCGCGACGGTTGCGAATGGCGCGGGAGCGCCCAACCAGGCCGCTGTGTCCACGCGCGCGTTATCCACGATGCTGTTCCAGAAATATCTGTTTCCGTTCGAGGCCACCTCGATCCTGATTCTCATCGCGATTCTCGGCGCTCTGGTGCTCGCGAAGAAGGGGGCGGAATGAACGTCGTTCCCATTTCTTATTACCTCGTGCTGAGCGCCATTTTGTTTGGACTGGGCGTGGTTGCGTTTGTTTTCAAGCGCAATATCATCACGATTTTTATGTCCATCGAACTGATGCTCAACGCCGTGAACCTCGCTTTTGTGGTTTTCGCGCGCGCGCATAACCAGCTCGACGGGTTGATATTCGTGTTTTTTGTGATTGTCCTGGCCGCGGCGGAAGCGGCTGTGGGCCTCGCGATAGTAATTACCATTGCGCACAATCGCCGCTCGCTCAACGTCGAAAACGTGGATCTGCTCAAATTCTGATGCCGATGCTCGACCATCTCTGGATCATTCTGGCGCTACCGCTGGCCGGCGCCGCGATCAACGGACTGCTCGGAAAAAACTGGCCGAAGACGGCTGTGAATTCCGTCGCGATTGGCTCCGTCTCGCTGGCCTTTTTTGTCGTCGTGGAGACGGTTCGCGAATTTCTCCAGCTGCGTGCGGGCCAGATTCCGGTGGTGAAAAGTTATTTCACCTGGATGACCGCCGGGGCCTTCAAAGTCAATTTCGGGCTGCAAGTGGACCAGCTCACCATCGTGATGCTGCTCACCGTCACCTTCGTCGGAACGCTGATTCACATCTATTCCACCGGCTACATGGCGCATGAAGAAGGCTACTACCGGTTCTTCAGCTACCTCAACCTCTTCATGTTCTTCATGCTCACGCTCGTGCTTGCCGCGAATATCGTCGTGATGTTCGTGGGCTGGGAAGGCGTGGGCTTGTGCAGCTATCTGCTGATTGGGTTCTGGTTCCTGAAGCAATCCGCCATCAGCGCCGGCAAAAAAGCGTTCATCACCACGCGCATCGGCGATTTTGGATTCACCATCGGCATTCTGCTGCTCTTCTGGACATTCCGCTCTGTCGATTTCGGCACGATTTTCTTGAAGGTCTCCGGCATGCCGTCCGACACGATGACGCAGGCCGGCGTCCTGACCACGATTTGCATCCTGCTCTTCACCGGCGCCGTCGGAAAATCCGCGCAGTTGCCTCTCTACGTCTGGCTGCCCGACGCGATGGAAGGCCCCACACCTGTTAGCGCGCTGATTCACGCCGCGACGATGGTCACCGCGGGCGTCTATATGGTGGCGCGCATGCACCCGCTATTCTCGCGCGCTCCGATTGCCATGCTGATCGTCGCCATCGTTGGCGCGGCAACAGCGTTCTACTCGGCCACGATCGGCCTAGTGCAAACCGACATTAAAAAAGTCCTCGCCTATTCCACGGTTTCGCAACTCGGTTACATGTTTCTCGCTTGCGGAGTGGGCGCTTACGCCGCGGGAATCTTTCACCTGATGACTCATGCGTTCTTCAAAGGTCTCCTTTTCCTGTGCGCGGGCAGCGTGATTCACGCTATGGGCGGCGAGCAGGACATGCGCAAGATGGGCGGCCTGTGCAAAGCGATTCCGATTACCTTCTGGACAATGTTCATAGCGACGTTTGCGATTTCTGGCGTTCCGGGATTCGCCGGATTCTTCAGCAAGGACGAAATTCTGGAAGCGGCGCAATCGGGCCCGCATGCAAATCTGCCGCTGTGGCTGCTCGGACTTGTCGCAGCCGGGCTCACTTCGTTCTACATGTTCCGGCTCGTCTTCCTCACGTTCTTTGGCGAGCAACGATTCGACGAGCACAGAGTCCACGTGCACGAATCGCCGAAAAACATGACGGTTCCGCTCATGGTTCTCGCGTTCTTTGCGATCTTTGGCGGCTGGTTTGCAGCTCCGCACCTTGTCGGCGGCACGAATTATTTCGACAAATTCCTGCATCCTGTTTTCGCTTCCTACCAGGTGCAAACAACCGCTGGCCAGGAAGAGGCGTCTGCGCGTCCTGCCAGCGAAGAAGGCGCAGCCAGCCCGGCTATAGATCTCGTTCACGCCCTTACCGGCCCGCCCGTGATTGTCGGCCTGATTGGCATCCTCCTCGCGTGGTGGTTCTACATTCGCAATCCCGAATTGCCAAAGAAACTCGCGTCGAGCATGTACGCTCTCTACTCGCTCGTGCTTCACAAGTACTACGTGGATGAAATTTATGCGGCCATCATCGTCCAGCCCTTGCTGTGGATTTCGACGAACGTGCTGTGGCACACGGTGGACGAAGGCCTGATCGACGGAACCGTGAACGGCGCGGCGCGGCTCGCGCGCGAGGCCGGCGGGCAATTGCGCGAGCTGCAATCGGGAAATGCGCGCAGCTACGCATCGTGGGTTGTGGTAGGCGCTGTGGGCGTCACGGCGCTGCTGCTTGGAATCTGGATGAAGGTGCACTAAATGGAAATGCAGCCACATCTTTTGACGGTGATCACGTTCCTGCCCCTGCTGGGCGTGCCGGCGCTGCTCTTGCTGCGCTCGGAAGATCACACCTGGATCAAGCGCATCGCGCTGGCCGTGTCGCTGGTGGAATTTGTGATTTCGCTCTTCCTGATTCACGGATTCGTCACCGCGAATCCCGGCTACCAGTTCGAGGAGGTTCACAACTGGATCGGAGCCGCGATCCGCTACCACATGGGCGTGGACGGAATCAGCCTGTTCCTCGTGATTCTCACGACGTTCCTGGTGCCCATCTCGATTCTGGCCTCCTGGCAGGGCATTCACGAAAAAGTCAAAGGCTTTTTCATCGCGTTGCTGGTGATTGAGACGGCGATGATTGGCGTGTTCGTCTCGCTCGACCTTTTCCTGTTTTTCGTTTTCTGGGAACTGACGCTGATTCCGATGTACTTCCTGATCGGCATCTGGGGCCACGATCGGCGCATTTACGCTGCTGTGAAATTCATTTTGTACACGATGCTCGGCTCGATCCTGATGCTGGTGGCAATTTTGTGGCTGTACAACGTAGCCGGCTCGTTCGACTTCCCCGAGATTCAGGCGAAACTGCA
Source organism: Candidatus Acidiferrales bacterium (assembly GCA_035262725.1). Lineage (GTDB taxonomy): Bacteria > Acidobacteriota > Terriglobia > Acidiferrales > UBA7541 > Palsa-295. The sequence continues at coordinate 13,362 of DATFSH010000100.1, read as the reverse complement.
CGCGGGACTCGTCTCGCTGCCGCCCAATACCGAGCTGCTGCTTTTCTGCGCATTCTTCCTGGCGTTCGCCATCAAGGTACCGCTCTTCCCGCTGCATACGTGGCTGCCCGATGCGCATACGGAAGCGCCTACGGCCGGCTCCGTGATTCTTGCCGGCGTCATGCTGAAACTCGGGACGTATGGAATTCTGCGCTTCTGCCTGCCGCTCTTCCCCGACGCGGCGCACCGCGCGGCGCCGGTGATTGCGGTGCTCGCGATTATCGGGATCGTTTACGGCGCGCTGGTCGCCACGATTCAGACGGATTTGAAGCGGCTCGTTGCCTATACCTCGGTGAGCCATCTGGGATTCGTGGTGCTGGGAATTTTTGCCTTCAGCACGATTTCGATTCAGGGTGCGGTGTATCAGATGTTGAATCATGGCGTCTCGACCGGAGCGCTCTTCCTCGGCGTGGGCATGTTGTACGACCGGCGGCACACATTTGAGATCAAGCAGTTCGGCGGGCTGGTGACGCCGATGCCGGTGCTGATGGCGCTTTTCCTGTTTGCGTGCCTTTCGTCGCTGGCGCTGCCGCTGCTCAACGGCTTCGTTGGTGAATTCCTAATTCTCGTCGGCGTGTTCGAACGGCACCATGCGTGGGCGTCGTGGGCTGCGTCGGGCGCGGTGCTCTCAGCCATATACCTGCTTTGGGCGTACCAACGCGTGGCGCTCGGCGAAGTGACTGTGGAGAAGAATAAGACGCTGCCGGATGCTTCGACGCGCGAGCGCGTGATCCTCGTAACGATGGCGCTGGTGATTTTGTTCATGGGCATCGCTTCCCCGCTCTTCACGTGGCGCATTGAGCCTGCCACGAATGTGTTGCTGGAACAGATGGGCGGCCGTGCGCAGAGCGCCGATCAGCCGGCTCGGCCAGCGCCGCTGACGATTCCTGCGGTGAGAGCTTCCGTTCCGGCTGCCGTAGCGATAGTCAAAACGGAAGTAGAAGCACCTCGAGTGCGTCCCTGATGCAGATTTCCGCCGAACAGCTCGCCAATCTCCACAGGCTCGCGCCGGAGATTATTTTGTCAGCGACTGGCGTTCTGATTATGGTGCTTGATCCTTTCGTCGGTCCGCTGCGGCAGCGGGCGCTGGGTTATCTGGCCCTGGCCGGAGCGATTGTGGCGTTTTGTTCGGTTCGCCTGGTGGCGACGGATCCGGGCCTGGCTTATAGCGGGCTGATTCACGCCGACGCGTTCAGCATTTTTGTGCACGTGGTGGTGATTGGAGCGGCGGCCATCGCGATTCTCGGCTCTTATCAGTATCTCGACGATGAAGGCTTGCAGCGCGGCGAATACTACGCGCTGGTGCTTTTTGCGACGGCCGGAATGGGAATTCTGGCGGGCGCGAACGAACTGGTGACCGCCTTTATCGGACTGGAGATGAGTTCGATCTCGACCTATATTCTTGCCGGATTTCGGCGGCGGGCACTCGAATCGAACGAAGCTTCGCTGAAATATTTTCTTCTGGGTTCTTTCGCCACGGCGTTTTTTCTCTACGGAATCGCGATGACGTACGGCGCTACGGGAACCACGGGCATCGACGCGATTCAGGCCGCTTTTCAGACGACTCCTCCCGGCGGACTCGCGATTCTGGGGCTGGGCCTGATGTTTGTGGGCCTGGGCTTCAAAGTGGTGGCGGCGCCATTTCAGATTTATGCGCCGGACGTTTACCAAGGTTCGCCCACGCCGGTGACGGCGCTTCTCGCCTCGGCTCCCAAGGTGGCGACGTTTGCGGTGATGCTGCGGATTTTCAACGTGGCCTTCGGCGTCTCGAGCGACTTGTGGTTCTGGGCGGTGTGGGTCTCGGCCGTGCTGACGATGTGCATCGGGAACTTCGCGGCTCTGGTGCAAACGAACGTGAAGCGGATGCTGGCGTATTCCTCGATCGCGCATGCGGGATACATTCTGGTGGCTTTCGCGGCGGCCACGGATCTGGGCGTGGCGGCGATTTTGTTTTACCTCGCTTCGTACGCGCTGATGAAAATTGGCGCCTTCCTGGTGCTCTCGCATCTCGGACAGCGGGGTGAGAAGCGGCTCGAGATTCAGGATTACGGCGGCCTCGGATCGAAGCAGCCGGTGCTCGCTGCGTGCTTTTCGCTTTTCCTGCTGTCGCTGCTGGGCTTGCCGGTGACAGGCGGATTCCTAGGGAAGTTCTTCGCGTTTCAGGCAGCGCTGGATTCGCGCATCGTGTGGCTGGTGGTGATTGCGGCGATTAACAGCGTGATCGGCGCCTATTACTATTTGCGGGTGATTGTGGCGATGTACTTCTGGGAACCGGCGAAGGATTACGTGCCCACTCCCGTGGCGCCTTCGCTGGCGACGGCACTGGCTGTTTGCGCGATTGGCACGCTGTACCTCGGAATCCTGCCCGGTCGCGTGCTGAGCCTGGCGCGAGCCGCTGCGGATGCGCTGACGGTTCGATAGCTTCCTTTGTAGCGCGGGTAGCGCTGCGATTCCTGATTCAAATCCTAATTCAGAAAACGCCATTTTGTAACGATTAGGAATTATGTCTGTGCTTTGTTTTGAAGCACTTGCGGGGAATTCAAATCGCGGTGTTACGATAAGAAATTTGAAGCTGCGGGCGGTGGAAGAGCCGCCCTTGGCGGCTACCGGGCCTCCTTCGTGCTGACCTTCTCTGTAACCATCATGTCGATATGCACCATAGAGTTACGGAAGGTCAACCGGAAACCGGACGTAGACCCGATTTGGGCATGTTGGATGGATTACTAGCGCGGGGATTCTTACGATTGCGCCGCTGCCTATTGCGGCGCGAGTGAGCGGCAGAGGACAGGCCAACAGCAGAGCCGGTCTACTGCGTCGCGGAGACGATTTCCGGTTCCGCGGTCTTACTCCAGCCCTTCATTTCGATTTTGCCGTCGGGACGGACGGTGCCGGTGATCATGCCGGTGGTGTTGAAGGGAGTGGCCACGTTGCCCTGGTGATCGAGAGCGATCACGCCACCTTCGCCTTTCTGGTCGACCAGCTCTTTCATGACCACGTCGTTGGCGGCTTGCTCGAGCGGGACGTGGAGATAGCGGACGCGTTCGCAGATATCGGCGGCGACGATATTGCGCATGAAGAATTCGCCGATGCCGGTGCCGGAAACGGCGCAGCTTTCGTTGTTCGCATAGGTGCCGGCGCCGATGATAGGCGAATCGCCCACGCGGCCAGGCATTTTGTAGGTGGTGCCACCGGTGGAGGTGCCGGCGGCGAGATTGCCGTGCTGGTCGAGAGCGACGACGCCAACGGTGCCGTGTTCGCGCATCGGATCATCGGGTATTGCGGACGATTTCTTTTTGTCTTCGTCTGCTTTTTCTTTGGCGCGCTGGTATTGCTGCCAGAGGCGTTCGTTATAGAAGTAATAAGGCGAGACGAGTTCGATGCCCTGCGATTCGGCGAAGCGCTCGGCGCCCGTGCCGACGAGCATGACGTGAGGGGTTTTTTCCATCACGAGGCGCGCGAGGTGAATGGGATTGGCGATGTGTTGCAGCGCGGCGACGGAGCCTGCAGCGAGAGTCTTGCCGTCCATGATGGCGGCATCCATTTCGGGGATGCCGTCGCGGGTGTAATAGGCGCCGCGGCCGGAATCGTACAGGCCTGAGTCTTCCATGGAGCGGATTGTGGCTTCCACAGCGTCGAGGCTGGTGCCGCCTGCCGCAAGGATAGCGTAGCCTTTCTTTATGGCGACGACCATTCCGGTGCGCCGGGATTCGATGAACTCGGGTGGGGCTTTGCTGATGTCGCCAGCGCCGCTGTGGGCGACGAGAATGAAATTGGGCGCGGGTGCGGGTGGCGGGGCTGGCATGGAGGACGTGCGGGTGCTGACTGCGAATAGCATCGCTATTGGCAGGATGAGGAATGAAGGGATGCGGATGAGTTTCATGGATGGCCTCCTTGCGGTGCGGTTGCGGGCGCGGAGGTAGTGTAAGGCAATTTAAAATTTGAAATTGGGAATTTCGGATGGATGGCGATGGAGGGGGTGCGGCAGAGCAAGACCGGAGGGCCCTCGCCTCGCTCAGTTCCAGGTACGCGCTTCGCGCGGCTGGATCCCCAGGCCTTCCGACCTGGGCTGTCTTGTGCCGCGCCTGCGGCGCTGGCCTAGGGCAGCGGGGCGGTTTAGCCAATAATTGCAATGGAAGAAAGGCTAGAAGAGTGTGGCGGCGCATACGCGCCGCCACGGCAAGCCGGGGCGTAACAAAGCGGCGGCAAGCCGCCGCACTCCATATCCGCACTCCAAATTAGATCGAGGACTACGTACCTTCGGACCAGGAGGCGAGGTAGTGCTCTTGCTCGGGGGTAAGCCTATCGATCTGGAAGCCCATGGATTCGAGCTTTAGCTTAGCGATCTGCTGGTCGAGGTGCTCGGGGACCGGGTAGACCTGCGGCTTGAGGTCCTTCGCGTTCTTGACCATGTAATCGGCTGCGAGGGCCTGATTGGCGAAGCTCATGTCCATCACCGACGCCGGGTGGCCTTCGGCCGAGGCGAGGTTGATGAGGCGGCCATCGCCGAGGAGATAGATGCGGCGGCCATCTTTCATGGTGTACTCGTCGACGAAGGGGCGGGCGGCTTTTTTGCCGCTGGAGAGTTTTTCGAGGGCGGGGATATCGATCTCGACGTTGAAGTGGCCGGAATTGCTGACCACGGCGCCATCTTTCATTCTTTCGAAGTGATCGTGGGCGATGACGTTCTTATTGCCGGTAACGGTGACGAATACATCGCCGACTTTTGCCGCTTCGTTCATGGGCATCACGCGGAAGCCGTCCATCACGGCTTCGATGGCCTTGGTGGGATTCACTTCGGTGATGATGACGTCTGCGCCGTGTCCCTTGGCGCGCATGGCGACGCCGCGCCCGCACCAGCCGTAGCCAGCGACGACCACTTTGAGTCCGGCGAGGAGGAGATTCGTGGCGCGAATGATGCCGTCGAGGGTGGATTGGCCGGTGCCGTAGCGATTGTCGAAGAAGTGCTTGGTGAGCGCGTCGTTGACGGCGACGATCGGGAATTTCAGGGTGCCGTCCTTGGACATGGCCCGGAGGCGAATCACGCCAGTGGTGGTTTCTTCGGTGCCGCCGATGACGCCGCTGAGCAGATCGGTGCGCTTGGTAAGGAGTTGGGTCACAAGATCGGCGCCGTCGTCCATGGTGATTTGCGGTTTGTGGTCGAGGGCGGCGGAGATGTGCGAGTAGTAGGTGGCATTGTCCTCGCCTTTGATGGCATAGGTGGGGATGTTGTAATCGCGGACGAGGGATGAGGCAACGTCATCTTGCGTCGAGAGCGGATTCGAGGCGCAGAGAACCACCTCGGCGCCGCCATCGCGAAGAGTGATGGCGAGGTTCGCGGTCTCGCTGGTGACGTGCAGGCAGGCGGAGACGCGAATGCCCTTGAGGGGCTGGTCTTTTATGAATTGCTTGCGGATGAGCTGCAGGACGGGCATGTGCTGATTGGCCCATTGGATTTTGCGCTTGCCGTCGTCTGCGAGAGCGATGTCTTTCACGTCGCCATTCAGTTTTGCCACTGTTTCCACGGGTAACTCCCTTTTGAGTTGGATGCGGAAGATTTCGATTAAGGACAGCCGACCTCCGACCGCCCTCAGCGGCTAAAGCCGCTGTTTCCCCCGCGTGCGTTCGGCACGGCTAAAACCTCACCGGCGCGAGACGGCTACGGCGCCGCGTGAGCCGGCTTCCTTGCGGATGGCGTCGGCTTTGTCCGTCTTTTCCCAGGTGAAGCCGGGGCCGCTGCGGCCGAAGTGGCCGTAGGCGGCGGTCGGACGATAGATCGGGCGGCGAAGATCGAGCGTTTCGATGATGCCCTTGGGCGTGAGCTTGAAATTCGCGCGAATCAGCTCGGTGATTTGCGAATCGGGAATCACGCCAGTGCCGAAGGTGTCCGTCATCACGGAAACGGGCTCGGCGACGCCGATCGCATAAGCAAGCTGCACTTCGACTTTTGTGGCGAGCCCTGCGGCGACGATGTTCTTCGCGACGTAGCGCGCCATGTAGCAGGCGGAACGGTCCACCTTGGTTGGATCTTTTCCGGAAAGCGCGCCGCCGCCATGACGGCTGTAGCCGCCGTACGTGTCGACGATGATTTTGCGGCCGGTGAGGCCTGCATCGCCCATGGGGCCGCCGATCACGAATCGCCCAGTGGGATTGATATGGAATTTTGTTTTGCTGTCGAGCATTTCGGCCGGAATCACCGGCTTGATGACTTCGTTGATGATCGCGTCGGTCAAGTCGCGTTGGGAAACTTTTTCGCTGTGTTGAGTGGAGATGACGGCCGTATCCACGCGAGCGGGGCGGCCTTCGATATATTCGACTGTGACCTGGGATTTGCCGTCGGGGCGGAGGAAATCAATTTTGCCGGACCTGCGGACATCGGCGAGGCGCTTGGTGAGTTGATGCGAGAGTTGGATGGGCATGGGCATCAGCTCGGGGGTTTCGTCGCAGGCGAAGCCGAACATCAAGCCCTGGTCACCGGCGCCGCCGGTATCAACACCCATGGCGATATCGTCGGACTGCTTCTTGATGGCGCAGATGACACCGCAGGTTTCCGAGTCGAAGCCGTACTTGGCGCGGGTGTAGCCGACATCGCGAATCACTTCGCGGGAAAGATCGGAGAAATCAACATAGGTCTTGGTGGTGATTTCGCCGGCGACGACCACGAGCCCGGTGGTTACGAGCGTTTCGCAGGCAACGCGACCCATCGGGTCGTCTTTCATGACGGCGTCGAGGACGGCGTCGGAAATCTGGTCGGCTATTTTATCGGGGTGGCCCTCGGTGACGGATTCCGAGGTAAACAGGAACTTCTCATCGGCATGCGCCAAAACAGTATCCTCCCAAGGAATGAAAGCAATGCGGGGGCGTATTTAGCTAATAAACGCGAAACCCACGAATAATGACGGTAGCATGCGGGTATAGGAGTGTCAACGCGATGCAGGGAAATGAGTTAAAGCAAAGGCGAACGGGGATATAGGGCATTGAAATGCGCGACAGTATAGGATAGGCAGCACCGGCTGGCTCTCGCGCTGCTATTTTCGCGCTGGTGCGGCGTCCAGATCACGGCGATAGAGAAGAAAGGCGCGGATAAATTCGTCGAGGTCGCCGTTGAGAACTCTATCCACATCGCCACGCTCAACTTTCGTGCGTACGTCTTTAATCAGCTGGTATGGCTGGAGAGTGTAAGAACGGATCTGGCTGCCGAAGCTGATTTCGGGCTTGGAGGCGTCGAGCTTGCGCAGATCTTCGCGGCGCTTTTCGATTTCGACTTCGTAGAGTTGCGAGCGCAGCATCTTCATGGCGATTTCGCGGTTTTTGTGCTGGCTGCGTTCGTTCTGGCACTGGACGACGATGCCGGTCGGGATGTGCGTGATGCGCACGGCAGATTCGACCTTGTTGACGTTCTGGCCGCCGTGGCCGCCGGCGCGAAAGGTATCCACGCGCAAATCGTCGGGGCGGACGTTGATTTCGATCTGGTCGTCGATTTCGGGGATGACAAACACGGATGCGAAAGAAGTGTGGCGGCGCGCGGCTTGATCGAAGGGAGAAATGCGGACGAGGCGGTGGACGCCGCTTTCGCCGGAGAGCAGGCCGTAGGCGTTCTCGCCTTCAATCAGCACGGTGGCAGATTTGATTCCGGCTTCTTCGCCGGGCGTGGAATCGACGAGCGACGCGTGGAAACTTTTTTGTTCCGCCCAGCGCATGTACATGCGCAGCAGCATTTCGGCCCAGTCCTGCGATTCCGTGCCTCCCGCGCCGGGCTTGATGGTGACGATGGCGTTGAGGCGGTCGTTGTCACCGGCGAGGAGGGTTTTGGTTTCGAGGCCGGAAACGTACACATCCGCGACGGCGATTTCTTTGGCGATGTCTTCGAGCAGCGAAGCGCGTTGCGCGTCGTCTTTTTCTTCTTCGGCGAGATGGAAGTAAGTCTCGACGTCGCTCATCTTGCGATTGAGCGTTTCGTCGGCGTTGACGCGGTCTTCGATTATTTTGCGCTGCTGCAGGACGGCCTGGGCCTTTTCCTGATCCTGCCAGAAATCGGCGTCGCTGACTTTTTCTTCCAGTGCGGCTAGCTGCTGGCGGGCGGCTGGGGCGTCAAAGATAGCTCCGCACGAGCTCCATGCGCTTTTTGAGCTCGTCGTAGCGGTGCTGGATGTCTTCGATGTGTTCGGGCATGGAGATATCGTACACAGGAGCCGGGAAAATGGAAAATCGAAAATGGGTCACGCGAATCTTGTTCGTGCATATGGTCAAGTTGTGGCGTGCGGCATTCGGGCACGGCATGCCGTGCCCCTACTGAAAAGAATCCCTGCTCATCAGCTTCGCAAAGGACGTGTCGACGGGGTGAAGGCGGCGAAGGCAAGGATGGAGATGGAGGCTAGGAGGGAGAGCCAGCAGAGCCAGTCGCCGAAGCGGACGTACGGAGTGATATCGGAGCGGAAATCGTAGGGAGCTTCCAGCTCTCCGCGGATATCGGTGGCGAGGCTGGCGAGAGTGCGGCCATAGGGATCGATGGAGACGGTGAAACCGTTGTTCGTATCGCGCAACATCCAGCGGCGGCTTTCGATGGCGCGGACGCGCGACATCATCAGATGCTGGGCGGGAGCGGCGCTGCGACCGAACCAGCCATCGTTGGAGATGTTAATCAGCAGTTCGGCGCCGTTGGCGGCAAAGCGGCGAATTTCATCGGGGAAAATTGCTTCGTAGCAGATGAACGTGCCGAAGGGCCGGTCGGCGTGGCCTACCGCGTATTCGACGCCAGGTGTGAAATCGGAAATATCGGCGGTAAGGCGGCCGGCGAATGTGAGCCAGTCGCGCAGCGGGACATATTCGCCGAAGGGGACGAGGTGGATCTTGTTGTATGCATAAGTGCGGCGTCCCGAGGAATCGAGCAGAACGGCGCTGTTGTAGGCCGACCACTGATTCTTGGCGCTGCCGTTCGCATTTTTCTGCCAGTCCACAACACCGACAAGAAATTCGGTGCCGGATTCCCTGGCGATGCGAACTATGCGCGCGGCGAAGGTTGGGTCCTGCATGCTAAACGGCGCCGGCACCTCAGGCCAGACGATGAGGCCGGGAGTTTTTTTCGCCGCATCAATGCTGATTTCCGCGAGCTGGTCGAGTTCGCCGGAATGGATCTGCATCCAGTCCTCGGGATAGTGCTCGGATTGGGGGAAATTTGTCTGGATGAGATGCGCGATATGGTGCGGCGTTGCGATGGGCACCAGATAGCCGCTGATGCCGATCACGATGAGGGCAAGCGTTACGACGAGTGGGAATTTCCAGGCTTGGCGCTGCTGCAACAAGACGACGTAGGCGAGAAACGAACCATAGGCGGCAATCACAAAAGACAGGCCCCAGATTCCGGTAATGGGCGTGAGTTGCAGAAGAGCGAGGCTGTTGCTCGCGGCGTAGCCGGTGAGATTCCACGGGAAGCCGATGTAGGGAAGATGCGTGCGAGCAAATTCCAGCGTGACCCAGAAAAATGGAGCCAAGACACACGCGAGGGCGACACTTTTTCTCCGCGCGACGAGCGCGACGCTCATCGAGAATGTGGACCAGATGATTCCGCCCGCGATTCCGAAAAGGCTAAGGATTCCTACGGAGAGCCACGGGGCGACGTTGCCGTATTGACGCATCACTGTGGCGATCCACGGCAGGCAAATAGGATAGAAAACAAAAGCGTGAAGGAAACCGTAGAGCGGAGCTTCGCGCGGCGGCGTCCCGATCGAAGCGAGGACAAGCATGCCGATCGAAATCCAGGCGAGCAAAGGCAAATTGTAATCAGGGAAAGACAATGCCAAGGCAATGCCGCTGCCCAGGGCGAGCAGGACTCGCGTCTGCCGGCTGAATGTCATCTAGCGCTTAATTATAGACTTGAAACCCGCTTGTTCGAGAGCGCGCTTGGAAACGTCGGCGGATTTTTCGTCCGCATACGGCCCCACCTGGACTCGGTAGAAATTGTCGGTGGTGGGTGTAACGACGAAAGACGGAAATCCTTTTTGCTGGATGGCGTCCGCCATGGCGAGAGCGTCGCTCTGGCGCGTGAGAGCGGAGACCTGCAGGACGATTGAGCTCTTGGCCATCTTGGGCGGCTGAAAGCGGCCTGAAGGCGTGGTGGAAGCGACCGGCTTCGTTTTCGCCGCCGGTGAGGAAGTCGCGCCATTGCGAGTCTCTGCCGCAGCTTCGTCGGCCGTGTCTGGATTCTTGGGCGACGACTTCCCGTAGAAGTCCCAATCGCCGGATGCGGAGGAAGGCGCCGGATCGGATTGTTTCGATTTCGTTGCTGCCGGCGCGGCCGGCGGTATCTCGCGGACTCGTTTGTCCTCGGCTCGTTTGTCGTCTGCTCGTTTTTCCTCTGCGTGGACCGGGCCACCGAACTGGTTGCGGCCCATCACGTAACCGAGCGTAAAGAAAACGCCGCAGAGCAGGACGACTCCGAGGAAAAGTCCCACCAAATGCCGGCTCTCGAGCACCCGGTCGCCGCCGCCACCTCCGCGTTGTCCTCTTCCCGCCATACGCTCCTATTTTTTCCCCGCTGCCTGCACCCACTGCGAAATGATATCCACGGGCAGCGGGAACACGATGGTCGTGTTCTTCTCGACGCCGATTTCGGTCAAAGTCTGCAGATAACGCAGCTGGATAGCAGCGGGTTCCTTCTCGAGCACGCCAGCAGCTTCGGCGAGCTTCGTGGAGGCTTCAAATTCGCCTTCCGCGTGAATAATTTTGGCGCGGCGCTCGCGCTCGGCTTCGGCCTGGCGCGCGATGGCGCGCTGCATCTGCTCTGGAATATCGACTTGTTTGACCTCAACCTTCGTTACCTTGATACCCCAAGGCTCGGTATCCAGGTCAAGGATTTGTTGCAGCTTGGCGTTAACCTTTTCGCGCTCGGAGAGGATGGCGTCGAGCTCGAACTGCCCGACAAGGCTTCGCAGAGTGGTCTGGGCGAGCTGCGACGTGGCGTAAAGGTAGTTCTGCACCTGCGAGAGAGCGAGATTCGCGTCCACGACGCGGAAATAGCAGACCGCGTTTACCTTTACGGAGACGTTGTCGCGCGTAATTACATCCTGCGGCGGCACATCGAGCGTCTCGATGCGCAAGGAGATGCGGAAGAGCTTGTCGATCGGGAAAAAGACGAGGCGCAGGCCCGCGCCTTTTGCTTCGGGAAGCATGCGGCCCAGGCGCAGAACCACACCGCGTTCCCATTCCTTGATCACGTATACAGAATTGAAAAACCAAATCAGAAAGAACAGGATGCCGAAGCCAAGAACGACCGTCATGAAATCCATTACTGCCTCCCCTCGAGCGTCTCGTGCGAATGGAGCGGATGCGGTGCGTGAGCGGGTTCCACCTCGAGCGTCAGGCCTTTCACTTTTCTGACGCGGACGCGCGCACCTTTGGGAATGCTGATACCTGCCGGCGCCGTGGCGCGCCACAGTTCGCCATGCACGAAGACCATCCCGGCGCCACTGTCAGCTCCAACGGTTTCGGTAACATCCGCTTCCTCGCCGACCAGCTCCTCTTTCCCCGTGCTTTGTTTCCAGTGACGCGAGCGCAGCACAAGACGCATCAGGATCACGATGATGACCGCGAACGGCAACGCAACGCCCAAGGCAGTGCTGAGGCTGACCCCCATTCCCGTAAACGGCGAGCGAATCAATATGAGCGCCCCGAGAACCATGGCGACTACTCCGCCCACTCCCAGCACGCCGTGCGTGGGAAACTTGGCTTCGAGAACAAAGAACACGAACGCGACGATGATGAGCAGCAAGCCCGTGAAATTCACGGGCAACATGTGCATCGCGAAGAGCGCCAGCACAAGGGCGATGCCGCCGATCACTCCCGGCGCGAACATGCCCGGATGCGAAAACTCGATGTAGAGGCCAAGAACACCGACGATCAGGAGAATGAAGAAAACATCCGGCTGCACGATTCGCGTGAGGAATTTTTCGCGCGCCGTCATCTCGTGGGGAACGACAACCGGCTGCGAAAGGGCTAGCGTAAGCTTCGCGCCGTCAAGACGGGTGATGGTGCGCCCGTTGAGTTTCGCGAGCAGGTCTTCGCGGTTCAGGGCGATCAGATCAACGAGTTTGCCGTCGAGCGCCTCCTTCTCGCTGAATGCTTTCGCGTCCGTGACGGCGGAGGCCGCGAGCTCCGCGTTACGCCCGCGCTGCGTGACGTAACTGCGCAAGTATGCCGTCGCTTCGTTCACGATTTTCTTGTGCAGGGTTTCATCGATCTGCGCCGGCTGCCCGCCAAAAACGAGTATTGGCGAGGCCGCGCCCGTGTCGGTGCCGGGAGCCATCGCCGCGATGTCAGCCGAAAGCAGGATGAAGAATCCGGCAGAAGCGGCGCGGGAGCCGGTGGGCGCAACGTAGGCGCAGACCGGAACTTTGGACGCGAGGATGGCCTGAATGATTTCGCGCATCGAGGTGTCGAGGCCGCCCGGGGTATTCATGGTGATGAGAATCAACGAGGCTTGACCGGTATTCGCTTCGTTGATTCCGCGGACGATGTATTCGGCGAGGACCGGCTCGATTTCGCCGTCAATGCGGAGCTCGACAACGCTAGAGGAATATGCCGGCCCGGGAGCAGAGCCTGCGGGCGGGATCAGAGTGAGCGATAGTGCGGCAAGCGAGACGAAAATCACTGCATAGCGCCGCAATATTTGAAACAGCATTTCAGGGAGACATTATAGCAAGAGAACGGCGTGAAGATGCGAAGCGTTCGCGAGGGAGGCTAGGTGCGAAGGTGCCGCAAGATCGACTGTTCTATGCCGCCGCAGCGCTTCCCCGCTAGTTCTGCTGGGGCGGTTCCGTGCGCTTTGCGTCGCTCTGGTATGACGGCATCACGTGCAGAACCTCCTGCACGCGCGGATCTTTGATCACTTGGGCGAAAGCGGGATCGGTTTCCGCAGAGAGGAAGTTCTTATACCCGTCGTCGCGCGCAAGCCTCAAAAAGTGAGCGACGCGTTCGGCATCGCCGAGCGCGGCATACGATTTCGCTACGAAGAAGTTGAATAAGCCCGGGTCGGTGGTGGTGCGCTGTTGAATGATTGTGCCGTAACCGCTCTTCCGCTCGAATAGCTGCGGATCAATCGCGAGAGCCTTGTCAAAGGTGTCCATCGCTTCGGGATACTGTTTGTTGGCGAAGTAGGCGTAGCCGAGATTGCTGTAGATGGTGGAGGTTTCCATCTTCAGTACCAGCGCCTTTTTGTAAAGGACGATGGCTTTGCTGTAGTGTTTCTTTTCGTATTCGACCGTGCCGAGATTGTTGATGGGGCTGGCAAAATTTTTGTCGGCCTTTATCGACTTCCGGTAGTACCGCTCG
>DATFSH010000099.1:0-63586 GCA_035262725.1 Candidatus Acidiferrales bacterium | reverse complement strand
GGATTCGGCGGCGGCGGCGCTGGGGGCAACTGGTAAGCTCTGTCCGCAATAGCGCTGGGATCGAAAAAAAAAAGGGCGAGCGATGGAAGCGAAGCTCAAACAGATCGTGGAGAAATTGCAATCGGCGGCGGGTGACAACCTGCAAGCCGCGGTGCTCTACGGATCTGCCGTGACAGGCGAATTTCAAGCTCACCATTCCGATCTGAATATCGTTTGCCTGGTGAAACGCGCGACGGCTGCTGACCTGGAGGCTCTGCATGGAGTGGCGGAATGGTGGATGCGCGAAGGGCATCCGGCGCCGCTGGTGTTCACGTACGAAGAATTGCAGCGCTCCGCGGACGTGTTTTCCATTGAGATGTACGACATCAAGGCGCGCCACCGAATGTTGTACGGCGAGGATTTTTTCTCGCATCTCGAGGTGCCGCTGCATCTGCACCGGCTGCAGGTGGAAAGGGAACTGCGCATCGACTGGCTTCGCCTGCGCCAAGCGGTGCTGGCGGCACCGCAAACAAAGAAAGCACACATCGGGATCATGATGGCGTCGGTGTCGGCGTTCTGCTCGCTTTTCCGGCACGCTCTTGCGGCGCTCGGCCAGCCGATGCCGGATACGAAGCGGCAGGCGGTGGACGCGATGGCGTCGCTCACAGGCGCGAATCCGAGCGCGTTTCACGCCGTGCTGGATTTGCGGGAAGGCAAACGCAAGGAGCGGGAGATTGATATAGAAGCGTCGCTACATGCGTATCTGGAATTTGTCGAGGTGGTGACGAGCGAAGTGGACCGGAGATTCGCTGCACAGTAGTGCGAAGCTGGGCGCTCAGCCACGCCAGGCGTCGCGATTGTTTACATTCCGCACCGGAGGCACGCACAGATGAAAGCGCTCTTGGGACTGGTGGCAGTGGTTGTGATTCTGGTTTTGATTTTTGGCGGCATGTACGTCAGCACGAAGAACAAGATTGTGACGATGGACGAGCAGGTGAAATCGAATTGGGCGCAGGTGGATGTGGTGTTGCAGAGGCGCTCGGATTTGATTCCGAACCTGGTGGAAACGGTGAAAGGCTTCGCGGCGCATGAGGAAATCGTGTATGGCGATATCGCGAAAGCGCGCTCCGCGTTGTTGAATGCGAAAACACCTTCGGACAAGATCGCGGCGAACGGGCAATTGGATGGAGCTCTCGGGCGCTTGCTGGCGGTGGTGGAAAATTATCCGCAGCTCAAATCGAACGAAAACTTTTTGAGGCTGCAAGACGAACTGGCGGGCACGGAGAATCGGATTGCAGTCGAACGGAAGCGCTACAACGATTCCATTCAGGCCTATAACACATTCATCCGCCAATTCCCGAACAGCCTGTTCGCGAGCTGGGCCGGCTTCAAGGAGAACGACGCGTATTTTAAGGCGTCCGAGGGATCCCGCGAAGCGCCCAAGGTGCAATTCCCGGCGGCTACCCGGTAGGATTTGCGATTCGAATATTACAATCGTGTGAGGTGTTGCGCGCCGGAAGGTGGTTATCTTGACCCATCCATCACGGCGCGTTAGGCTATTTTGACGGGACGTCTTTGACGGGACATTACCGGAGTTAGAGCCGCTAAAAAATTAATGAAACAAACCGTAAGAATCGCCGGAGGGATCAACGAGCTATTTGGCACCCTCGATGAAAACCTCAAGCTTTTCGAAGCCAATCTGCACGTCACCACGCATTTGAAGGATCACGATCTGGAAATTGAAGGCGAGTCGGCTCAGGTCGAGCGCGCCGCGATGATCCTCGACGAATACAATCAGCGCATTCGCGAAGGCCGCATCCCCGATAGCCAGGAAGTAAAGTCCCTTTTACGAATCGCCACGCAGGCTCCTGCGAAAGAATTGCGCGGTGCGTTTTCGCCGACGCGGACGCGCACGTTTGGCAAGAAGAGCCTCGCGCCGAAGAGCACGAATCAGCGCCGTTATATCGAAGCGCTGGAAACTTACGACATGGTGTTTGCGATCGGACCCGGCGGAACGGGCAAGACCTATCTCGCTGTGGCGATGGCGGTGTCTGCGCTGCTGTCGAAGGAGGTGAACCGGATCATTCTGGCGCGGCCGGCGGTGGAAGCCGGGGAAAGGCTGGGTTTTCTCCCCGGCACGCTTCAGGAAAAAGTGGACCCGTACATGCGACCGTTGTACGACGCGCTGCATGACCTGCTCGAAGCCGAGAAGCTCGAAAGTTTTCTCGAGAAGGACATCATCGAAGTGGCGCCGCTGGCATTTATGCGCGGGCGCACCCTGAACGATTCCTTCGTGATTCTCGACGAGGCCCAGAATACAACCAGCGAGCAGATGAAGATGTTCCTTACTCGCCTGGGATTCAATTCGAAAGCGGTGATCACCGGCGACATCACGCAGATTGACTTGCCCAACGAGCGCCGTTCGGGATTGGTGGAGGCGATCGACGTGGTAGGGAATATCGAAGGTATCGCGTTTATCTATTTCGACGAGCGTGACGTGGTGCGCCACAATCTGGTGCAGCAGATTATCAAGGCCTACGATGAGCGCAAGCCTGCGTCGCAGGGAACAGCCGCGAAGGGCAGGTCAAACACGGTGCCCGGGCGGACGCAAAATGTGGGGGCCAGTTCGCCGGCCGCAGGCGGCACCGCGCACGGCCCGGCGCGGCGCGATTGATCTTTCCCGCGCCATGATCGTCAACCGCCAATCGCGCATACCGGTTTCGTTACGCGAACTCGACACATTTCTCATTCGCGCGCGGCGCCGCTTGCGCCTGCCCAAGAACTCTTTCACCGTTTGCTTGGTCACCGACGGCGAGATCGCGCGCTGGAACCGGGCGTATCGTGGCAAAAGCGGGCCTACGGATGTATTGTCGTTTGCAACGAATGCTCGCAAAACCAAGCGAAGGCGGGGACGAAATGGTCGCGTGCGAAGGGACGACCGCCTTGACGCCGCAGCTGCGAATCACTCGGCGCAATATATAGGCGATATCGCCATCGCCCCGGCCGTGGCGAAACGGAACGCGAGCCGCTTCGGCCGCACCTTCAACGACGAGATGCGCATTCTGATTCTTCACGGTATCCTCCATCTAATGGGCTATGACCACGAAGCCGACGACGGCCAAATGGAACGCCGCGAAAATAAACTCCGCCGCGAGCTGAGGCTGGTTTAGGCGATGCCTCAAATCCTTTACACGATTGGTGTACTTGCGCTCACAGCGGGGCTGGCTTTGTTCGCTTACCTGGATCGCGTGTACCGCGAGCTCGGACGAATCGTCACCGGCCGAATCTTCGCGCATCTGCAAACATTCGAAGTGGATATCGAGCCGCGATTCAAGATGGACCGGCAGCGCGCTGCTTTGGCGTTTACGCTTCTGGCCCGGCTTTGGCTTGTTCTTGTAGCGGCGGTGACCGCGCGCGGTGTGATTTTCTTTGTGCCGGGCTCGTGGGAAGCGGCGCTGGAAATGGTCTTTTTTCTTTCCGCCGAAGTGATCGTACTGATGCAGTTCCTGCCTTCGGTCTTGCTCGCGGGAGTACGCGGCAATTGGATTGCTCCTTTCGTGCCAGCGATTCGTGTATTCGTGTGGATTATTTGGCCGGTGCAGGCGGTGCTCGAACTGCTGGTGTCTGTGCTGCACCTTTCTGAGGATGACCCGACCGCCGAAGTTGAGGAACAGCAATCGATCGAGGCTTTCGTAGACGCGGCGGCAGATGAAGGAATCATCGAGCGCGATGAGGCACGGCTGATCGAGCAGGTGATCGAGTTTGGCGATAAGCGCGTGCGCGACTTGATGACGCCGCGGCCCGATGTAGTCGCCATCCGCGCCGGCGCGACGCTGGAAGAATTGAGCGACCTGATCGTCCAGACCAAATTCTCGCGGATACCTGTCTACGAGAAATCGCTCGACGACATAGTCGGCGTGGTGATGGCGCGCGACATCCTGGAAGTGTCCGACCGCGACGCGGCCCATCGCACCGTGCGCGAGCTGATGCGCCCCGCGCTCTTCATCCCCGAGACAAAATCAGGCTCCGAGTTGCTGAAGGAAATGCAGCGCAAGAATCAGCAGATGGCGAATGTAATCGACGAGTACGGCCTAATGGCCGGCGTGGTCACCGTAGAAGACTTGATCGAAGAAATTGTCGGCGACCTCGGCGAGGAAGACCGCCGTCCGGCGCCCGACGTGGTGCGCGAAGCCGGCGGCAGCATGGTGATGCGCGGCAGTGTGCCGGTGGATAAACTCACGGAGCTTTTGGGAGTGCAGCTCGACGATTCCTCGGAACATTCCGGCGCGACTACGATTGCCGGCCTGCTGAATTCAGTGGCGGGTCATGTGCCGCGCATGGGCGAGGTGATCGATTCCGACGGAGTCCGCTTCGAAGTGCTCGAAGCCAATCAGCGCAAAGTGTTGCGTGTGCGTGCCCGCCGCGTTCCAGCCAGCGCTGCTTCGTCCTCGTCGGCGTAAACCCGCGCAAGCAGCCTCAATCAGCGTACAATTTAACTTCATGCCGTTCAAATCCGGTTTCGTCGCCATCGTCGGCCGGCCCAACGCCGGGAAGTCTACCCTCCTGAATACTCTGGTGGGGCGCAAGGTCGCAATCGTTTCGCCCAAGCCGCAGACCACTCGCAACCGCATCCAGGGAATCCTGAATCGCGACGACGCGCAAATCGTCCTGGTCGATACGCCAGGAATCCACAAGCCGGAAAATGTGCTCAGCCGCCAGATGATGGACGATCTTCAGCACGCGCTCGAAGGCATCGATATTCTCGCGTTGATTGCCGATGCGTCCGTGAACTTCGGCCCGGGCGACCGCTTCGCCATCGAATGGGCCCGCCGTTTTCACGGGCCCGTTTACCTGTTGCTGAACAAAATCGACCGAGTCGCCAAGCCGCACCTTCTTCCGCTCATCGAGCGTTACAGCAAAGAATTCGAATTCGCCGAAGTGTTTCCCATCTCCGCGCTCACCGGTGAGGGCTGCCTTGACCTCGTAAATTCATGGCTTGAGCGACTGCCGGAGCATCAGCCCTATTTTCCGCAGGACCAGTTTACCGACCAGCCTGAGCGTTTCGTCGCTGCGGAAATCATTCGCGAGAAGGCGATTCTCACCACGCGCCACGAAGTGCCCTATGCGATTGCGGTGATGATCGACAGCTTTGAGGAAGGTCCAAAGCTTCTTCGAATCCGCGCCACCCTCTACGTGGAACGCGAAGGACAGAAGGCAATCCTGATCGGCAAACGCGGCGCAGCCATCAAGGCCATCGGCACGCACGCGCGCAAGGAACTCGAATCCATTCTGGACATCCACATTTTCCTCGAGCTCTTCGTGAAGGTGCAACCGGGCTGGCGCGACAATTCCTCCATGGTTCGCCAACTCGATTGGCACCGCCAGCTCGAACAAATAGGCGGGTATCAGGACAACGAGGCCGAAGAAGAAGACACAGCGGACGGCGAGGATGACGACGAAAACGATGACGAGGATGACGCCAAAGCTCCCCAAAATTTAGAACTTTAAAATTTCATCACTGCACCCAGCTTCGCATCCCGAAACTCAAACTTTCGAAGGCGCAATCCCCAGCGAGCGCATCTTCCTGTACAAATGGCTGCGCTCCAGCCCCAAGGCCTCCGCCGCCTTCGTCATGTTCCATCGATTTTCTTCGAGCTTGCGCAGCACAAATTCCCGCTCATACGCTGACCGCGCTTCCTGCAAGCTCTCATAGGGCTTCTGCGGGCTCTTCGACGCACCGCGAAATAATTCCGGCGGCAAATGATGCGGCTCAATCTTCTGCGCCGGGCTCATAATCACCAGGCGCTCCACCAGGTTCTTCAACTCGCGCACATTCCCCGGCCAGCTGTAGCTCAACAGCACTTCCATCGCCGGCGCCGTAAACTCCTTCGGTTTCTTTCCGTACGCCTCGCAGAACTCCGCCAGAAAATGCGCGGCCAGAATCGGCATATCCTCAATTCGCTCACGCAATGCCGGCACATAGAAGGGAATCACGTTCAGGCGATAAAACAAGTCCTCGCGAAACGCATTGCGGCCGATCTCGTCTTCCAGTTTCTTATTCGTCGCAGCGATCACACGCACATCCACCTTAATCGGTTCATTCGAGCCCAGCCGCTCCACGCGCTGTTCCTCCAGCACACGCAGCACCTTCGACTGCGTTTTCAAACTCATGTCGCCCACTTCATCGAGGAACAGTGTGCCGCCATCCGCCTTCTGAAATTTGCCCACCTTGTCTTCGCTCGCGCCGGTAAAGCTGCCCTGGCGGTGGCCAAACAGCTCCGATTCAATCAACTCCTCCGGAATCGCGGCACAATTCAATTCCACAAATTGCATTGTATTCCGCAAACTGCTCGCGTGCAGCGCTCGCGCCACAAGCTCCTTGCCCGTTCCGCTCTCGCCATAAATCAGCACGCGTCCATTCGTCGGCGCCGTAAGCGCAATCTGCTGCCGCAGCGCCTTCATGGGCACGCTGTGGCCAAGTATTTCGTGCCGCTCTTCCAGCTCCGCGCGCAAGCGGCGATTCTCGGACTCGAGGCGCACGTACTCCAAAGCATTCCGCACCACGAGAATAATCTTGTCGAGCGAAAGCGGCTTTTCGACGAAATCAAAAGCGCCAAGCTTGGTCGCGCGCACAGCAGTCTCTATATTTCCGTGGCCGGAAATCATGATGACCACCGGCGCGGGTTCGCGCGCCTGAATTGCTTCCAGCGTGGCCAGTCCATCCATCGTGGGCAGCCACACATCGAGCAAAATCAAATCGAAGCTGCGCCGCTCGATCTGATGAAGGCAATCTTCTCCGGTCGAGATCGCCTCGACTTCGTAGCCTTCATCGCGCAGCAGCGCTCCCAGGGATTCGCGAATCCCGTTTTCATCGTCGACAATTAGAATCGACGCCGGCATCTTTTAACTTTTCACACTAACAAGAATTGTCAGTTTCAAATTACTGAATGCTTTGTGTGGCGTGCGCTCTGAGTCTCAACGTTTGTTCGCGTAGCTCTTCCCGCTACGCCGCAGAAGCGCCACTTTGTGCCGTGGGCGCAGGCACTTCGATCGCCGGGAACCGAATCACAAAGCGCGTACCAGTCGGAACATTGTCTTCCACGCGAATCGTGCCGTTGTGTTCGGCAACGATACGGCTGGCGATCGCCAACCCCAGCCCCGTGCCGCGCTCCTTGGTCGAGAAATGCGGCAAAAAAAGCCGTTGTTTGTCCTCCGGCGAAATTCCATGCCCGCTGTCGGAGATTTCAATCGCCACAGCGTCCCCATCGCCCTCCGCGCGCGTGGACACGCGCAGTTGCCGCACGGAAGCGCCTTCCATTGCCTCCGCGGCGTTATCAATCAAGTTCGCCACCACGCGCCGCAATAATTCGCAATCCGCTTTGATCAAAGGTAACGAAGCCGCCAGCTCCGTGCGTAAGGTGATTCCCTCGAGCCGTCCGTGGAATAGATCGACGGCGCTGGCAACGATCGGATTTGCATCCGCAGGAGCAAGACGCGCGGCAGGGAAGCGGGCAAATTGGGAAAATTCGTCCACGAGCGATTCGAGCGTGTAAACCTCGCGCTCGATGAGTCCCGCGCACTCGGCAACGAGCTTTTCAAATTCGCTGCGTGAGCTCTCTGGCCGGTCTCCTTCCGACCGCTCGATATGACGCAGCAATCGCTGCGCGGAAAGCTGAATCGGCGTCAGCGGATTCTTGATCTCGTGCGCGATGCGCTGCGCCACTTCCTGCCATGCAGACGCTTTTTGCGCCCGCAGTAAATCCGTGAGGTCGTCAACCACGATCACAAATCCAGGATTTGACCGCCGCGGACCAAGCGAGCTCACCGTTACCGCCGCGCGCACGAGCTTTCCCGCCGTCGTAATTTCAATCTCGCGCGAAGCTCCTCCCATTCGCAGTGACCGGCGCATCAAATGCAGCATCGCCCGCGCAGCCTCGTCTCCGAGCAGGTCTTGCAGCGAATGTGCGTCGCGGGCGTGATCGCCCAGGATTTCCGCCATGGCGGAATTTACCCTAGTGATTTCGCCGGAGGAATTTAGCGACACCACGCCCGTGGGGATATTCTCGAGAATCGCCTCCATCAATTTGCGTCGTCGCTCGCGCTCCTCGATGGCCAGCTCCAAGCTTTGCGTAAATTCGTTGATCTGCTTGCGCCCCTCGCCCAGCTGTTCCGTCATCCGGTTGAACGAGCGCACCAGCGTTCCCAGCTCGTCCTGTGCCTGCACGTCAACTTGATGATCGAAGTTTCCTCGGGAAATTTCGCGCGTCGCTTCCGCCAGCGCCTGAATCGGCACCGTCACCTGCTTGGAGAGAAACAGCGCTACCCAGGTGGTGGCGAATAGCAAGAGCAGTGTAATGAGCGACAGCACTCCGAGAATTTCTCGCTTGTAGGCGCGCAAGTGTTGTTTTTGCTCGTCGTAGGTGTCCGTCTGAGTCTGAATCTCGTCAACTCGCTCGAGATAGTCACCCGGTATTTTGCGCGCCACGTAGAGTTTGCCCTCTCTGAGCGGAGCGCTGCCCACCAGATAAATGTCGTTTCCATTTCGCCAAAACTCGGTTCCGCCGGGAAACGCCTGGGCAAGTTGCGGGGCAATTCGTTGTGTGCCGAGCGCATCGGCCTGGCGATTCGTGTACGCCACGCCGTGGCTCACAGCTCCATGAGGATCAACAATCCACGACGCGTCCACAGACCAACTGTTCTGCAGGAACGTTTCGTCCGGACTGCCCGACCGCGCTGCCTTGGCTGCGATATCGCCGAGATGGCCTGCGCCCGTCTTGCGCATGTCCTGTAGAAGCAGCTGGCTCTCCTCGTTGGCCAGTTCGAGCGGACGCGGAAACCATGCATTCAGGGTCCTGTTTACAAGCGCGTAGCTGAAAAAAAACATGAAAACGACGGGCAGCAGCGAAACCCCCATCGCGCCGAGCACCATTTTCGTCTTGAAACGTGAGCCCATCTGTCCGGCCCGGCGCTCAGTCGCCATCCGCACCAGGCTGCGCAACAAAATCAGGCCGAACACAAGGAGCGCGGCCCCAAGAAATGTGGAGAGCGCAAAGAAAACCAGAAACTCATTGCCCTGCTCAGGATGAAAAGGAGTGCTCAGCGAACCCAGCGTGAAAACGGCGGCGGTCAGCAACACAACGGCGATGCCGCCGGCAATGAGCCATACACGCTGTTTTCGTGTCGCTGTGGTCACCGTCCCTCCTGCAGGTATCTGCCGAGCGGGCATTCGTCGCACTTGGGGTTAGTCTTGCGGCACCAGTTTTTGCCGGCGGCGACGATCAGCGCGTGAAATTCGCTGAACTTCGAAATGTTGCCGGGAAATCTTCGCTCAAACTGCCAGCGAATTTCGTCGTACTTCGCATTCGGGGCGACCCAACCGTGGCGCACGAGCATTCGCTTCGTGTACGTGTCCACGACGAAAACACCGTGCTGCCCGGCATAGAGCAGAATCGAGTCAGCTGTTTCCGGCCCGATTCCGAAGACTCCCATCAGCTTCTCGCGCAGCAATAGCGTCGGAGTTTCGAACATTCTCTTGAGCGAGCCTCTGTATTCACTGCGCAGAAATCGCACGAACGATTTCAGCGCGCGCGCCTTCTGTCTCCAGTAACCGGACGACTGAATCAGAGTCTGCAACCGGCGCAGGGGCACCTGCTCGATCGCCGCCGGCGTCAGGAGCTGCTCGCCGCGTAGCTTGGCAACAGCGGTCTCGACGTTCGTCCAAGAGGTGCTTTGCGTCAGAATGGCGCCGACGATGACCTCGAAGGGAGTTTTCGCCGGCCACCAGTGTTGAGGGCCGAGTGCAGTAAACAAGCTGTTAAAGTACTCATCCAGCGGGGGTTGCGAGTTATCGGGAACAGGCCTTGGAGTTCTCAGAAGGGCGAGCGGAGCCAAAACAGGAAATTTCTTGAGGCCTTTCATGAAGGATTCACAATAGCGAGGGCGGTCGCCCAAGTCAAGCCGAGGTGTTGCGGATTGGCCACACTACCGTGGCGGAGATGCCAAGCGGTCTTAGGTGCGCTTGTGTTCGAATTGCTGCATGAAGCTGACCAGTGTCTCGACCGCTTCGATTGCCACCGAGTTGTAAAGCGAGACGCGCATCCCACCTACCGCGCGGTGACCGACGATTCCCACAATGCCCTCGGCTGCCGCTTCTTTGGCGAAAAGCGCTTCCAACTCCTCGTTGCCATCGGCCAGCCGGAACACTACGTTCATTCGCGAACGCGATTCCTGCTCGGCGGGACATTTGTACAAGCTGCTCGAATCGATTGCGTCGTAAAGCAGTCTCGCTTTCGCTTCGTTGCGTCTTTCGAGTGCCCCGGCGCCGCCTTCGCCTTCGATCCATTCGAGCATCAAGACCAGAACGTAAACAGCGAACGTTGCAGGCGTGTGGAAAAGGGAGTGCTCCTTGATCTCGGTGCGGTATTGCAGCAGGGAAGGCAGCTTGGGGTCGGCGCGCTCGGCGAGGTCGCGGCGAACGATCACCACTGTAACGCCCGCTTGCCCCAGATTCTTCTGTGCGCCTGCAAAAATCGCGCCGAACTGCCGGACATTCATCTGCCGCGAAAGAATATCCGACGACATATCTGCAACAAGCGGAATGTCGCCGGTCCGCGGCATTTGCCTCCATTGCGTGCCCTCAATCGTGTTGTTCGAGCACATGTAGACGTAAGAGGCGTTCGATGCGAGATCAATTTCGTTTGTGTGCGGTATACGGGTGAATTTCTCAGGCTCACTCGATGCCGCGATTCGATAGGGCGCGCTTTTCTTTAGCTCCGCGATCGCTTTGGCCGTCCACATTCCGGTGTGCAGCACATCCACAGGTTTTCCGTCCTCGTACAAGTTCAAGGGCAGCATGGTGAATTGCATGCTGCCGCCACCCTGCACAAAAATTACGGCGTATTCTTCCGGAATCCCCATCAGGCGGCGCAAGAGCTGTTCCGCGCGCGAATTGATCTCTTCAAATTCGGGCGAGCGGTGGCTCATTTCCATCACGGACATGCCTGTGCCGCCATAGTCCAGCATTTCGTCGCGAATCTTCTCCAGAACGGAAACCGGAAGAGTTCCCGGCCCGGCGCCAAAATTGAGGGCTCGCTTCAGACCAGCTTTGGAAGGCGACGAAGACGAAATGGAAGCCATTTTACGCATTTCCTTTCGGAAGGAAAGGTATCAACCCTGCTAATTAAAGCTAACAGGGTAGCAGAACTGCTCTGTGTCTGTCGCACCCAGTCACAAAAAAAAACCGGGAAGCAAGCGAGCCTCCCGGTTTCAATTCGTCACGCCTCCTAGTTTCAGGATCGAATCAAAGAGGGCGTCCACTTCTAGCCGTTGTGTTTGTCATGGTGGATCTCCCTGCTGGTTTTGTTTTGCTCCCTGTTCACCTGTTTTCTTTCCGCGGGAGTCAGCCTGCCTCCGTTGGCCTTGCGGTCGGCAGCGACTTGACGATTGATATGCTGCTCGTTCTTTTCGGTCTTTGCTGCTTCGCTTGCGTTCATTTTGCCGCTGTCAATGCCATTCGCGATGCGCTGCTGCTGGTTGCGCTGCCGCTGGCCCACTTCGCTATTCGCGCCCGGTTGCGTGGCGCCGTTGTGCTTGTCGTTGTAGATCGAGCGGCTCACGTTGTTCTGCTGCTGGTTCACGTGCGCGCGCTCTTCCGGAGTTAATTTGCCGCCGTTGGCCGCGCGGTCCGCCTTCACTTCATGATTGATGTTGGCTTCGCGCGATTCCAGGTGCTTGGTTTCGCCGGCTGTCAGTTGTCCGGAGCGAACGCCATTCGCGATTCGGTCCTGCTGATTTTCGGCGCGAGCTCCCACTTTGCTCATCGCGGGATTGGCGGGCCGCCCATGATTCTCCGAAGCGAAGTTCGATCGATCGGAGGCGGCCGAGTGTTCATGGGTCATCTGTTCGGATGTGGCCTGCACGTGGTTTTCTCTCTCGTACGAGCGTTCCCGCTCTGTCGCTACTGCTCGTACTCCGCCGGGACCGCCGTTGAAGCTAATGTGGCTCACCTCGCCACCGCGGGTGACGGTCTTGTCCACGTAGGTGTTGTGGATCACCGTGGTGTTCACGTTGACCACTGCCGTGTTATACGCGAAGTGTTCGCCGTGCCATGCTCCGCCAACAAATCCCACTCCGCCATAACCGAATCCGTAGTTCACGCCGCCGTAGAAACCAACGTGTGGTCCCCAATAGCCGGCATGAAACTCATACACTCCGGCTCTCCAGCCCCAATATCCGGGAGTCCACAGCAGGCCCACGCGCGGCGGCGCCACCCACACTCCAGGCACCCAGTAATAACCGGTATCGCCATAGGCCCAATAGCCCGGCGTCCAGATATATCCTTCTACCGGGCAAGGAGGCTGAACGTAAACCGGCAACGCCGGCGGCCCAACGTGCACCGAGATCCCCACTGCGATTTGAGCCGAAGCAGGAGACGCCAGCAAAGAAAGTCCCAAGGCACCCAGCACCAGGGATAAAGCCAGAAATAATGGCCGAGTAAAGGTCAGCTTACGCATTTCAAATCCTCCCCTTATGGAGTCATAGTTGATCGGTCCCTGGAGCGCGCAATCTGCCATTTGCATCAACGCGCACCGGAACCGAAACGCACTCGATCCTTACGCTATCTAACACTGCAGCCCGCAGAATGTTTCTCAGCGCTTGCGGCGATTCCAGATACAAACCATTCTGATAGACAATCGTACCGGAGCAGGAAATGGATGGAAGGTCGAAGTAAGGAGGTACTCCCGCCTGTGATTAACACTAATTAAGGCTTTTATAAAAGGTGACTTGCGAAGCCGAAGCGAACCCTCGGCGAAGCTGGTCACTGGCCGAAAGGACAGGAGCTGCGCGCGCGAATTGCGCGAGTTTTGCAAAATTGATGGCGCAGCAAAAAAAAATCGGATGCTTGGCGCCGCCTTGACACTCTTCACGCCCAGCAATTAGACTGAAAGGCTCGAAGTTACAATCGGGAGCCAAAGGAATGCTTCTCTCGCGGGATTTCGTCGGTTACATGGCCAAAGAAGTGGTGAAGCGGCTGGTAGCGGCGAAAATGATTGAGACCAAGAAGGTGGAGAATGTGACGCAAGCCGTCCGCCAGGTGATGGCCGATGAGGTAACGGTCGAAGACCGCTTAAACGAAGAGGTGCGCGAGATTCTGAGCAAGCACTCGGACGAAATGAAGCGCGTGGGCGCTTCGTACCAGGAAATGTTCAAGAAAGCCAAAGGCCAATTGGCCCGTGAAAGGAAGTTGATTCTTCGCTAATGCGCCTGACGCGCGAAAAGACGGTTCGCATCTCTCACCGAATCATTGACCTTCTCGTTACGCTTCCCGACATTGATTTCGTGGAGGATCGCGACACTATCCGCCAGGAAATCGTAAACATCCTTACGTCGCTGCTGAAGGTAGAAGAACAAGTTGACACGGAAGTCCGCGCGAAGATTGCGTCCCAGAAGAAGGAGATCCTGGAAGGCAGCGAAGAGTGGGACATTCTTTATCGCAAGTATTACCAGGAAGGGCTGAAGCGCCTCGGTGTCGCTGAAGTCCACGCGCACGGCTAACTTCCGCAGCACGGAATCCCCGAAAAAGCTAGCTTCAAAAATTAAAGGTGCCCGCAAAACTGTGGGCGCCCTTTTTGTTTCTCGATGTGACTTTTTTTAGGGTTGATCAGGACGGCGCTTCAAGGTAGGACGATCGCTGTCATTATCACCAGGATCGCCGGTGGTGTCAGGAGGCGCTTGTCCGGTCTTCTGGGTCTGATCCGTCTTCTTCCGCAATGACGGTTTGCTGCCGGTCTTGTCGTTGACCTTCTGATTGGATTCAATCATTCCCAGGCGGCGCTTCACCACATCGAACTCGGAAGTGGAGACGATGTACTCTTCGCGCGCCGGCAGGATCGTGGCGATTTCTTTTTGTGCCGCTTCGATGCGGTCGGGCGTGGGCGGATGAGTGGCGAAGATCTTCGGTACGGAGCCGGGCTGCTTCTTTTCGAGCGCTGTGACCTTCTCAAAGAACGACACGAAGGAGTTGGGGTCGTAGCCGGCCTTATACATGTACTGCAAACCGAGATAGTCCGCTTCGCGCTCCGCGTCGCGCGAGAACTTCAAGAACGAAATCGGCACCACCAGTTGGACGCCCTGATAGATGGCATATCCTGCCCAGCCGCCCGGTCCGAGCATGACCAGTGGAATGGTGGCCAGCTGCATGATCTGACCCTTTGTCGCGTTCTTGGTGCCATGGCGGGCGCAGACGTGCGCAATTTCGTGCGCCATCACTCCCGCAAGTTCCGACTCTTCATCCGCGTGCATGATCAAGCCGCTATTCACGTAAAAAAATCCGCCGGGCAGCGCGAATGCGTTGATCTGATCCGAGTCGATCACCTTGATCGTAAAAGGAACCTGCGCGTCAGAGTTGCGCACCAGGTTCTGGCCCACGCGATTCACGTATTCGGTAATCACCGGGTCGGTGATGAACTTTGCGGAGCGGTCAACTTCCTGCGCCAGCTGCTTGCCCAGCGCAATTTCATGCTCAAGCGAGTAGAAATTCAACCCGTGGCCGACGTTGCGATTGCCCACCGCATCGACATCCGCTTCGCTGCCTTTTTTTACGTTCGGGTCGTTCGATTGCGGGACTGGAGCCGGTCCTTGTGCGCCAGGCTGACTCGTTGAGTCGCTCTGATCTGGAGCAGGGGGCTGTTGCTGCGGCGGCTGCGGATTCTGCTGCTGCGTCTGCTCGGGAGTTTGTTGCTGCGTCGTTTGCTGGCCGCTTTGCTGACTCTGTGGAGGCGCAGCGATCGCCGCCGAACCCGCCAACAAGCCCGCGAAAACAATCGCGGCCAATCGCATCGTCGTAGTCCTTTTCATCGCAACCTCCCCACCCGTTGCGGGCGATTATACACCCCGCCCGCCAGACCGACGCACACAAACCATAGGATGGCACGACGGCGCAAATAGTTACTTTCGCAGCGCGGGACCCTCGGCGGGTGTCCGAACCGGTTGAATCGGCAGAGAAAAGGGAGAGCGATAAGAGCGCTCAGGACCCCCGCTTTACCGCCGATTAGGAATTCGTATCTCGCTGGAAGTAAGGCTGTTACGCGGCGTTTTAATCGCATTACCGTAAATCAACTTCAGAACCCAATAGCAGGAAGTCTACCGCACTGTCCGACAGGCTGGCTCGCTGCCTTCATGCCAAATCTCCCGTAGTGCCGTCGGTTCTGCCCTTCAGCTTAGATGCTCGGTGCTGCCTCTCGGTGACTTCGCACCTTCGGTTCGTTTCATGGCAGCCAGCTTTTGTGCTGGTTTCAACCTCTGGCGAATGCGTGTAATCGAAATGAAAAGAATCGCTCAGGAAGGAAAATCACCGAAGCCGAGGCGAGGGTGGAGAGATAGGAGTACAATGCCCGCGCTTTCAGAGATAAAACAGAGACTTCTAGCTAAGCACCGACTCGAAGGAGTCTGACGATGCAGCCTTTACAACTCAACGATGGAAAGCGGGGGTTGGACCGTCGCGCTTTTTGCAAGGCCGTCGGCGTAGGAAGCACTTTCGGGGTGGTAGGAGCAAGCATGGGAAATGTACCGGATTTCGCAGACCTGACAAAGGAACAGCGTGACAAGCTCACACCGGCCGAAGTGATCGAGCAGATGAAAACGGGCAACGAGCGCTTCCGGACGGGCAAACCGCGACATCGCGACCTGATGAGCGAAGCGAAGGCGACGGCGAAGGGGCAGTATCCCGCGGCGATTGTGTTTGGCTGTATAGACTCGCGAGCCCCCGCGGAGCTGATTCTTGATTTTGGCATCGGCGATATTTTCGTCGGCCGCGTGGCAGGAAACGTTGCGGATGAAGACATATTGGGCAGCATGGAATTGCCTGCAAGGCAGCGGGCGCGAAGGTGGTGCTCGTGATGGGTCACACTGCCTGTGGCGCGATCAAAGGGGCCATAGACGACGTGAAGCTGGGCAACCTCACCGCACTATTGGCGAAAATACGTCCTGCTGTGGAGGCCACCCAATATGATGGCGAGCGCTCGGGGAAAAACTATTCGTTCGTAGACGCCGTAGCACGAAAGAACGTGTCGTTAACGATCGCTAAGATTCGGGAAAAGAGTCCGGTGCTTCAAGAGCTCGAATCCGGCGGAAGCATCAAGATTGTGGGCTCGATGTACAACCTCGGAACGGGAGTGGTTGACTTCTTCGAGTAGAGGGTTCGATGTGTCCGGAATGCGCGGCCGCTCGTCGCGGCCGCGCCCTGGAATCTATCGGTCAAGCGAAGTGGTTAGCGGAAACCGCCTGCTATAACCAGGGTTTCCCCAGTGATCCATGATGAGTCCGGCGAAGCAAAGAACGCGACGGCCGGGGCAATATCTTCCGGTTTACCAATGCGGCCTAGCGGCGTCTGCGCTTCGACGGCCTTGCGCCATTCCGTCTCACCGAGTCCTGCCGCGCGGAAGCCTTCGGTTTCGACCATTCCAGGGCTCACCGCGTTGACGCGGATTTTGCGCGGCCAAGCTCTTTGGCGAGAACTTTCGTGGCGGCTTCAACGGCTGCTTTCGTTCCGCTATAGACGGCAGAATTCGGCGGCGTCAGCGTGCTGGCCAAGGAGCTGATGTTGACGATGCTTCCACCGTCGGGTCCGAAATGCCTGGATGCCTCTTGCGAGGCGAAGGTTAGGCCGAGGACATTGAGATCGTATTGTTTGTGAAAGTTCTCGGGCGTGATTCCCTCGACCGGGGCGAATTCGTAAATGCCGGCATTATTGATGAGAATATCGAGCCGGCCGAAAGTTTTCTTGGATTCGGCAAACAGACGTTCGACGTCGGCTTTCTTGACCACATCAGCCTGAACCGCGACGGCCTTGCCTCCGTCCTTCTTGATTTCAGCGACAACGCGGTCAGCTCCTTGCTTGCTGGAAGAATAGTTCACCACTACCGCCGCGCCTTCGGACGCGAGTTGCCTGGCGATTGCGGCGCCGATGCCTTTGGACGCGCCGGTTACCACCGCGACCTTGTCTGAGAGTTTCTTGGACACGACATTGCTCCTCGTGAGAATTATGAACGACTCTGCCTTTCACTGCATTTGGATGTGTGGATTGGTTACAAAGTCGCAGGGACTAAGCTAAGCCTTCGGCGGCGGCGTTGGAACCCAGCGCGAAGCGGGCGGATTGGCAGCTGCCGCGGAAGGGACTTTCTTTTTCGGCTTTTTCTTTTCGCGACGGTGTACGTCTTTGTTTCCCATTGCGGGTAGCTTGCCATAGATTCGCAGCGTGTGCCATGCGTTTTCAGCGTACGGCTGGCGATGGAGTGCTGAAGTTCGGAATCTGAATCAAATACGGGTTGCAATGTTGACGGCTTTCGCGAATGGCTTTACATTTCTAGTATGCCCACCCGGAAAATTCAAGTTGGCCAGGTTTGGAAGAAGGACGATACGGCCGAGTCGTATCTGATTACGAAGGTCTACAACGAGGCGCTTACTACTTACGTGGTGCTGCGGAGAACGGGCGCTGAATCGGAGCGGCCGGTGAAAGTGAAAGTGGATAACCGCGGCGCGATTCAAACTCTCCCTGGGTACAGCTACGCGCTCGAATCCGACGATTTCTGATTTTCGCAGGCGCCGCGAAGTGGAAGCGCATAAACTGCTGATGCCACAGCCCTTCAAATAATATTTTGCTTCTGTAATTCCTGCACGATCAGCTTCGACAACGCATCGATCGCTTTATTTGGCGATTGGGGATTCACCGTGTCGCTGGTGCACGTCCAGATAAGTTCTCCGTCGGGTGCCGCCGTCGAATAGAAATTCGTCTCGACCTGCGCCGTTTTGTCCACGCGAAGATAATCGGGCGAGTAGACCACCGGGTAGATCGCGCCGTAGTAGCCATAGAACGTGCCATACACGGGAAACAGCGGATACGCTTCGCCGGGAAGGTAGGTGACGGTCTTATTGACTTTCACGAGGCGCGAGGCAACGATCGCGTCAATACTTTGTCCGCTTACGACGTCCCTCAAATCGTTCATGTCGAGCGGTGTGCCGGTGGGGCGCGGAATCAGCGAGTAGCTGGGGGAACACTGGATTCCGGGCCTGGCAATGCGGGCGCAGAGTTGATCTTCGAATTGGGCGCGTATGGAGGCCTTTCCATTGATTCCAAGAACCATGATGTTCTTGAAGTGTGTGCCGGGGTATTTTGGGTTGAGCCAGGTGAAAATCAGTTTGTTGGATTTGCCGGCGGTGAGTGCGAGGCCAGCAACGATGGCTAGAATCATGAAGGCTTGTCGTTTCATTTGGGCCTCGGGGGTGCGTAGGCGGGAATGTACCACGCGTGAGGGCGAGAGTGATGGGATATGTGAGAGGGTGAAAAGAAATGCGGCAGGGAATTTGAAATTTCAGATTTCAAATGAATGGCAAAGGCTACGGCAAGAGGGCAAGGCAAGTTGGTGCTGTTCTCCTTGTCGCATCGCAATCGCGAGCGGTTCGACCTTCAGTGGCAGTCAAATTGAGCGGACCGGGATTTTAATCACGTCGTCGATGCGCATTACTTCTTTCATGACGAAGCCTTCCGCGTATTTCACGCCGATCATGCGGCCGTAGTGGCGGGCCTGATCGCTCATGCGGCCTTCGAGCTCGTCGAGCGGAAGATAGACTTTTGATTTGGACGGCTTGGGGGAGTTTTGCGGTGGCGTGAATTGAGATTTGTAGGCGAGGATGGCTCGGCGGCGGCTTTCATACTGTTTCGTGATGTCCACGGCGAGCGTGGGCCGCGCGATGGCGTCGGAAGTGGCGTAGAGAATTTTGAAAGGGCGAAACGGATTGCCTTTCATGGGATACGCTTTGAGCCCGGCGATGAAAGCAGCTTCGAAGCCGAGATTCGACGCGTTGTAGTGGTCGGGGTGCCGGCCTTCCCAGTAAGGAAGGATGATGGTGTGCGGTTGGAGTTCGCGGATCATTTCGGCAAGGACGATTTTGAATTCGTCGGTGACGGCAAGGCGCGCATCGGGAAGGCCTAGGTTGCGGCGCACTTTCACGCCGAGAATCTTCGCGGCGTGCGCGGCTTCCCGCAGGCGCGTTTCAGGAGTGCCACGCGAGCCGGTTTCACCGCAGGTGAGATCGAGGATGCCGGTGCGGTAGCCGACCTGCGACATTTTGAGGACCGTGCCGCCGCAGGTGAGCTCGACGTCGTCGGGATGCGCGGCGATGGCGAGCAAGTCGAGCGGTGCGTTGCGTGACGAATCCCGTAACATGGAACCTCCCGATGAAAACGGCTGCAGCGCAGGAATTCTAGCAGGGGATTGCGTTAGTTTGGCCTACTGGTGATACTTTGCGGCGATGCTGGACTTGGCGCCGGGTGGCGGATTATGAGCGAGCGATTTGTGTTCGCTGATTTGCGCGAGCTTTTTGCGAAGGCGAATGAGGAGAAATCCGGGGATCATCTCGCGGGAATCGCGGCGCGCTCCGAGCGGGAGCGGGTGGCCGCAAAGCGCGAGCTCGCGGACTTGCCGCTGGCGGAAATCGTTAAGCGGCCGTTGATCGAGCCGGATGAGGACGATGTGAGCCGGTTGCTTCTTGAAACGTATGATCGCGAGGCGTTTCGCGAAATCGGTAGCCTCAGGGTGGGTGAGTTTCGCGAGTTGTTGCTCGACGATGCGACGGGTGAAACGGAACTGAAGCGCATCGGCCGCGGGATCGTTCCGGAAATTGCAGCGGCGACGGCGAAAATCATGAGTAACAAAGATCTGATTCTGGCTGCGGCGAAGATTCGAAACGTGACGCGCTGCCAGAATACGATGGGCGAGCGGGGCGTGCTGGGGATTCGCGCGCAGCCGAACCATCCGGCGGATGATGTGGGTGGGATTTTGCTTTCGGCGTTTGAAGGGCTGCTTTACGGGTGCGGCGACGCAGTGATCGGCGTGAATCCTGCTTCGGATTCGATTGATGCTGTGCTGGCGATTTTGAATGGCCTGGCGCGCCTGGTGAAAGCGTACAAAGTGCCAACGCAGACGTGCTGCCTGGCGCATATCACGACGCAACTGGCGGCGATGGAGACCGGGGCGCCGGTGGATTTGCTGTTTCAGTCGATTGGGGGCACGGAGGCGACTAATCGGAGTTTTGGGATTACGCTGGCGATGTTGCGCGAAGGGCGCGAGTGCGTACTGGAGCATCATCGGCGGCGCGATGTGGAGTGGAAGGGCGAGAATGTGATGTACTTCGAGACGGGGCAGGGAAGCGCGCTTTCGGCGGAAGCGCATCATGGGGTCGATCAACTTACTTTGGAAGCGCGGGCGTATGGCGTGGCGCGCGTGTTCGATCCGTTTCTGCTGAACAGCGTGGTGGGGTTTATCGGACCAGAATATTTGTATGACGAGCGGCAGATCATTCGCGCGGGGCTTGAGGATCACTTCATGGGCAAACTGCTGGGACTGCCGATGGGTTGCGATGTGTGTTACACGAATCATGCGGAGGCGGACCAGAATTCGGCGGACAATTTGCTGGTGCTCTTGGCAGCGGCAGGCTGCAATTATTTCATGGGCGTGCCGTGCTCGGATGACGTGATGCTGAATTATCAGTCGACAAGTTATCACGATGCGCTGGCGGTGAGAAGATTGTTCAAGCTGCGGCCTGCGCCGGAATTTCTGAGATGGCTGGAAACTGCGGGAATTTACCGCGATGGCGAGCCGGCGTTGCTTGACGCACCGGCGCGGCGGCAGTTGATGCAGGGATTCGAGGCGTCCCTCGAGGGAATTGCTTGAATGACTGACGCGCTGAAGCGGCGGGATGATTCGCTTGCGGCGGGGGAATGGCCCGAGCTCGTCCGAAGAATTCGCGCGCGAACGCCCGCGCGCGTATTGGTAGGGCGGGCAGGGGGGGCCTACCGATCTACAATGCAACTGGCATTGCGCACGGCTCATGCTGCCGCGCGAGATGCGGTGCGCGATGAGTTGAATCTCAACGCAGCTTTCGGCGCGGATTTTGTGCAGCAGTGGAACCTGCGCGAGTTCCGTACGCGAGCACGCAATAAAGATGAATACCTGTTGCGCCCCGATCTCGGCCGAAAATTCGATGATGAATCGAGCGAGCGGCTTTCAAAGAACGCAGCGGGCAATCGTGATGTGCAGATCGCGATAGGAGACGGACTTTCAGTTGCGGCGGTGGCTGAACAGGTGCCTCATTTGCTCCCGGCGCTTTTCGCAGGGATGAAAACGCGCGGCTGGATGGCAGGGCAGGCATTCGTAATCCGTCACTGCCGGGTGGGGATCTTGAATGAAATCGGCGAACTGCTGAAACCACAAGTGGCGGTGCTGTTGATCGGAGAGCGCCCAGGCCTGGCGACGGCGATGAGCCTTTCCGCGTACATGGCGTTTCGTCCGGCGAAGGCGCACACCGACGCTGAGCGAAACTTGATTTCGAATATTCACGCGCGCGGCGTTGGGCCGGAGGAAGCCTCAGAACGCATTTTGGAGCTGGCCGCTCGAATGATGAAAGCCGGAACCAGCGGATGCGGGTTGGTGGACGATTCGCGGAGGATCGGATGAAGTCCAAGAAAGCGCTCGCACGGCAAGTTGCGCTGGTTACAGGAGCTGCTAAACGGATCGGCCGCAGTATCGCGTTGCGGCTTGCGAAGGAAGGCGCGGACGTGGTGATCAACTACGCCACTTCAAATGCTGAAGCCGAAGAATTAGCGAGCGAAATTCAATCGCTTGGGCGCCACGCCATCGCGCTACAAGCAGATGTCTCTCGTCGCGCAGACGTCCACCGGATGATCGCAGCGATAGACAAGGAATTTGGTCGCCTCGATATTCTCGTGAACAATGCGGGTATGTTTTTCGAGGCAAAATTCGAGGAGCTTACCGACGGGCAGTGGGACCGGATCATGAATGCGAACTTGAAGTCGCAATTTCTTTGCGCGCAAGCCGCAACGCCGCTAATGAGACGTCACGGACGCGGCAGAATTATTAACTTGTCGTCGCTGGGGGGCATTCTTCCTTGGCCCGCCTATACGCACTATTGTGTTTCGAAAGCCGGTGCGATCATGCTGACGAAATGTCTTGCCCGCGCACTTGCTCCAGAAATTCTGGTGAATAGCGTCGCGCCGGGAACGATTCAGTTCGCCGGCGAGCCCCCTGACCAGGATTACATCAAGCGTGTGCCGCTGCATCGCGTGGGAAGTGGTGAGGATATCGCTGACGCGGTGATCTATTTTGCGATCGCTGACTTCGTAACTGGCCAAGTACTTGCCGTCGATGGAGGACGGACGCTCGTGTGACGGCGCGCGTGCAAAAAATCGGATTGACGTGGTGCCAAAGCTCCGGAAGAATGCGTTCAACAATCCGAACAGCGAGTGGCTCACGCTTCGGCTTTGTGGCCAAGCCGCTACTGCGGAGAGAAAAACGATGCGTCGAATGCCGTGGATTATAGCCCTGCTCGCAGCCGCATTTATTTTGCTTGCGCCTGGAAGTGTGCGGGCGCAGCAGTATACGGGCGCCTCAACTTCGGTACGGTGTAGATCGACGGATGGGCGGTTTCGGCATTGTCCCGTGGGCGGCTGGGTGCGCGGCGCACAGCTGACCCGGCAGATCGGCGGTGCTTCCTGTGCGCAAGGGCGTTCGTGGGGGTACGACAATAACGGTGTCTGGGTGGATCGTGGCTGCCAAGGCGAATTCCAGGTGTGGACCGGTGGACGGCCTGGCGGAAGATCCACGGTGGTGCGCTGCTCGTCGCAGGATGGAGGCAGGAAGACTTGTCCGACAGGCGGACGCATAGCGAACTCGCTAATCGATCAGCAGTTCAGCGGATCGCCTTGCATACAGGGGACCACCTGGGGATTTGACTCGACAAACATCTGGGTCACTCGGGGATGCCGCGCGGATTTTCGCGTCTGGCTCAGGCACCAGTAGCGAGCCTATCGTAACTGAGCTAGTGTTATGTTCAGTACGCAGCTAACTTCTCGATCCCGGCAACAATTTTTTCCGTGTTCACTTGCCAGGCTTTATCGAGATTGGGGCTGAAGGGAATCGCCGGTACATCGGGACCCGTGACGCGCATGATGGGCCCATCGAGATCGTCAAAGGCTTCTTCGCTGAGAATTGCGGCTAGCTCTGCGCCGTAGCCCATCGTCTTCTTATCTTCGTGGACGATGAGCGCCTTGCTCGTCTTGCGCACGGAATCGAGAATTGTGCTCTTGTCGATCGGCGCGAGCGTGCGGATTTCCACCACTTCGGCTTCAACGCCCTTTCTTGCCATCTGCTCGGCCGCGTCGAGCGATTTCTGCGTCATGAATCCGTAGGTCAGGATGGTCAGGTCACGCCCTTCGCGACGCACCACCGCCGGCCCAATCGGCACCGTGTAATCGCCTTCGGGCACTTCGTTCTTCGCCTGCCGGTACAAGGATTTGTGCTCGAAGAAAATCACTGGATCCGGGTCGCGAATCGCAGCGAGAAGCATGCCCTTCGCATCGTAGGCGGTGGACGGCATCACCACTTTCAGCCCCGGCTCGTGCACAAACCAAGTAGCATTCTCCTGGGAGTGATACAACCCGCTGCCGCCGCCCGCGCCGCAGCACACGCGAATCGTTACCGGGCACGAATAGCCGCCCGCGCTGCGATAGCGCAATTTCGAAGCCTGCTGCACGATCTGCTCCACAGCCGGCGTGATGAAATCGGCAAACTGAATTTCCGGGACCGGCCGCAACCCCATCATGGAGGAGCCAATGGCTGCCGCAATGATGATGCCCTCGGCAAGCGGCGTATCGAGCACGCGCGCTTCGCCAAACTTGTCGAGCAAGCCGTCGGTCACTTTGAAAACGCCGCCGGAGAGGCCGATATCCTCGCCCAGGATGAAGACGCGCTCGTCGCGCTCCATTTCCTGCGAAAGAGCTTCGTTAATTGCTTCCAGCATGTTAATCGTTCGGGCCATTTTCAGTTCGATTCCTTTGGATCGCTCTATTGCGCCCAGATATGGTCCGCAAGCTCGGACGCATCGGGATAGGGGCTCTGCTCGGCGAACTCCACCGCTTCGTTGATTTCCTGGGTGATCTCGTCGGCGATCTGCTTTTTCTTCGCGTCAGTCAGAAGCTTCTTTTCGATCAGCTGCTTTTCGAATGTAGCGACCGGATCTTTTTTCTTCCACGCATCCACTTCTTCTTTCACCCGGTACTTGGCCGGATCGATTTCCGAATGTCCGTACCAGCGGTAGGTCTTGCACTCGAGCAGGGTCGGGCCCTGTCCGCCGCGGGCGCGCGCGATCGCTTTTTGTGCGGCGTCGTAGACTTCAAGAACGTTGTTGCCGTCGAGCGAAACGCCGGGGAAACCGTAAGCCTTCGCCCGATCCGAGAGGTTCGTCAGCGCAGTTTGCAAACGCAGCGGCACCGATTCCGCCCAGAGATTGTTCTGGCACACGTAAATAATCGGAAGCTTGTGCACACCCGCAAAATTCAACGCTTCGTGGAACCCGCCAAAACTCGTCGCGCCATCGCCAAAGTAGGAGACCACCACATCGTTGCGGCGCAGCTTCTTGATTCCGAGCGCGACGCCCGTGCCAATGTTGAGCTGTCCGGCAATGCTGCTGGCCGGGGTGATTACATGCAGCTCGGGATAGCCCATGTGCGCCGGTGACGACCGGCCGCGATCCGGGCTGGTGGTTTTCGCAAAGAGTTGCGCGAAGCAGAACTTGAGCGGTGCGCCTTTGATGACATTCGATGTCCAATCGCGGTGCGACGGCGCAATCCAGTCATCTTTCTTCAGGCTGAACGCCGTGCCGACGCTTGTCGCCTCTTGGCCGACGCCGGAATAGAAATTCCCTTTGTATTTGCCCTGGCGGAAGAGAATGCGCGCCTTTTCATCGCACATCCGGCACTTCACCAGCATTTTGTAGAGATTCAGGTGAAGTTCATTCGACGAGGTGCCATTTTTCTCAACCTCGGGCTCCATCACCGCCCGATTGGTTTTTGACGCCATGCGGACTCCTGTGAGCTGGTGCTCTTTAGCTTTTCACAAAAACTATAGCACGAAATTCAGGCGTGGGAGCGTCAAGGCACAACAGCATTCCGAACGATTCAAAATTTATTCATTTTCTAATGCGATCCGCAGTCTCCAGCTAGGAGCGCTCCGGAAGCCAGCTTTTCGATCAACTCTCGATCCGCTGGAAGAAAATTTATGGCGGACAGTTCGGAGGCACGAACCCACTTGATCTGCTCGAAAACCAAGTTCCGAACCTGCTTTGGATCAAGATGCGCATTGAAAAATATTAGCTCGATCGCCTCGCCGAGTTCCGCATAACGATGCTGCGTGCGATACACCTCAGGCCCAATCGTAGCCGTCGCGCCGAGCTCTTCTTCGAGTTCACGCGCAAGAGCGAGCTCCAGTCCCTCGCCGGGTTTAACTTTTCCTCCCGGAAACTCCCACATCATCGCAAACGACGTTCTGCGCTTGCGTTGGCAGACCAGCAGCTTCCCACTGTCCTGAACCAAGGCCGCCACGACCCTAATCATCGACGCTGCCCTCGCGCACCGGTGGCAAGGCCATGCAAGCCGGATGTATCGCCCGAAAAAGTTGCCGGGCGCCCTCCACCAACGGCGGTCCGGGCGTGTTTAGAAGCTCATCGCGAATTACAACCACTCTCCCCGTCCGCGCAGCCGGCACATCTCGCCATGCAACATTGCGTAACGCGCTCGCCGGCCTCGAACGGTTCCCGGCCGCGGTCCAGGCAAGAACGATCACATCCGGACGAGCGCGCGCAACGTCCTCGTCCGTAACTCGTGCACCCGCCGCCACCACCGGTTCGCCGCCTGCCATCTCCACCAATTCAGACACCCACGGAGGGGAACTGATGCGTGGATGCGGCCACGCTTCGCAGTAAACGCGCGGACGCGGGCGCTTGCGGAACCGCCTTGCTTCTCGCACGATGCTCTCGAAGTTCAATCGCATGGTGCAAACAAGCTCTTCGCCGGCATTCGCACGACCCACCAGACGCGCCAGAGTGCGAATGTCCGTCTCGACATCGGTCAGCGAGCGGGGGTTAATCGCGAGGAACGCCACCGGTTCCTTCATGATGCTCGCCACGGTTTCTAGCGCAAAGGGCACTGAGCCAATCAGAAGAGTTGGCTTGAGCCGCATCACCTCGCGTATGTCCATCTTCCAGCAATCGCCCACGCGCGGACGCCGCCCCACCGCCGCCACTTCCTTGCACCATTTGCTCACGCCAACAATCTCTCGGCCAGCGCCGAGCGCCAACAGAATCGAAGTCACATTCGGCGCCAGCGAAACAATCCGCATCGCTCCGTTTTTCTTCCCTGCCACGTGTTTTGATTTCATTTCTGCCGGCGATTTAATGGCAACGCTCATCTTTCAGCGGGCCCGGCCTGGCTGGCGGATCTCGGCTTGCGCACATAAGGAACGTAGACAGGATTCCAAATATTTGCTTCCACCTCGCGGGCCAAATCGCTTTCAGCGATCTGCGCCTCCCCTTCCTGGATGGCCTGCCTTCCAACCGCTTCACCAATCTCCCACGCCAGTGTGCGCGCCTGGGAAATCGGCGGCAGAAGGCTCGCATTTTTGTCGGTTCGGGTGGGCAGATGGCGCACCAGTTCTTCGGCCGCGGCCTTCACCATTCCATCGGTCACCCTTCTTGCTTTCGACGCCACGATTCCCAGCGCCAGCCCGGGAAATATATAGGAGTTGTTCGTCTGCGCGATGTGAACTTCTTTTTTCCCCACGGGCACCGACTCAAACGGGCTGCCAGTTCCGATCAGCGCGCGCCCTTCCGTCCAGTTCATCAACTGCTGTGGCGTCGCTTCGCTTTGCGAGGTGGGATTCGAGAGCGGAAAAATGATGGGCCGATCGGCATATTTGGCCATTTCGCGCACGGCTTGTTCGGTGAACGCGCCGCCCTGCCCGGAAACACCGATCAACACCGATGGCTTCACGTTGCGCACCACATCTAGCAGCGTGATCTTGGCGTTCGGCTGCTGCCTCCAGCCTTTCACTTCCTCCTCGCTGCGCGCATAGAGCATCTGCTCCGGCCGCATTCCTTGGGTTTTATCCGTGATGAGGCCGTCGCGATCAATTGCGTAGAAGCGCTTGCGCGCCTCGTCTGCCGATACGCCTTTGTCCTGAATAAACTGCGCCAGCAAATTCGTGATGCCGAGTCCTGCGCTTCCGAAACCGAGCACAACGAATTTTTGCTGCTCGAGCGGCACACAAGTCACATTCACTGCGGAAATCACCGTGGACGTTGCCACCGCCGCCGTTCCTTGGATGTCGTCGTTGAATGTACACAATTCATCCCGGTATCTCGCGAGCAAGCGCGACGCGTTGGAACCGGCAAAATCCTCCCACTGCAGCAGAACGTGCGGCCAGCCCTTCTTCACGTTCCGCACGAAAATGTCCACGAACTCGTAGTACTCAGCGCCGCACACCAGATGGTGTGCCCACCCGACATAAATGGGACTTTTCAGCCGTTCCTCGTTGTTTGTGCCCACGTCCAGCAAAATCGGAAGGCAATTTTCCGGATGAATTCCTCCAAGCGCAGTGTAGAGTGCCATCTTTCCGATGGGGATCCCCATTCCGCCGGCTCCCTGGTCACCCAGCCCGAGGATCCGCTCGCCGTCGCTCACCACGATGCACTTCACGCTGTCGTACCGCCGGTGGCTCAGGATCTGATGGATGCGTTCCTTGTTGGGATAACTCAAAAACAGGCCTCGCGGCTTTCGCCAGATTTCGCTGAAGCGCTGGCAACCCTCACCGACTGTGGGCGTGTAGACCAGCGGCAGCATCTGCTCGATGTTGCGCACCAGCAGCGCGTAGAAAAGTGTTTCGTTGATGTCTTGAAGGTCGCGAAGAAAGCCGTACTTGGTGAACGGGGTAGGCTCGCAGTTGAGCGCGAGCATGCGGCGTTCCACCTGCTCATCAAGCGTGCCGACGTGCGGCGGCAACAAGCCGTGCAAACCAAAAAGGTCGCGCTCGTGGTCCGGGAACGCCGTTCCTTTGTTCAGCCGCGGTGAATTGACCAGGCCAATACCAGCTAGCGAAACCTCCATTGCATTTTGGCTCTCTGCGGTTTGCGATCGTTCGTTCATCGTGTGTCTCCGCGAGATTCTTCCCGGAACTTCCGTCAGCTCGGAACAGGGATGATACCACTCGACCATTCCGTCCGAGGTGAAGGCCCGGTTCTTGCGTTCCCGTGCCGGTGCTCGCCAGCTTAGCCAAAGACTGGAAGAGATGCGAAGGGCGCCCCTCCTCGTAACACCCTTCTGGCCCTCAAATAGGATAGGATGCGCGCGGAGGATTTGGAATGAATCCACAAAAATGGGTTTTGGTCCTGGCGGCATGCAGTGTACTGATCGGCGCAGCAGCGACTCAAAAATCGAAGCAGAAAAATCTACCCAAGACGCCGGAGCTTCTGCCTTGGTCGCAGCAAATCGCCGTTCGCGAGCAATGGCTCGCGAAGCGCCACGCCATGCTGCTCGACATGATGCGCCGCAACCACGTTGATATGTGGATCGTGGTGAATGAAGAATTTCACAACGATCCGCTTACGGAATACGTCGCGCCGCCGCGCGTCTATACAGGCGGCCGCGACATTTTCGTCTTCGTGGACGCAGGAGCCGCTGGGTTGAAGAAGATCGCCGTCACCGGCTACTCCGAAGAGAACGTGCAGCGATTCTTCGAAAGCGCTGACGACCCCTCCAAAAATCCGGTCGACAAGCAGCTCCGCGGGCTTTGGGACACTTATCATCCGGCCCACATCGGTCTCGGCATTGACGGCCGCCGCGGCGTCACGCGCAGCCTCACAAAATCCACCTACGATTATCTTGCCGAAAAAATGGGACCGGATGCCGCGAAGAATTTCGTTCCGGCTCAAGACCTGATCCGGGAGTACCTCTTCACACGCCTGCCGGAGGAGTTTGATACCTACAACCAGGAGGTGATTCTCACTGACCTGATCACCAAGCGCGCTCTCTCGAATGAAATCATCACGCCGGGAAAAACCACGGTCGGCGATATTCGCCGCTGGCTCTATGACGAGATGTGGCGCAATCGTGTCGGCACTTGGTTCCAGCCCGATCTGCGCGTGCAACGCAAAGGCATTCACGCGGAAACCTCACGCGGCTTTCTCGCCGTCGCCAAAGAAGAAACGGTGATCGAGCCAGGGGATCTGGTGCACCTCGACTTCGGAATCTCCTACATGGGCATGAGCACGGATTGGCAGAAGATGGCCTACGTCTTGCTTCCCGGCGAGAAAACGGTTCCCGCCGGCCTGCAGAAAGCGATGGACAACACCAACACCTTGCAGGACGCGCTCATGTTGCGCGCCGCTCGAGCCGGGCGCAACGGCGGCGAGGTCTATGACCTCACCATGGCAGAGATGAAGGAGAAGGGAATCGAAGCCATGATTTACAGTCATCCGATCGGTAATCAAGGGCACGGGCTCGGCGCCAGCATCGATTTCCGCGCGTCGCAAACTGTGAATCCAACGCACGAAGCGGTGAACGCTTCGTCGCAGGAGATACTGATGCTGGGCACCTATCAATCCATCGAGCTCAACACAAAAACCGCCATCCCTGAATGGGGCGGCCAGAAAATCTACGTCATGGCGGAAGACGACGCGTATCTCACGCCGGACGGTTACAAATTTTTCCAGCCGCGCCAGACGGAGTTTTATCTGATTCAGCCCAAGTAACCGTCAACCGCAGTTTAATCACGTTGCGCTGAACTGTGCCGTGCCAGCCGACCTGCGTTTTCGGCGCGGTCTTGTTCTGGAACCATTGAAAATTTCCGAGGCCGGGCAGGGAATTTGCGTTAGGATGCGCCGCGGAGGAACGTACATGGAATTTCGGAGATGGCTCGCAGTGCTCGGATTTTGCGCGATCCTGGCTTCAACGGCCGAGGCGCAGTCACAGTCGCAGGCGTCGGTGCCGGCCGCGGCAACGCAATCGCTGAAAGACCAGATGCCGCACCTGCTGCCCTGGTCCCAGCAGATTGCCGTGCGCGAAAGCTGGCTGGTGAAGCGGCAGGCGCTTCTGCTCGATATGATGCGCCGCCACGGCGTGGACATGTGGATCGTCGTAAACGAAGAATTTCATGATGATCCGCTCACCGAGTTCGTCGCTCCTCCCCGGCCTTACACGGGCAATCGCGATTTCTTCGTCTTCGTTGACGCCGGCGATAAAGGACTGAAGAAAATCGCGATCACCGGCTATTCGCAGGAAAGCGTCGCGAAATTCTTCGAAAAGTCCAATGTGCCGCAGCCGGACATCCCGTCGGAATTGCGCGCGCTCTGGGACACCTATCATCCCGCGCACATCGCCCTCGGAATCGACGGTAAACGCGGCGTCACACG
This sequence comes from Candidatus Acidiferrales bacterium, assembly GCA_035262725.1. Lineage (GTDB taxonomy): Bacteria > Acidobacteriota > Terriglobia > Acidiferrales > UBA7541 > Palsa-295. The sequence continues at coordinate 33,292 of DATFSH010000099.1, read as the reverse complement.
CAGCCTCACGAAATCCAGCTACGAATACCTCGCCGCCAGCATGGGACCGGAAGCCGCGCAGCACTTCTTTCCCGCCGAGGCTTTAATCACGGAGTATCTCGAGACGCGCCTGCCCGAAGAATTCGAAACCTACAAGCAAATGGTCATCCTAACGGATCTGATCACCAAGCGCGGCCTCTCGAATGAAGCTATCACTCCCGGGAAAACCACAGTGGGAGAAGCCGTCGCTTGGTTCTACGACCAGATGTGGGAGAACCACGTCACCACCTGGTTCGCGCCGCACCTGCGCATCCAGCATCAAGGCCTCACCCTGCAACGCGAACGCGGGCACCTCCGCGACGCGGAATGGACCGACGTCTTCCAGCCGGGCGACGTGATCCATCTCGACTTCGGGGTGACCTACATGGGCCTGAACACCGATTGGCAGAAGATGGCCTACGTTCTGAAGCCCGGTGAAACAGAACCGCCCGCAGGACTCAAGCAGGCGATGAAAAACATGAACGCCGTTCAAGATGCGCTCACTCTTCGCGCCGCGCGTCCTGGACGAACCGGCGCCGAAGTTTATAAGCTGGCGATGGACGAAATGTCGCAGAAGGGCATCGACGCCATGATTTACAGCCATCCGATCGGCAACGAAGGCCACGGCCTCGGCGCCTGGATGGACGCGCACGTCGCACAAGCAGAAAAAGAGGTTCTCGCGAATGCTCCCGGCGATTCCAACCTGTCAACGGTCCAAAGGCTGCGCAAAGGCGCTTATCTCTCCGTCGAATTAAACGCGCAGACCGCAATTCCAGAATGGGGCGGCCAGAAGCTCTACATCATGGGCGAGGATGACGCCTACCTCACCGACGACGGCTACAAATTCTTCATCCCGCGCCAGACCGAGTTCTATCTGATCAGCTCAAAATAATCACCACCTTCGCAGACGCGAAGATTGGGGCACCCGTGAGAACTAAGGTGAAACGACGAAGTACATACCCAGGTGGTATCATTTTCACAGAATCGCCGTCAATTGCGGAAACTATGGAAACACCGGGTCACCCCACCCAATTGGTACCTCTATTACTACGAATGAGCACTCTAAGTATTTGATCACGTCATTCGAACAAGGATGAGAGGCGGGCGAGAACCGATAGCGTCCCCGCACTTCACTAAGAGCGATCAGAAACGCATTGCGCGCACGCACCGCACTCAAAATGGGAAACACCGATAGCAGGTCTTGGGTTGGATGCTGAACTTGCTGCAAAACTGCTTTTTGCTGCAACCTGCTTGCTGCACCTACAGCGACAATTCTTGCCACATTTAGCGGTGCGCAGGAATCGGAAGCGCACCGGAGATTTTATCTCCGGCGCGCTTCTTTTTTTTTCTGAGTCCTTAGTTTGCCGCTTCCACCTTCTTCAAAGCCGGCTTCGGAATCTGCCACATGATTCCGGAGTCGTCGGCATTATGGGGATAGAACTGCGCCGACTTCTTCCCGGAAGGCAGGAGCACGATGTCCGCGCGGCGGTTGTACGCGTACCAATCGCCCGTGACGTTGCGCAAGCGAGCCTTGGGTGGTTGATTCGGGTTCGTTGATTCAAAGTTCTTCACGTCAGCCTTCGGCATCGGTCGCTCTTTGCCGTACGCGGCGGTCTGAACCTTGTCCGCCGAGATGCCCTGGTCGACGAGATATTGCTTGATGCGCTCGACGCGCCGTTCGCTCAAGTCCTGATTGTGGTTTTTCGATCCTCGCACGTCTGCGAATGCTTCCACCGAAAGCTTCGCATCCGGATCGTATTCAAGATATTTCTTGAACCCGCCGGCCAGAGTGGAGAGTTCGAGCTGTTGGCTCTTCACCAGTCCGACTTGCGGATGCTTCTGATCCGGATAGTCCGTGGGATAGAAGATGCTCTGCAGCACGACGGCCGGAATTGGCTCGACCGAACCGGTCACGTGCAAATTCGCTGTTTCCGTCGCGCTCCCGCCGCACGTATTTGTGGCGTTGAGGGTGTAGGTCTTCGATTCGTCCACGGTGCGTGCCGGCTGGCCTTCCGTCACTTGCGAATCATCGGCCGGCGCAGCCTGCACCTGCTGGCTGCCGTTGACGTCAACCTTGTTTCCGTTGAGCGTCGCGTCCTGTGCGTTCGACGTCTTCCAGGTAATCGTGGCATTGTCCTGCGTGATCACCTTTTCGCCGATCTTCCGGTAGTGAACCTCGGCAGGATTCGCGCTTATACTCGCATCAACTTTGGTGTTGACGTTGACTGTGGCGGAGCTGGAAACCGTGCCGCCTGGGCCGGTGGATTTGAAGTCGTAGGTTGTGGTTGCTTTCGGCGACACGCCTTGCGTGCCGCTCGGCGCTACGGGACCGACATTGCTGATGTTTGTGTCGATGGTTTCCGTTGTCTGCCAGGTAAGGTTGGAGGTGTCACCGCAATTGATTTGGCTGGCGGAAGCGGAGAAGCTGCCGGTGACGGGTGCGACCGCAATCGTGGCACTGGCGACGCCGGCCTTGAACCGGGGCAGATCCTTCATCTTGGTTCCGCGGGGCCACTCTTTGGTGTTCTGAGTGTTCTTGGACATATCGACGGAGGTTTTCTTGTTTGCTTGTACGTCGACGTCGCCTTCCCAGACCGTCTTGCCTTCCTTGGTTACTGTCAGGTGATGATGTCCGACCGGGAGAATCAGCTCCTGCTTCCAAATCCAGAAATCGTTGTTCATTTCGTCGACATGGCCGACGAGATATTCCGGCTTGGTCCCATTGGAAAGAACCGCGGCATGGGGCCATCCTCCGCCGAGATAGACGCGGCCCCAGGGGCCGTTCACGGTGCCGCCGTAAGCCTGGAGCACGACGTTCAGATCGGTGGTCTTGCCCGCGGTGATGTCCACATCCTGTGTGGAGATCTTGTAACCGTAGTTCATTACGGCGACGGTGTGCTTACCAGCGGGGAGTGGGAAGGTGCGGCTCGCCCCCTCATGCATCGCCTTGCCATCGACAAAAATGTACGCCTCCTTGGGCGTGACCTTAATCTTCAGCTTCCCGTCCTGCGCGAAGCTGGCGCCTGCACAGAGCGTGACAGCCGCCACAAGGGTGAACAGGCATCGGAATCGTCGCATCAGCTTTTCTCCTGAATGATTCAGTAGGCGAGTTGTTTGGTCACCCTTCCGCGCCCTATCGGAAAAGTGAAGGCTAGGACGGCTTTAAACTATATCGTAAACCTCTCCGTGTCAAGGAATTGAAACAAAAAGCGAAAGCAAGCGCAAGCGATTTTTGTTTGTTCCGCGAGCATTTTGTGGTGGAAACTGGCGCGGACAAAATCGAACGACGGCAACTTTTGTAAAGTGAGGCGGCGCAGGTTCCCGGGAGCCGGTCTATAATTTCACATAGCTAGTCCTGTACGTACCTGGGCTCCATGCTCAACGAAAAAATCCTCGAACATTTTCGCAATCCACATAACGCCGGCAATCTTTCCGAGCCGACCGCGGTGGCGGAAGCCGCCAACCCCGTCTGCGGCGATGCGATGAGGCTTTCCGTGCGAGTGGAAGGCGGGCGGGTGGCGGAGGCGCGTTTCAAGACGCAGGGATGCGTGGCATCAATTGCGGCTGGCTCCGTGCTCACGGATTTGCTGGCTGGCCGGAGCCTGGGCGAAGTGCGCGAAATCACAGCGCTGAGAATTTCCGAGGAGCTTGGCCAATTGCCTCCCGCGACGATGCACGCGGCTGAACTTGCGATGAACGCGTTGACCGCGGTCCTCGAGAAAATCGCGGAAGCGGAGATCCGAACGCGAAGAAGCGCCTGAGTCAGATCGAAGCAGGTGGTGTTGCCGCCTTCTTCAAAGCTTCCGGATCGTTGAGGTTCAGAATTACGCCCTCTTCTTCGGTGGGCACTTCCTGGATTTCCCGGGCGTGAGCCCAGACCACCTGCCTTGCGCCAACCTCTGGCGACGCTGCAAGGAGTTCTTCGTAGAGCGTGGAGCGAAAAATGACGGGATGTCCGCGTTTGCCGCGGTAGAGCGGAAGCACGATGGCTTTTCGAGTGGAATCGAATTGCGCGATGAGCTCGGAAATAAGCCGACGAGAAACGAGCGGGTGGTCAACGGGGCAGAGAATAATCCCGTCCGTGGCTTCGATAGGCAAGCTGCGGATGGCCGCGTGAATGGACGAAAGCTGGCCGGTAGTCCAATCAGGATTAAAGACGACCATGGCTGGATCAAACTTCAATTTCGGACCGATTTCTGCAGCGTGCGCCCCAAGGACGATACGCGTAAGACCCACGCGCGGCAGGCGCGTGGCTGTGAAAAGATGTTCGACAAAGGTAAGGCCCTGAACCGAAACCAGAGCCTTCGGCTGGCCCATGCGCCTTGATTCGCCGGCAGCGAGAATGGCGGCTGCGAGCATGGCGAGCTAGTCGTGCTGCAAGGAGGCAACGTCGGAGAGTCTGACGGCCTTGTGAGGTAGATTTGGCGCGTTGCGGCGGACGGCTATCAGTTCGGCTGCGATACTGACGGCAATTTCTTCGGGTGCGAGGGCGCCGATATCCAGTCCGACGGGAGCGTGAACCCGCTCGAACTTCTCGAGGTCGTGCCCTTCTTTCTCGAGCGCTTTGTAAACGGAGATCACTTTGCGCTTGCTCCCGATCATTCCGATATAACGGGCGGGAGTGCCAACGGCCCAGGCGAGGACGCGCATGTCGTCCTTGTGTCCGCGAGTGACGATCAAGAGATAGCTGGAAGAGTTCAGACGAATCTTGGCGAAGGCGTCTTCGTAGGTTGAGTAAATTTCGGCGGCCATCGGGAAGCGGTCGAGGTTGGCAAACGCCTCGCGGTCGTCAATGATTCCGATGGCGAAGCCTGCTTGATGAGCGACGCGAGCCACGGCGGTGGAGACATGGCCGCCTCCGAAAAGATAAAGCATCGGCTGCGGAAGAATCGGCTCGAGAAAAATTTCCAGAGTGCCTCCGCAGATGAGACCGGCGTCGTAGGCCGCTTCATGATTCAAATTGAAAGTCATTTTGCGGGGCTGTTCTTTCTGGATCACGTCCTTTGCGGCAGCCCAAACTTCAGCTTCAACGCAGCCTCCGCCGACAGTGCCGGCGATCGTGCCGTCGTCGCGGACAAGCATGCGCGAGCTCTCGTAGCTTGGAATCGAGCCATTAGTATGCACGATTGTCGCCAGGGCGCCGCGCTGGCCGGCCCGCCGCATGCGCACGATTTCTTCGAAAAGGTCCATGGTCAAGGCTTCGAGTCGAGGTTACGGCGCGTTCAGGCCGGTGTCAATCTGGTTGCGACCGGGAGGGCATGTCGGTTGTGGGCGGTTTCCCGCAATTCGAGAATCCCGTTATTCCCAGCCTCAGGAAAACTGCAAACCGGAGCACCGGGCAAACGGGAAATGGAATCGAGGAGTCTAACAACGGCACGTTCCTGCAAGACGCTGGGTCCCGTTTGCCAGTAGGGCGGCACTCGGATAGCAGAGTTGCTTCGTTAGTGGAACTGACTGGTTGCAGGCCGCCTTATTGGCGGCCTGCAACGGATGATGTTATTGCCCGTGCTTTCGGATGAGCACGCATTGATTCACCAGGAGAACGCCCTCCTCACGCGTCTGGAAAACCTCATTTTCCCGGTCAGACGCTAATAATGGTAGCTAAACATTTTCGATTTGCATCGCATCTCCCAAATTGTGATGCCCCTACTGGAAGGCATTGCTGCGTTGTAGGGTGTCGCCTGTGGATATAAGATCGCGCGAAGAATCAGGAGCCGCGATGGACAATCAACCAGCACTTAAATATGTCGTTTACATCGCCGCCACCCCAGAGAGGGTGTGGGAAGGCTTCGTATCGCGGGAGTGAAACCGGATTATCTTCTCGGGCGCTGAGTTTCAAGCGGACTTGAAGCCTGGCGGTTCGCTCGCATGGGTGGGCTCAGGACCCGGCGGGAAACCCACAACCTATGTGCGAGGAAAGGTCCTGCGCTTTGAGCCTCCGAAAGTCTTTCAGTACACCTTCGCAATGGGGGCAAATGCTAAGGAGTCACGCGCCGCCATCGAACTGGTGCCGGAAACCGAAGCCACACAAGTGACGGTGACGCATGACGAGTGGGCTGAGGACGACTGCACATACGCCGCCTGCGCCGATGGATGGCCGCGTATTCTTTCGCGACTGAAGACCTTGCTGGAGACCGGAAAGACATTCAAGCCGCATTGATAGGAGCCGGAATGGCGGCTTAGGCTGACTAGCAACAATCGAATTCTTCGACTTCCTCATTCTCACGACACGCCGAACAGGTAAACTGACTGATCCTTGAGTGAGACACCTACCATCGGCGTCGAGATGGGCAAGACACACGCCGGGCGAGATTTGGCAATCAACGCGCCGGCGCAAGTGCTCTTTGCGAGTCTTGTTGGGACTACGATCGAGTTTTTTGATTTCTACATTTACGCGACGGCTGCTGTGCTCGTTTTTCCCCGGCTATTTTTCCCCGCGTCTGATCCAGCGTCGGCTACGCTCGCCTCGCTTGCGACCTTCGCAATTGCATTTTTCGCGCGACCGTTTGGTTCGGCGCTGTTCGGCCATTTCGGCGATCGCGTTGGCCGCAAAGCGACCTTGGTTGCGGCGCTATTGATGATGGGTCTCTCGACGGTTTCGATCGGCATTCTGCCGACCTACAAGACCATAGGCGTGGCCGCGCCGCTGCTTCTCGCGCTGTGCCGCATGGGCCAGGGGCTTGGGCTTGGGGGAGAATGGGGCGGCGCGGTGTTGCTTGCGGTGGAGAATGCCCCGCCGAACCGGCGCGCGCGGTACGGAATGTTCCCGCAACTCGGAGCACCGATCGGATTTCTTTTGTCCGGCAGCGTGTTCCTTGCGCTCTCGAAATGGCTCACGAACGATCAGTTTTTTTCCTATGGCTGGCGCATTCCGTTCCTGGCAAGCGCCGTTCTGGTGCTGGTGGGTCTTTACGTGCGGCTAACCATCGCAGAAACTCCAGCGTTCCGCGCGGCCGTTACACGACGCGAGCGAGTGGACGTGCCGATCCTCGAGGTGTTTCGCAAATATCCGAAGTCGCTCGTGGTGGGAATCTTGGGAGCTCTCGCGGCCTTCGTCCTCTTCTATTTGATGACTGTCTTCGCGCTGTCGTGGGGTACAACCGCTCTGCATTACAGTCGCGACGCCTTCCTTGTGATGCAGCTGGTCGGCATGATCTTCTTTGCGATTACGATTCCGGTCGGGGCTATTTTCGCTGAACGCGGCAGACGCCGCACTTTGCTTTGGGTAAATGTGGCCATCGGCTTGTTCGGCCTGGTGATGGAGCCGATGTTTCGGGCCGGGACAATCGGGACACTCGCGGTGTTGATCGTAGGCCTATCATTGACGGGCCTGTACTACGGTCCCCTGGGCACGGCCCTGTCCGAGCTTTTTCCCACCTCGGTGCGTTACACGGGGAGTTCGCTGACGTTCAACCTGGCCGGCATCTTCGGCGCGTCGCTGGCGCCGTATATTGCGATCTGGCTGGCGAAGAAATATGGCTTGCAGTACGTCGGCTACTATCTATCGGTGGCATCGGTCCTGACGTTGATTGGCTTGCTGGCGGCGCGAGAGACGAAAGACGAGCGGCTATGGTGAAATTCAAGTGTGGTTCGGTCTCCAGGGATAGCCAGAGATGATGAAAGCGGTCATATTTTCTGAACACGGCGGGCCCGAAGTTTTGCGTTACGTCGAAGTGTGCGAGCCGGAGATTGGTCCGGACCAAGTGCTTGTCCGCGTGCGAGCGTGTGCCCTGAATCATCTTGATCTGTGGGTTCGGCGTGGGCTGCCGGGGATCACGATTCCATTACCGCGTATTCCTGGGTCGGACATTGCCGGTCAAGTGGCGCGGGTGGGAGAGAAAATCTCGGGGGTGCGTCCTGGCGAGCGAGTGCTGCTGTCGCCCGGAATCTCATGCGGGCATTGCGTCCATTGTTTGCGAGGCGACGACAATCTCTGCCGCCAGTACACACTCTTTGGATACAAAGTGGATGGGGGATATGCGGAATATGTGGCATCGCCGGCAGCCAATGTGATTCCGATGCCGGCGAATCTTAGCTTTGAGAAGGCAGCGGCGATTCCGCTCGTATTTCTAACGGCCTGGCACATGTTGATTACGCGAGCGCAGCTCCAGCCGGACGAGACGGTGCTGGTGCTGGGCGCGGGAAGCGGAGTGGGAAGCGCCGCGATTCAGATCGCGAAGATGATGGGGGCGCGCGTGATCGCAACGGCCGGGTCGGAATTGAAGCTGCAGAAGGCGAGGGAATTGGGCGCGGACGAGACATTTCTGCACTCCATCGAGCATTGGTCGAAAGAAGTAAAGCGGCTGACGGATCGGCGCGGCGTCGATGTGGTGATGGAGCACGTGGGCGAGGCGACATGGCAGGAAAGCGTGGCGAGTCTGGCGGTGGGTGGACGGTTGGTGACTTGCGGCGCGACGACCGGTTACGACGGAAAGATTGACTTGCGCTATCTCTTCAGCCGGCACATCTCGATTCTCGGCTCGTATATGGGAAGCAAGGGGGAGCTTTACCCCGTGCTCGATCTTGTGGCCAGCGGACGAGTGAAGCCAGTGATTGACACGGTAATCCCTCTTACCAAGGCTCGGGAAGCTCATGAACTTTTGGAGAAGCGGGAGCAGTTTGGGAAGGTCGTGCTGCGGATTGAATGACGTCGCGTGGTAGCAGATTCCAAATTTCCTTTCAGGAAATGTTGGCCTGTGTCATGGGAGCTATGTTGCGCAGTGTTGAGCAGCCTTGGCGGGCGGCTTAGCCCGTTTCGGGAATAAGTCGTAGATTTGCGGCAATAGTGGGGAAACTATTTCTCATCTTGCAGGGAAATCGCTTGCCTCGAAAACCGTCAGAAACGAAGTCAGGGCGGCTATAAACTGCCGCATTCTATCCTAAACGCTTATATATCTTGATTATACAGGGGACGGTCCCAATGGTACTAGGCGTGCTTTTCCTACTCTGTCGGCAGTAGGAGGACTCCCTTCCATGGTTTTTGCCGTTGCAGCGCTATTGTTTCAGCTCAGCCCCGTTCCCAAGGCGGTTGGCCCCGTATTCAGTCCGAACCAGACCACACTTAGCGCTACCGCTTCCTCGACGGATGGCACAAGGCCGAAGCGGACATTGGGAAGCGAAACGGATAATACGGTGGAAACGGCGTCAGGCCGGGGATATACGGATCCGGCCAAAGTGAACTTGAGCGGCGATTCAGACGAGAAGGCAGCGGCGGGAATGTCAGTAGTCGCGCTGGCTAAGCACGACACTGCGCAGCCGTTGTCATCTGTACGTATTCCCGAGCCGCTACCGGTAAAGCCGGTGAAGGTGTATTCCCCTGAAAAGCCGCGCATGAGCCGGAGTTGGCTGGCGCTCACAATGCTGCAACATGGTGCGGCAGCGTTTGATGCTTACACGACGCGGCAGGCGATTGGTCATGGTGCCGTGGAAGATGATCCGATGATGAGGCCGTTCGCCCATTCGGGCGCGCTTTATGCGGCGATTCAGGTGGGACCGCTTCTTCTTGATCATGTGGCGCGGCGCATGCAGCACAGCGAGTACGGGATGGTGCGGCGGATGTGGTTTGTGCCGCAGGCGGCCAGCACGGCGGGCTTTCTGATTTCGGGCGTGCATAACCTAGGCCTGGCAAGCCGTTAGGGCAAAAGGCCCGGCTCTAAGCGCAGATCGATACGCGCAAAAATTTCTTTCTCACTCCCTGGCAGGAATTGAGAGAGGTCGAAACACCCGGGTTGGATTACCGGGTGTTTTTTTTGTTCCAGACGAATCAGGCGCGAAGGCCGAGGACGGCTTGGGCAGCAGCCGCAGAGGCGCCGGCAAGTCTTTTCTCAACCCACTCGGCAGCTTTCCGCGCTGAATCCACGGCTCCGGAAATCTCCGACTCAGGCCCAATCGAATCGGTATTTGCGAAAAAAACCCGTTCAAGGGGCTGGCGAGCCGCGGGAGTGACTTTCGTAAAAGTACCGGGAGTGGCCATGAACATCGGGTGGCCACGCCGATAGAAGTGAACTTCCAGAGGATCCGCGCCGGCGAATTCGGGCAAGAGCTTTTGAAAATCGTGCAGGACGCTTGCAGCGATTTGACGGCAGTCGTCGACTTTCAAAAGTTTCTTACGACCGATTTCGGCCAGAGGTGTGTAAAACGTGAGTATATTGCTTTTCTGTTTGTATTCCGGCTGCTTCTGCACCACCCAGTCCGCCACGATGAAATCGGTGAAGGAGTTTCCCGGGCACCACGTGTCGTAGCCGCGGTTGTAGACAGGCTTGTCGAAAATCATGTTGATCACGGGGTAGGGACAGTAGTGATAAGAGGACATGGCGTCCAGCTGCGCGTCTGAAAGTCCCGCGACGATTCGAGCGGTGATGAATTTCGGCGTGGCCATGATGACGAACTTCGCTCCCACCGAATGTAGCGAGCCTCCCTTGACGTAGGTGACGCGAACGTCGTTCTTTTGAGGTTCGACGGCGACGATTGTGGCGTCGCCTACCAATCGTTCCGAAGATTTGGGCTGCAGACTCTGGACGAGCTTGCGGGAGAGAGCGCCGTTGCCTCCTGGCAGGGTAACTCGAACGTCTTTCTCGGTGGCAATGACTTCCTGGAAATCGATTAGCGCTACATACGCAGATGTGTCCGCGGATTTCGCGCCCCAGTTGGAGGGGCCGTAAGAATCCCACCAGGATTTGACTTCGGGAGCGTAGTTGCTCAGATATTTTGCGAGTGGAGTGTTGTCCAGCTGTTCGATATTTTTCGTGATGTCGATTGCGAGCATATCGGCGCGGAATTTTTTGAAGCTATCGCGAACGGAGGCAGGGTAGGGAAGTTCGTCGAGCCCGCCGTGCCACGTGTCCTTGATCCAGTTGCCGTTGAGGATCGTAGGGTCGAAGGAATTGACGGGGAGCATCGTGAGACCGATTTCGCGGGCGAGCTGTTCGCTGGATGTGCCTTTCTCATCGTAGGCAGAGCCGGTAGCGAAGGCTTGTCCCTGATGCTCCTCGAGGTAGGCGTTGCCGCCGAAGTGCGGCTCTTTTTCGAGGAGGAGGAAATCGCGCTGGCGAAGGAAGTAAGCGGCGCTGAGACCGCTGGCGCCTCCTCCGACGATGACGACGTCATAGCGCTTCGAAATCGGCGGGAGCGAGAAGGAATGGCCGTCGCGTACCTGATGGCAGATTTCGAAATTATCGCCCTCGATCTGAGTTTTCGAGTCATCAGGTGCTGCGAGCAACGACATATCAATAGGGCAGCCAGTTGCGACTGAGCCTGCGACAACGAACTTGAGGAAATCCCGCCGTGTACCGCTCATGAATGCTCTCCTTCCAGAGTGGATGCCAATAGCTGCGCGCCTGCCTCTTCGGCGCGAGCGGTGCGAGTGCGAAGGCGATACCAGATAAGAATTGTGGCGATGGAAAAAGCAAGAATCAGTGTGGAGATGGCGTTGATTTCCGGCGTGATTCCGCGGCGCAAGCGCGACCAGATTTCGAGGGGCAGGGTATTGTCGCGGCCGATGAGGAAAAAGCTGACGGCGATTTCGTCAAGCGAGAGAGTGAAAATCAGCAAAGCGGCGGCGATAAGCGAGACGCGGAGATTCGGAAGCGTAATGCGCCAGAAGGTTCTCCAGTGGTTCGCGCCGAGATCGAGCGAGGCTTCTTCCTGGGCGCGATCGAGCTTTTGCAAGCCGGCGAAGATTTCGGTGGTAGCGACGGATATTAGAGCGGTGCCGTGACCGAGCGTGATGGTTACTAGGCTGAGTTTCATTCCTATCGCGACGAAGAGCATGAGTAGAGACAGGCCGGTGATAATTCCGGGAAGGATCAGAGGCAGAAGGACGATGCGGCGAAACAGCGCCTTGCCGGGAAACTGCGCGCGGTCAAGGGCGAGTGCTGCGGGAAGGCCGAGCGCGAGAGAGATTCCGACGGAGATTACGGCAACGACCACGCTGTTGAGGACAGAATCCCACAGCGAGCCATCCTGAAAAAGCTGGCGGTACCAGTCGAGCGTCCAGCCGGTGGGGGGAAAGCCGCCGACACCGGAGCCGTTGAGAGAGTAGATAACGAGCACGACGATGGGGAAGTAGAGGAACGCATACACGAATGTGGCGTAGAGCGTGAGAAACGGCGTGCGGCCGGAACTTGAAGAGCGGCTCATGAAAGGGTGAGCTTCCTCTCGAGACGTTCAGTTGCGAAAAGGAGGCCCATGACGAGGAGAAGCATGCAGAGCGAGATGGCTGCGCCGAGTGGCCAGTTGTATGCGGCGCCGAAGAGACTGACGACAATATTGGAAATCATGATGCCGCTGGCACCACCGACGAGAAGTGGCGCCAGGAAATCTCCGAGAGTAAGCACAAATGCGAAGGTGGCGCCGGCGAGAACGCCCGGCAACGACAAAGGAAGAATGACGCGGCGGAATGTGGACCACGGAGAGGCGCCAAGGTCATGGGAAGCTTCGATGAGATTTCGCGGGACGTGTTCCAGAGAGGCATAAATCGGCAGAAACGTGAAGGGCGTGTAGATGTGCGTGAGGGTGAGGACTACGGCGAACGGGCTGTAAAGGAAGAATTCAACGGGGTGGCGCGTGATGTGGAGATATTGCAGCAAGCCATTGAGCACGCCATCGCTGCCGAGGATTGTTTTCCAGGCGTATCCGCGCACGAGATAACTGGCCCACAGGGGAATTATCACGAGCTGATATAGAAGATCCTTTCGTTTAGCCACGTGGAAGGAAAGGTAGTACGCGAGCGGATATCCCAGGAGCAGAGCGAGCAATGTGACCGCGGCGGCAATGCGGAGTGAGCGAAAGAGAACGGAGAGATAAGTGGGGTTGCAAATCAGCTGGAGATAATTCTGGAGATTCCAATTGTGGACGATCGTCTGCTGCGCTGAGACGGACCAGAAGCTGTAACAAAACAAAAGGGCGTAAGGCACAATCAGGAAAGCGCTGACCCACAGAAGTGGCGGCACAGTGACGGCTGATTTGTAAGCTCGAGTGTACATAGCTAGGCCGAGTTTTCGTCGCGAACGACGACCGCATCGCTCGCGCGAAATTCAAATTCGTGTTCGCCGGCAAGAGTGCCAGGGCTCGCGATGCGGGCGCGAATGGTTTGCCGGTTGCCGCAATCGAGTTCGAGCGTGTCCATCGCGCCGCCGAAAGTTTGATTCAGAATGCGAGCGCGGAAGTGCGCGGTCGAACCGTCATCCACTCGGGGCGTTGCTCCGTGCGCAACAAGCCGTATGCATTCAGGGCGTAGCGAAAAAACAACCTGGCGCGAGGTTTCTGCGGTTCGCCATGCGAGCGGCCCGGCTCTCGCCACCTGATCTTTGACGTCCGCTCGAAGCAGATTTGTTTGGCCGATGAATTGAGCTACGTACGCGGATGCGGGCTGGCCGTAAATCTGGCGCGGCCCGGCAACCTGTTCCAGGAAACCTGAGCGGAGTAACGCGATGCGATCGGAAAGTGCCATAGCTTCTTCCTGATCGTGTGTGACGAAAATAAAGGTGATTCCCACTTCGCGTTGCAGTGCCTTCAATTCGGTTTGCATCTGGCGGCGCAGGTTTGCATCGAGCGCGGAGAGGGGCTCATCGAGCAACAGCACGCCAGGACGATTGACGAGGGCGCGCGCCAAAGCGATGCGCTGCTGCTGACCGCCGCTGAGTTGAGCGGGAGGCGATTTCGAGAATTCGCTCATTTTTACCTTCGCCAGAGCCTGTGCGACACGGTTAGGAATTTCAGCCTTAGCGATATTTTTTGCGCGCAGCCCGTAGGCAATGTTGTCGAAGACGCTCAAGTGAGGAAAAAGCGCGTAGCTTTGAAACACGGTGTTGACAGGGCGTCGATGGGGAGGGATTTGGTCAAGCCGGTCGCCTCCAAGCCAGATCTCGCCGCTGTCCAACTGCTCGAATCCTGCGATGAGGCGCAAGAGAGTCGTCTTCCCCGAGCCGCTTTCGCCGAGGATGGTCAGGAATTCGCCTGACGCGACTTCGAGCGAAATGTTGCTAAGGACAGGACGGGAGCCGAAATGCTTCACCACTTCACGGATCGACAGGAGCGAATCGGTTCGGCTGGACTCGGAGGCAGCTGGCGCCATACCGATCATTTACCTGGCTCGCCGGGGGGCTCACTGCAGGGTCCGGAGCAACCTTCCAGGGTAGCGCGTGTGAAAAACATCATTGCGCGGCCTTCACTTCATTCCAGATCTCGTTGTACTTGTCGCGACGAGGCACCTGCTGCCAGAAATAAATGCGCGTTATGTAGAGATCGACGTTGTCGAGGTGCAGAGATTTTCTCTGATCTTCGGTCATAAATTGTGCCGCTTGCGGGTTGGCCGGATCATAGCCGGTGGCATCGGCCACCGCTTTCTGAGTTTTTGCTTCGATCATGTATTCCAGAAATTCGATGGCGAGATCTTTATGCTCGCTCGCAGATGTAATCATCAGATGATCAATCCACCCCGTGGTGTTTTCCTTGGGGATCGTCTCGCCAATGGGAAAATTCGCTTTGCGGAGCTGATTGGTCATGAGCGGCCATCCCATGGCAGCTACCACTTCGTGGTTCTCGAAGAGATTTGTCAGCTCGCCACCCGTGTTCCACATCTTTCGGACGTTGGGCTTCAATTCGATGAGCTTCTTTTTCACATTGTTGAGCTCTTCGTCCGAGAGGTTATAGAGATGATTGGGATCGGGTTTGTCGTAACCGAGGACCTGGGCGGCCATGTAAATCGTGGAAAGCTCATCCCAAACGGAAATTTTGTTCCTCAGATCAGGGCTCCAGAGAACGGTCCAGCTCTCGGGCGGTGTTGGGAAACCTTTCGTGTCATATAACAGGGGATTCGGCCCCCAGGTGAACGGAACGCCGTACACATTTCCATTTACGTGCACGAGCGGCATTTCGCGCAGGCGTTCGGAAAGCTGCAAATAGGAAGGAACCTTTGAAAGGTCGAGAGGAGCCGCGAGTCCTGCGGAGGCGATCATGGTGGCGACGTCGCTCGAGGGAGAGATCACATCGTAGTTGCTGGCGCTGCCGCCGCGAAGTTTGGCGACCAGTTCGTCGCTCGAACCCATATACGAGGCGGTGATCTTGCATTTGTGGGATTGCTCGAAAGCGCGGATGAAGGAAGGATCGGCGTAGCCTTCCCAGACGAGCAGGCTGAGAACGGGCTGTTTGCCGCATCCGACGAACGCAAAAGTGAAGAGAGCCCCGAGCGCGAGCACAGCAAGTCTATTTTTCATTGTTGATCAAGATCCCCCGCCGCTGCCGCGCCAGCTGAATGCCCCTAGAATGTCGGTGGCGTGTTCACCCACAAGACCCAAGCTTCTTTCTTTCCGGGATTTACCCAGCGATGCGGCGTGTTGCTCTCGAAGTAAAAACTATCGCCTTGTTCGAGACGGTTCGCTTCGCCGCCGTCGAGTGCAATTTCGATGCAACCTTTCAAGATGTATAGAAACTCCTCGCCATCGTGTGTGTAAGACTCCCCGCTCCCTGCGGACGGAGCAATGCGGAAAATGTGGGGCTCCATCACCGTGTTGCCCCAGGAAAGCAGCTCCATGCGAATGCCATTGCCTGCTTCGAGGACCTTTCTTTCGCCTGGGCGGACGCGGCCGGGATTCGCCTCCGAAGGGTCGAAGAGCGAAAGAATGTTGAGGCGGTAGAAACGAGCTAGGCGGCGAAGGGTTGCGATGGAGGCGCTCATTTGTGCGCGCTCGAGCGCAGACAAAAATCCAACGGAGACATCAACGGCTTGCGCGACTTTCGCGAGTGAGTAGCCACGCTGCAAACGCAAGCGCCGGAGGCGCGGGCCCACCGGGCTGGCCTTCGACTGGCTAGCGCCGGACTTGGAAAGAAGCCCTTGGGTTTTAAGCATGTGGACGATGGCCGGTGCATTCATTCCGCGAGCGCGGCGCAAGAATTGCGCGCGCTTCAGCAAGCGCACGTCTGCTTGCGTATAGAGGCGATATCGGCTGCGCGTGCGAGCGGGCGAAATCAAGCCAAGTGTTTCCCAGGAGCGAAGAATCGAAGGTGAGACGCCGACGAGACGCGCGACATCGCTGATGCGGAGATAGCCCGAAGAGCGCAGCGATTCGCGGGACAGCTTACCAGCATGAGCCAAACGAGTTTCCTCTTGACAAGCCTCAGGCCATCTTCTAACGTTCGCGAATTATAGTAAGGTTTTTCGGCGGGCTGCAATCGAAAAATCGGGGGTGCGTCTGGGGTGGACGCAGGGAATTCACAAGGAGCGCCAATGAAAGCGACTGCGTGGGTTCGGGTGTGCATGTTCGCGTTTGCGAGTCTGGCATTGTGCCTAGCGGCGAGGGGGCAGACGAACGGCGTGATTCGAGGCAACGTAACGGATCCTTCGGGCGCTGTTGTGCCCGGGGCGCAGGTGACCGCGACGCAAGTGGGCACAGACACAAAACGCACGGTAACGACAGGCAGCGACGGCGCTTTCGATATACCCGAGCTTCCAGTTGCGACCTACTCGGTGACGGTGGATGCGAAGGGCTTCAAGAAGTACGTCGCAACTGACATCGTGGTGACCATCGGGCACGTGGCTCTGCTAAACGTGAGCCTTCAGGTAGGCGGAGGGAATGAGACCGTCACTGTGGAAGCGAATGCGGCCCAGGTAGAGACTACGAGCACACAGCTCGGAGGGGTGATGACGGACACGTCGATCCGCGCTCTTCCACTGAACCAACGCAATACGTATCAACTGCTCCAGTTGCAACCCGGCGTCCAGTCTCAATTGGGAGCGGACCTCTTCTTCGGCAGCGATCAGCCAGGGGTTGTGTCTGTAAATGGCGGACGAGGACGATCAAACAACTACATGGTAAATGGAGGTGATGGTAACGATATCTTCGTGAATTCCCCGGCGATTCAGCCTTCACCGGATGCAGTACAGGAGTTTCGGGTGCTAACGAACACGTTCGACGCGGAGTACGGCCGCAACTCCGGATCGGTCGTCAATGTAGTCACCAAGTCTGGCACGAACGACGTCCACGGCGATTTTTACGAGTTTCTCCGCAACAATGTGCTCAATACAAAAGGCTACTTTGACAATTCCGTCGCCAAATACATCCAGAACCAGTTTGGGGCCACTATTGGCGGGCCGATTAAGAAGGACAAGGCTTTTATTTTTGGATCCTACGAGGGCAATCGGCTGAGGCAGGGCATTTCCTCAGGACAGGTGTTCCTTCCAACGCCTGCAGAAGCTAGCGGCGACTTCACCGGGCAAACGCCATTTGCCGGAACGCTTAATGACCAGTTCTTCGCGCAGACCATTCAGAACCGGGCGGGTTGTTCAGCCGCTCTTCCAGTTTCCGGACGAAACGCATTGGCGCAAGCAGCGGCGGGGAACACTCCGCAAAACTTTTCCGATGTTTTTCCAGGCAATGTAATTCCGACGCAGTGTTTCGACCCCACGGCGCTTGATTTGTACAACCAGTTTATCGCACCGATCCAGCCAGCCGACGGAACAGGCGTATTCAGTGCGAATCCGGTAAAGCCGGAGCGCGGCGATCAGTTTACAGTTCACTTCGATTACAGGATTAATCCCAATCAGCAATTCAGCGCGTATTACTATTTCAACGATGATTCGCGGACTGAGCCTTTTTCTAATTTCCAGGGCGCAGGCGCGAACGTACCCGGCTTCGGAGCGGTGTTCAAGAGCCGCATCCAGCAATGGAATTTGAGTCATACATGGACGCTCAACTCCACGTCGGTGAACGAATTCCGATTCAATTATTTCCGGGAAGGACAGAAAAGTCTCGATCGCCCTGTCCATGTCCAGAACACTGTGCAGGATTCCTGCAAGACCGTACCTGCAGACATGTGCTTCAGCAATCCGTTAATACCGCAAGCTGGTATCACGACCGATATTCCCGGCCACGCTGGTGTGCCGTACATCAATGTGAGCGGCGGGTTCGTCATCGGAAACAACTTCGAGGGCGAATTGCCCCAGGTGGGAAACTCGTTCCAGTGGGTTGACAATTTCACAAAGACAGTGGGCAAGCACACGATCAAATTCGGTGCTGATGTGCGGCGTCAGCGGTTCGATCAATTTCTTTTCTTCAATATCAATGGTGAGTATCTGTACTTCGCAGGTAGTGGAAACGACGTGGGCGCCGCGGACCTCTACCCGAACTACTTCATTGGTGAACCCGGCTTCTACAGCCAAGGTGCCGCCCAAGCAGAGAACGTCCGAAATACCGCGCTCTACTTGTTTGCGCAGGACAGCTTCAAGCTAAAACCAAACCTGACTTTGAACTACGGTTTGAGGTGGGAACTGAACACGCCGTACTACGATACCGGAAACCGCCTCCAGACGTTCCGTCCCGGAGCGGTGAATACACAATATCCGTGTTTGCTAAATCCCAACAATTTGACGAGCGCCTTCCTGATTCAAACATACGGAAGCAATGACTGTAGTCCTGGAGGGCCAGCCGGTGCGGTCTTCCCAACGGGGCTCGTTTTTCCGAAAGATCCCGGAGTACCCCGCGGTCTAACGTCAACTTACTACAAGGCATTCGCCCCGCGAATCGGTCTGGCGTGGAGCCCCGGCGCGACTGAAGGTTGGCTGGCGAAGCTGACCGGAGGGCCCGGAAATTCAAGCGTGCGTGTGGGCTACGGCATTTTTTACAATCCCATCGAACAGCTCGTGCTTGAGCAGTTCAGTGCCGAGCCACCATTCGGAGGCAGTAGCTTTGTTTCGAACACTATGTTCAATCTGCCATTTCAATTCCAATCCGGTGGTGGAGTCGCGCCGAACGCGTTCGGACCGATTATTACCCAGAGTCCGCAAACACCTTGCAGTTTCGAGCCTGGCGGCCCTCCGGGTTGCGTTGATTTTGCTAATTTCCGGCCGTTGTTACTATTTGGCGAGTTTCAGCCACATCTCCGCACGCAGTATGCTGACCAGTACAATCTGACGCTTGAACGTCAAATGGGCAAGGCGATGGTTTTGCGCCTGGCGTATGTAGGAACTCAGGCGCACCGTCTGTTAGCGTCGCGCGACATCAATGCAGCAAACATTCAGACCTGCCTGGGTCTTGCGAACCTAGGCTTCGGCTGTGGCCCATTCGGTGAAGACAGCTCGTACTTTATTCCGCCGGGCACCGTTATCCCCGCTGACCCAGCCTTGTCTGCGCTTCCGCCGCAGCCCTTTAAGGTGCCGTCAATCGCTTGCGCCGGGCTCGTTTTGCCGTATAGCGGCAGGCCCGGCGGAAATCCCACTTGCTTTAGCGGAATCGTGGGACCGAATGGGATCACCCTAGTCGGCACGCGTCCCTATTCGTCTCCGAATTGCGATCCAATGACCGGTGTCGGATGTCCCGCAGATGGCATTCCAGTTTTCAGCAACATCTTCACGCAGAACACGGTCGCGAATTCGAACTACAACGGTTTGCAGCTTTCGCTCGACCGCAGCTTCTCAAATGGTCTGCTGTTCCAGGCGTCCTATACTTTCAGCAAAGCGATTGACCAGGGCGCGTCGTTCGAAAACATTTTGAATTCTTTGAACGCCAACGCCACTCGCGGCCTATCACTCCTGGACGCGCGCCATCGCTTTGTATTCAGTCCCTATTGGCAGCTGCCTATACCAAAGCATGACGGGATAACGGGCAAGATTGTCAACGGTTGGGCGCTGTCGGGAATCGTAACGTATCAGAGCGGATTCCCGATACGAATTCAAACGCAAAACGACGGCGAGCTTCAAAGCAGCTTCGATTTCGAAGTGGTGAACACGCCCGAGGTGGTTGGGAAGCCTCATTTTCTGAATCCGAAAAGGAACGGCGGGATTTACCTTGATTCATCGAATATTTGTGACGCCGTCTCGCCAACTGACACTTGTTCGCAGCCTTTCGGCCAGTTCGGTAATCTGCCTCACGCGCTGTGTTGCGGTCCGGCGATCAGTAACACAGATCTTGCCATCCAAAAACGAACACCTATCAACGAGCGATTCAACACGGAATTCCGGGCGGAGTTTTACAACGCATGGAATCACACGCAGTTCGCGAATCCGGACGGAAACTTCACCGACGTTCCGCCGCCGGGCGGTACTTTTGGGGTGATCACCAAGACGCGGGAGGGTCCGCGTGTGATTCAGTTCGGGCTGAAGGTGCTGTTCTAGGTATTTGCTCTGCCCTGGTTTTTCTTTTAATTTGGTGTAGCCGAGAGCGACATGAAAATATTTGTGCTAGGTGCAGGCATGATGGGGCGTGCAGTGGTGCACGATCTGGCCGGCGCGCGCGAAGTGAACAGAATTGCGGTAGCTGATTTCGATCGCAAACGCGCCGCCGAGGTGGCCAAAAAATTTGGGCGAGGCCGTGCTCACGCCTTCTTCGCCGACGTGAGAGCGACGGGCGAACTTGCCAAACTCTCGCGCGGCTGGGACGTGGTCGTGAATTGTACGCAGTATAATTGGAACCTAGATGTGATGCGTGCCGCCGTTGCTGCTCGAGTGAACTACATGGATCTGGGCGGGTTGTATCACATGACGAAGAGACAGTTTGCGCTCGACGGTGATTTTCGCAGAATAGGACGTCTGGCGATTCCGGGAATGGGCGGGGCACCCGGAATTACGAATGTGATGGCTCGCGCGCTAGTTGATCCGCTGGATCGTGTCGAGGCGATCCGCGTGTACAACGCCGGCGCGGACGAACAGAAATATGATAGCCCCATCGCGTATACATTTTCGATCGCGACGATTCTCGACGAACTGACGACGCCGCCAATCGCATTTGAAAAAGGACGTTACATCGAGAAGGCGATGCTTTCCGATCCCGAGCCGGGAAAATTTCCTAGTCCGATTGGCAACATCGTACTACGACACTCGATTCATTCCGAGCTTGGCACGCTCGCGGAAAGTTTTCGAAAGAAAGGCGTGCGTGAGGTATTTTTCAAGATCAACTACGAACCTCAGCTCGTGAGCCTGGTTCAAAATCTCGCGCATACGGGATTTACGAGTCGCGAGCCCATCGCGGTGAACGGAACGCGTGTAGCTCCGCGAGCGGTGCTTTTGGCCTTGTTGGAAAAGCATGCGACGACGAAGACGCCGAAGGACGTCGAAGCGCTGCGGGTGGTGGTAACAGGGCGGCGGGGAAAGCGGCGAACCGCGGCGGCGATGGAAATGTGGGCTGGGCATTCGGTGCGGCCGCAACTTTCCGCCGTGGCGCGAGACACCGGCTTTCCGGCTGCGATTGCAGCAGTGATGCTCGGCCGAGGCGAGATTCGTGGCACAGGAGTGCAGGCGCCCGAGGTTGTGGTGCCACCGGAACCATTTTTCGCCGAACTCAGGAAGCGCGGTTTCCGTTTTCGGAAGTGGGGCGTGGACCGTAGGGATTCGAAAAAGTCTTAGGACCACAGAAGCAAATCGCAGGGCCGTTAGCGGCCACCTGTAGTAGGGATGGAGGAAGTGATGCACGAGGCTCTTCGCAAGGAAATCGAAACATACGAAAAGCGGACGCCACGCTCGCGCGAGGCGCACAAGAAGGCGGTTGAGCGTTTGCCGCTCGGCGTAGCCAGCAACTACCGGGCCTACGATCCCTATCCGATTTTTGCTCGCGATGGTAAGGGCGGCCACATTCACGATATCGACGGTAATGAATACATTGATTTCAACCTTTGTTTCGGGGCCCTCATGGCAGGGCATTGTCATCCGGCCGTGGTGAGCGCGGTGCAGAAGAAACTCAGCACGGGCACGATGTTCGGCATGCCGCATGATATGGAATGGGAGCTTGCAGAAGAAATCTGCAAACGATTTCCAGTGGAGATGGTGCGCTTCAGTAATAGCGGGACTGAATGCACGATGCACGCGGTGCGTTTGGCTCGAGCGGCGACGGGCCGAGACCGCATTATCAAGATGGAGGGCGGTTACCACGGGCTCCATGACTCAGCGTTGGTGTCGGTGAAACCGAAGGAAAAAGAAGTGGGCGATCCGAATGCGCCGAATTCTGTTCCGGGCGGCGAAGGCATCACGAAGGCGACGTTGCAAAATACTCTCGTCGCCCAATTCAACGACCCGGCGTCGGTGGAACGCCTGTTTGCAAAGCACCCCAACGAGATCGCGGGCGTGATTGTAGAGCCGATCATGATGAATGTGGGCATTCTGATGCCCGATCCGGGATATCACCAAGCGCTGCGTGAGATCACCAAGAAAAACGGAGCATTGCTGATTTTTGATGAAGTAAAGACTGGGGCAAAGCTGGCACGCGGCGGCGCTTGCGAATATTTCAAGGTGAATCCCGATATTGTGTGCCTCGCGAAATCGATCGGTGGGGGATTTTCGCTTGCGGCGTTTGCTTCAACGCGCCAAGTGATGGGCTTGATCTCAGACCATCGCGTGTTTCATGGCGGCACCTACAATACGAATCCCGTGGCCATGGCAGCCGGCTTGGCGACTTTCCGCGAAGTGTTGACGCACGCTGCTTACGAGCACGTGAATCGCCTTAATAAGAAGCTCGTGGACGGCTATGAGAAGGAAGTGAAGAAATCGGGACTCGATGCCTACCTGGCGAGTGCCGGCTCGAATGGCGCGTTGATGTTTTTCCCCAAGCCGATTCGCAATTATCGCGATTGGCTCAAGATCGACAGTGAGATCTGGCGTCACTACTGGTTTGCGATGGTGAACCGCGGTGTGATGGCGCAGCCTTACTGGTGGGATGAGCAGTGGACCGTTTCTGTCGCGCATACAGATGCGGACATCGACCGGCATCTTGAAGCGTTCGCTCAAGTGGCGCCGGCGCTTGCCGCTGCGCAGAAAGAACCGCACGTGGTTACAGCCGCGCATTAAGGAGTCGTTTCTGCCCGACGAAATTCGTGCCAAGAGCGAGACCGCGCATCTGAAGCGAGCGCTCGGGCGCTGGGACCTGGTGGCACTGTTCGTCGTGGCCGTCTTCAACCTG
This sequence comes from Candidatus Acidiferrales bacterium, assembly GCA_035262725.1. Classification (GTDB taxonomy): domain Bacteria; phylum Acidobacteriota; class Terriglobia; order Acidiferrales; family UBA7541; genus Palsa-295. The sequence continues at coordinate 10,394 of DATFSH010000099.1, read as the reverse complement.
AATGTTGTACCGAGCATTGCCGCGAATGGCGGCGTGACCGTCTGGCTTTGGATTCTTTGCCTCGTTCTTTTTTTCTGGCCGCAAGGAATTGCGGTGATTGAGCTGGCGCATCGGTACCCGGGCGAAGGTGGCGTGTACCTGTGGGCAAAAGAAGTGTTCGGAGATTTCCACGGATTCCTGTCGGGGTGGTGCTATTGGACCAATAACATGATGTATGTGCCCACCGTGATGCTGTATTTCGTCGGTGTTGCGGTTTTTTCGCTCGGGCCGGGCCACGCCGCGTTAGCCGATAACAAAGCGTTTACCGTGACGGCCTCACTTTCGCTCCTCGCGCTGCTTGTGGTCCTCAATATCGTCGGGCTCGGCGTGGGGAAGTGGATTAACAACGTAGGAAGCATCGGAACCGTGGTGGCGGGCGGACTGCTGATAGTGCTGGGCCTGATTGTGTGGCTTCGATTTGGCACGACCGTTACCGCCGCGGATTTTCGAATTCCTGCTGACCCACGATTCCTTCTGAATTCGTTTGGCGTGATTTGTTTCGGGCTTGTCGGGCTTGAGCTTGCGTCGGTAATGGGTGATGAAATTCGCGATCCGCAAAAGACGCTTCCGGGCGCAGTTGCATGGGGCGGGATAATTTCGGGTGCGCTTTACATTGCGGCAACGCTGACGCTACTGATCGCGATGAGCAAGAACGACATCAACGTGCTTCAAGGAATCGTGCAGGCGGTGAGTCATATGGCGTCGCGCGTGGGAGTGGCCTGGATCGTTGCTCCGTTCGCCCTAATGCTCAGCATCTCCATCGCCGGAATTGGATCTGCGTGGCTTGCGGGCTCTGCGCGAATTCCGTTTGTTGCGGGATTGGATTCTTATCTCCCGGGCTGGCTGGGGCGCGTTCATCCGCAATACGGAACGCCCTACGCGGCGCTGATCGTTCACGCGGCGGTGTCCGCGATTCTGGTGCTGATTAGCCTGTTCGGCTCGGGGGTGCAGGAAACTTTTCAGCGTTTATTGTCGCTGGCTGTGGTGCTGCAGCTGGTGCCTTTCCTTTACATGTTTGGCGCATTGCTCAAGCTGGCATTCGACCCCGCGGCCGCCGGGAATAGGCGTTATAGCAAGGGAGTGCTTATTCTAGCGGGGACGAGCGGTTTGCTGATGACGGTTCTCGGAACCGTGTTCGCGTTTTCGCCCGCGCAGCAAATCACGTCGGTAGCGTCGTACGAAGCATGGATGCTGGGCGGGACTGTTTCTTTTATCGGGCTGGCAGCATTTTTTTATTTTGTTTACGGACGGCGCAAGGCGCCACAGGCAGCGGCTAGCCGCGTCTGAATTTGCCGGGTTAGCGGGAGGGCTTAAATGGCCAGCGAGGCCAAGGCTGCGGTTCGCAAATATCAGATGTACATCAACGGGGAATTCGTCGAAAGCAAGAGTGAAAAGTATTTCCCGGTGGTGGATCCTTCGACGGAGGAGATTCTCACCGAGGTTCCCGATGCGGATGAGGGGGATGTGAACCGTGCGGTGGCCGCGGCCAAAGCTGCATTCGATTCCGGTGCTTGGCCGCAGACGACTGCGCAGGAACGTGGCCGAATTCTTTTCCGGCTCGCCGAGCGGGTGAGGAAAGAAGCACCGGCGTTGGCGGAGCTCGAAGCGCGCAATTCGGGCAAGCCGATCGTCGAAGCTGAGTACGACATCAACGATGTTGCGACCTGCTTCGAATATTACGGCGGGCTTGCAACGAAAGTTGTCGGCAGCGTAAATCCGGTGCCGGACAATGCGCTCAATTTCACGATGCGCGAACCAATCGGCGTGGCCGCGCTGATTATTCCCTGGAATTATCCGCTCTTGATGGCGGCATGGAAGCTCGCACCGGCGATTGCAGCCGGTTGCACATGTATTTTGAAACCAGCTGAGCAGACTCCTCTCACAGCTCTGGAATTCGCTGGATATCTCACCGGTGCCGGTTTGCCGCCTGGCGTGGTGAACATCATTACCGGATTTGGGGAGACGGCTGGAGCGCCGCTGGTGAAACATCCGGATGTGAACAAGGTTGCGTTTACCGGAAGCGCTGCTGTGGGGAAGGCGATTGTCAAAATGGCGGCTGACACGTTGAAGCGCGTGACGCTTGAACTTGGCGGAAAGTCGCCCAACATATTTTTTGCCGATGCGGATTTTGAGTCCGCCATTGATGGGGCTTTGTTTGGCGTGTTCATCAATCAAGGCGAAGTCTGTTCCGCTGGCAGCCGGATTTTGGTTGAGAAGTCGATCTACTCGAAATTTGTGGACGCCATGTCAGCGAAAGCGAAGACAATTCGTCTGGGGCCACCACTCGAGCGCGATACGAAGATGGGGCCGCTGGTCAGCAAGGAGCAGTTCGATCGCGTCCGTTCGTATCAGGAGCTTGGCAAGAAGGAAGCCAAGGTGGCGTCGGGTGGCGGTCGTTCTTCCGCGAGCGCGCGCGGTTATTACGTTGAGCCGACGATTTTCTACGATGTGGACAATTCTGCGCGCATCGCGCAAGAGGAGATTTTTGGTCCTGTCGCAGCGGTGATTCCTTTTAACAATGAAGCGGATGCGATTCGCATCGCCAACAACACTCCGTATGGCTTGGCGGCGGCGGTGTGGTCGCGCGACATTTTCAAGGCGTTTCGCGTGGTGAAGTCGCTGCGCGCGGGAATCGTGTGGGTAAATCACATGCAGCCGACGTACGTCGAGGCTCCGTGGGGCGGCTACAAGCAGTCCGGTTTCGGCCGGGAGCTTGGACCTTGGGGTATCGAGGAATATCTCGAGACAAAGCAGGTGCACATCAATCTGAACGAGCAGCCGACCGGATGGTACTGATATGCCCATGATTCAACTCCGTACGCCAATTCCCGGACCGAAATCGCAGGAGCTGATGCGCCGGCGCAATGCGGCAGTTGCGCGCGGCGTAGCTCATGCAACTCCCATCTTCGCGGCGCGAGCAGAAGGCGCGACGCTGGACGATGTAGACGGAAATCGTTACATTGATTTTGCCGGTGGAATTGGTTGCCTGAATGTAGGGCATCGCGCACCAGGTGTGGTGAATTCTATTCGCGGGCAACTGGATGCATTTCTGCATACGTGCTTCAGTGTGGCGCCGTACGGGAAGTACATCGAGCTTGCCGAAAAGTTGAATTCGCTGACGCCGGGGAAATTTCCCAAGAAAACTATTTTGGTGAACAGCGGCGCGGAGGCGATTGAGAATTCAGTAAAAATCGCGCGAAGCTATACGCACCGCCCAGCCATCATATGTTTTGAGGATGCATTTCACGGACGCACGATGCTGACGATGTCGCTCACCAGCAAAACCCATCCTTACAAAGCGGGTTTTGAGCCCTTCGCAACGGACATTTATCGAATTCCCTATGCCTACTGCTACCGCTGTTCGTATTCGCTGCAATATCCCAGCTGCGGTGTATTTTGCGCGACGCACCTGGAGGACACGTTTAAGCGAGTGGTGGCTTTCGAGGCGGTTGCGGCGGTGGTCGTGGAGCCGGTGTTGGGCGAAGGGGGATTCGTTGCGCCACCGCCGGAATTCTTTTCGATCATTCAGGATATTTGCACGCGACACGAAATTCTACTTATTGCCGACGAAGTGCAAACGGGTTTTTGCCGGACAGGCGCGATGTTCGCTTGCGAGCGATATGGCGTCGTGCCCGATTTGCTCGTGTCGGCAAAATCGATTGCGGGGGGGATGCCGCTAGCGGCAGTCACTGGCCGTGCCGAGATTATGGACACGCCAGGCGTGGGCGGGCTCGGCGGAACATTCGGAGGCAACCCCGTATCCTGCGCAGCAGCGCTTGCGGCCATCGAAATTATGGAGCGCGAGAACCTCTCAGCCAGGGCCGAAAAGCTTGGTGACTTGTTTGATTCACGGGCTCGTTCGTGGGCCAAGCGTTGGCCGTTGATCGGGGATGTTCGTGGGTTGGGCGCTATGCGTGCGATGGAGTTGGTGCGAAGCCCGGAAACTCGGGAGCCCGCGAAGGCGGAGACGGAGCAGGTGCTCCGCCATTGCTACGAGCACGGCTTGATTCTGATATCGGCTGGAACGTACGGCAACGTGATCAGGCTGCTTGTCCCGCTGGTGGTGACGGATGAGCAATTCGAAGAAGGGCTAGATGTGTTAGAGGGTGCCCTCGCGAGTGTCGCGGAGTCTAGGTTGGAAACAGCACCTCACCGTGCATAGTAGTACTCTCTACGTTAAATTGCTTTTCACATCGTTCAATGAACTCGAGGTCGGAGGCGTCATCTCCGGTGATACCTCCTCGTTTCGAATTGACCATATGCCCTATGGAGGCGTGAAGGATTCAGAAGCTTCGCTATGCGATTGAGGAAATGACCGAACCACGACTTCTTGTGCTCAACCTTCAATAGTCCCCTCTAGTGTCCCGTTCGTGCGGGCAAAGATATTAAAGATCTAACCCATGTGACTTTTCGGCGACTTTCAATGGAAGTGCCAGCGACGCAACGATCGTAACCGACAAAATTCCAGCAATCACCCCCAGTGATGCAGGATCGGGAATATCGATCCAATCGCTTGCAATCATTTTGAAGCCAACAAAAAGAAGTATCGCCGCAAGTCCTTCGTGCAGGAATCGAAAACGGGGAAGGATGTCGGCAACCGCGAAATACAACGCTCGTAAACCAAGAATGGCAAAAGCATTTGACGAGTAGACGATAAAAGTATCGCGCGTAATAGCAAGAACCGCCGGCACAGAATCAACTGCGAAAACTATATCCATGGCTTCGACTGCCACCAGGGCCATGAACAAGGGTGTTGCATTCCATTTTTTCTCGCGTTTCACCCAGAAGTCTCCACCGGTGTAGTCAGTCAACATGGGAACGAAGCGTCGCGTGATTCTAACCAGCCAATTACGCTCCGGTACGATCGCACGCCGGCCGGGCCGCAACATCTGAATTGCGGTGACCACCAGAATCCCGCCGAAAAAATACAGGATAAAATGAAAATCCTGGAGCAACTTGACGCCCGCGAGAACGAATAGCGCCCGCATCCCGAGGGCTCCGATCACACCGTAGTACAAGACCTTGTGCTGCGATTTTTCGGGAACCTGGAATGCCCGAAAGATCAGCACGAACACAAATATGTTGTCGACGCTGAGAGATTTCTCCACCAGATATCCCGTGAGGAAGGTCACTCCCGCTTGCGATCCCCGAGCGAAATGGACGTAAACGGCGAACAATAAGGAAAGGCCGATCCATGCCGCACTTTCTATGAGCGCAGCGCGCAGAGAGACTTTCTGCGACTCGCGATGGAACACCCCCAGGTCGAGGACCAATGCCGCAACGATAACTACCCCGAAGACCACCCAGGCCTGAAATGGAGTGCCGAGCATGTCTGGACAGTGTAGCGGAAGTCTGCCCAGCTCCGCTTGTTCGGTTGTCCTACGGAATGCTCTGAAACTGAGTCGGTTCTAATTGAAGTTGCGACGTTTGCTGGGATTGCGCATAATCATTCATCGTGATACGTGGGATCAAGCCGTCCTGGCGGCTTCCGCGATGAATTGTCCTCACTGCAGTACGGTTAACCCCGAATTCGCCGAATCCTGTTCCCGCTGTGGCACGCCTATGCCAATAGGCGACTCCGAGACCATGGTGATGGTCGATGCTACTGCTCTTGCGCCCGGGAGCGATTTTGGTGCGCGTTATCGCATCGAAGCTTTGCTGGGCCAGGGGGGAATGGGCCGAGTTTATAAAGCGTATGACAAGGATCTAGATCGCATAGTCGCACTCAAGGTAGTTCGCCATGGGGTGATGGGCGAATCAGATGCGCTGAAGCGATTCAAACAAGAGCTTGTCCTCGCCAGCAAGATCTCCCACAAGAACATCCTTCGCATTCACGACATGGGGGAGGTGGGCGGCACGAAGTTCATCACCATGGCCTATGTAGAAGGCCAGGATCTTTACGGAATCCTCAAAGAAAATCCAAAACTCCCGATGGAGCGCGTCTTGAAATTTGCCAGGGCTCTCGCCGAAGCCCTAGCCGCCGCTCATGCGGAGGGAGTGGTCCATAGAGACCTTAAGCCGCAAAATATTCTGGTCAATAAGGATGACCAGATTTTTGTTTCCGACTTCGGCCTTGCAAAGTCATTTGAAGAGGGCGCGCAGGGTATGACGAAGACAGGCGCCTTCCTCGGCACACCGCGTTACATGTCACCCGAGCAGGTGGAAGGAAAGCCGGCCGATCAGCGCAGCGATCTCTATTCCTACGGCCTCATGCTCTACGAAATGGTTGTGGGAGATGTCCCGTTTACCGGCGAATCCACTTTGAAGGTGATGTATCAGCGAATCCAGGAAAAGCCCAAGAATCCCAAGCTGATAAACCCGTCGCTACCCACCTGGTTTGTGCGCATCATCATGCGCTGTCTTGAACGGGACCCGGAAGCGCGCTACCAGAGCGCTTATGAGATTCTGGCTGATCTTCAGGGGTCGCGCGGTTCAGCCGGTGGCACGCACACAGTTCAAATTCAGATTCCAGAATTTGTGGCGAAGCGGCGGTGGACTTGGGTTGTTATTTCAGGTGTTGTCGCGCTAATTCTACTCGCCTTTGCGATTCCGCCGATTCGTCACATGATTTTGGGCGGCGGAAGCAGCAAAACTGTCACGAGCCCATCCGGAATTCCGCCGCTCTCGCAAGGGAAATTCGTGGCGATTCTGCCGTTCCGCATTCCGGGTGACGATCAGTCGCTGGGATACGTGGCCGAGGGCCTCAACGAGGCATTGTCCTCCAAGCTTTTTCAACTGAAAGATCTACGCCTGGCGTCGGACACTGCGGTTGCCAAAGTTCCGAAGACGGATTCAATTGAAAAGACGGCTCGTGCCCTCGGCGTGAACCTGATCGTGCAAGGCATCATTCAGGGAAGCGCCGACAAAATGGCGATTATCGTGAATCTTATCGATGTGGCGGACGGGGGCAAAAAGCTTTGGAGCCAGCAATTTACCGGCGTACCCAAGGATCTTCTGACGCTGGAAGACCAGATTTCGGGTCAACTCGTCACTGCTCTTGACTTGAAGCCCACCAACGAGGAACTGGCACGCACCGCTGAGCGGCCCACAGAGAACGTGGATGCGTATGATTTGTTCTTGCGCGGCCGCCAGGCTCTTCGAGGGCCGCAGCCGCCGGAGAAAGCAGCCCAAACGGCAATTGACTTTTTTCAAAAAAGCATCGACAAGGATCCGAGATTCGCTTTGGCCTATACAGGCCTTTCTGATGCGTGCTTGATGATGTATCGGCAAAACAAGGACTCGTTCTGGGCGGAAAAAGCGCTTGGCGCGGCCCAGCGCGCAGAGCAACTCAAAGACAACTTGCCGGAGGTCCATTTCTCGCTCGGTAGCATTTATCTAAGGACAGGGAAGACGGCCCAAGCAATTGCAGAGTTGAAGCGAGGCTTGCAGCTTTCACCGAATTCCGACGAGGGTTATTTTCGCCTGGGAAATGCCTACTTGGAAAGCGGTCAGAAGGAGGAAGCAATTGCAACCTATAAGAAGGCAATTGAGGTAAACCCCTACTATTGGAGCAACCATATCGCTCTGGGAAATGCCTATTACTCGATCGGCGATACGGAGAAGGCGCTCGGAGAGTACAAACGCGTTACCGAACTTGAGCCTGAGAACGTTCCGGGCTGGGACAATCTTGGTAACGCCTATCTCCGTCTGGGAAAATATGAGGAGAGCATTCCCGCATACAAAAAATCGATCGAGCTTTCTCCCACATGGAGCGCTTACAACAACCTCGGATATGTGTACTTAGTATTGAAGCGTTACAGCGAAGCGGTTCAGATGTCGGAGAAGGCGGTCGAACTGGGACCCAACCAGGAGCTGGCGGTCGGCAACCTGGCCGATGCCTATCGCGGTTCGGGACAAAAAGACAAAGCGATCGCGACATATGATAAGGCTATTGCGCTAGCGTTCCAGGAACTTCGAGTGAACCCGCAAAGCGCGACGACGCTCGAGGACCTTGCCCTCTACTACGCGAAGAAGGGTGAGCCTGACCGCGGAATGGAATTTATCAAGCGAGCCCGGGACATCGATAAGAAAGACGTGGAACTACTATACGCCGAAGCTACTGTCGAGATGCTCGCCAAGAAACCCGCCGATGCCCTCCGGAGCCTCCGAGAAGCCGTCAGCCAAGGCTATCCTATAAGACAGGTGCTGGAAGATCCGGAGTTCGCCGAACTGAGCAAGACGCCTGAATTTCAAGCTCTGGTGAAGGAATACAGCAAGGGAACGCGTTAAGCCCTACCAGTTGCCTCTTCGCGGAGACGCGGCACGTCCAAACTGGACACTGCGATAAAAAGACGATGTGTAGTGAACGAAGAGCAGTTCTATGACGAAGGCATGAATCTGTAAGAGGGTCAAGAGAGCCCAACACAAAGACGAACGCCGCTGGCACGAAGCGCGCAGCGGCGTTTTGTACTCTCCGAGCTTAGAACTCTAAGCTTCTGTCCGTGCGTTCTTGCGTCGACGACCCACAAACAAAGCCGTCAAACCAGTTGCGAGCAGTCCAAGTGAAGCCGGTTCTGGAAACGGCAGAAGGGGCGCACCGTTTACAGACAGATCACCCACTGCACCGGGCGTGAACGGAAGCGACGTGGTCACTTTCACGTCGCAGCCTTTTGCGATGCCGAGCACGAAGTCGTCTAAATCGCAATCGCCGTCGTTAAAGCCCTTATAGGGGTCGCCAATGCTTATGAGAAAGAGGATGGTCGCCGTGCTAACGCTCGTTGGCGCGGTAAATGTGCAAGCATCTATACCGTTTGCCATGCTTGAGCTGTTTGTCCATCCAATCATTGTCAGATTCGAAAGGCAAGAAAGGCCGCCATTGGTCTGTGAGTCGAGCGCGGCGAAAGTGATGGACGGCGTGTTCACCGTCGTTGTGCAGTCGACAGTGAAGTCACCGTTGGCGTCAGCGAAGAATTGCAGGCTGCCGCAAGGGGGGCTGCCAGGGCCGCCGCCATTGACATTGACCCGCCCGTCGAGGCCGTCAGCGCGTACTACGCTGGAAGCAAAGATCAGGACTGCGGCGACGGTTATCAGCTTAAGAGCTCTCAAATGCGCACCTCCGTGCGATTTCCGACGCGTTACGCCCAGCATCTGTGGTGCCAAACCACGGTATGTGCTTCGGTCCGTAAGTCTTTTGTTTACAATGTGAAATTCGAGCGCTCGCGGATGACTCGAATATTCATGTGCAATGTTTTTGCCTAGTTGGGTAACGGGCGTAACTTTCGAGTCATACCTGTATCGCCCTAGGCCAATGCGTTGGGCTCAGGAGGGTGTCAGAACTGTACTTCTGCGCAGAGGACTCGGAAATGAAGGGTTGCGAAAACATGCCACGAAACTAGATTCGTGGCGGGGACGACGGGACTCGAACCCGCGACCTCTGCCGTGACAGCAGGGCATTCTAATATTGGCACAAGCAGAGTCAACAGGTTACGCGTGCGCTAGTCGGCACCCGTTGGCTTCATCGGGCAGGGTAGGGCAACTTTTGTGCAACGGATTGTGCAACGGACTAAGCTTTACTTTGGTATAGTTTTGGTATAGAAAATTAAGCGGGACGGCTCGGTGTGTCGGCACCGGACCGCCCCTAAACACCAAAGGAGGTGCTGCACTCCCATTGGCGTCTGCACGTAGTCTGTTCCGTTGGCTTTGTCCGCGCAAGCGACCCCAGAGTCATACAGCGTAAATGTAGAACCCCCAAACCAGATACCGACATAATTCAACCTGATCAGAGAGGCACAGGAGGCGAGCTTCTCCCGGACTTAGTTAAGTTTGGGGTGCTTGAGAAGGGACAAGCCGCCCAAGGCTATCAAGCCGAAGATGAGTAAGAGCGAGAACGCTGGTTCAGGGACAAATACCTCAGTGTACGTGAATGTCTCGGGTGAACCGTCCCAGCTTGCAGTACTGTCGCCCGAAACCCCCAGTTGGACTGGGAACACCTCACCCGTGCCAACAAAAATGGGGTGAACCAAGTGCTCAAAACTGAAGCTCACAGTGCTACCGCCTCTCTGGCTAACGAACTCTTCTCCGACGGACGATACAGCATCAAGCGACCCCGTACCACCCAAATAGTCCGCAACTGACTCGAAACCCGAAGTCGAGAGCGCACCCCCGGCCACGCTTTCACTTGAAATGGCATACCCTCCTAAGACGGTCACGGTATACCCAATGACTGTGACCACATTCGTCGTCGACCCAAGAGCGGATATTGATTGAGGACCGCCGTCGAAGCTGATGGTAAAACCATTTGGGACAGGGGTGAAAAAGAAATCGCTGGTCGACCACGGAGCGGCAACAATGGTGTTTCCCGAGACGTCGAGTGTCCCAATGCCCCACCCGCTAAATTGGAGATTCCCGATGTCGCA
>DATFSH010000098.1:0-44105 GCA_035262725.1 Candidatus Acidiferrales bacterium | reverse complement strand
GCATCCAGAAAATCTCGGGTCATGCGGGTTCCGTGCCCGGCGCGGGTATGGCCCGCGACGTGGAAGAAAAGCAAGTCTGCAAGATGGTGGACACCACCACGTGCATCGGCTGCAAGGCCTGCGAAATCGCGTGCCAGGAGTGGAACGACCTGCCCTTCGCATCCACAATTTTTGATAACACCCATCAGACCATGCCGAACACGGACTGGAACTTCTGGAATCTGATCCGGTTCAACGAAAGCATCCACGAAGACGGCACACTCATGTGGCTCATGCGCAAGGACCAGTGCATGCACTGCGCTGAGCCCGGCTGCCTGGAAGCCTGCCCGGCCGACGGCGCCATCGTGCAGTACTCGAACGGCATCGTGGACTTCCAGTCCGAAAATTGCATCGGTTGCGGCTATTGCATTTCCGGCTGCCCGTTCAACATCCCTAAGTTCCACCCCGCCACCCACAAGGTGCATAAGTGCACGCTCTGCTCGGACCGCGTGGCGCAAAATCTGGAGCCGGCTTGCATCAAGGCTTGCCCCACAGGGTGTCTGCACTTCGGAACCAAGGATGATATGCTGTTTCAGGCGAATCACCGCTCCAAGCAACTTCGCGACAACTACGCCGAGTCCAAGGGGCTCTATGGCTTTGCCAAAGCCGGGGTGTACGATCCGCCTGGAGTCGGCGGCACCAGCGTGATTTACGTGCTGCACGACGCCACCAATCCCGAACTTTACGGCGGCCTGCCCAAGAACCCGCACATCCCCTGGACTGTAAAGCTCTGGAAGTACCCCTTGAAGTGGATCGGCAACGTGGCCATTGTCGGGGGACTCGTGGCCACCTTCGTGCACTACTTGCGCTATGGTCCCAAGCTCGAGCCTAAAGACGAGCCGAAGGGAGGTCAATAATGGCCAAGGAGCCCATCATTCGCGGCGATCGCGTGCTTCGCTACAACTTCAGTGAGCGTGCCATGCACTGCTTCGCGGCTTTCTCCTACATCTATTGCCTGCTCACTGGATTGGCCTTTTGGTCGCCCTCGCTGTTCTGGATTGCCGTGCTCCTCGGCGGAGGCTCGATTTCGCGAATGTTGCATCCCTGGGTGGGACTCGTTTACGCCGCCTCGGTCATCCACATGCTTTCCGTCTGGAGGAAAGATATGCTGATTACGGACTTGGACCGCAAATGGACCCAATTCATCGGCGCCTATGTCCGCAATGAAGAGGAAGAGGCACTTCCAGAACATGCGGTGCGCTCGTTTCAACAGTTTGCACCTGTGGACCGCTTTAATCTCGGACAGAAGTATTTGTTCTGGCTCTTGTTTTGGGGTGGGATCGTGCTCCTCCTCACCGGAACTGTTCTCTGGTTCAGCGAATACATTCCGTGGAGTCTCCGTTTCCTGCGCCTTGTCTCGGTAATACTTCACCCCATCGCTTTTCTCTTTACTCTTGGCGGTTTCATCATTCACGTCTACATGGGCACAGCCGTCGAGAGGGGCAGCTTCAACTCCGTGATCCACGGCTACGTGTCCGAAAATTGGGCGAGGCACTATCACCGTCTCTGGCTCGACCGGATCATCGGGAATGCCGCCGCCAAAAAGTAGTAAAGGGCGCTGGGGGCCCCGAATCGAGCGGGCCCAGAAACTCTCCGCCGACTACCCCTTTGCCGCGGAGATTCTGCAGTTTTACATCCGCATCCTGAGCTTCCAAAAGGACCAGTACGCCCGGATCGAATCGGCCTGTGGCACCACCCGAATAGCTCGCCCCGGCGCGTCCCTACGCAACGAACTAGACCTAATCCTTCTACTGCCCAGCTTCCCCTCGTTCCTGAATCTTCTGAAGCGGGATGCGCCCGCTCCGCTCGCTGACGCCGCCCGCGAACTCTCCACTCACGGCACGCAGACGTTTGCCGAGCTGCTCACTGCTTGGTGGTCGCAGCCAGTCGGAAGCGCCGGGGCCACTGCCGAAACTAATGCTGGCTCCTCCCAGAATGAAGGCCAGCGCTTCTGCGCCCGGGCCTTCCTGGAGCCCTATGCAGAATACCTGGCTGAGCACACCGACCCGCCTTTAATCGAAGTCACTCCGAGCGTTTGCCCGCTCTGCGAATCCCGGCCACAGCTGGGTGTACTGCGACCGGAAGGAGAAGGCGCGAGCCGTTCACTTGTCTGTTCGCTATGCGCTACTGAATGGCGCTTTGGTCGCATCCTGTGCCCCGCCTGCGGCGAATCCAGCGAGATCCATCTTGCAGTGTACATCGCGGAGGAATGGCCTCACATACGTGTGGAGGCCTGTGAGACTTGCCACTCCTATATTAAGACAGTGGATCTTTCAAAATACGGACACGCCGTTCCCGTTGTTGACGAAATCACGGCCATCCCTCTCGACCTCTGGGCCCGCGAAAAAGGCTACACGAAACTGCATGCCAACCTTCTCGGCATGTAACTCTCTATGGCGCGAGTCTCATCCTCTCAGGTTCGAATCTTCCTATTCATGCATTTGCCATGGCACTGGGAGGCGGTGACATGGATGCCGGAGGCTACCTCGCCATCCGATTGATCCAGGTTTAGACCGTCTATGCGCGCAAGTCCAGCGGGCCCACGGTCATGGTGGTTTGTCCGAATTCAATGAGATACTCGCCTGGGTCGCGCATGTAAGCACAGCAATTCCGTAGCATGGGCTTTTGGATCAATAATGAATTTCACGCCCCGCGAAGACCAAAGTTCGTGTAGCGTATGATATCTGTCACGCGAAGTTCAGAGGATGCGCGTGGAGGCATGCGATGTCTGCCATCACTACATCAAGACGGTGGATATGACCAAGGATGGGAATGCAGTGCCCGTGGTGGATGAAATTGCAACGATCGCATTGAACGTGTGGGCCGAAGAACACGGCTACTCAAGAATTCAAACGAATCTGCTGGGCATCTAGATACAGCGCATCCAAATCAAGCCATTGCTCTCTCGATTCTCCCACGGTATCCCAACCGCCGCCTCGAAGCCGCCGGGCAAAAATTGAAACCGGTTGAATGCCAAACACATCTATAAGAGTCTAAGTATGGCCAAGGAATCAGCGTTTCGCGCTCCTCACTTGATTCCGGCGCGTGGCTGGAATTAACCGCAAAGATCGGATAGCGCGGGACGCCGAGAGAAAGCTATACAGCATAACCTCCGTAGATGGACCCAACGGGACAGGTGTAATCGATGTGGATAGTTCGACTAGCGCTGCGACGGCCTTATACATTTGTGGTGGCCGCGATTTTGCTTTTAATTTTGGGACCTGTAGCAATTCTGCGCACTCCTACCGATATTTTCCCGAACATTAATATTCCGGTGGTTAGCGTGATTTGGAACTACGGCGGGCTCGAGCCGGAGGAGATGTCGAACCGGATCACGTACATCTACGAGCGCGTGCTGACCACGACGGTGAACGACATCGAGCACATCGAATCGCAGTCGTTCAACGGAATCGGAATCACGAAGGTTTTCTTTCATCCCGGCGTTCAGATCGGCAGCGCCGTCGCACAGGTGACAGCGATTTCTCAGACGATTGTCCGGCAATTTCCGCAGGGGACCACGCCGCCGCTGGTGATTCAGTACAACGCGTCGACGGTACCGATTCTGCAGCTGGCGCTTTCGGGCAAAGGGCTGAACGAACAGCAGCTGTTTGACATGGGCGTGAATTTTATCCGCACGGGATTAATTACCGTGCAGGGTGTGGCGATGCCATATCCCTATGGCGGGAAGCAAAGGCAGATACAAATTGACCTGAACACGGCCCAACTTCAGGCCAAGGGGCTTTCACCGAGCGACGTGGTGAATACCATCACCAACCAGAACCTGATTCTGCCTGGCGGCACCGCGAAGATCGGCGGGTTTGAATATCAGGTGGACATGAACGGCGCGCCCGTGACCGTCACGGACATGAACAATTTGCCGATCAAGAGCGTGGGGGATTCGACGATTTACATCCACGACGTGGGGTTCGTGCGCGACGGATTTCCACCGCAGACGAATATCGTGCGCGTGGACGGGTCGCGGTCGGTGCTGATGTCGGTGCTGAAGTCGGGCGACGCTTCGACGCTGGACATCATCAACGGGATCAAGCAAAAAATTCCGGTGATCCAGAATTCGCTCCCGGCGCACGTGAATATTCATCCGGTGTCCGACCAGTCGCTGTTTGTGCGCGCGTCGATTCAAGGAGTGATCCGCGAGGGGGCGATTGCGGCGGGGCTTACAGGGTTGATGATTTTGATTTTCCTGGGCAGCTGGCGGAGCACGATCATCATCGCGGTTTCGATTCCGCTGTCGATTCTGACGTCGCTGATCGTGTTGAGCTCGCTGGGCGAGACGATCAACATCATGACGCTCGGCGGCCTGGCGCTGGCGGTGGGAATCCTTGTTGACGATGCGACCGTGGAAGTGGAGAACATCAATCGCAACTTCGACCAGGGCAAGGAAATTGTGCAGGCGATTCTGGACGGCGCTTCGCAGATCGCGGTGCCCGCGCTGGTTTCCACACTTTCGATCTGTATCGTGTTCGTGCCGATGTTTTTCCTTTCCGGCGTGGCGAAGTATTTGTTCGTTCCGCTGGCCGAGGCGGTGGTGTTCGCAATGCTCGCGTCGTATCTGCTCTCGCGAACCCTTGTGCCCACGATGGCGCGGTATCTGCTGGTGGCGCGGACGGAAGAGGAACGCCGCGAGGCGTCGCGGACATCGCGCAATCCGTTTGTGCGCATGCAGGAAAAATTTGAAGTGGGTTTCGAGAAATTCCGCGGAAGCTATCACCGGCTGCTGGAAACCTCGATACATCACCGCAAGGCATTCATCGTGATTTTCCTGCTGGCCTGCGTGCTCTCGTTCGGGCTGCTTCCGTTCGTCGGGCAGGATTTTTTCCCCAGTGTGGACAGCGGTGAATTCAAGCTGCATATGCGGGCGCCCACGGGAACGCGCATCGAGGACACGGCGGCGCTCTGCGATCGCGTCGAAGCAGAAATTCGGCAGCAGATTCCGCCGAAGGAATTGGTCGCGATCATCGACAACATCGGGCTACCTTACAGCGGCATCAATCTCTCGTATAGCACGTCAGCCCCGATTGGACCCGCGGACGCGGACATTCAGGTTGAGCTCGCGAAGGATCACCGGCCGACGAAGGAATACGTTCGCGAGCTGAGAATGAAACTCCTGCACGATTTTCCCGGGGTAACTTTCTACGATCTGCCGGTTGATATCGTCACTCAGATTCTAAATTTCGGATTGCCGGCGCCGCTCGATATTCAGATCGTAGGACGCAACCTGACTGCGAACCGCGCTTTTGCGGAAGGCTTGATCAACAAATTGAAATTTGTTCCCGGCGCTGTCGATTTGAGAATTCAGCAGCCGTTCAACTACCCAAGAATTCATATCGATGTGGACCGCACGAAAACGAGCCAGGTGGGATTCACGCAGAAAGATGTGGCCAACAATTTGCTGATTTCGCTGAGCGGCAGCTCGCAGACCACGCCGACATTTTGGCTCGATCCGAGAACGGGCGTGAGCTATAACGTCGCAACGCAGACGCCACAGTACCGCGTCGATTCGCTGCAGGATCTCCAAAATATTCCGATTACGAATGGCACGGCGCCGCCGCAGATTCTCGCTAGCCTGAGTAGTTTCACGCGAGGATCGGAAATGGCGGTCGTCTCCCACTACAACATTCAGCCGGTAATCGATATTTTCGGGTCAGTGGATGGGCGCGATTTGGGCGGCGTAGCGCGCGACATAGGGAAGATTATTGAGGATTCGAAGAAAGATTTGCCGCAAGGCTCGCAAATCATCGAGCGCGGGCAGGTTTTGACCATGCGATCGTCGTTCATCGGATTGCTGGCCGGGCTGGCTTTTTCGATTCTTCTCGTTTACCTGCTGATCGTGGTGAACTTTCAGTCGTGGCTCGATCCTTTCATTATTTTGATGGCTTTGCCGGCGGCGCTCGCCGGAATCGTCTGGATATTGTTCGTCACGGGAACGACGGTGAGCGTTCCGGCGCTGACGGGCGCGATCATGTGCATGGGCGTGGCAACGTCCAACAGCATTCTAGTCATTAGTTTTTCGAAGGAAAGGTTGGAAGAAGGCGAGGATCCCGGCGAGGCGGCTCTGAACGCGGGCTTCACGCGATTCCGGCCGGTGCTCATGACGGCTCTCGCGATGATTATCGGAATGCTGCCCATGTCGCTCGGTCTTGGCGAAGGCGGAGAGCAGAACGCACCGCTGGGCCGCGCAGTGATCGGGGGCCTGCTGTTTGCGACGGTGGCAACGCTATTTTTCGTTCCGGTATTTTTCAGCTTTGTGCACAGCAGGCGGCAGAGCAGGTCAGCGGATGAAGCGGCATAGCATGTTCCGACGTGAAACGTAAAAGTGAAGCGCGAGTTGAAGTCGAAGAGGATGCATGACTCAAACGGAAGAAGCAGTGAGACAACCAGAGCGGGAAAACGGTAAAGCACCGCGCGAATCTGGAACAGCGCACGGAGTTTTAATCACGGTGATCGTGCTGGCGATCGTTGCTGCCGTTGTGATCGGCGGAATCGTCCCGCGTCTTCGTGCGAAGGAAGCACTGCAGAAGGAAACCTACGATCTCGCAGTGCCAACAGTAAACGTGACGCATCCGAAGCAGGGTGCGCCACAGACGGAAATCGTGCTGCCCGGAAACATGCAGGCATTCACGGAATCTCCGATCTACGCGAGGACGAGTGGCTACCTAAAGAAGTGGTACGTGGACATCGGCGGTCGCGTGAAGACCGGGCAGCTTCTTGCCGAGATCGAAACGCCGGAAGTGGATCAACAGCTACAGCAAGCACGTTCACAATTGAATACTGCGAAGGCAAATTACAACCTCGCCCAAATCACCTCCAACCGCTATCAGGAATTGAAAAACACGGATTCAGTGGCACAGCAGGATGTAGATAACGCTCTCGGCTCCGAGCGTGCAAATGCCGCCACCGTATCGGCAGCCGAATACCAGGTGAAGTATCTCGAGCAGCTCGAATCGTTCCGCAAAATCTACGCGCCGTTTGACGGCATCATCACGGTGCGCAACACGGACGTGGGGCATTTGATCAACTCGGGCGCCGGAAGCGTTACGGCTGAGCTGTTTCACATCGCCGCGATTCACACGCTTCGCGTCTATATCAACGTGCCGCAGCAATTCTCTCCGGCAGCCAAGACCGGATTGTCCGCCAGCTTGACGCTGCAAGAATTTCCGGGGCGGCAATTCAAAGGCCGGCTTGTTCGCACGGCGAACGCGATCGATCTGGCTACGCGCACATTGCTCGTGGAAGTGGATGTTGACAATCCCACCGGCGAACTTCTCCCCGGCGCATACGCCGAGGTGCACCTTGCTGTCCCGTCCGGCGCGCCAACTTTTATTTTGCCGGTGAGCGCGCTGATTTTTCGAGCACAAGGATTGCAAGTGGGAGTGGTGAAAGACGGAAAGCGCGCGCAGCTTGCGAACATAATCCTGGGGCGCGATTTCGGAAGTGAAGTCGAAGTTGTATCCGGTCTCCAGGCGGATGACCAGGTGATCACTAATCCGCCGGACTCGTTGATATCGGGTGAGGAGGTTCGCGTGGGCCAGCCGCCCGCACAAAATCCCCAGAGCCAGCGTCCTCAATCCGGAGGGCACCAGCAGTGAAGTGTTTCTCTCTCACGAAGTATCCCGGCGGACGCGCTTTCCTGCGACGCTTTCGAGTTGCGTCTCAGCTTGCCGCGCCGCTACTGCTCTTTGGCTGCACGGTAGGGCCCAATTACGTTCGTCCTCCGGCGGATGCTCCGGTTAGTTACAAAGAGCTTGGCGACTGGAAACCTGTCCAGCCGAGCGATCAACTCGGAAAGGGAGCCTGGTGGGGAGTTTACGAGGATCCGCAGCTGAATGCGCTCGAGGCGCAAATTGAAGTCTCGAACTTTAACCTGAAAGCGCAACAGGAGAGATTTGAACAGGCGCGAGCAGCGATTCGAATCTCGAAGTCGAACTACTATCCGGAAATCACAGGTGGGGCGTCTGTCACGCAAAATCACGTTTCGTCAAACTCCCCGCTCTTTAAAACGGGGGCGTCGAAAACCAACTACTCCGACTACTCGATCTCGATTGATGCGTCCTGGGAACCCGACCTTTGGGGACGCGTCCGACGCACGGTGGAAGCGAGCCGCTCGGAAGCTCAGGCCACCGCCGCCGATGTTGCAAACGTAAGCCTGAGCCTGCATGCCGAGCTGGCGATGGATTATTTCCAGTTGCGCGGGCTGGATGCACAAGAAGATCTTCTGCAATCAACTGTTGTTGCTTACGAAAAAGCACTCGAACTCACGCAGAATCGTTACAAGGCCGGTCTGGCATCGGCGGTGGACGTTGCGCAAGCCGAGACGCAGCTTCGAACCACGCGCGCGCAAGCCATCGACGTCGGTGTGAACCGGGCCTCGTTCGAACACGCAATCGCAGTCTTGATCGGCAAATCGCCCGCACAATTCAGTCTGCCAAGCTCACCCTTACGCGCTGTGCCGCCCGCTATCCCGCCAGGGCTTCCTTCGGACTTGCTCGAGCGGAGGCCGGACATCGCCGCGTCCGAGCGCCGAATGCAGGAATCGAATGCGCAAATTGGCGTAGCAAAATCCGCCTATTATCCCCTGGTCACTCTGAATGGTTCGGGAGGATTCGAGAGCGGCGTGTTTACCACGCTTATCCAAGGTCCGTCTGGGCTGTGGTCCGTGGGCGCCAACGCCAGCGAGTACATTTTTGATGCCGGAAGACGCCACGCCGTGACGGAACAAGCGCAATCCGCATACCGGCAATCGATTGATACCTACCGGCAAACAGTGCTGAGTGCATTCCAGGAAGTGGAAGACAATCTCGCAGCCCTTCGCATTCTCAACGATGAAGAAGTAGTGCAGCAAGCCGCCGTGGCATCCGCCGAGCATTCGCTGGCGCTTTCGATCAATCGCTACAAGGGCGGTATTGTGAATTATCTCGAAGTGATCACGGCGCAAAATGCCGCGCTCGCGGACGAAGTAACCGAGGTGAGCATTCGAACACGCCGCATGCAGGCCAGCGTGTTGCTGGTGAAGGCGATCGGCGGCGGCTGGAACGTCTCGCAGATACCTCGCGTGTAGCGTCACACTCCCAGGCACCCACTCAATCGGGTCAGTCCGGCTCCTGCGTCACGATATGCACGTCGACTGCCGGTGCATCGCGCAGGAATCGATTGATCGCATTGAGAAACAACAATTTCCGAAAGCCTTCCACGGCGGTGCGCCCGAAGATTACCTGCGTGATGTGTTTTTCGCGGACGAACTGGGCAGTCGCATCAGCTACGTTGTCACCTTTTATCCGAACTGTCTTCGCGCCCAGGCTCTCAGCAAACTGCATGTTGGCGGCCAGCAATTTCTGATCCTGCTCGCTGGAAGTGCCATGGTCGATATCGATGTGCACTGCGTAGAGGTCGGCATCCATCCTGCGCGCCATGCGCGCCGCTCTGGCCACCAGATATTGCGCTTTCGGATTGGGGCTGATCAACACCGCGATTCGCTCGCGAACCGCCCAGCTTTCCCGGATATCTTTCTCCACCATGTAGGATTCAAGGCTTCGATCCACTTGCTCGGCTACCTGACGTAGCGCTAGCTCGCGCAGCGCGATCAGATTTCCGCGGCGGAAGAAATTCTTGAGCGCCTGTTCCACCTTGTCGCGGTTGTACACGTCGCCGCGCTTCATCCGGTTTTGCAGCGCTTCGGGCGTCAAATCCACCATCACCGTTTCGTCTGCCACCTGCAACACCCAATCCGGCACGGTTTCGCGTACTGCCACACCTGTGATCGCGCGAACAGTTGGCGCGATGCTTTCGATGTGCTGAATGTTGACGGTAGAAATTACGTCGATCTTCGCTTCGAGAAGTTCGAGCACGTCTTCGTATCGTTTGCGATGTTTGCTGCCGGGGATATTCGTGTGCGCGAGTTCGTCTACCAGGACCACCGTCGGGCGGCGCGCCAGAATTCCGTCCGTATCCATTTCTTCGAACAGCGTGCCTTTATAGTCGATCTTCTTGCGCGGAACGGTTTCCAGTTGCTCGGCAAGTTCGATGATTCCTTTGCGTCCGTGATTTTCGACGATTCCAATCACCACATCTTCGCCGCGAGTTTTCCGGCGGATGGCTTCGCTCAGCATCCCGTAGGTTTTTCCGACGCCCGGCGCGTAGCCGAGAAAAAGCTTCAGCGAGCCTTTGGCTTTTTCAGGGGGGTTCGACTCCGCCAGCCATTGTTCGGGCGTCTTAGGCATGCCGGGTATTCTCTTTTACGGGCGCATAGAAAGCTACGATAGAATGTCGCGATGCGCGAAAATTCCGTTAGCCGTGCGCTTCAATTTGCCGCCGCTTTCGGTATCGTGCTCGGGATCACCATTTTTTACCGCAAGGTGCTCCCCGTCAATGCCACCACCGTCGCGCTTACTTTCCTGCTTGCCATTTTAGCGGTGTCCACTTTTTGGGGTATCGCCGTGTCGGTTTTCATGTCCATCGCGGCGATGCTCGCGTTCAATTATTACTTTCTTCCTCCTATAGGTACTTTAACGATCGCCGATCCTCAGAATTGGGTGGCGCTTTTCGCGTTCCTTGTGGTTTCCGTGCTGGCCAGCCAGCTCTCCAATCGCGCGCGCAGGCAGTCTGAGGATCTTTCGGCTCGCCGGCGCGAGGTGGAACGGCTCTATTCGTTCAGCCGCGGTTTGCTCGAGTCTGGCAACGTGATTCAGTTGCTGAATCGAATTCCCGCCCAAATTGTGGATACATTTGAGGTGGGCGCGGCGGCTCTGTTCCTTGCCGATAAGCAGAAGGTCTATCGCTCCGGTCCCGTGATGCCGCTGCTTGACTTGGAAAGTCTCAAAGCAATCGTTGCACGCGAAGAGCCCGTGATTGACGTGGCCAACAGCATCTGCTTCGTGCCGGTGCGCATGGGCGTGCGTCCCATCGGAAGCCTTGGGATTTCAGGCACGATTTTGTCGCGGCAGACTCTCGAAGCGATTGGCACTTTGATAGCAGTGGCGATGGAGCGAGCTCGCGCCGTGGAACAGCTCGGCCAGACGGAAGCGGCGCGCGAAGGCGAGCGGCTGCGAACGGCGTTGCTCGACTCCGTCACCCATGCGCTTCGCACACCGCTCACGTCCATCAAAGCGTCGGTGACGAATTTGCTTTCGAACCCCGCGCTGAGTGATGAGCAACGAAGCGAGCTCCTTACTATCATCAATGAGGAGAGCGACCGCCTGAACCGGCTCGTTGGCGAAGCCGCGGAGATGGCCCAGTTGGATGCCGGAGAAGTGGTCCTGAAGCTCGAGCCACGCCCGTTATCGGATGTTATCGACGCCGCCTTAGCGCAAACGAAAAGCGTGCTTGGCAATCGGTGCGTCGAGCTGCGGGTGCCTGGGGAATTGCCGCGCGTGCGAGTCGATCTGGCGCGCGCACGCGAAGCTCTTACCCACCTGCTCGAAAATGCGAACCAGTATTCGCCTCCCAATGAGCCGATCACGATTACCGCCGAACAGAACGGCGACTTTGTGATTACCAGCGTGGCGGACCGAGGCGCGGGCATCGATGATCCGGAGCAGAATCTGATCTTCGAGAAGTTTTATCGCGGCCGCGACCAGCGCTATCGCGTGGAAGGCACGGGCATGGGCTTGCCGATCGCCAAGGCAATCGTCGAAGCGCACGGCGGCACGATGAGCCTCACCAGCCAGCGCGGCCACGGTTCCGTTTTCTCCTTTACGCTTCCGATCGATCGCAACCGCGTTGTAGCCGGCACATGACCTCCCCAACGATCTTGATCGTGGATGATCAGCCGCAGATCCGCCGCGTGATGCGCACCACGCTCACCTCGCAGGGATACAGTGTGATCGAGGCGAAGTCCGGCGAGGAAGCCCTGGAAAAGTTTCGCAGCGAGCGTGCCGACCTGATTCTCCTCGACGTGAATATGCCCGGAATGTCCGGCCTCGAAACCTGTCGCGCCATCCGGCGCACCATCGATGTGCCCATCATCATGCTCACCGTTCGCAACACGGAAAAAGACAAAGTGCAGGCGCTCGATGCCGGCGCCGACGACTACGTGGTGAAGCCTTTTGGCGCCGACGAATTGATGGCGCGCATCCGGGCGGCCCTTCGCCGCGTTGCGACGGCCGAAAACACTCCAGCGTTTCGCTCGGATGACCTGGTGATTGATTTCGCGAAGCGAAACGTAACAGTGAAGGGAATTGCGATTCGCCTCACGCCGAAGGAATTTGAACTGCTGCGCCAGCTTGTCTCCAATCAAGGAGTATCGCTCAGCCATCGCCGGCTTCTGCAGGCCGTCTGGGGCCCCGATTATGGCGACGAAACCGAATATCTGCGCGTTTTTATCAATCAGCTGCGAAAAAAAATCGAGCCGGATCCCCGCCATCCGCGCTATATCCACACCGATCCGTGGATCGGCTATCGCTTCGAGCCCTCACCCGGAAAAACTCGCGGCTCCCACGCGGGAAAATAGCTACGCACTCCGGCGCGAGCCGAGCTACAGCCCCGGATGCGTCGTATCCAGGTCGAGGTTGAGTTCGAGCACGTTCACGCGCGGCTCGCCAAGAAATCCAAGCTCCCGCTGTTCGGTGTGTTTCGCTACCAGCGCGCGCACATCGCTTTCCTTCATCCCTCGCTCGCGCGCCACGCGCGCCACTTGAAATTCCGCCGCTGCGGGAGAAATGTGCGGGTCGAGCCCCGAGCCTGACGCAGTCGCCAGGTCCGCCGGAATCGGTGCGCCAGGATTTTCCGCCGAAAGCGATTGCACGCTGCCCGCAACGCGATCCACCAGTCCCTTGTTCGTCGGCCCCAGATTCGATCCCCCCGAAGCCATAGGATCGTATCCTGCAGGCCCAGCAGAGGACGGCCTCGAATGAAAATATCCCGCCGACGTAAACGGCTGCCCAATCAGCTTCGAGCCCACCACGCTTCCGTCAGCCCGCTGAATAAGTTCGCCATTCGCCTGCCGCGGGTAAAGCAACTGCGCGAGTCCGGTCACCGCCAGCGGATAGATAATCCCCAAAAGCACCGTTGTAGCCAGCGTCATCCAAATCGAAATCATAAAATTTCGCTTCATGGTCTCCTCATGCCCAACCAATGCTCGTAATGATCATGTCGATCAATTTAATTCCGATAAATGGCGCGACGATTCCTCCAAATCCATAAAACAAAAGATTGCGCCGCAACAACGCCTCCGCGCCCAGTGGCCGGTACCGCACGCCGCGCAACGCCAGCGGCACCAGCGCGACGATGATCAATGCGTTGAAAATCACAGCCGACAGCACCGCCGAATGTGGCGTCCTTAAGTGCATGATGTTGAGCAGCTCGAGCTGCGGGAACGCCGCTGCAAACATCGCCGGAATAATCGCGAAGTATTTCGCCACGTCGTTCGCCACCGAAAATGTGGTCAACGACCCGCGCGTAATCAACAGCTGCTTTCCAATCTCGACGATCTCGATGAGTTTCGTTGGATTTGAATCCAGATCAACCATGTTGCCGGCTTCTTTCGCCGCCTGCGTGCCGGCATTCATCGCCACGCCAACGTCCGCCTGTGCCAGCGCCGGCGCGTCGTTCGTTCCATCGCCCGTCATCGCCACGAGTTTCCCCTTGGCCTGCTCCCGGCGAATCAACGCGAGCTTGTCTTCGGGCTTCGCTTGCGCCAGAAAATCATCCACGCCTGCTTCACGCGCAATCGCAGCAGCCGTCAAAGGATTGTCGCCCGTTATCATCACGGTCCGAATGCCCATCGCGCGCAGTTGATCGAAACGCTCGCGCATCCCTCCCTTCACGATGTCCTTCAGATAAATCGTTCCCAGCACGCGCCGATCCTCCGCCACTAACAAGGGTGTTCCTCCCGCGCTGGCGATCGCCTTCACCGCATCTTCCACTTCCGCCGGCACGCGATTCCCTCCGTCCGCCGCGTAACGTACAATCGCGTCAAACGCGCCCTTTCGAATTTCGCGCCCGTCGAGATCGACGCCGGACATGCGAGTGGTCGCAGAAAACGGAATGAAATTCGCAGCCACCGACGCCAACTCCCGCCCGCGCAATCCGTATTTCTCCTTCGCCAGCACCACGATCGACCGACCCTCCGGCGTCTCGTCCGTCAGCGAGGCAAGCTGCGCCGCATCCGCCAAATCTCCTTCTGCGACGCCGGGCGCGGCAATGAATTCCGTCGCGCGCCGGTTGCCCAAAGTAATCGTTCCCGTCTTGTCGAGCAGCAGCGTATCCACATCCCCCGCCGCTTCCACCGCGCGTCCCGACATCGCCAGCACGTTTCGCTGCACCACGCGATCCATCCCAGCAATGCCGATGGCGGAAAGCAATCCGCCAATCGTCGTCGGAATCAGGCACACAAGCAGCGAGATCAGCACATAAATCGATTGCGGCGCGCCGGAGTAAATCGCCATCGGCTGCAAAGTCACAACCGCAAGAAGAAAAATAATCGTCAGGCCAGCCAGCAAAATATTCAGCGCAATCTCGTTCGGTGTTTTCTGCCGCTCGGCCCCTTCCACCAGCTTGATCATCCGGTCGAGAAATGTCTCGCCTGGATTCGAAGTGATTTTCACCGTGATTTCATCGGACAGCACCCGCGTCCCGCCCGTCACCGCGCACCGGTCCCCGCCCGATTCGCGAATCACCGGCGCCGATTCTCCTGTGATCGCCGATTCATCCACCGACGCCACGCCCACCACCACTTCGCCGTCGCCGGGAATGAATTCGCCGGCTCTCACCACCACCACATCCTCCGCGCGCAATTTCGATCCCGGCACATCTTCAAACGTGCCGTCCGCTTTCATCCGCCGCGCATGCGTCTCCGAACGCGCCTTGCGCAGCGTTTCCGCCTGCGCTTTCCCGCGGCCCTCCGCCATCGCTTCTGCGAAATTCGCAAAAAGCACCGTGAACCACAGCCACAGCGTGATTTGCAGCGCGAATCCGAATTCATTCGAGTGGTGAGGAATTTCGCGCAGCAAATCCACCGTCGTCACCACCGCGCCTACTTCCACCACAAACATCACCGGATTCTTCATCAGCGTGCGCGGATTCAGTTTCTTCACCGAATCCCATAACGCCCCGCTCACAATCCCGCCGCTCCACAGCGATTTCTTCGTTCTCTTCGGGCTATCGCTCCCCGCGCCGGGCATCTTGATCGCTTCAGGAGTCATCATCATCCCCGCACTCATCGCCTATCCTCCGAATACTTTTCCCGCATGCAGCAGCAAGTGCTCCAGAATCGGCCCCAGGCTCAGCGCCGGAAAGAACGTCAGCGCCCCTACGATCAAAATCACGGAAACCAGGAGCGTTGCGAAAAGCGGCGTGGTCACAGGAAACGTGCCGGCCGTCTCCGGCGCGATTTTCTTCTTGGCCAGGTTGCCGGCAATCGCCAGAACCGGAAGCACCATAAAAAACCGTCCAAACAACATGTCAAGAGCCATCGTCACGTTGTACCAGAGCGTATTCGCGCTAAGGCCCGCAAACGCCGAACCGTTGTTCGCTGCTCCGGATGTGTACGCGTACAGAATCTGCGACAGCCCGTGCGGCCCCGGATTTGTAATCCCGGCTTTTCCATTGGCTGTCACGGAGCCCACCGCCGTGAAACTCAAAATCAGCAGCGAAAAAATCAGAACGGCCAGCATCGCCATCTTCACGTCATATGCTTCGATTTTCTTTCCGAGATATTCCGGCGTCCGGCCCACCATCAGCCCTGCGATGAACACCGTCAGAATGATGAACACCACAATCCCGTAAAGACCCGCCCCGACTCCGCCAAACACGATCTCGCCAAGCATCATGTTGACCATCGGAATCATCCCGCCGAGTGGCGTAAACGAATCATGCACGCCATTTACCGCGCCGCAGCTCGCATCCGTCGTGATCGTTGCAAAGAGCGCTGAGTCGGCGATTCCAAACCGCACCTCCTTGCCCTCCATGTTTCCGCCCGGCTGCGTGGCGCTCACGTGCTGGTCAACACCGTGCAATTCGGGATTGCCTCGCGCTTCGGCTCTGTAGGCGAAAAACACTCCGGCCAGAAAAAGCGCCGCCATCGCCCCCCACACCGCCCACCCGTGCTTCTGCGAACCGGTCATTTGTCCCAGCGTGTACGTCAATCCCGATCCAATCGCGAAAATCAGCAGCATCTGAACGAAGTTTGTCAGCGGAGTCGGGTTCTCGAAGGGGTGTGCGCTGTTGGCGTTGAAAAAGCCGCCGCCATTCGTGCCGAACACCTTGATCGCTTCCTGCGAAGCCACCGGCCCGAGTGTGATGGATTGCTCGGTCACGTGCTGCGTGGTCGTTCTTCCATCGCTGCCCGTCACCTGTGCGGTCTGTGGATCCACCAGCTTCGCGGTCACATAAGGCTTCAGGCTCTGCACCGTGCCCTGCGAAACAAGGAAGAGAGCCGCCACCACGCACGCCGGCAGCAGCACCCACAAAATCGTCCGGGTCAGATCGACCCAGAAATTTCCAATTGTCTGCATCTCCTTCCGCGCGATTCCGCGAATCACCGCAATCGCCAGCGCAATCCCCGTCGCTGCCGAAAGGAAGTTGTGATACGCCAGCCCGGCCATCTGGGTGAAATAGCTCATCGTCGATTCGCCGGAATACACTTGCCAGTTTGTATTGGTGGTGAACGAGGCCGCCGTGTTGAATGCCAGATCGGGCGCCACCGCTCCGAAGTGTTGGGGGTTCCAGGGAAGCCACTGCTGCACCCGCATAATCACGTAAAGCAGGATCATCGAGACCACGCTCAAGAGCAGCATGGCCGTCGCATACTCTGTCCAACGCATCTCGTGCGTCTCGTCCACGCCTGTCATGCGATACAGCAGACGCTCCATGGGCCGCAGCATCGGATCCATAAACGTCTTCTCGCTGCTGAACACGCGCGCCATGTACACGCCCAGTGGCTTCGTGATCGCCAGCAGCAAAATAAAATACACGCCGATTTGAAACCATCCGTTCGCTGTCATTGCTAGAACCTTTCCGGCCACAAAAGCGCCGCCAGCAGATACACCAGCAGCGCAGTGGAGATTCCCAAAAGCAAAATGTTACCAAGCATCTCCGTCGCTCCTTACTTCAACCGCTCGCAAGCCCATACGTACACGATCGCCAAAACGAAAAATCCGCCCGTACAAATAAAAAACGCTATGTCTCGCATAAAAATCTCCCTAGAACTTCACCATGATCGACATATCGATGAATGATTCGTTCCGGCGAAGGTCGGGAAACCAGACGGTTGATCCGATCGCGCTACAAGCCGTTTGTGCGTCAGGCAGGCTGGTCGCTCCCGACGTAACTCCGCTTTGGCAGACAAACTGCGTCGGGAAACCGGTGTTGCCGCTGGGAGGAGTGATTCCTCCGCGCCCGGTCCAGTACGGAACGTTCGCGTGGCGGTAGTCATACTCCCAGCGGAACGTGATGTACTGCTTGGGCATGTAGTCAAATGTGGCGGAGGAGTCCCACGCCTTGAACGGATCGCCAGGATTCTCTGTGAAATATGGAGAATTCGTCGAGGCAGTAACGGCGGTTTCGCCATTGATGGGCGGCAGCAGAACCAGATACCGTCCCGGATTGTTGATCTTTCCGCCGCCGACCGTTAGGCCGAACAAGTCTCGATGGAACCAGAATCGGTTGTACAACATGAATCCCAAGAAGCTCTGTTTTGGTCCCCCTGCTTTGTTGCCATAGCAGCTCACACCGCCTCCGTACTCACATCCAGCGTCGGCTGTTAGTGAAAATGCCATCTTGTCCAGAGTGCTGTCGGGTCGATCGAAATATTTCACCTCTATGCTGTCGTCGGTGTGAATCCTCCTGCGATTGGGTATGAAGAGATCGTCCCGCCCCAGTCCGTAGTTGTTGGAGATGATGTTGATCCATGGCCTCGGGGTCCACTTGATCTGTCCGCCAAGGCCGGGCCTGTGATTGGCGGAGAAGTACGCCTGCCATCCGTTGATGAACCAAGGCTCGATCTTCAGATGGGCCGTCGGGAAAATCTGTACACGCACGCCGTTGAAAAACCATGGCGTGTTGGAGGATACGTAAGAGGGCTGGTAGGCCCAATTGTCGAAGTTGTAGTAACTGAACAGGCCGATGTATGAAAGAAAGATTCCTGCATCCACGTTCACGCCGTGCAATACATCAAAGTGGTATCCGCCGTACGCTTCGGAAACATAGCGATAAGCGCTGACGACATCCCACTGCCCGTGACCTGGACTGGGGTCATTTCGCGGAGTGGTCGCAGAATACATGCCGAACTGCGTCATCAACCGGGCGCGGACGTTGTCGTAGTGAAAGTCGCCGCCCACTCCGAACTGTTCCAGATGCACTTCACTGGAGCGAAAGAGTTCGCTCGATCCTCCGATCGAATGGTCGATCGGATGATTGAAATCAACTACGTAATTCATATCGGCTCGGATTTCAGGCGTGAAGAATTTCGTGTCCCAAAAGATTTCCTTCGTGCGCGGATTCCCGTTCAGCCACGTCCAATCGGCATCCGAGAATGGCTGCTTCTGCTCTGGAATGAGGGGTGCGGTTTGTTTGGTAACCACCGCTGCTTCTTGAGCGCTCGAAATGTCGGCGGCAGGGGAGTCCCCGGAGGGGCTAAGCGAAGAGCTTTCCGGGCTCACGGCGCTTCGATCTGCTGTTTCTAGCGGAAATGCCGCGGACACGAATCCGGGCCTCTCCGCCGGAGCCTGTGCTGTCTTCTGCGCCTTCAATTCAGCCTCTAGTTCATCGATGCGGTGGCGCATCGCCTCCAGTTCCTTCAGGATTTCAGGCGATGCCTGCTGATTGGCGGCGCTCGGGTGCTGGTTCGCTGTCCCCGATGTCTGCGCAAAACAGGGTAGCGGCGCGAGAATGAAAACAGAACACGCGATAGCTCGCCAGTTGCTCTGCATCAGAAATTTCGACATGAATTTTCTCCCCTCTTTCAACTTCCTCTGAAATTGAGAATGGTTTTGAAAACGGGCTAACGTTGGTTTAGTGCAACCACTTTGCGAATGAATTCAGTAGTTCGATTCCAGCAAAGAGTGATAGCAGTCCCGCTATCGAAAAACTGATGCCCAGCATCGTCTCTCGATGGGAGGCTGCTTCTCTTCGCGAACTTTGTGAATCATCCGTGCGACGCTTCGATGTCAACCAGGAGACGGAAGAGTCTGTCCCTTTTGGGGGTCGAGAGCCGATGTGAAGCAAATGTTCCGGCAAGTGTTTCCTGCGCTCGCTTTCCTGCTTCTGTTCTCGTTGCAACTGCACCAGCACGTATATGTAGAACCCGCATACTGAAAACACAGCTGATAACAAAGACGACTGCCAGCATCTTGCACCTACCTCATCCTCTCTGGCGGCGCCCAGAACCGAGGCCAGCTTAAGGCTCCCCGCATCAGGAAGGCATAAGGGACGCATAAAGATTTCATAAGGATGTCGGTAGCATAGGCATTCCTGCCTGGGCCCAATTTCCCAACCATCTCCCACACGCCATCCGGCGACCCCTTGAACGAAGCCTCTCCCGCACGCCATCAAGGCCCCCCTGATCAAAGCTGCTTTACTGCCTTCGCGTCGCTTCACGGTTACGGCTCTAGACCCGACACAAGATCTCAACTCCTACCAGTCTTTACACGCAAACTCTTCAAACAAATCCTCCCCACCGTGCTAGCCTGTTTTTAGGAGTGATTTCGACGAAAAACGATCGCATCTAATTATAGGGGTAAGGCGAAAGCCGGGCGAAAAATGCCCGCCGCCACAGGAACCTGGTTTCGGCGGCAAATATAATACACGGTTCCGCGACTAGAATGCCGCGTAACAAGCGTATTAGCAATAACATACGAGATCTAACGCCCCCAAAGAACCAAATTCAAGAGGCAAAAATGGCGACGCGACAGCGAGTGGTGATTCTGGGCGGCGGCTTTGGCGGCTTGAGCGCCGCGCAAAAACTCAAGCACGCCCCGGTCGATGTCACATTGATCGACCGCTGCAACTTCCACTTATTTCAACCGCTCCTCTATCAAGTCGCCACGGGTTCTCTCTCTCCCGCGAATATCAGCGGGCCGTTGCGCCAAGTGCTGAAGCACAACAAAAACACCACGGTGCTTCTCGGCGAAGCGGTTGACATCGATCCGCAGAAGCATCAAGTGATCTTGAGCGATGGCGCGATTGGCTATGACACGCTCATCGTTGCCACCGGCTCGAGCCATCAATATTTCGGTCATGACGAATGGGAGAAATTCGCGCCGGGGCTGAAAACGATTGAAGACGCCACGGACATGCGCTCGCGAATTCTGCTGGCTTTCGAAGCGGCTGAGCGCGAAACAGATCCCGAGAAGCTGAAAGAGTGGATGACGTTTGTGATTGTCGGCGCCGGTCCGACGGGAGCTGAGCTGGCGGGCGCGCTCGGCGAAATCGCGAACGATACTCTGAAACACGATTTTCGCCGCATCAATCCCACCGAAGCGCAAATCATTCTGGTAGAAGGAATGGATCGAGTTCTGCCCACATATCCGCCGAAACTTTCCGAAGCCGCGCGCAAAATGCTGGAGCGGCTCAAGGTGACGGTTCGTACCGGCGCGATGGTGACGGACGTTAAGGCGCACTCGGTGACAATCAAATCCGGAGATCATACCGAACTTATTCCTACGCGCACAATTCTCTGGGCCGCGGGAGTGCTCGCGTCTCCACTCGGCCTGGCGCTCGCCAAAAGACTAGGCGTCAAGACAGACCGAGCCGGACGCGTGATCGTAGATCCGGATATGACCATGCCGGGCCATCCTGAAATTCTTGTGATTGGCGACCTTTCGAGTTTCACTCATCAGACCGGGAAGCCGCTGCCTGGCGTTGCGCAACCGGCAATCCAACAGGGGCGCTACGTTGCGAAAGTGATCGAGCGAAGATTGCGCGGCGAGAAAATGCCGCCGTTCCGTTATTTCGACAAAGGAAATCTTGCGACGATCGGCCGGGGTGCGGCAGTGGCTGATTTGAATTTCATGACTCTTACAGGTTTGCCCGCATGGCTGGTCTGGATTTTTATCCACTTGATGTACATCGTCGAATTTCAGAACCGGCTGCTCGTCTTCCTGCAGTGGATGTGGCTCTACGTCACGTTTGATCGCGCCGCCAGGCTGATCACCGGAAAGAATTTATTGCCGCTCGATTTGTGATGCTACTTGCAGATTGTTTGCCAAAGGTATTCTCCGCTCGCGGTGCCGCACAGGTCAACCGGCTCTCTTTGAAATTTGGTGTCCGTCGCTTCTCACCGCACATTCGCAACGAATACTTGAACGGAGCGGTTTAGGCGCGTAATACAATTTCGAGATTAGGCGGATCCGTGCGGAATGCTCAAAAGACGATTCTAGCAATCCTGGGGGCGCTGACTTTGGCAGCGCTGGCCGCGGTCATTTTCACATGGCAGTGGGCAGATTATCGCGCCCGGCTGCGCGCCATGCGGTCCAACGTGAGGCACCAAGAGAGTTTGGTTGACACCCGGGCTCTCGATACTGCCGAGCAGTTATCGCAGCTAGCCGAGTCTCGACGAGAAAAGGGGTATGCGCAGGAAGCCTTGCGGCTGGCCGATTATTCCGTCGACGCAGCCTTCACGGCGGCGCTGCAAGACGCCGCGCAAAATCCGGGGCCCCTGACGGCGCAGACGAAGCAGATCACCGAGCGTCTGAAGGCGGCAGAAGTAACTGTAACGGCCAGCCAGGCGCGCGTTGCGCAATTGACCCAGCAGATTGCCAAAGCGAACGAGAAAACGAAGGAGAACCTTCAACAACAGCTCAGTCTGGCGCAAGCGCAGCTGGAACTGGATCAGGACGAATTGGACGATGCGCATCAGGACCTGATCCGCGCGGGCGGAGACAAACAAGCCACAATTCAGAATTTGCGGGATCAGCACGAAGCCTCACAGAAAGCTGCTGCGGCACAAGCCAACGCCGGCACGCCGGCCGGTGCGACTCCCTCCATCGAGCTGACCACATCGCGCAGCCTCGTTGCGCAGGTGGAAGCGTGGCTTTCCTTCCATTCGAAACAGAATCTGCTTCGCCAGGCACAGCAGAACGCGTTCGACCGTCAATCAAAACTGGCCGTAGAACACGACGCGCTCGAGAAGGCACTAAGCGAAGAGAAGGTGCAGAAGAAAATCATCAGCAAGCAATCGAAGACGGTGCCGAAAGCGGGCGGGACGCAGAATGCAGTTACGCCGGCCGTCGCAGGAACAACCAACGGCACTCCCGCGAATGAGACAACGGGAGCGAGTGCGGGCGGGCCGAACAGCCAAGACGCAGCTTTGTCGTTCCTGAAAGATCTTACAGTGGATCAGAAGAACCTGACGCACCTAGTCAAGCGGATTGAGACCGAGCAGGAACTCGCAACCCTTTACGGAAATTGGATCGACTACGTGACGGTTCGTAAGCGCGCCTACGTGCACGGCATGTTTCTTGCAGCATTCTGGATTCTGGTGATCGGCCTCTTGGTGTTTGGCGCCAACGTGGGCGCGCAGCGGTTTTTTTCCGATCTGTCACCAGAGCAGCGCCAACTTCAGACGATGCGGACGGTGGTCTTGTTTGCGGTGCAGGCGCTCGGAATGGTCCTAATCCTTCTCGTCATCTTCGGGAAACCCAGCAATTTCGCGACGGTGGTGGCCCTGGCAGGCGCCGGGCTTACAGTGGCTCTGAAGGATTTCATTGTGGGCTTCTTCGGGTGGTTTGTATTGATGGGCCGGGACGGCATTCGTCCTGGAGACTGGGTGGAAATCAACGGAGTGGGAGGAGAAGTGCTCGAGGTGGGCTTGTTCCACACCGTGCTGTTGGAGACGGGAAGCTGGACTGACGCAGCCCATCCCACCGGACGGAAGATTACGTTCGTGAACAGCTTCGCGATCGAGGGGCACTACATCAACTTTTCAACTACGGGGCAGTGGCTTTGGGATGAGGTGCAGGTGCAGGCTCCCAGCGGATCCGACCCGTATCCGATTGCCGAAGAGATCCAGAAGATTGTGGCAGAGATTACAGCCACGAAGGAAAGCGTGCCGAACTCCGGACTGCCCGGAGTGGCATTTCCCAACGCGAAAGGGAGCGCTTCCACGGCACCGTCCGTCAGCGTCCGGCTGGAGGGCAGTGGAGTGACGATTTCGGTGCGTTATCTGACCCGCGCGAGCGAACGCCAAGAAGTTCGCGCGCGTTTATACCGAGCTCTGATCGAATTGTTGAGGCAGGAAACTTCGAGCCGCGCCAGGGTTTGAGAGACGAGTCGTCGCGTCACGATTTTGCTCGTCCGATACGAGTCTCAGGGCGCCGGCCTACGTGGCAGTCTCTAGAAGAGCATGAACGTGTGGTAGCCGATTTCTCCGAGAATCGCGCCGATTGCCGCGCCCACGAGGACGTCACTCAAGAAATGCATGCCAAGGATGATCCTCGAAGCGGCAATCAACATGGCAACGGTGAGCAAGGTTACCAAAAGCTCAGGATAGAAAAGCCCGATGGTAATGGCCACAGCAAAGGCTGTGATCGAATGTCCTGACGGAAACGAGTATTTGTCCGGCGGCAGAATTGAAGCCCAGCAGTGCGGCTCGATTTCGCAGGGACGCTTGCGGTGGCTGGCATGTTTGAGACTGCGGAATATGAAAATGCCGGCTACCGCCGCGGCTGCGGCCGCGCCTATGGCTGCAAAGCGATGCGGCCCGCCGAAGACAACCAAGATCAATCCGAGGGCGTACCAGAGCCAGCCGTCACCGCCGCGCGTGGCGACGATCATTAGAATTCGGAACCAGCGCGGTGCGCGCCAGCGATGGACCCGGCGCATCAGGCGGTGGTCATTGGATTGAATCTGGTTCCAGACAGATTGTGCGACGGTCATACCCATTCCTCCAGCGCCGGTTGCGGCACAGAGATCCAGCGAGAGCGTGGGCGAGATTTCAGTTTGCCGAGGACTTCAGCAGCCCAGCGGCGGCTGAATTGCCGTTCCTCGAAATAGTTGAGCCATGTGAATGCTGGGAGCAGCATTCCGAGAGGCGCGAGGAGAGCCGTCCAGGATTTTTCGCGCATCATCTCAGCGGCAATCAGAAAGCAATCGCGCGTCAGCTTGGCGAAAGAGCCGGATTCACCGGCAACCTTGCCCATGCCGCCGCGCAGCCCGTCAAAGAACTCTTCTTTGCTTCGCGCGGCCGGAACTTCCGTGTAAGCCGTGCCCGCGGACGGCAATGCATGCGCGTCGCTTCCACCGATTGCAATTTTCTCCCACTGCCGTGCCAAGGTTTGTGCATTCGCATTGGACCTTTCGAGCATGTGGCTATTGCGAGTCTCAATCGCCGGAAAGTATTCGCGAAACCAGGCAAAGTCTTCGCGTTCGCGCTCGCCGGTGAGGTTGGAGAAGACGTGATTTATGCTGAAGAGGAGGCGGCGCTCGGAAAGGTACATGAGCAATGCGACGAGATCGTTGCGGCGCTGCTGGAGATGAAGGTGCTGCCGCTCGGTAATGTCGTAAACGCCGACGTGAATTTGCGTGCCGCTGGGCATGCGGCAGGTGAGCTCTTCGCTCAAGAAAAAATTCGGCAAGCTGCGAAGTTTTTCGGCGCCTTCAATCGAATCATGATCGGTGAGAGTGAAAAGATTCATGCCGCGACGGCGCAGCTGTTCATAAACCTGGAGAGGATCGCTATAACTTTCGCGGCAAAATTTGGAAAGGAAAGGAGTGGTGCAAGCACCGGAGAAGTACGAGTGAACATGCATATCGCATCTCACGCTGTCAGAATGAATCACGAGGATTACGCGCATGTGACAGTGAAGCTAAACTTATGAAAACACAGGGACTTAATCATTTAGACACGAGAAACACTCTTTTAACCAAATTGTATTATGCAACGGACGTTGGACTGCGAGACTGCGCGTCGCATGTTGAGAATCGAGTTCGGATTTTTCGACGCCGGCGGCGGCCATCGTGCTGCTGCCACAGCACTTGACATCGCGATTCGCAGCCAACGGAGGCCGTGGGAAGTGTGCCTTACGAACCTACAGGAACTCCTGGATACGCTGGATATCCTGAAAAAATATGCGGGGATTCGCATCGAAGATTTTTACAACTGGATGTTGCGATCCGGTTACACGCTGGGGAGCACGCAACTGATGAAAGTGCTGCAGGCGGTGATGTGGGCGTATCACGGCCCGACGGTG
Organism: Candidatus Acidiferrales bacterium; assembly: GCA_035262725.1. Taxonomy (GTDB): domain Bacteria; phylum Acidobacteriota; class Terriglobia; order Acidiferrales; family UBA7541; genus Palsa-295. Next base: position 18,927 of record DATFSH010000098.1, on the reverse strand, counting down.
CGAATGCTCGAAGCTCACTGGAAGGAAACCGAGCCGGACATGGTGGTTTCCTTTGTTCCGCACTTCAATCGCGCGCTGGGCGAAAGCTTTCGCCGTACATATCCGAAGCGGCCATTCATCACCGTGCTGACGGATCTAGCGGACTATCCGCCGCATTTCTGGATTGAGCGCCAGTCGCAATATTTTATCTGCGGCTCCAACCGGGCAGTGACACAAGCTCGCAGCATGGGCCACGCAGACGATCATATTTTTCAGACGTCGGGAATGATTTTGCACCCACGTTTTTACGAACCACCGATTGAAGACAGGGTGATGGAGCGAGAAAAGCTGGGATTGCGACCAGACTTGCCGACGGCCCTGGTGTTGTTCGGCGGCTTCGGCTCGGGTGTGATGCTGGAGATCGCGGAGCGGCTCGACCGGTCTGACTTGGAATTGCAGTTGATTTTCATCTGCGGAAAAAATGAAAAGCTGGCGAAGGCATTGCGCGAGCGAACTTTGCGGTTGCCACGGTTCGTCGAGGGATTCACGACTCGCGTGAATCAATATATGCAGACGGCGGATTTCTTTATCGGCAAGCCTGGGCCCGGCAGCGTAAGCGAAGCGCTGGCGATGCACCTGCCGGTAATAGTGGAGCGCAACGCGTGGACGCTGCCGCAGGAACGCTACAACGCCGATTGGATTCTGGAGAACGAAGTGGGCGAGGTGCTGCATAGTTTCAGGCAGATTGTGCCGGCGGTGGCGCGAATCATCGAGCCCGCGACGTTGAGCCGCTACCGCGCGAATGCCACGGCGATGAAGAACCAAGCTGTGTTCGAGATCCCTGACATTCTTCAGACGATCTTCGACTGTTCCCATTCAAGCGCGAAGGCGAAAGCGAAAGCACGCGGCGATGCGGTGATCGCGGACTGAATTAATCTGTGGGAACCTAGCACGATTCTGCCATTCGTCGCGATTTACACGCTTGAGACGCAACTGCAAGATATTTTGCATCGGCATCATGGCTCAGGTGTGCCTGTAGCGCGCTCGGGCACGGCACGCCGTGCCCCTACTGTATCCAACTCGACCGCTTTCAGCTGTTGTGGCAACATAGAGAATTCAAGGCGTAAGTCACCGGGAGATCTTTCCAACATGGCAAAAGCAACGTTCGCAGCAGGTTGTTTCTGGGGAGTAGAAGATGCGTTCCGCCACCTCAAGGGCGTGAACTCGACGACGGTGGGCTATACCGGCGGCACGATGAGGAACCCGAGCTATGAAGATGTCTGCACCGGCCGCACGGGACACGCGGAAGCGGTGGAAATCGACTACGACCCTGCGCAAGTGACCTACGAACAGCTGCTGGGGATTTTCTGGGAAAGCCACGATCCGACCACGCTGAACCGCCAAGGACCGGACGTGGGCACGCAATACCGGTCAGAAATTTTCTTTCATGATGTTGCGCAGGAACAGTCTGCGCGCGCCTCGAAGTCGCTATTGGAAAAGTCAGGCGTGTTCAAGCGGCCAATCGTGACGGTGATTGAGCCCGCTGCGGAGTTCTTCCGAGCAGAGGATTACCACCAGCAGTATTTTGAGAAACGCGGAATGAAATCCTGCCACCTGCCGTAGAACGGCGATTAACCGCGATCAGCGGTGTTCAGTTGATGCACTTCATCCGATGAGGGCTTTCGCAGAGTTCGGACCAGGCCAGCCAGGAGAGCAGCGCCGCGCCGCCGACGATTGCGATTACTTCACCTTTTGGCGACGACATGGCGCTCTTCGTAGTACCACCACTGCCCTGGCTCGACTGAGAAGGCGAGGAAGGCTGCGCGGGCTGCTCCAACTCTGTGCTGATGCGATACGACTTTCCTTCGAGAATCGTGTGCACGTTACCGTTTTCTTCCACGATGAGATCACCGTGGTAGGCAGTAACGATCATTTCGATGCTGCTGTTGAGCGTCACTTGCCCGAAAGCCGGGTGGCCATCTACCGGGTGGACAAAGCCGAGAGGAGTGTCGAGCCCGACCGGGTCGTTTGCCGGAGAAGAGAAGCCTACGGTTCCGTGCGAGACGACAACGTGAACCATGTCCTTGCCCTGCGACAAGGACGCTCCGCTTTCAGAAAGCAGGTAAACCTGGCTGCCGCCCACGCGAAGCCTCATGGTGCCGCCAGTTTCGGTGAAGAAGCTGTCGCCGGGATAAACCGTGGAACCGATGGCCGCTTTTGTGGGACCCAGATGAGCTAATCCCTCGGCCTGGATGATCATGCCCAGCGGGCGGTCGTTTGCTGCGTTCGCTGGAGCTGCGTAGGCAGGCAGATTCAGCATTCCCGTCGCTAAGATAGCTATGAGACAAACACGCAACCAGACTCGCATAGCTTTACGTCCTCCGAGGGCCACTAGCCAATTTAGGCGGAGAAACGGGCGGTGTCAATAGGATACAGGATCATTCGGATTCGAGGTGCTAACCCGAGATTGCCTGCCCTGCCGAATCCAGCCGCCAAAAAGGGGTTCGAGCGAGCTGCGTTGCTGTGTTGACCATCTCCCGCCATGCTGCGGGGTTCTGCGTTAGAATGGCATTCGCTTGCCGGAGGAGTGCATGATTCACCGTTATGTGGCTCACAATGATCGGCTATCGGGTATCGAGGAAGTGCGGCTTTCGCCGGGGCAAGCGGGCCTGATCAGCGGCTGGGGAATTTTCACGACAATTCGAGTGTTCGAGGGGATACCCTTCGCATTTGAGCGCCACTGGAAGCGTCTTGAGCGCGACGCGAATCGGACGCACATCCCATTCCCGTTTAAAGCAGACAGAGTGAGGGCGCAGGTGGCAGAAGTATTGCGCGCGAATCAGGTGACGGAAGGCTGCGCGCGAATCTATGCAGTTTATAACCAAGCGGGCTTTTGGTGCAGCGGTGAGGAACTTCCGCCCGTGGATTTGATTATTTATTCGGCGGATTTGCCGTCGTATAGCCAGCATGCGCGGCTGGGGGTGCGGGAACAGGGACGGCATGCCGCGTCGCCGCTGGCGGGAGTGAAGGTGACGTCGTGGTTGGTGAATGTATGGAGCCTGCAAGAGGCGCAGCGCGAGGGGTTCGATGAAGTGGTGATGTTGAATGAGCGTGGCGAAGTGGCGGAATGCACGGCGGCGAATATTTTTTGCGTGAAGGGCGGACGAGTGGCGACGCCTCCGCTGAATTCGGGATGCCTGGAAGGAGTTACTCGCGGGGTGCTACTGGAGATCGGGGCGGCGGCGGGCGTTCCGGTGGAGGAAAAAACGCTTTCGCCGCAGGGTCTGTACGCGGCGGACGAGGTTTTCATTTCGTCGACGAACCGGAATCTTCTGCCTGTGAGCGAAATCGCGGGACGAAAAATTGGCGACGGGAATACTCCCGTGGTGGAGCGGCTAGAGGAGGTTTTTGAAGATTACGTTCGGAAATATCTTGATTCGCATGCGGCTTCGTCTAGCGCGCGGTGATTGTGGAAAGCGTGCGGCGAATATTTTCGCGGTAGGATCGGGGAAGGTAAGCGATGAGCGATCTAGCCAGCAAGACATGTGTTCCGTGCAAAGGCGGAGTGCCGCCTCTGGCGGGCAAGGAACTTGACGGCCTTGCGAAGCAGGTGCCGGAGTGGAAGGTGGTGAATGGTCACCACATCGTGCGGAAATTTGCATTTCCGGATTTCCGGCAGGCACTCACGTTCGTCAACAAGGTGGGAGAAATTGCTGAAGAGCAAGGGCACCACCCGGATATTCTGCTGTCATGGGGAAAAGCGGAAGTTACCACTTGGACGCACAAAATCGACGGGCTCACCGAAAGCGACTTCATTCTTGCAGCGAAAATCGACCGGGTAAAGTAGCTATATTGAATGTCTTCTAATTTGCGACAAGCGTTCAGAAATAGTGCGCTCTTTCATTGGTACAAAAACCTCTCTGCGCCGGGCGAGTATGCCTGGTGGAAAATGCGGGGGTCGCCAGGAGTGAAGGCGCCTCATTTGACGAAGCAGCGCGCGATCGAAAGGTATGCGCGCGAGTATGGCCTGCACGTGCTGATCGAGACTGGCACCAACTACGGCCACATGATCTACGTGAATAAAGAACGGTTTCGGGAAATCTACTCGATCGAGCTCGATCCGTGGCGAGCGGAAAGCGCGCGCAGGAAATTCGCGAACCGGCCGAATATCCATGTGCTGGAAGGCGATAGCAGCACGGTGTTGCCCAAAGTGATTCCGGCGTTGAAGGAGCCGTGCCTTTTCTGGCTGGATGGCCACGACTTCGACATTTCGTCGCCGATCAAGCTGGAGCTGGACGCGATCTATAAGCAATCGCCCTACGACCATGTGCTCCTGATTGATGATGCGCGCTGGTTTGATGGGCGCACGGACTATCCGACGATGGAAGAGTTGCGGGAAAAGGTGTCGCGCGAGTATCCAGGCCGGACGGTGGAAGTCAGGGACGACATTATCCGAATTTACAAACCCAGAAAACCCGCCGGCTAGTTGGCCCATCCGGCCAGCGCTCTTCGGCTATCAAGGGCGTTTTGAATCAAACCTGTGCTCACTTTTATATAGCGGATGCGTCGAACCCGTTTGTTGACCATATATCGCAATACGTTATAGTATCCAGTCGCTCGCTATAGAGATGAAGTTTGGTTGGGGAGGGCATTTATGGGGCGTTCGCGCGAATCTGCTGAAACTCCGAAGCAGGAACCTTTGACTCCGGCGATGTTTCACGTCCTGCTGGCGCTTGCGGATGGGGAAAAGCACGGGTATGCGATTTTGAAAGAAGTGGCGCGGAGGACGGAAGGCAAAGTGCGCCTAAGTGCTGGAACGCTGTATGGAATCATCAAGCGCTTGAACGCGGAAGACTGGATTGTGGAATCAACGAAGCGCCCCGTTGCGGGATTGGATGATGAGCGGCGGCGCTATTACCGTCTGACGGAGAAAGGCCGGCGAGTGGCGGTGAATGAAGCCCGGCGTCTGGAAGAACTCGTCGCCATGGCGCGTAACAAAAACCTATTTCGCAAACCTGAACTGGCCTAGGGCAATCCCGGCTGACCCGATTCGCAGAGGAGGACCGCTCCGATGAACACAACATCTGTTCCGTTTTCGAAGCGAATGTTTCGAGCGTTATTGCGCGTTTTGCCGGCGGACTTCCGCTCTGACTATGGGCACGAAATGGAGCATGCATTCGACGACCAGGAGCGCGAGGCGCGTGACCGGTCGGGCGCGGTGGGAGTGGCGCGTGTATGGTGGGAAACGCTGACGGGGATTTTCACTACGGCTCCGCGCGAACATTGGGAGATGCTGCAGCAGGACGTGGGCTATGCCTTGCGCACGATGCGCAAGAATTTGGGATTCACGTCTCTTGCCGTGCTCACGCTGGCGCTGGGAATCGGAGCGAACACGGCGATATTCAGCGTAGTCCACGGAGTGCTGCTGAGGCCGCTTCCTTATCCGCAAGGACAGCAGCTTGTTTTCCTGCGCCAGCAGGCCCAGAAGGAGGGGATTGACGATACCGGATTTTCGGCGCGCGAAATTGACGATTATCGCCAGCAGAACCAGTCACTTTCCGGGTTGGTGGAATACCATGCGATGTCGTTCATTCTGTACGGGCATGGAGATCCCGATCGCGTGCTCACGGCGGTTGTCTCCGCAAATTACTTCGACCTTTTCGGCGTGAATCCCTTGATGGGGAGAACCTTCTTACCGGACGACGACAAACTCGGCGCGCCGCCCGTTTTGCTCCTCAGTTACGAATACTGGAAAAAGAAGTTCGGATCCGATCCGGACATTGTGGGCAAGACGTTCGAGATGAACGACAAAGTTCATACGGTGGTGGGCGTGCTGCCGCCGGTTCCGCAATATCCTGCCGAGAGTGACGTGTACATGCCCACTTCCGCGTGCCCTTTTCGCTCTTCGAAACAAATGATCGACGACCGCGATATGCGAATGGTGGAAGCATTCGGGCGGCTGAAACCGGGCGTTTCGCTTTCGCAGGCAAGCGCCGACCTTGCGACCGTCGCAGCCAGGTTAAAATCCGAGTACCCGAAGTCTTATCCCGACAGCATGGGCTACTCCGTAAGACCGAACGCGCTGCGGGACGAGTTGACGCATGAAGCGCGGCCCACGCTTCTGGTGCTGCTGGCTGCCGCCGGTTTCGTGCTTCTGATTGCATGCGCCAATGTGGCGAATTTAACGCTCGCGCGGATGTCGCAACGCGAACGTGAATTGGCGGTTCGCACGGCCCTCGGGGCGGGGCGAAGCCGGCTTTTGCGTCAGCTTCTGACGGAAAGCTTTCTGCTGGCACTTCTTGGTGGCTTGTTGGGATTAGTGGCGGCGTATAGCAGTTTAAGCCTGCTCACTGAATTCGCCTCGCGCTTGACTCCACGCGCGCGGGAAATACGGATCGATTTCGGCGTGCTGGTATTCACGCTGATAGCAGCGCTCGGTACCAGCATCGTATTCGGCACGATCTCCGCGCTTTTTTCGCGAGTGAATCTCACGTCAGGTCTGAAGGAGGGAAGTACAGGTGCGGGCGCGGGGCAACAGAGGAACCGTATGCGCAGCGTACTGATTGTTTCGCAAATTGCTTTCTCTTTCGTGCTGCTGGTTGGCGCAGGGCTCATGCTGCGCAGCTTGTATAAGCTGCAGCAGGTGAATCCCGGATTCGTTACTCAGCGCGTCCTGGCCATGCGGACCACTTTTAGCTTTAGCAAGTACGCCAGCAACGAACAATTCGCGGAAATCGTGAAGAAGATGCTGGATCGAGTGCAGGCAGAGCCGGGTGTCGTGTCGGCGGCCGTATCGTCGGGCTACCCTTTGGAACCAGAGGTGATTTCGGCAGGCTCCAACGCGTTCTCCGGTCCGTTTAAGATCGAAGGACGAGATCTGGGCCCAGGAGAGGCTCCGCCGGTGGGAGGACAATTTTCGGTTTCTCCCGGCTATTTCCAAACGCTGGGGATTCCTCTGAAACAGGGCCGGGACTTTGCGGAGACGGACAGTCCGAAGAGCGAGCTGGTGGTGATTATCAACGAAGCCATGAAGCGACAGTTCTGGCCAAATGAAGATCCAGTCGGGAAGCGTGTTTCAGGCGACAACGGCGAGCATTGGGCCACGATTGTCGGAGTCGTGGGCGACGTACACGAGTTCGGGCTCAATCACGCGCCATCGCCGGAATTCTTCATCCCAGAAACGCAAGGTGCGAATCCGAGCGCCTTGTTGATCAAAACATCCGCCGAGCCTGGCAGCATCGCGCGCCAAATCACGCGTGCGGTGCACGATGTGGATTCGCAGGCGGCAGTGACGCGCGTGATGACGCTTGAACAGGCCCGGTACGAATCGATGGCTTCTCCGCGCGTGACTACGACCTTGCTCGGACTATTCGCAGCCCTTGCGCTCTTGATCGCGGTGTCGGGCATCGGCGGAATCATGGCTCTCACGGTGAGCCAGCGGGTTCGCGAGATTGGAATTCGCATCGCTTTGGGGGCGCAGCCGTCTGGAATCCTGAAGATGATTCTGGGACAAGGATTGCTCTTCGCCTTCCTGGGCCTGGCGATCGGCGTGGCAGGAGCACTTTCACTAAAGGGACTTGTGAAATCGCTGCTCTTTGGAGTTGCGCCCGCAGATCCTGTGACGTTTGCAGTCGTCGGAATTGTGCTTGGCGGGGCGGCCCTGCTCGCAAGCTACGTGCCAGCTCGGCGGGCCGCCTCGATTGATCCAATCGACGCGCTGCGGATGGAGTGAAGGCTGCCAGTTCGACCGTCAGCCTCGCTACAAGTTGCACATTGAGATCCTTCACTGCGTTCAGGATGACAGGCCTTTTCCATAGTTCGATGAATATTGTGGCTGGCCGGCGAAGGCTTCGGTATTGCGTTGAGCAGTATTGGTTCCTCCTGCTTCCGAATACCTATAAACTGAGATAGCGTTCTTCTCTCGCGGTTGCCATGCGTGCGGTCGTTTGCGCGAACTGATGCGAAGAACCGTCCGAACCATGCTGAAACGATTGTTTCTAAACTATATCGCCGGAGAAGCGCGTCCGATGGTGCGCCTAGCCATCCCGCTTGTTCTTGCGGAGCTGGGATGGATGACGATGGCCATTGTGGACACGATGATGGTCGGCCGGCAGGCTCACAGCGCCGAGGCCATCGGAGCGGTAAGCCTTGGCAGCATTCTCTTCAATGCGGTAGCGATTTCTGGAACGGGACTGATGCTCGGCCTCGACACGCTCGTTTCGCACTCCTATGGCGCCGGTGATGTGGAAGACTGCCATCATTCGCTTGTAAATGGCGTTTACTTGAGCCTGGCCATCACGCCTTTTCTGATGGGGGTCGTGCGGCTGTTCGAGCCTCTACTCCGCTCGCTCGATATTCAAGTTTCGGTGTTGAATCAGGCGATTCCGTACCTGCGTGCGTTGAACTGGGGCACGCTGCCACTCTTGCTGTATTTCATTTTTCGCCGTTATCTCCAAGGCATGAACCTCGCGAAGCCGGTGATGTTCGCGCTGATTTCGGCAAACTTTGTGAACCTCGCCGGAAATTGGGCTCTTGTGTACGGTCATCTGGGATTTCGAGCGATGGGCACCGTGGGTTCGGGATGGTCCACCTGCGTGGCCCGCATTTACATGATGACCGTGCTGTTGATTTATGCGGTGTACTATGACCACCGGTATCAGACGGGCCTCCGCGATACGCCGCGCCTGCCGAATTTCCTTCGCATGTGGAAACTCGTCCAGCTAGGATTTCCCGCAGCAACACAATTTGGAATGGAAGTCGGTGTGTTCGCAGCGTGCACGGCGCTGATTGCCAAGTTGGGCGCAGTGCCGCTCGCGAGCCATCAGGTGGCACTCAATACCGTGAGCCTTACTTACATGGTGCCGCTTGGAATCTCGTCCGCGGCGGCAGTGCGAGTGGGGCAGGCACTGGGGCGAGGCGACCCGCACGGAGCAAGCCGCGCGGGATGGACGGCTCTGGCGCTGGGCACGAGCTTCATGTTCTGCATGGGCGTGATTCTATTTCTCGTGCCGGACCCGATCGCGCGAGTGTACACGCCCGATCCCGTGGTGATCCATGCGGCGGGCGTGCTGTTGTACGTGGCTGCCTTCTTCCAGTTATTCGACGGGATGCAAACCGTGGCGACGGGTGCTCTGCGCGGCGCAGGCGACACGCACACCCCGATGCTGTGCCACTTGATTCTCTATTGGGGAATTGGACTGCCGCTGGGCGCCTACCTTTGTTTCCGCCTGCGCTGGGGCGCGCCGGGTCTGTGGACAGGTCTATGCGTCGCGCTGATTCTGATCGGGTGCGCGCTGCTTTACTTCTGGCGCCGCAAAGAAAGATTATTCGCGAATCGTGAATTTACTCGGCTGAGCGAAAGCGTCCGCATCGAAGAATCTGCGTGAGCGGCTTTCGCTGAAGCGAGAGACGGACGACAGTTGGACATTGTTCAGCCGCGCCCCGAGCGGCTGAGCTACAATCGGGCGCGGTAGGGCGGCTTACACCAACATGCGCAACTCATTCATGGCTCGCGCGATTGAGCTCTCCCTCGAGAACATCCGTGCGGGGCGAGGCGGCCCCTTCGCAGCCGTCGTCGTGAAAGACGGGAAGATCATCGCGGAAGGGACCAACTGCGTCACATCCACGAACGATCCCACGGCGCATGCGGAGGTGGTGGCGATTCGCGCCGCCTGCCAACATCTCCAAAACTTCGAATTGAAAGGCTGCGAGATTTACACCACTTGCGAGCCGTGTCCCATGTGCCTTGGTGCGATTTATTGGGCGCGGCCGGCGCGGGTCTATTTTGCGAATACAGCGGCGGACGCCTCCAAGGCCGGATTCGATGATTCGTTGATATATGAAGAAATTCCCCGGCCGCACGCGCACAGGAAAATTCCTCTGATTCCCATGATGCGGGAAGAGGCGCTCGAAGCATTTCATCTATGGGTGTCGAAGACAGACAAGACCGCCTATTGAGGAAAGTTCGATGGCTACCCGGGTAATCGGAAAATCCGTGCCGCGCAAAGAAGGCCGCGAGAAAGTTACGGGCCGCGCGAAGTACGTGGATGATTTGAAATTTCCCGGCATGATCTTTGGCGCGACGGTTCGCAGCCCAGCTGCGCGCGGCCGGATTCTCGGCATTCATTTCGAGCCGGGTATTCCGTGGGAAGAATTCACGGTCGTCACCGCGAAGGATATTCCCGGGAAGAATTGCATCGCCCTGCTCATCGACGATCAGCCGTGCCTGGCTGCTGAATTCGTCAACCACCCGGAAGAGCCTGTTGTCCTTCTTGCGCACCCCGACAAATATCTTCTGGAGGAGGCTCGCCGCGGCGTGCGCATCGAAATCGAGCCTCTGCCCGCGATTTTTTCCATGGATGATTCGCTGGCGCACAAGCATGTCATTTGGGGAGCGGACAACATTTTCAAATCGTATCAAGTGAACAAAGGGCACGTGGAACACGCTTTGCGCGACGCCGAATTGATCGTCGAAGGAACGTATGAGACCGGTGCGCAGGAGCAGCTCTACATCGAGCCGCAAGGAATGATCGCGCAGGCGAACGCGGAAGAAGGCGTCACGGTGTGGGGGTCGCTGCAGTGCCCGTACTACGTGCATAAGGCGCTGGTGGTGCTGTTTGGATTGCCGAAAGATCGCATCCGGGTGGTGCAGGCAGAGACCGGCGGAGGATTCGGCGGCAAAGAGGAGTACCCCTCGATGATTGCCGCACACGCGGCGCTTCTTGCGTGGAAATCAGGAAAGCCGGTGAAGATTATTTACGACCGCGCGGAAGACATGGTGGCGACGACGAAGCGGCACCCGTCGCGGACCAAGCACCGCACGGCTGTAACACGCGACGGAAAACTGGTGGCGATGGACATCGATTTCACGCTGGACGGTGGAGCATACGAGACCTTGTCGCCGGTCGTACTTTCACGCGGGACGATTCACGCGGCTGGACCGTACAACTGCCCGAACGTGCGAATCCGCAGCCGGGCCGTCGCAACGAATGCGCCACCGCACGGCGCGTTCCGCGGATTCGGGGCGCCGCAGAGCGTCTTCGCGCTCGAAAGGCATTTTGACCGCGTCGCGGACGCCGTGGGCCTCGCTCCGGACGAATTCCGCCGGCGGAATTTCATCCAGCAAGGCGAGACGATCGCTGTCGGACAGGTGATCCACGAAAAAGTGGACATGGATGGCCTGATGGAGCGCGCGTTTGAGTTAAGCGATTATCGTCAGAAGCGCAAACGATTCGCGGCGGAAAATTCGGGGAAAATGATCCGGAAGGGAATTGGTTTCGCATCGTTTTTTCACGGTGCCGGGTTCACGGGTTCAGGCGAGGAGCACCTTGCTTCAGAGGTCGCCGCCGAGGCGACGCGCGAGGGTCGCGTGCGTGTGAGGGCTGCCAGCACCGAAATGGGGCAGGGAACTAATACGATTTTCTCGCAGATTGCGGGTGAAGCGCTCGGCATTGACCATGAGCAAATTGAAATCGTGCAGCCCGATACGGCGAATGTGCCGAACAGCGGGCCCACGGTCGCGTCGCGCACCTCGATGATTGTGGGCAAATTGGTTGAAACCGCTGCACTCGAGATTCGCGCCAAGCTGATGAATAGCGGCTATCTTTCGTCCGAGTACAACGCAACGGAATTTGCCGCGGCGTGCCGCCGGTATGCGGACGAAATCGGACCGCTCACGTCATTCGTTAAATACGAACATCCTCGCGATTTGCTGTGGGACGATGAACGTTACGAGGGGCACGCGTACGGTGCTTACGCCTGGGCCGTGTATGTCGCGGAGGTGTCGGTTGATATGCGCACGGCCGAAGTGCGCGTCGAGGATTTCGTCGCCGTGCAGGAAGTGGGCAAGGTGATTAATCCAGTGTTAGCCGCGGGCCAGATTGAAGGAGGCGTCGCACAGGGAATCGGTATGGCGGTTTACGAGAATATCGTATGGCAGGAAGGGCGCATGGTGAACGGCCAGATGACGAATTACATCATGCCCACTTCGATGGACGTCCCGCCGATTCGAATCTACTTCGAAGAAAATCCCTATGAACGCGGGCCTGCCGGCGCGAAAGGGATTGGCGAATTGCCGCTGGACGGCACGGCGCCAGCAATTGCGAATGCGATAGCGCATGCGATCGGCCTGAATATAACGCGCGTGCCGGTAATTCCCGAAGTGCTGAGCGAATTGCTTGAGGCCGTTCATGCCTGATCGCGTGAAAAAAATTCGCCTGCGTTGCACGTTGAATGGCAACGCCGCGACGCTGGAAGCTTATCCGATGGCGCGGCTGCTCGATGTCTTGCGCGACGAGGCAGGCTTGACCGGCGTAAAAGAAGGCTGCGGAGAAGGTGAGTGCGGCGCGTGCAGCGTCGAACTGGACGGCGAGATCGTGAATAGCTGCCTGATTCCGGCGCTGCAGGCAGAAGGGGTAACGATTCGAACGATCGAGGGTGTGGCGACCGGCGATCAGCTGCACGCGGTGCAACAGGCTTTCATCGCGTACGGTGGCGCGCAGTGCGGGATCTGCACTCCTGGCATGGTGCTGGCAGCTGTGAATCTCTTGAAGCGCAAGCCTCATGCGACGGAAACAGATATTCGCGCCGGACTTTCCGGGAACCTTTGCCGCTGCACCGGCTACACCAAGATATTCGCCGCCGTAATGGCTGCCTGCCGCGAAAATGGATCGCACACTGGATCGCAACGTTGAGGGCTAGCGTTCCGTCGTACGAACTGATCGCGCCGCGAAATCTCGAAGCTGCGCTCGAAATGCTGACGCAGGAACCGGGCGTCTGGCGGCCTTTTGCCGGCGGCACGGATTTGATGGTGTTGCTCGAAGCCGGAAAACTGCCGCACCGTAAATTTTTGAGCATCTGGAAATTCCCGGAATTGTGCTGCATGGAAGTTTCGCCGGAATCCTTAGGTATTGGTGCGCTCTCCACCTACACCGAGATTCAAAGCAACGAAATTTTGCAGAGCGAATTTCCTCTGCTATGCCGCGCCGCGGCGGAAACAGGAAGTATTGCTACACAAAATCGCGGAACGCTTGGCGGAAATATTGCCAATGCTTCGCCTGCCGCGGATTCACCGCCGGCTCTTGTGGTCTACGACGCTGAAATCGAGTTTGTTTCCGCGAAAGGGACTCGGCGAATGCCGTACCGCGACTTCCACACGGGTTATAAGAAAATGCAGATGCGCGACGACGAGTTGATCTGGCGCATTCATCTGAATCGCGCGCTGAAACGCGACAAAGAATATTATCGAAAGGTGGGAACGCGAAAGGCGCAGGCGATCTCAAAAATATGCTTTGCTGCCGCCGCGAGCTTCGAAAGAGGGCGAATCAGTAATGCCAGGATTGCGCTGGGCAGCGTTGCTCCCACGGTTTTAAGAGCAGCGGAGACGGAGAAGCTATTGAACGGTGAAAAGGTCACCACCGCTTTGCTGAAGACGGCGCGAGAGACTCTGGGCCGCGAAATATCGCCGATCGATGATATGCGCTCTACCGCTGTGTATCGGCGCCTTGTGGCGCAAAATCTGCTCGACGAATTCTTTCACTTGATCAGTGCATAGCCGCGCATGCCAATTCCATCCAGCTCACCAGTCGGCCTTACAGAAACACCAGACCTGATTGTTCGCGGACGGCGAGTCGTAACGCCGGAAGACGAGCGCGCGGCGGCGATTCATGTGCGGGGCGGCGTTATCTCCGCGATCACCGGATTTGATGACTTGCCGAAGGGTGCCGTCGTGCATGAGTCCCACGACCTCGTCGTGATGCCGGGAATCGTTGACACACACGTGCACATCAATGAGCCGGGCCGCACGGAGTGGGAGGGTTTTTCGACGGCGACACGCGCAGCGGCGGCAGGCGGAATCACCACGCTGATCGAGATGCCGCTCAACAGCATTCCCGCGACGACGACCGCGGCGGCATTCCGCGAAAAGTTGGCGGCGGCAGCGGGAAAGCTTTGGGTGGACGTTGGTTTTTGGGGCGGTGTGGTTCCCGGAAATGGCGCCGAGCTTCGTCCATTGTGGGAAAGCGGGGTGTTTGGGTTCAAATGTTTTCTCGTACCGAGTGGCGTCGAGGAATTTGCTTGTGTCACAGAAAGCGATCTCCGCGGCGCGCTCCCAGAATTAAGCATGCTGAAAGCGCCGTTACTCGTCCACTCTGAATTGCCGGGACCAATCGCACAGGCCGAAAAGAAACTAAGCAAAGCCGATCCGCGGCAATATGCGACATGGCTTGCTTCGCGCCCTCGCGCGGCTGAAAACGAAGCCATCGAGCTTCTGGTGAAATTGGCGCGGGAACTCTGCGCTCGCATTCACATCGTGCATTTGTCATCGTCGGACGCGCTCGCAACGCTGCAGAAAGCGAAATCGGATGGTCAGCCGGTCACGGTTGAGACCTGCCCTCACTACCTCGCCTTCGATGCCGAGGATGTGGGTGACGGCAGAACGGAATTGAAATGCGCGCCGCCGATTCGTGAAAAAGAGAATCGTGACACGCTGTGGGCCGCCCTTGGTGATGGCACGATCGATCTTATCGCCACCGATCATTCGCCATGCCCTCCGGCGATGAAGTCACTCGAAACGGGCGATTTCTTCCGCGCCTGGGGAGGTATCGCCGCGCTGGAGTTGAGCCTGCCGGCCGTCTGGACGGAGGCATCGTCGCGAGGCTATGCTGTGCCGCGGCTCGCCGAGTGGCTGTGCAGTGGTCCAGCGCGCCTGGCAGGGCTTCACAATCGGAAGGGGACTATTACCGTGGGTTGCGATGCCGATTTTGTGATCTGGAATCCAAACGCCGAATTCTCCGTCGATCCGGCAAAGATGCATCAGCGCCACAAAATCACTCCGTATGCAGGACGCAAACTCTCGGGTCAGGTCGAGACAACGTTTCTTCGCGGGCGCAAAATTTTCGACAGAGGCGAATTCTCTACCAGCCCGTTAGGCCAGACTCTTCGTCGAGGCAGCGCGTGAACCAATATACCCACTTAGTTGATCTGGCCTCAGAGCGGCTGGGCGGCCGTGTGCTTGCGGCCAACGACGATTTTTTTGCGCCTAAAGAGAATCTACTTAAGCCGGCCAAACCGATTTTCATCGAAGGGAAATATACCAACCGCGGCAAATGGATGGATGGCTGGGAGACGCGACGCCGTCGAACGCCCGGCTATGATTGGTGCATGATCCGATTGGGTCTGCCGGGTGTGATCCACGGCGTTGTGGTGGACACGAGTTTCTTCACGGGAAACTTTCCTTCGCATTTTTCCCTCGAAGCCTGCGATCTGGGAAACCGCCCGTACGGGGGCGAGAAGACACTTTCGAAATCTGGCAACCCAAATTGGATTGAAATCATGCCAAAGACGCCACTGGCAGGCGATTCGCAAAATGAATTCGGCGTCAAAAGTCCCAGCCGTTTCACGCACCTTCGCTTAAAAATCTATCCGGACGGCGGCGTAGCCCGGCTACGCGTTCACGGCGAGGTGGTACCTGAGAGCAAATCAATAAAGCATGCGGAAATCGACCTTGCGGCGGTAGAAAGCGGCGGAAGGGTGCTCGCATCCAGCGATCGCTTCTACAGCGAGCCGCTTAACCTTCTTATGCCGGGACGCGGCAAGGACATGAGCGACAGCTGGGAAACTCGCCGTAGGCGGGGGCCTGGGCACGATTGGGTAATCGCAAAGCTTGGGCTGCCCGGAAATATCCAGCGCATTGAAGTGGACACTGCTCACTTCAAAGGAAATTTTCCAGAAAGCTGCTCACTCGAAGCCATCTACGTCGCTAAAAAAGACGACGACCACGTCAGTTTAGAATCCGCGGGCTGGAAAGAAGTGCTGCCCCGGATGTTACTCCGAGCCAACCAACGTCACTTCTTTCGAAAGCTCCAGGAAGTCGGCGCGGTTTCGCACGTGCGATTCAATATTTATCCCGATGGCGGCGTGAGCCGCCTGCGAATCTTCGGCCACCCCGAACGTCCTGAGGATCAATTGAAGGGTCTTGAGCATGTCAACCGGTTGCCAGCCGACCAAACGCGGAAAATGCTACTCGATTGCTGTGGCTCAATCGCCTGGGCCGACCAGATGATTTCGCGGCGGCCTTTCGCGGAAGACTCAGATCTGTTCGAAAGCGCCGAAAGAATCTGGGCACAGCTCGACTCAAAGGAATGGTTACGCGCGATCCGTCATCATCCGGCGATCGGCAGCAACCGCGGTAATTCAAAACAGTCGGGAACCGCGCGCAAGTGGTCGGCCGGCGAGCAATCTGCGGCACAAAACTCATCTTCTGAGACGCTCGCCGTTCTTGATGCCGCCAACCAGGCCTACAAGGCGACATTCGGGTATGTGTTCTTAATCTGCGCAACAGGGAAAAGCACCGACGAAATCTTGCATTCGCTTCGCGAACGCCTCGCAAATGACCCCAAGACAGAATTGCGCGTGGCTGCCGAGGAAATGCGAAAGATAATCCGGCTGCGCTTGGAGAAGCTACTCAACTCATGAGTGATATAACCACACATGTGCTCGACGTTTCGATCGGACGGCCGGCCGCGGGCGTTCCAGTCATATTGGAAATTCTAAAGGCGGCAGACTGGAAGGAATTGTCCCGCGGCGCCACGGATTCGGATGGACGGCTTCGACATCTCCTCGCGCCCGGTTCGCTCGTGAAGGGAACATACCGTTTGACATTCGAAACCGAGGCCTATTTCAACTCGCGCAGGATAGAAGGACTCTATCCGCTGGTCACGATCGTATTCCAAGTGCGAAACGCGAAAGAGCCCCACCATATTCCACTGCTGCTGAGTCCCTTTGGATATTCCACGTATCGCGGGAGCTGACGGATGTCCATCAAGCTCGGGGCAAACAACTACGGCAAGTCGGGCATTCGCCTGCTGCGCGTGGTGCGGCAGCAGGGCCGCCACGACATAAAAGAGCTGACGATTCGCGTCGCCTTTGAAGGCGATTTCGAGTCAGCTCATACGAAGGGCGATAACCAGACAATTCTACCCACAGACACGATGAAGAACACAGTCTACGTTCTCGCTAGGCAGTACCCGGTGGAAGCCGTCGAGGAATTCGCGTTGCATCTCATCGAACATTTTCTCACTTACAATTCCCAAGTGTCGCGCGTCCGAATCGAAGCAAGCGAAAATCTCTGGCAACGCGTCCCACTCGGCGGAAAACCGCACGCCTCCGCCTTCGCTCGATCCGGCGACGAGAAGCGCACCGCCGTCTTGATCGGCACCCGCGAAGGCACCACAATTCGCGCAGGCCTCGATGATTTGATCGTCTTGAAAACGACGCGCTCCGCCTTCGAAGGCTTCCTTCTCGATCCTTACACCACGCTCCAAGAAGATCGCGATCGCATTCTCTCCACAACAATCCACGCGGACTGGCTCTACGAAAGCGGCGAAGTGGAATTCAGCCCGGTATGGCACGGCGTGCGTCAAACCATGCTTGAAACCTTCGCCGAACACGATAGTCACTCGCTTCAACACACGCTCTACGCGATGGGCGAAGCCGTCCTCAACAATTTCGATCGCATCTCCGAAATTTATCTCTCGCTCCCCAACAAGCATTTCACTCTCGTAAATCTCGCTCCCTTCGGAATGGACAATCCCGGCGAAGTTTTCCTGCCTACCGACGAGCCTCACGGCTTGATCGAAGCGACCCTTAGCAAGGGCTGACCGCCGGATTTGTTTTGGTGCGCCTGCCGTGCGCGTTCAGCCTTTCGTCAACCGTTCTTCTCCCGCGTACACCACAAACCGCTTGCCGCGCAAAAATCCGATAAGCGTCAGCCGAAGCTCGCGCGCCAGTTGCACCGCAAGACTCGAAGGCGCCGACACCGATGCCACCACAGGAATTCCAGCCACGGTCGCCTTCTGAATAATTTCGAACCCCCCGCGCCCGCTCACCAGCAGCACCGAATCGCTCAACGGAATGCGCCCGTTGAGCAAAGCCCACCCCACCACCTTATCCACCGCGTTGTGCCGCCCGATATCCTCGCGAACGATCAATAGCTTCCCCCCTGAATCAAACAGCGCCGCCGCGTGCAGCCCCCCAGTCCGTTCAAAAACGTCCTGTGCAGAACGCAGCACATCCGGCAGGCTCACGATCAGCTCGGGTTTGACGCGAAACTCCGAATTGGGCGTTCGAAGAAGACGCGACCGCACCGCATCAATCGAAGCCTTCCCGCAGATTCCACAGCTCGACGCCGCAAAAAAGTGTCGCCGCAGCTTGTCGAAATCCGGCAACGCTTCCGACACCACGTCGGCCCTCACAACATTGCCCCGCTTCCCGTCGTCGTCGTTTGCGGCATTTTCGAGCGCAACGATTTGCTCGCGCCGCTGTACGAGCCCTTCGGTAAACAGGAAGCCTGCGGCGAGTTCGACGTCGTGCCCCGGTGTGCGCATTGTCACGCTCAGCGGATTTTCGCCAATCCGAATTTCAAGCGGCTCTTCGGCGGCCAGAAAATCATCTTTTCGTGTAGTCGTGCCGTCATTCCATTCCGTCACTTGCGTGAGATCCGCGCTACGCGATGCTCGAGCCATCAGTGCTCCAGATTCGCAATCCAGTTTCGAGCAAGAGAATAGCGCCGAATGCGCTGTGGAATGCAGCTAAAAAGGGACTAGCCCGTCCCGAAGGATTCGGGGCGAGCTAGTGGGCGTGCTTGGTGAGGTGATGTGGGCGCTACACCAATAAGCCTTCGTTGTTAGCTCCGGGTGAATGAGCCATGAAAACTGAAACCCAAAAATGCTTCCATCCGGGCACGCGAAACAAGACTCAGTCGCAAAAATCAACCGGATTCTACAAGTTGCATCTCGTAATCCACAGGCCCTATAGTCAAACTATGGCCCCAGAGGTAGTATCTACGTTCCGTTTCGGCCTTTGAAATGGCATTCGATGTCACAAACGATCACGCTGCCTGTTTCCGTGTTGGCTAAGAATGATGCTTTAGAGAAGTGGATGGGACGCGTC
>DATFSH010000097.1:0-2514 GCA_035262725.1 Candidatus Acidiferrales bacterium | reverse complement strand
ATGTTTGTGTCTTGGCGGGCCTAGCATTTCTCGCGACCGCTATTGTCTTTGGCGTGTCCGGCTGTAGTAAGGACAAGAACGAGCCATTCATGGGGCCACATACGCAAGGTTCTCCTCCGCCAGGTAAGTAGTAACCGACTTTCTAGTCGTGCTTATGAGGGGTTTGCGAGGGTATCCTCAGCGGGGGAACAAAGTCGAAGGGCGCGAGGGAGGCAACGATTTTTTCGAAGCGTGGATCGCCTCGCAACGGGTCCCAAAATGGCAGCAGTTTCAATTCGCCATAGGTAAGTCTGCTCGGGGGACGAATGGCAATGGCAAGCTTCTCGCAGGCGAGATCTTTATCGCCCACCCACGCAGCGATCATTGCCAAGTATTTGACCATAGTGATTCCGCTAATTGGATCTTTTTCCACTGGAAGAAGCTCGACTGCACGCCGGCCTTCCCGCAGTGCTTCTTCTTTCCTTCCGAGCCCGGCGTCGATCAAACCCAGCACGCATAGCGCCGGGCCGTAGCTTTCGGGTGTTTGAGGAAGCTTCTCCTGCTCCGTGCGCGCTGCAGCGAAAGCTGTACGTGCTTCAGCATCATCGTTCGTCATGCGGGCGATAACACCTTTCATGAACGATGGACTGAGACTAACTGCTTCATCTGTCTGGGCTGGGTTTTCACCTGCTGCGATCACGGCATTTCTCGCGGCCGCGGCATCGCGTTCCGCCAGTGCGTAACTGAGCCAATACTCGGCGATGTCCCCAGTAGCGGCGGGATTTGCGGCCCGAATTGAATCTACCATTTGATGCAACGGGCGGGCGTCAGCTTTCCAATAGAATTCCAGAGCCGCACGCTCGAGATTGTTAACCACATCATTTGGGTCGATGGCGAGTGCGCGGTCCAAGACCGATTTTTCCTCGGCAAAACGGCGTAGATGACGATAACTGAGCGCAATCTGCTGCAGCGTGGCGCTGTTGCGCGGATCGAGATCAATTGCGCGTTCCAAACTACCTACCGCCTCTTCCTGTTTGCCCTGGCGGCGTTGAATATAACCCCTCAGCTCGAATACCCGGGCATCATTGGGCAGAGTTTTGGCGGCGATCTCCAATTCAGCCAGGGCGCCGTCATAATCCAAGAATCCACGATAAAGATGTCCTGCGCGCGCGAGGTGCACTTCGCCTCCGTCGGGATGCAGTCGCAATGCCTCTTGGATGGCCGCTTCAGCTAATGCCAGCCGAGCGGGTGTATGATCGTAACCGAAAAAATAAAGGCGGTCGTGAGTCGCAGCGAGCAGGCAATATGCTTTGAAGAATGATGGATCACTTGCGACAGCCTGGTTCAGGAGATTAACTGCCTCCAACAAATTCGCTTTCGTATCATTCGTAGCAATAACATCTTCGGCTCGAGCATAGAGTTCGAAGGCGGTGATGTCATTTGTAGGAGCTCGCTCAATCGCAGTCTTTTCGCGTGGCGAAAGGCTGGCCTGCAATTCCCGTGCAATCGAGGTAGCGATTTCACTTTGAATCGCGAATACATCAGCAAGGTCGCGGTCATAAGTCTGCCCCCATAGCTCCCGATTTGTGATGACATCAATCAATTGGGCATTGATGCGCACCCGATTGTTCGCTCGCTGGACAGTTCCCTCCACCACGCATGCAACCCCAAGTTCGTGCCCGATCTTGCGGAGATCGCGCGCGACTCCGCTCGGGTATTGCATCACTGAGGTGCGGCTGATCACCTTCAAATCTGGGAGACTGGCAAGGCGGGTTAAAATTTCATCCTGCACGCCGTCGGCGAGATGCTTGTTATTCGGATCAGGGCTCAGGTTTTCAAACGGAAGGACTGCAATGCTTTTCCCCGACCGGGGATTCAGAGCCGGATTTTGAGTTCCAGGTGTTGGAATGATGATGCGGGCAACCAGCAAGCCGATCGCAACGATGGCTGCAACTGCGAGAGCGGCGCGCGTTCTTCGGACACTGCGTACCTCCGGCGAACAACGTTGGAGCCGCGCTGCCAATTCGGCGGTGCCGGGCCGCGAGGCCGGCTCGAATGCGAGCATCGATTGGATCAGCGACTTCAAACGATGCGGAACGTGCGCTCCTTTGAGCTGTTTGGTGAGAAGCGCATTTGATTTCTGAGCCTGGTGAATTTCAGACAGAGTACGGCCGGCAAATGGTGTTTTTCCTGTGAGCGCGAACCAGAGCGTTTCGCCTAACGAGTATATGTCGGAGCGTACGTCGAGGTTTGAATGTGCGATTTGTTCCGGGCTGGCGAATGCTGGCGTGCCGACAAATCTATCGTGCGTTAGCGACTTCGGATCCGTTGCAGTGTGAAAAGCCTTGGCCAGACCGAAATCGATTATTTTTACCACAGGAATACCGCGCGTGCGAAGAGCGCGGATCTTACTTCGTTTGGACCGAACTTGATCGTCCCCGCTCGCTTTGGGGTCGTCCGCATTTACAAGCATCAGGTTCGCCGGCTTCAAATCGCGGTGGACTAGCCCGTGTTTTTCTGCGGCGGCGAGTGCGG
>DATFSH010000096.1:0-2248 GCA_035262725.1 Candidatus Acidiferrales bacterium | reverse complement strand
TTTGACCCCTTGCAAAAGGGCGCGCCGTTTGACGGCGAGGGCACCCCGCGTCAGAAGGTGCTGCTCGTGGATCGCGGCGTTCCCAAGAACCTGGTCTATGCGCGGGCGTCGGCGAGGGCTGCTCGCCGGAAGCCTACGGGGCACGGATTCGCGCTGCCCAACGAATACGGTGAAGCGCCGATGAATCTCGTTCTCAGCGGAGGAGATTCTTCGGTTGAGAAAATGGTGGCATCGACGGACCGCGGGTTGCTGGTGACGCGGCTTTGGTACATCCGCGAGGTGGACCCCTACGAGAAAGTGATGACCGGGATGACCCGCGACGGTTTGTTTCTTGTTGAAAATGGGAAACTTACACACGCCTTGCGAAACTTCCGCTTCAATCAGTCGCTGATCGAAATGCTGAACCATGTCGAGTTGATGAGTCCTGCCGTGCGCGCAACCGGAGAAGAGTCGTTTGAAATGGTGGTTCCGGCGATGAAGATCGGCAACTTTCATTTCTCTGAAGTGACGAAGTTCTGAAAAGCGCCCGCCCCCGCAAATCTCTGGGCCTCCGTCAAGAAATCAATGCAGTGCATCGAAATTCTGCGTTGTACATCAATGGTCTGGCCGTTTAATAAACTGATATGTGGTACCGGCGAAGCCAGATTGGCGCTAGGCGTATGCGGCTCGGGTCTGCCCGTCACCCGAATTGGAGCCATCCCGATCACGATGCCTGTGGCACCGGTTTTGTCACTCGCCTTGGCGGCGCTCCCAGTTACGAAATCATTCAAATCTCGCTGACAGCCTTAGAACGGCTGACGCACCGCGGCGGTGTGGACGCGGACGGCGCCAGCGGCGACGGCGCCGGATTGCTAACCTCGCTGCCCCAAAAATTTTTCCGCGAGCGCACGCGGGAACTGCAGATCGAACTGCCCGAGCATTTTGGCGTGGGGTGTGCGTTTCTTCCTGGTTCGGCAACCACGGAATTTCGCCCGGCGATTGAAATTGCAGCGGATACCGGACGGCTGCGAGTGCTGGGCTGGCGGCGCGTTCCGGTGAACGTCAATGCATTGGGGCGCAAGGCCCTCGAGACCATGCCGGAAATCTGGCAGTTTTTCGTCGCGCCTTCTGATGGTGCGAAAGAGGCGGAGGGATTCGAGACGCGTTTGATGCTCTTAAGGAAGCGCGCGGAATCGTTGATGCCGCCGCGCTGTTATCTCTCTTCGCTCTCTTCCCAGACCATCGTTTACAAGGGATTGCTCACACCGTGGCAGTTTCCGCAATTTTACGAGGATTTGCGCGATCCTTCCTTTGCCGTGGCCTTCTCGGTTTTTCACCAGCGATATTCGACGAACACGCAGCCTTCGTGGGATCTAGCGCAGCCTTTCCGCTACGTGGCCCACAACGGCGAGATCAATACCATCGTGTCGAACCGGCGGTGGCTGCGCGCTAAGGAACGGGAGATTCAGGAACGGCTCAGAGTAGGGCCGTGGTTCTCGATTTTGGAAGACCACGTCAGCGACTCCGCGAGTTTCGACAACGGTTTTGAGTTGCGGCTGCTCGACGGGCTCTGTTCGGAAGAAGCGATGCTGGCCATGGTGCCGCCGGCGTACGAAAAGGATCCCCTGCTCTCGCGGGACGTGCGCAATGCGCTGTCCGCGCTTGCGCAGCAAACCGAGCCGTGGGATGGGCCCGCGGCGCTGGTGTTTTCTGATGGGCAGTCGGTGGGAGCGAAGCTCGATCGCAACGGCCTGCGGCCGATGCGCTACACGCTGACTCACGACGGACTGTTGATCGCGGGATCGGAAACCGGGCTTGTCGATTTAGACGAATCACGAATCGCCGAGCGGCAAAGGCTTGGCCCCGGCGAAATGATTCTGGCCAATCCGGTTTCTGGGCAATTTCTACGCTGGCGCGACGTCCTCAAGCGGATGGCGACGCGGCAGGCGCAGAATGCCGTTCCGCAACGGCCGGTTGCGGAAGTTTTCAGTTCGCGCCCGACGCCGATCCGCAATGCCAAGCGTGTTGCGGGCGCGGCGGGCTGGACCGAAGATCAGTTCAAAATTCTTTTTTCGGCGCTGCTTCGCGGGAAAGAAGCGGACTGGAGCATGGGAGACGATGCGCCTCCGGCTTTTCTTTCGGCCTTGCCCAGAACTTTGTGGGACTACTGCAAGCAGCGATTCGCGCAGGTGACCAACCCGCCGATCGATCCCCTGCGCGAAACACACGTGATGTCGCTCGAGGTGCATTTGAAAGATGGGGTGACGCT
>DATFSH010000095.1:0-2826 GCA_035262725.1 Candidatus Acidiferrales bacterium | reverse complement strand
AGTATGAAAAGTTGCGGCAGGAATATCTAAGCGCGCTTATGAAATTCATTCGCGCGCATCCGGAGACGGTATCCGGAGTCGAACTGGAGCTCGACGCCGTCAATCCCCAGAAGAAATGGGCGGCCCTGCTGAGCGAAAGGCGCAAGAAGGTCGGGCACACCGCGCCGGACCTGGCGCAAATCAAATTCCTGGCCGCCATGGCGGACACGGATTTGGAAGGCCACGCGTCGGTTTCCGGATTGGCTCCCGGCGATTATTGGATTTCCTCGCTTAACCTGGAGGCCGAGGCGGGCGACATACGCGCGCATTGGGACGTTCCCATAACCGTCGAAGCGGGGCAGACTACGCGCGTGGAACTGTCAAACTTGAACAGCACTGAAGCAAGCGGCTCCAATCCGTGACGCGGGACTCCTGCCGTCATGGGCACGCCACTCGAGTGGATCGTCTTCAATGCCGTTATCCTCGCCGCGATTGTGCTGGATCTGCGCGTCTTTCACCGGCACGCGCATAAAGTCGGACTCCGCGAAGCGGCCATCGCGAGCGTTTGCTGGGTCTCCGTTTCCGTGCTCTTCGGCCTGGGTGTGTTCTGGCTGCGCGGAAAGCAGCCCGCCCTCGAGTTCTTCACCGGGTACCTGATCGAGAAGGCTTTGAGCGTCGACAATCTATTTCTTTTCCTGGTGATCTTTCGCGCATTCGCCGTGGAAGACCGCTTTCAGCACCGCTTGCTCGAATGGGGTGTGGTGGGCGCGCTGGTGATGCGCGGAATCCTGATCGGGGTGGGGGCAGAGCTGATTGAACACTTTTCCTGGGTGCTGTATGCGCTCGGCGCATTCCTTGTCTACGCGGGCATTCGCCTGTTTTTCAAGAAAGACGAGGTGCACCCGGAAAAGGGCAGGATTGTTCGTTTCCTCGGCCGGCACTTGCGCGTGACACGGGAGTATCATGGCGCAGATTTCTTTGTGCGCGACGCCGGACGGCTCTTCGCTACCCCTTTGTTTGTTGT
This sequence comes from Candidatus Acidiferrales bacterium, assembly GCA_035262725.1. Taxonomy (GTDB): domain Bacteria; phylum Acidobacteriota; class Terriglobia; order Acidiferrales; family UBA7541; genus Palsa-295. Next base: position 1,823 of record DATFSH010000095.1, on the reverse strand, counting down.
GCTGCTGGTCGTGGAAATCACCGACGTGACGCTGGCGATTGACTCGATTCCCGCAGTGTTTGGAATCACCCGGGATCCCTTCATCGTTTATACGTCGAACGTGCTGGCGATTCTCGGATTGCGCTCTCTCTATTTTCTGCTCGCAGGAATCATCGACCGGCTGCGATTTTTGGATGAAGGACTGGCGGTGGTTCTGGTTTTCATCGGCGGGAAAATGATCGCCGAGAGGTGGGTGCGGGTTCCCGTGGATACCTCGCTCGCCGTGGTGGGAGGAGTGCTGCTGGTCGCGCTGCTGGCTTCCGTGCTGGTGCCGGCGAGGAGCAAGCGCGAAGAGGTATCCAAGCCAACGCCGGAGTGAGCTTTGCTGCGCTCGGGACAACGCCGCGCCAATCGCGGAGAGCTCGAAAAAGCCCCCGGTCGATTGCGAGAATAGCCGAGGCTCACTCGCCTTCGAGCATAACTTCGTCGACGTAGCACCATAGCCAGTTCTCGCCCCGCTCTTGCGTACGGATGATGGGATGCTGGGTCGCGTGAAAATGCTTCGTGGCATGCTTGTTCTTCGAGGAGTCGCAGCACCCGACATGTCCGCAAGTCAGGCACAGCCGCAGTTCGACCCAATGGTCTCCCAATTTGAGGCACTCTTCGCAGCCCTTGGTCTTCGGTTTAACCTTGCGAATCTGATCAAGGTGGGTACAGCTAGCGGCCATCGCGGCCTCCTTTGATGCGGTGAATCACATCGCGGCTTGGATCGGGATGCGCACCTGGAAACGAGTGTCGCCCGGGGCAGACTGGACGGTGACGAGCCCGCGCATTTTCTGGACGATGCGGTGCACCACGTCCAGGCCAAGCCCGGTGCCTTCGCCCACGCCTTTGGTGGTGAAGAACGGCTCGAAGATGCGGGACTGCACTTCGGGAGGAATGCCCGGGCCGTTGTCCGCGATTTCTACGAGCACGTATTCATTTTCGCGGACGGCGCGCACGAGAAGCTTCCCCGTATCGCCCATGGCGTCGACGGCATTGTCGATCAGATTGGTCCAGACCTGATTCAGCTCGCTGCCATAAGCCATCACTTTTGGCAGTTCCGGCGCATAGTCGCGGGTCACGGTGATGCCGCGCTTCAGTTTGTGATGCATGATGGTCAATGTGGTTTCCAGGCTCGACTTGATGTCCACTTCCTGGAGCGGCGCCTGGTCCATGAAGGAATATTCCTTGATGGCCTTGATCAGTCCGGAGATGCGCGCCGTGCTACTGTCAAGTTCGCAAGCGATGCGCTTCATTTCAAGCAGCGTGGAAAAGCGGAGCAGTTCCGGTCCAAGCGCAGCGCCGGCCGCTCCTGCGAATTTTTCGAGATGCTCGTCGGCAAGATTCGCATCGGCAAGAAGCGGGGCCAGCTTCCAGGCATCGCTGACGCCGCGTCCCTCGAGCCACGCCTGGATAGCGTCCTGGCGATCGGCGCGAGCGAATTCATCGCGGTAATCCGCGGGCTTCAAGGAAGCGCGAATTTCATCCTCGCGCACGGCAAGTGATCTACAATCCTCGGCCCGCAGCAGCGAGTTGCGGCTGGCGGAGCGGAGGCGTTCGAGGCAATCGTGGAGCGCGGCTGCAGAGCGCCGGGCGGCCGCGGACGGATTGTTCAATTCGTGGGCGAGACCGGCGGACAGTTTACCGAGCGCGGCCAATTTTTCTCGTTGCTGCTCGTCGCGGGTGACGGTTCGAACGCGGTCGGTCAGCAACCCCACCAGGCGCTTGGAAAGCTCGGGCATGCGCTGAAAAAGCTCGGCAAATTTGCTGGTGGGAAAGGCCAGTGTGCGCATGGCCAGCAC
>DATFSH010000094.1:0-2485 GCA_035262725.1 Candidatus Acidiferrales bacterium | reverse complement strand
CCTGCTGACGGTTTTCGGTGGTCTCGCGCTGCTTCTCGCGGCGGTGGGCGTCTATGGCGTGCTTTCCTATTCTGTAAGCCAACAGACCCGCGAAATCGGCATACGGATGTCGCTCGGCGCACAGCGCAGAGAAGTTTTGCGGCTGGTGATTGGGCAAGGCGTACGGCTTGCGGTCGCCGGTCTGGCTCTGGGATTGCTCTTTTCGTTGGGCCTCGGCCGTATTCTTTCGACTTTGTTGTTTGGCGTCAGTCCTTACGATCCGGCGACCTACGCCGGCGTTTCGCTCGGTTTGATGGCGGTTGCGATCGTCGCTTGCTATGTTCCGGCGCGGCGCGCCACGCGGGTCGACCCGATCGTTGCATTACGTTACGAATAAATCATGGCGCGGCGTTCACGATGCCACGACCGGACGAACCGGCCGGCGTCCCTTGTGGGCAGCGCCGGTCCGGTTCGGTTCCAAGCGCCGCTCGCGCAACCGCGCGACCATGTACAGCGTCGCAAAGGTGACCGCGAGCAGGGCCACCTGTTTCCACCCGTAAAGCCGCTGCGCGTCCCCTAGCATCGCGATACCGATGAAACAAAAGACGAAGTGTGTGCAAAACACGGCCAGCGACGATTGCCCCATCAACACCAGTGGCCGGATCGAGATCGCTTTCATCACCGACCGAAACCGCACCAGCAGCATCGCGATCGCCGAAAAGTTCAGCAGCCGGACGATCCCGAAGTGCCATTTATCGAGGAACACCGCGAAGGGTGTCAGGTCCAGTCCAAAGATCTGCCGGTAGCGCAGCGCGCAAAATAGCACAGCGGCAAGCGCAGCGGGGATCCACGTCCGCTTCGCCCATTTTTCCACCGCCAAATTGTCCTGCGCCCAGCGGACCCCGAACCACATGCCCATAATCCACATGAACTGCCACGCCCACAGATTGAAGGCGCCCATCTCGTTCAGCGGAATTTGCACATGAAAGTGATGCGCGAGGAACGCATAGGACGCTTCCCGGAAACCGAATTGAGCCATCAGCCAGACCACAAAGCTCGAGCCGATCATCGGCCTCCAGCCGAGTCGCGCAGCCGCGTAAATCACCACCGGCGAGATCAGAAGGAAAATGATGTAGAGCGGAACGATGTCCAGAAGCGGCGGCCGGTACACCAGCAGGAGCGCATCGCGAATGGCGCGCGCCGGCCCCGCGGCGAAGAAAAAATCCATCAGATTGTATAAACCCTGGCCGTGTTCACCGAAGGCATAGCGTGCCGCGATTCCAAACGCAAAAAACAACAGCAGCACGTGATACCCGTAGAGCCGCAGCGTACGTAGGAGAAGCTTCGTCGTCATAGCTTCCACACCATCTCGCGCGAGCAGGCGGTAGTAGATGCGGCCGGTAAACAGAGCGGACAGGAAGATGAAGCCTTCGGAGGCGGAGAAATATCCGAAGGGCTGATTCACCCACGGCGTTAGCGCGGTGGGCAGGTGCGTCAGCGTCATCCAAACGAGCATCAGCCCGCGGGCTGCATCGATTTCAATCTCGCGCTTCATCGCCACCCTTTCTGCCCCTCGTTCGACGCTTCATCCACAAACGATGGTTACAGGAGATAGAAGAAACGAGCATTTCTTCGACCAGGCAAGTGATTGAATTAATCGGCAATGGCGAGCCGGGCCAAAATACAGGCTTTCCTCATGTGCGCGTCCATGGCTCTAGGTACCCGAACGCTAGCGGACCTGTAAATCGAGTGCCCTCCGTCACTCATTCGGCGTGTCGTAGCTCCAAACTTGCGGACTGGGCCGGCCCCGGCATCGGTAAGTACGATGAGTTAGAGAAAATTCTTCCCGGCCTCCAGCTGGAAATGTCACACCCACGGATTTTCTGAAGTTTCCCTATCACCGGGCCATTTTGAAAAAAACAGATTCCCCTCGGCATCGGTGGCGGCGGTGGCCAATCTCGCACGACCATGCTCCTTCTGCGCAAGGTGCACCCCGGCGAAGTTTCGGTTACCGTCTGGCTCAAATTCTCAAAGAGATTTGCGCGAAGAAGAACGTCTAGGTGCGGGAATAAATGAAAATCCGGGGAAGTAAGCGCAACGGGCAGCCGGTTCCCTCACTGGGCAGGATTCGGGACCGGCTGCCGCATCTTGAGTTCTAAGTTTTACGTTTCGCGTTTCTAGATTCTGAAAGGAGTCACAATCTTCCACGCAGCCCTTCTTTGGTCGAGGCCGGTCAAGCTTCTCCACTGACAACCTAGGAGCTACAATCTAAAAACCTTTTCAGTGCCCGAGAAACTTCTCCAGCTTGCTGCACTCCGCGTCCGCTAGCTCAAAGTACTTTTGCGCGCCCTTCAGGTCCTGCGCCTTCAATGCCGCGTTCCCTTTCGCCAGGTACATCTGCATGCGTTCCTCGCTCGAGGCAATGTCCGCGCGCAGATTGTAGCCTGACGCGTTCTGCTGCTGGCGCAGCGTACCGATGCTATGCGACACGCTGTTCGCTCGAATG
>DATFSH010000093.1:0-40643 GCA_035262725.1 Candidatus Acidiferrales bacterium | reverse complement strand
CGCGCCCCACGACCTCACTGAGCGACGTACAGTAGATGAAATACGCACCGGGAGTTTGAGCGGCAATTTTTTCCATGCGTTTCATCGCGTCGGCAAGTGAGGGCATACCTTCGAGCCAGAGTATGTCTTCCTTGCTGTGTTCCCTGAATATTTCGAACATTGCACAAACTCCGGAAAGCCGGGAGGCACCCAGCAAGGAAGGTGAGCGTAAGTGAGAAGAGGTTTGCCGGGCGCCTTCGGCTCAAAGTGAAAAATCGAATTTCAAGTTTTAATATCAAGTGATATTATAGGCCGATGAGCGGCCGGACAGCCCTTTTAATTTATTGCTCGGTTGAACAGGCAGAGTTGATCCGCGAGCGGGCGGAGCAGGACCGCCGGACGATCAGCGGATATCTATTGAACATCGTCATGCGGGCTGTAGAGGTGCAAGAAAAGATTTCTGTAACGATTACCCAATATCAACGGTTGCAACCGATCGGACGAATGCCCATACCAGCCGCGCAGAGAACCACAATGCTGCTGCGGTGTTCGCGCGCCGAAGCCGACAGAATCCGGCAGGCCGCAAAGAAACGCGACACAACGATCAGCGGGTTCGTTTTTCGCTGCGTCGAACGCGCCTGGAAACTGCAGGCGGAGATATATAATTAGTATCGCGTTCGGGCTAGGTGGTCTATGCCAGCCGAGGCTCTTCGCGGGATAGCCGGCACCTATTGCAGCTTCACGTACTCGCCTTTTGCTTCCTTCAGGATGGGAATGCCGGAATCCGCGCACAGCGAAGGGAAATCCTGATATGCGCTGCAAGCTTTGTCTGTGTCGCAGGCTGTAGGCGCGCGCCAGTCCCAAGCGGGCCAGCGCTCCCCAAGCGAAATTGATCACCACTCCACGGTGGTCAACGAACTTCTGAAATTCCTGCTGCCCGGTTGCCGTCGCGTAAGGCAAGATAGGCTTCTCCGCGCAAATACACTGTGACCAAAGCCACGGTGAAGACGGTGGTGGGCTGGCCCAGCTCGATCGCGCTTGTGCCTTTCAAGAGTTCCACAACCCGACTCGGCTCTTTATGCTCCATCGCAAATGGAAGACTATACAGCTTGTTGGATATTGGAGCTCGATCATTTGACCTCCATGTCCAATTCGCTCCATCCCAATGCGGAAGGCTTCGGTGTGCAGGCCACCCCGTGCGGCGATTCGCCGGTCACTGCGCTGGCACGACGATCGGAGTGCCCTTGTCCTTTACCAGGAACACCACGAATTTCGCCGGCTTCGTCTGGCTTGCGTTCTTCCCCACGACATGAACGTCATCGGGGCCTTCGTAAAAGGTCTGGCCAGGCTTCAGCGTCACTTCTTTTCCTCCCCGCAACTGCATCACGATGGAGCCCTCGAGGACATAAACAAATGCGTCCGCGTTGTGGCGATGGATGGGGTCCGAGCTGCCCGGAGGATATTCCACAGTGATCATCACACCTTCCTTGCCGGGAAAATCGGGCAGGTCCTTGGTGAAGAGCGGCGTCACCTTGGCTTCGTTGGGCGCTTCCTTGGGCGCCTCTTTAGGGCCGAGCGTGACGGGCATCAGACAAACCAGCAGCAAAACTAGCTTTGTAAGCGTCATGAGCAAGCCTCTCTTGAGTTCGTTCTGTTAGTGGGCGGCTGCCACCAGTTTCGCTCCGGGCTGTTTGAGCCAGTCCGCGAAACGCGTTGTGCCGAGTTTTGCGCCATCGTCGGGAATCAGGGTGCGCTCGCTCATCTTCACGCCATAGTAAGTCGCCTGAGGATCAGCAATCACCTCGCGCGGATCCTTCATTGCCGCCAGGGCTTCCCGGATGAAGTCGTCGAGCCGGAACCTTTCGGGTCCGCCTACTTCCACCGTGCCATTTACAGGCGTGCCCGTCGCCACCTTTCCCACCGCACTCGCCACATCTTCGGCAGCCATCGGTTGGAAAAGCACGTGTGGCAAACGGACCGTGTTGCCGGTGGTTGAAACGTCTGCGATGCCCTTGGCGAATTCGAAGAACTGCGTGGCATGCACGATGGAGTAGGGGATTGACGAGCCTTTGATCAAATCCTCCTGCGCGAGTTTTGCCCGGAAGTAGCCGCTCGTGAGCATGCGGTCGGTCCCCACCACTGATAACGCAACGTGATGTCCCACTCCTGCGGCCGTTTCTTGGGTTAGAAGATTGCGGGTGGACGTTTCAAAGAACTTCATCACCGCCGCGTCTTCCCACGACGGCGAATTCGACACATCAACGACCACCGCCGCGCCTTTCAGCGCTTCGGCCAGGCCCTCGCCTGTGATTGTGTTGACGCCGGTATTGGGGGACGCCGGAATTGCTTCGTGCCCGTGCTCGCGCAGCTTGGCAACGAGCTTTGAGCCGATCAGTCCAGTGCCTCCGATTACTACGATTTTCATGATTTCACCTCTTCTCTGATATCGGCATTTCAAATCTTCTTGTTGTAATCCCTCTACTGTAAAAACTTGAGCGCGCTCGGTTATCAGGTGAGTCCTTGATCCTGAAGGTTGAAATCCTGTAGATGGCCCGGATACTTGTCCGAATTCCTTGGCACAACCAATCTCATAGTGGGTGCTATTTCCCAGGACTTGACCATAGTAAAGCTCCCGCAGCATAGGTGCCGACAAATCTTCGAGGTGCCGTAAGAGAAGCCCGAGCACAGTTGTAACGCAACAATCCGTTTGCTAGTTTTGGCGTAGATGCCGCCTGCGCCCGAACAGGTCAGCAGTACCATTGAGAATCTTTACCGGTCGGACTCGGGCCGAGTCCTCGCGACGCTTGTGCGCCAGCTCGGAGACTTGGATCTTGCCGAAGAGGCTATGCATGAGGCATTCGCCGTCGCTCTCGAGTCCTGGTCTCGGACCGGCATTCCTGAAAATCCGCGCCCCTGGCTGATTTCCACGGCGCGCTTCAAGGCCATTGATGGGCTGCGCCGGCGCGCCCGCTTCGACGGAGCACAGAAAGATCTTGCACTCTATACCGACGCGCAAATCAACGAAGCGGCCTTACGCGACCGCGAGATCAATGACGAGGAGATTGAAGACGACCGCCTGCGCTTGATCTTCACCTGCTGCCATCCCGCTCTGCCTCCGGAAGCACAAATAGCGCTAACCCTGCGCGAAGTCTGCGGCCTGACCACAGAAGAGATCGCTCGTGCATTTCTGGTGACGCCGGCATCGCTCGCCCAACGCATCGTGCGCGCCAAGGCAAAGATTCGGGAGACGCCTATTCCCTACGAGGTGCCGACGCCCGAGGAATTACCCGAGCGGCTGGACGCTGTGCTTCAGGTAATCTATCTCGTCTTTAACGAGGGCTACTCGGCTGCGGCGGGAGCGGAAGTAACGCGCGCCGAGCTGACCGGCGAGGCAATTCGACTGGGCCGCTTGCTGTCCGAACTCCAGCTCGAACCGGAAGTGACTGGGCTGCTTGCCCTGATGTTGCTGCAGGAATCCCGCCGCACCGCGAGAACCTCGCCTACCGGCGAGCTGATTTTGCTCGAGAACCAGGATCGCTCGCTCTGGAATCGCGCGCAGATCGCGGAGGGGGTGGATCTGGTCGAGAAAGCCCTGAAATCCAGCCGCTTCGGCCCTTACACATTGCAGGCCGCGATTGCGGCCGTCCATGCGGGGGCGGAATCCACTGCGGCGACCGACTGGCGGCAGATTGTTGTGCTTTACAACCAGCTAGTGCGCATTAAGCCTTCGCCGGTTGTCCATCTCAACCGTGCCGTGGCAATTGCCATGCGCGACGGACCGGAGGCCGGTCTGGCGCATATCGAAGCGCTCTTGGAACGAGGCGAGCTGGCAAATTACTACCTGGCACATTCAGCCCGTGCTGATTTGTACCGCAGGCTGGGCAGGACCGCCGAGGCTAAGTCCTCTTATGAGAAGGCGTTGGCGCTGACCCGACAGGAGCCGGAGCGGCAATTCCTGCAGGAGCGGATCCGGCAGCTGAAATAAAAATCGGAGTGCCTGTCGATTTTCGGTCGTCCCAACGACTATCTAGTGACAGAACGATGAACTACGGTTCCTAAGTGAACAGGAAACGAGTCATCAGAAACGGCTCACAGAAACCAAGGAGAAAAAAGCGATGCCACAATATCTGGTTTGTAACTACCTCCCCGACAACTTCGACCCGTCCTTCGTAACCGAAGCGATGATGGAAGAGATCCACGCGCTCAACCGCGAAATGATTGCTGCCGGCGTCAGGAAGTTCGCCTGCGGCATTTCCCCGGCCGCCAAAGCAAAGACGCTGCGCAAGCAGTCCAACGGCAAGGTCCTCGTCACTGACGGACCGTACACCGAGACCAAGGAGCACATGGGCGGATTTTGGATACTGGAAGCCGCCAATATGGATGAGGCAATCGCGTGGGCGACGAAGGCTGCCATCGCCTGCGATGTGGCCGGCGAGGTGCGCGAGCTTCTTTTCTACCCGGCTCCCGAGGAAGGAGAGGGCGGAAGAAAGTAAAACACCTGGCCACTGCGGCTTCGGAACACGCGCCGCAGTGAGATGAGCGAGCCGGCGCAAGTGCTCTGCTGCCGGCTCTTACGATATGAGGAAAAAAACAATGAAATACATCTGCCTGGGTTACTACGACAAAGGCCAAGTTGACGCCATGACTGAGGCCGAGCGAAACGCAATGTTCGACACGTGCTTTGAATACGACGACCATCTTCGCGCCAACGGGCATTATGCCGGTGGAGAAGCGCTGCGGGGTCCGGACACCGCCTTGACCCTTTCGTGGAAGAACGGCAAAGTCGCAACCACGGACGGTCCCTATGCAGAAACCAAGGAGCTACTCGGCGGCATTCTCATCCTTGAGGCGCGGGACATGAACCAGGCAGTACAGCTCATGGCGCAGCACCCGGCCTTGCGGTACAGCAGCATTTTTGAGATCCGTCCGACGGTGGAATTGAGCGAATTGAGAAAGGCAAGATAAAATCAAGCAGGACCCGCGCATTGACATCCCCTCCTGCGCTGAATACGCTTCTACGTCTCAGATGGGAGTCATCATGAAGCCCGCAAAATTCGCTCGTGTCGCTCTAATTGGGGCTCTATCGCTTGCGCCACTTGCGCTCTTCGCTCAGGAACCCGAGCACCATCACGACGCCGTCGAAAAACTCGGCACCGTCTCCTTTGCCACTTCCTGCGCTCCCGGAGTGCAGTCGCAATTCGAGCGTGGTGTCGCGCTCCTGTATTCATTTGAGTACGAAATAGCCGACGCGCAATTCGAGGAGGTCGCCCGAAAAGATCCGCGCTGCGCCATGGCCTACTGGGGACAGGCAATGACTCTCTACCACGAACTCTGGAATCGCCCCTCCAAGGCCGACCTTGCCGAAGCCGCCGAGCTGCTTGCCAAAGCGCGCTCCCTCAACCCTCCTACGGATCGCGAACGCGACTACATTTTGGCGCTCACCGTCTTTTACTCTGACACCGATAAACTCGACCACAATCACCGCGTCGACGCTTACGCCAAAGCAATGCAAGGCGTCTATGAACGGAATCCCAACGACCACGAAGCCGCCATCTTCTACGCGCTCTCGCTTCTCGCCTCAGGTCCCGACCGCGATCCCGATCTCGCCAACGCCAAAGCCGCAGTTGCCATCCTCAACAAGCTCTACGACGAGCAGCCAAATCATCCGGGAATCGCTCACTACATCATCCATAGCTGCGACAATCCTGCCATGGCCGGTCTCGCGCTTTCCGCTGCCCGCAAATATGCAGGCATCGCGCCGTCTTCCCCTCACGCCGTGCACATGCCTTCGCACATCTTCGCGCGCCTGGGTCTTTGGCAGGACGACATCAACTCCAACCTTGCCGCTATTCGCGTTGCCGATAGCATGGTTGCGCATCATCACGTGATGCACCACAAAGTGCATTCCATGGATTTCCTCGAATACGCGTACATGCAAATTGGCGACGACGCCAGCGCCGAAGCAACCATCGGGCAGGTCGCAGCGATTCGTCCCGAACAAATGGATCGCGATTTTGAGGATTATTTGCTCGTACGCCAGGCGGAAGGACCTACCAAGTACGCTCTCGAGCGCCGCCAGTGGAAAGAAGCCCTAGCCCTCGAGCCCATCGCCGGCGCGCCGTCCGACGTTCAGCTAATCACGTATTGGGGACGCGCCATTGGCGCCGGCCGTCTCCACGATGCTGCGGCCGCACAAGACGCGCTGAAGCATTACGACGAACTGCTCGAAGCCACGCGCAAAGGTCCACGGTCCTACCTCGCCGACCGCCTGAAGGACGAGCGCGAAGTGGTGCAGGCCTGGGCCGCCTACGCTGCGGGCAACTCCGGCGATGCGGTTGATCGCTTGCGCGCCGTTGCCGATCACCAGGATAAAGTCGGCAAAGCCGAAACCGAACTGCCCGTCCGCGAAATGCTTGCCGACATGCTGCTTGACCTCCAGCGTCCGCAAGATGCGCTCGCTGAATATGAAATATCCCTGCGCACCGATCCCAATCGCTTCAACGGCCTCTATGGCGCCGCGCAAGCCGCCGCGCAGGCCGGGCAAAAAGAGAAAGCGAGCGCCTATTACACCCAGTTGCTGAAGAATTGCGAAGGTATCCGCTCTGATCGCCCCGAGTTGGCCCAAGCCAAAACCCTCCTCGCCTCTGCGAGCAGGGGTTTGTAGTCATAGATTTTTGAACTCCGAAGTAACGCGCAACTATTCAGTACGCGTGTGTCTCATCCACTGTAGCTGCGAAGAGGATTGTTCCCAGAAGCCCGATGATTCCCGCCACCGCAAACGGAAGCTGAGGTCGAATTTTCCAGAGCAGGCCGCCTATCGCCGATGCGGGCGTGATTGAAAGGCTGCGGACCAGGTAGTAGAGGCCCACCGTGCGTGCGCGCAGATTGTGTTGCGCAAAATCAACAATCATGGCCTTACGAGAAGGCTCGCCAATCTCACGCAAGCCTCCCACGATGAACGCGCCCACCAGCCATTTGAAATCAGGCGCCAGAGCCACCGCCACCGGGAAGAAGGCAAAGCACAGAAAGGTGGCGATCACAAAAGGCTTGCGTCCCCAGCGATCCACCATCTTTGCGGAAGGGAGATAAACCAGGATTGCGGTCGCCAGCTCTACGGCCACCAGGATTCCATATCGCGGTATCGCCACTCTCGTAATGTTCGTAACATAAAGAACGACAAAAATATCAGCCATTCCTTCGCAGGTACGAATTGCGATGTCGGAAACGAGCAACCGCTTGAGCGTAGCATGAAAGGAATTCCAAACGCCCCGCAGCCTGGTCGTGTCCCTGGAAACAGGCGGCAGCTGAATGGTTCGAAGCACCGGAATCGTGACCGCCACAAAGACGATCGTTATTAAAAGCCCTGCCCGAATACCGGCCCGAAGGCCCAGCGCCCCGATCATCACCCCGCCGAGAAGCGGCGAAACCACCATGGGGATGCGCTTCAACATCGATTGCACCGTAAATCCCATCGCGCGCCGGCCCCTGGGAAGAGCATCGCCGATTGTCGCGAAGATTCCCGGCGATGCCATGGATTGCCAAGCCATTGCAAAAGCGAGACCCAGAAAAAGGAACGGCCAGGAAGGACTGAACAGGTAGATGAGATAGCCCGTCAGCGCGGCTGCGAGAAACGTCAGAAATGCCCGGCGCCGCCCGAGGTGATCAGCCAGCCACCCGCCAGGGTATTGATATAGCGCGTCGAGGAAGTCTTCCGAGGTGCCGAATAATCCGACGACTGCGACACTCGCACCGAGCGACTCAAGATACTTCGGGAGATATTTCTTCCAGAGCTCTTCGCCCAAGCCAACCAAGAACACAGCTCCCGAAGCAGCTGCAACATTTCGCTCAATCCCCAGAGATTCTGCAAGTCTTTCCAGTTCAGGACGCATCCCGGAAAGCTCCGCCTGGCTTTCCACGCTCCACCATCTCCTGGCAATACGCGTACAAGGCGTCGTAAACAATCCATTGCGCCGCGTTCACCTCGTGATCGTTGCGAAAATTCAAATGCCGGAATCCCTCGGCGATCGCATTCAGCCCGGCGGATTCGTCTTGGCGCCACAGGCTGTTGTCCGTGTCCGCACCATTGACGATTTTGGCCAGCAAGCGAAGAGCGGCGTCTTCTCCGAGCCGGTGCTTTTTCAGAATCGCCTCGAACGAGCATTCCTTGCCGTGATGGCCAAGTTCGACCCCGGGCACGTCAAACGGCACGGCGCCGAGTCTTTGGGCTTCGAGCATCACTTGATCCGCAGGTACAAAGTGAAACTCTGCATTCGGGTCGATGAACTTCTTGATGAGCCACGGACTGGCCACGCGGTCTACCTTCACGTGCTCTCGTGTAATCCATTTCACGTTGCACCTCCTTCGCCTTCAACGCCGTCAGTTCCATAGACTCTACTTGATGGCAACACGCTTGAGCGCTGCGGCGATCCCCGCCGCCACTGGCTCCGGGTTTCCGAGCGCCCAGAAATGCATGAAGAAAAGGCGTGGCTGTTCCGTGAGCATGTGGCTGTGCAGGGCGGTGACGTCGATCTTGTGTTCTTCGAGCGTGGCGATTACGGCATTCACTTCTTCCGCGGTCAGAACGAAGTCGCCGGTCGTCGCCACTTTCCCCGCGCCTGCTTCCTGAAAGTTGATGGACTCGGCGATACCCTGCGCGGGCGCAATCGTCATGCCGTTCATCGTCACCGCTTCTGCGCGTGGCAGCCCGAACGAAAGCACGCCTCCCTTGAACGCGCCCTTGCGGCCGATTGCGTTTTCGACGTTCTTCGCCCACTCGGGCGGGCTGGGTGGTTCTTCGCCGCCAGCCGCAGGCTTGCTGAGCGGCGTCTTCGACAACGCAAGCGCGGCCTGCAGCGTACTCGCCAGCTTTGCGGAGGGCCCTTGGCCCATGTAGCGCATGTACATCACCCGCGGTTCCGCTTCGATCACAGGGTTGTGAACTGCCGTGATCTCGAATCCATCGGCGCGCAGTTTCAGCATCACAGGATTCACTTCGCTTTCGAGCAACACCAGATCACCCATCACCATCGCTTTGTCGTCGGTGCCGGTGAAAGCTGCCCAAGAGCCCAGCGCGAGCCCCGGCTTCAAAGTGATTCCGTCAACCACCACGTGCAAATCCGTGCGAGGGAATCCAATTTTGTAGACATCGCCTGTCTTTTGCCCCGTTCTGTTGAATGTCTCGTCGATCTTGGTCGGGTCAAATCCTTGTGTAGAGGCGATAATTGGAAATGCCATGAAGCAAGCTAGAATCCATATGCGCAGTCCAGAATGCATGGGTAACCTCCTCGGAACACGGAAGCTTGGCATTGTCTGTATTCCACTTAATCCGCAATCATGTACTGAATTCGCATTGCCATCTGAAAATTGAATGAAAATGCATCGCCCCTTTAGCATCGTCCAAGTTCAGACGCATTTCGCGGTTTATGCATCGGTCTTCGTTGACTTGACTCGATATGCATCCTAAGATGCGCGAGCTATGCAGGATGCGCAGCCTCTAGTCGGCCGCACGATCTCGCATTACCGTATCGTAGAAAAGCTCGGTGGCGGGGGCATGGGTGTGGTCTATCGCGCGGAAGACACCAAGCTCCGCCGCCAGGTTGCTTTGAAATTCCTCCCGCAGGACGCTTCGGCCGACAAGTCTTCGCTCGAACGATTCGAGCGCGAGGCACAAGCGGCCTCTTCTCTGAATCATCCCAGCATCTGCACGATTTACGACATTGACCAGGACTCGGGCGTGCCCTTCATCGCTATGGAATTGCTGAAGGGCGTCACGCTGAAGCATCGCATCAACGGCCAGCCCATGGCGCTCGATGCGTTGCTGGAAATCGGCATCGACGTTGCCGATGCGCTCGAGGCGGCTCACAGCGAGGGGATCATCCATCGCGACATCAAGCCCGCGAATATTTTCGTCACCGATCGCGGCCGGGCCAAGGTGCTCGACTTTGGGCTGGCAAAGCTAGTGGCGAAGAACGTGGGCGAGACGGTAACGGCCGGCGGCGTAACCATGGGCACCGATCCGAATCTCACAAGCCCGGGCACCGCGCTCGGAACGGTTGCCTATATGTCTCCCGAACAGGTGCGCGGCGAAAACCTGGATGCGAGGTCGGATCTGTTTTCTTTTGGCCTGGTGCTGTATGAAATGGCGACGGGGCAGCAGGCGTTCAAGGGCAACACTTCCGGCGTGATTTTTGCCGCGATTCTCGAGCGCGAACCCCCGTCGCCGACGCGCCTGGTTCCCGAGCTGCCCGTTGACCTTGAACGCGTAATCGCGAAAGCGCTCGAGAAAGATCCCAAGCTGCGCTACCAGCACGCTTCTGATTTGCGTTCCGATTTGCAGCGGCTGAAAAGGGACACGGAGTCAGGAAGGTCGGGATCGGTACGCATCGCAGCAGCAGCAGCGACAGTGGCGGCAACATCGGGCACATCAGGAATTTCTCCGGCTGCGACCCGCGAGTCCGGCAGCTCGACAGTGGCGGCCGTGGCGCACGAGCACAAGGGCAAGTTGATTGCGGTTGCAGTGGTGGTCGCGCTGCTGGTGGTGGCTGCGGGCTACGGGGTTTATCCGCTCTTGCGCGGAAAAGCCGCTGCGATCCCCTTCCGGAATTTCACAATTACAAAAGTCACCGACAACGGGAAGTCCGTCCAAGCAGCGCTCTCGCCCGACGGAAAATATATTTTGAGCGTGGTTGCCGACGCCGGCAAGCAAAGCCTCTGGCTGCGGCATGTGGAAACGAACAGCGATACGCAGGTGGTCGCGCCGGAAGCCACGCACTACTCGAGGCTCGCGTTTTCTCCCGACGCAAGCTATCTCTATTTCCGCCGTCCCACTGGCACCATGGAGGACGTGCACGACTTCTACCGCGCTCCTGTGCTGGGTGGGACGCCAAAAGCCATCGCGCATGATGTGGACACGAATATCGCGTTTTCACCGGATGGAAAACGCATCGCCTACGGGCGTGCGAACGATCCGGAGGTGGGCAAATTCCAACTTCTCACCGCCAGTCCGGACGGCAGCGATGAAAGAATGATTGCCGGCGGCCCTGCTCGGGGAATTCCGCAATTCATTCAATGGAGGCCAGACGGGAAAAGCATCCTGGGAACCACAATCCAGGTGGGCGGATCGCTGGCGGGGCTCGAGACTTTTGATGTGGCTTCCGGCGCCACGAAAATGGTGGCGAATTTCAACGACATGATCTTGCACGAGCTTCTCCCATCAGGAAATGGCGCGGGCTCGTTCGTGAATCTCACGCGAATGGATTCGCTCGATTTTCGTTCCCAACTCGCTTTCGTTTCGCTCCCCGGCGCGAAAATGTATTCGATTACCAACGACATAAATAACTACAACGGGCTGAGCCTCTCCGCCGACGACAGGACGATTGCTGTGGTTCTGCGCAAGGATACTCACACCTTTTTTGTTCTGCCGAGTTCGGGAATCGCGGGCAACCTGCCTGGCCCAGCGCTTACGCAAGAGAAAGATGTGGATACTTTCGGGTGGACCGCCAACGGAGAACTTTTGCTCTCCGAGGCGGGCAAACTCGTGCGGGTTTCACCCGGTGGAAACAATCGAGTTGTCGTCCTGAATCAATCGATCACCGAGCCCGTGGGCTGCGGCGGCGGCAATTCCGGTGCGCCGTCCTCGATTGTATTCGTTGCCAGCCACCGCTCAGCGGCCGGAATCGATGGCCGGAGCGTTTGGCGGATGGATGCGGATGGCACGAATCCGAAAGAAATTTCTGACACCATGGCCGACTTCAGCCCTACTTGTTCTCCCGACGGTAAATGGGTTTATTACTCCATCGGGGGAGCCAATCAAATCAACCGTGTTTCGATCGACGGGGGAAAGCCGGAAGCTGTGCCGGGCCTCAATATTCCCGGCGGAATTTTTGGCTCAGTCTATTTCGACATTTCTCGCGAAGGCAAGACCCTGACGTTCCTGGGGGCGATTTCGCCTCGCCCGGGGGCGGAAGCTCAACAGAAGATTGTGCTGGTGGCGCTTGATGGGGCACCGCAGTCCTCGCGGCGATTCCTGGAACCCAATCCGCTCATGTCGAAGCCGCCGGTTTTTTCACCCGACGGCAAATCCGTGGTGTATGCGATCCGGGAAAACGGAGTAGATAATCTGTGGCTGCAACCGATCGACGGCGCGGGACCCGGCGGTGGCGGCCGTCGGCTCACAAATTTCGACGCGGATGAAATTCGCTGGTATGTATACTCGCCGGACGGCAAGACCCTCGGCCTTCTGCGTAATCACTCCGAATCTGATGTTGTGCTGTTGCGCGAATCAGGCACCGGGGCGCAGTAATCCACGCGGCAAGCCAGGGATTCACCTGAAAAGGGTTTTCCGCAGCCACGATTACCACACGGGAACCGACAGGGCGTGCGTAAGTTGCGCGGACAAAGCGAAACTCGCCGTGCGATCCTGCATATTGCGGATCACGATCACGATCACGAACGAGTGTGGCCCGTAAACGATCGCGGCCTCCTGATGGTTTTCGGCGAATCCGGCTGTGCCCAACGCCGCGTCCTGGCTTCCCGGCAATCCCGCTGCAATTCCCTGGTACGGGATGGATCGCGCGAGCATGCCCATCATTTCTTGAGAAGCGCTGGGACTCACCGCTTCGCCCTTCGCCAGCGCCCATAACAGGACCATCAGATCGCGCGCCGTCTCAGTATTCCGAGTGCCTTCGGCCAGCCCGGCCTCGCTCTCCACCGGGGCAACGAAATCCACACCATCCGCGCCCAGCTCGTGCAGGCGGTTGCGAATGCGCCCGGCGTCGAGCCTTTCAATCAACAAGCTTTCGGCCCGAAGGCTGCCACGCACAATCATTGCTTCGCAAAGTTCCCGAAGCGTCAGGGTCTTTCCGATGGACTCGTAAATAGGATCATTCTTTGCCTCCGCATGCCCTGTGCCCGAATGACCATCCTTTTGCGCGGCAGGCGTCACCAGCAAGGAATCGCTGAATCGAAGTTCGCCCGCCTCCGTTTCGGCATAAAGCTCGATCATCACCGCAATCTTGATCGCGCTCGACGAGTGGAAGGGTTTCTCCGCCTGTACAAAAAGCTCTTGCGTGCCATCCAATGTGCGGAAGGCCACAGAGGCATCTGCGCTGTAAGTTTGAATCAACCTTTCCACTTCGCCGCGCGCAGGACTTTCGAGCGGCGGGTTCGGTTCAGCTCCCTGGCCGCGAGCGGAAGCGGCGCACGCGCACACAATTACCAAAGCAAAAAGAAGCCGCGGACGAGGGAGAGAATTCAGCATCATCCGATTCTATTTAATCATCTGCCATGCATGGCCCCGATTGATTAAAACACCCGCTTGATAAAAAAGGCCGTCTCGCCATCAATCTTGCAGCAGAGCGGCCTCCGCATCCGTTACAGTCGCGTAAATCTGCAAGAACTGGCTCAGACGCGACGTGTTCGCCACTGCTTTTACCCGTTCGTTCATTCCTGCAAAACTGATTTTGCTCGATGCCTTCTTTGCACGAATGTACGCCGCGATCAATACACCCAGTCCGGCGGAATCCATGGACCGCACTCCGCTCATGTCGATGATCAACTCAGGAGCGTTCTCCTTCTTTATTACATCTTGAAAAGAAGCTACCGTCTCAATGGTCAGCCTGCCTTTCAATACCATAATGCGCAGCCCATCCCGCCCCCGGGGACTTGTCACAATTTCCAAATTTTCGCGGTTCATGTTCGTGATTATGGTACATGAGGCTGGTTCGGGAAAGCTCCGTCAACGCTTTACTGGTTTGTACCCGCTCTGTGGTACCCGGCGTCTAATTTCCGACGGCAGCTTATCTCGGGCACCCAAATAGCTGGGAGGTGTAAGCATGATGGAATCTTCTGATGATCTGCGCACCGCGAGAATTCCACTCCTCCACGGAGCCGGTTCCATGCCCGCACTTGGCTTCGGCACCTTGATTCCCGACCCGGGCGACACGATCACCGCAACCAGAGATGCACTCGCAGCCGGATTTCGACACTTCGATTGTGCCGAACGCTACGGGAACGAGCTTGAGGTGGGCACGGCTTTGCAGGAAGGCCTCGCCGGAGGAATTGCACGCGAAGACGTCTTCGTCACCACCAAGCTGTGGAATTCCAATCACCGGCCCGAGCGCGTCAAAATGGCTTTCCAGGCGAGCCTCGAGAGACTCGGGCTAAAGTATCTCGATCTCTACCTGATTCACACTCCGTATGCGTTTCAACCCGGAGACAATCAGGACCCACGCGATCAAAACGGAAACGTAATCTACGACCGCGAAGTCACTCTACTGGACACCTGGCGAGCGATGGAAAGCCTCGTCGATCACGGCAAGTGCCGCGCCATCGGACTCTCCGACGTCAGTTTGAACGAAGTGAAGCCACTTTATGAATCCGCGAGGATCAAGCCTGCCGTGGTCGAAGTGGAATCGCATCCGTATCTCCCGGAAACAGAGCTTCTTGGATTCTGCAAGGAGAAGGGCATTGTGTTCCTGGCTTTTGCGCCATTGGGCCACGGGATGAAGCCGGGATTGCTCGAAGATCCGGTGATTTCGTCGATCGCCGCCCGGGTTGGGAAGACGCCGGCTCAGGTGCTGCTGGCCTGGGCGGTGCAGCGCGGCACCGCCGTCCTCACCACGCCCAAAAGTGCGGCGCGCGCGAGGGAAAATTTCGACATCACAGCCCTACCACAGGATGCGTTCGATGAAATCAATCGCATTCAGACCCGGCAGCGCCTGAATCCAGTGGTGAACACCGGCGTTCCGGGTTTCATTCCCCAAAGTAAATCAAGGGCACAAGGTGGATGACTATGGAAACGAAGCCGCAACTGGACAAGTCCGCGCAAGAGCAGAAGATTCGCGCGGCGCTGGATCAGCATTGGGCCGCGTCCGATGCCAACGATTTTGACACAGAGCACCGCATCTATCTCGACGATGCCGTGCTCGAGTATCCGCAGTCAGGCGAGCTCACTCGAGGCCGGTGCAACATACAGGGCCAGCGCGAGAGTCAGCCGAACAAAAAGCGTTTTACGATCCGGCGAATCATTGGCAGCGGCGAGCTCTGGGTCACCGAATTCATCCTGATGTACGACAGCAAGCCGTCCTACACCGTAAGCATCATGGAATTCAAGGGCGACAAGGTTGCGCGCGAAACACAGTATTTTGCGGATCCGTTCCCGGCTTCCGCCTTCCGCGCTCAATGGGTGGAGCAGATGGACTCATAATCCCCGAGTCGAAAACCGGAGGGATGAGCGATGGATTGGACACGGTTGATCCAGTTTGCGCTGCTCGGCAGCAGCGGCTTGGAACAATATGCCATCCTGCTCGTGCGCGTTTCGATCGGCGTGTTCTTCGCCGTCTCCGGCGCAAACAAGTTGTTTGTTCCCGGCGGCACGAAACCTGTTTACGATACTATTATCAAAGCCAAAATCCCTTTTCCCCGCCTTACGGCTTATTTCGTCTCAGGTGTCGAATTCGTTTGCGGATCTTTGCTCGCCGTCGGGTTCCTTTCGATCCTCGCCTCTCTGGCTTTACTGATCGACATGATGGTCGCCATCCCGACGGAAGCGATTTTCACCCTGCCCAAAGGTCTTTCGCCTCTCAGATGGCTCGACGATTTCCTCTACCTCCCGGAAGTCCTCTACGTACTCTTCTTTATCTGGCTCATCTGCTCCGGCCCAGGAAAATTCAGCTTCGATTACTGGCTCGTCGGCCACTTAATTTCCCCATAGCCCAGGTCCCATTCCGGCCGCCATCCGGAATTGACCTGAGGCCGTTGATGCCCTTATCCCTGCCGCACGGGTCCGAATCGCCACCCATGCCATTCTAATCGTTAACACCGAGAATTTCCCGCAACCCCAACAAAACAAAGCCTCAGCCAATTTTCTAATCGTTACAAAATGCACTCTTTTATTCCGCCTTGGCGGGAACATCCGTGGGAAGACCCATGGGAAAACGAGCTTTTTCAATGACTCCAGTGAAAGTTAAGTCGCTCTTATGTTATGGTGACTTTCACTTTTAGCTGTGTAAGATGGCAATAAACAGTCCAAGCGTGATACTCGGAGACAATTAGTTATGGCCAACGCCAAAATCAGGGGCGCCGCTGCTGCTATTCTGAGCGTAGCCCAGCGTGGAGGAAAGCGATCGGGACTCCGAGCCGGTGCGCTCGGCATCGAAGCGGAGCTGGGACTTCGCGAGCGCAAGAAGGCGCGCCTGCGCCAGGAGATTATTGACACCGCCTTGCGGCTCTTCCGCGCCAAGGGATACGAAAATACGCGCGTGGAAGATGTGGTGCAGGTTCTGGAAATCAGCCAGCCCACGTTCTTCCGTTATTTCCCGACCAAAGACGCAGTTCTCTACGAAGTGGGCAATCGCGGCTATTCCTGCATTACCGAAAAATTGAAGATGGAGCTTTCCAGCGACGCGAGCACGGCGGATCGCCTGCGACGTCTCTACAGCGAATTTGCTCACGAAGTGGAAGCGAATCGCTGGCTTTGGCAGGCGGTGGTGCTGTCCGGGGCGATGGATCCGGTGCGCTCGCCGCAGATGCGCGGGCAGGAAAAAATTGCGGTGAGCCTGCTGCAGGAAATTCTGGAGCAGGGACAGAAACGCGAAGAGATCACGCGCGCTTTTCCCGTGGATCATCTGGCCGAGTTCATGGAAGCGCTCTACAACACGGTGGTGCGAAACTGGGTGGCGGGACCGGTGGGTCCTGACAAACTGGTCGGACGCGTTCGCAATGCGGTGGATTTTTTTCTGCGCGGCGTGACGCCCTAGCTTCGCGTCACGGCAGCGACCAAGCACCAGCGAAACATTCGACAAGCACCAGCCCAACATCGCTCAGCCTATACCGAACGGATGCGAATGCGAGCCGCCGTCCTCCACGATTTCAAACAACCTCTCACATTAGAAGACATCGACCGTCCCAAGCCGGATGCGGACGAAGTTCTGATTCGAGTCGAGGCCTGCGGCGTTTGCCACTCCGACGTGCATCTTGCGGATGGTGACTGGCCGCAGTTCACGAAGATCGTGAAGCGCCCGCTAATTCTAGGGCACGAAATCGCGGGACGCGTAACTGAGAAGGGCGCGAACGTCCGAAATTTGAAGATTGGCGACCGCGTCGGAGTTCCGTGGGTCTACTGGACGTGCGGCGAATGCGAGTTTTGCAAGGAAGGGAACGAGAATCTTTGTAGCAAGCAGAAAATTACAGGCGTCACGGTGGATGGCGGCTATGCGGAATATTTCAAGGCGCCGGCAAGCCACGCGCTGAAGATTCCGGATGGCTTTTCACCCGCCGAAGCAGCACCGCTCTTTTGCGCCGGAGTAACGGTATATCGCGCGCTTAAACAATCGGAAATCTCGCCCGGGCAGCGGCTCGCGATTTTTGGCCTCGGTGGATTAGGCCATCTCGCCGTGCAAATCGGACGCGAGTTCGGCGCCGAAGTGACGGCGGTAGATATCTCGGATGAAAAGCTTGCGCGCGCGAAATCCCTTGGCGCGGCGAAGGCCCTTAACAACTCCGCTGGAGATGTGGTGAAGGAGATCCGCAAATTCGGAGGCGCGCATGTGGCGCTGGTCTGCTCGGCAGCCAAAGCTGCTTACGACGCTGCGTTCAACAGCGTGCGCCCGACCGGCACCCTGCTGGCGGTGGGATTGCCTGCGGAAAGCATTTGTTTTCCGCCGATTATGATGGCTGCCCGCGAAGTGAGAATCAAAGCCTCTTCGGTAGGTACTCGGGAGGAACTTCACGCCGTATTGGGGATGGCCGCGGCGGGTAAGGTTCGTTGCGACGTCATCCCCAAGCCCCTCGAATCTGCCAATGAGACCTTGGAACTCTTGCGTACTGGCCAGGTTGTCGGCCGGATTGTTTTGACATTCGCTGCCTAAGCTCCTCCTCCGCTTCGCCGCCTGTTCTATCCCCCAGAACATTTCGACAAGAATTTTAGGGTCGGCGATTAATTCGGCTTGACGTTAGTCACTAAAATGTAATATTCCCTATCATAATTTTGGACGAGTGGAACGGGTGGACGGACGTAGTGTCGTTCCGACGAATTTCGGCTCGATAGAACCATGGGCGTAGTGCGACTTCACAGGCAGCCAGGCGATGCTTTGGCCTCACGAGGAGGATTTATGAAGTCAGCATTTCTAGCCGGACTGATCGTGTGTCTGATGTGCGTGCTGGTTGCAACGCCCCGGGCGCGGGCGCAAGGGGTGGGATCATCCGCAACCATCAGCGGGACGGTGGTGGATCCCACGGGTGGCATCGTACCGAAGGCCCTCGTGGTGGCCACGGAAACGGACCGAGGAATCATACATTCGACCGAAACGGACGTGAATGGCTACTACCGCCTGACCGGTTTGCCCCCTGCTACATACGACATTGCCGTGCGGGCTTCTGGGTTTGAAACTGTGGTTCAGAAAGGCCTTGTAGCAAATGTAGGCAGCATCACCCTGGTTGATTTTCACCTCTCGCTGGCAACCTCCAAAGCCACTATCGAAGTGAGTGCGGTCCCGCCGGTTGTGGAAACGGAACGAGGGAGCGAGTCAAACACGATCACGCAGAATTACATCGAAGATCTGCCGATCAACCGCCGCGATTATCTGAATTTCACCCTGTTGCTCCCCGGAGTCTCCGATTCAACGCGCATCACGGATGACCAGGACTTTCGCGTCAAACAAACCCCGCAAAGCGGCCTTTCCTTTTATGGTAGCAACGGCCGAGGAAACAATGTGACGGTTGATGGCGGCGAAACCGGGTCAGACTCTGGAGGCGTGCGTCTCACGGTGAGCCAAGATGCAGTGCAGGAATTTCAGGTGAACCGCAGCAATTATCCCGCAGACCTCGGCGGAGCAAGCGGCGCAGCCATCAATATCGTGACAAAGTCGGGCACCAACAACCTGCATGGAAGTGTGTACGGTTTTTTCCGCAACGACGCACTGGATGCGAGGGATCCTTTCGCTTTTAGCCAAGCGCTTCAGCCCGGAGATGTTTTCGATCCGGCCGCGCCCGATTCAACTGGTTCAGCGATCAAGAATTCTCTTGGCCGATATCAATTCGGCGGCAACGCGGGCTTCCCAATTCAGAAGGACAAGACCTTCGTCTTCCTTGCCTTCGAAGGGTTGCGACAGGATGCAGAGAACTCAGTTCCCTTGCTGACGGATACCAATATTCTTCGGCCAACGGCGCCTCAGCAGGGTGTGATCAATGCGCTGGCTGAGCAGGGAATGACTCCAGTCACTTGCTTTACAGGAGTTGTGCTTCCGGCTCAACAATGCGCCGGGGCTCTCACCAGCGCGTTGACGACGAGCTCACTAACCGGACTGAATGCGGGTCAAGCAGCAATCAACGGATACCTCGTGGATCAGTTCGAAACAAATGGCGGACTCTTTAATTACAAGACCCGGGAATACCTTTTCTCGGGACGCCTCGATCATCGCTTCAGCGAAACGAATTCTGTTTCGCTTACCTATCGCTACGGATACGACCTGGAAGAAAATCCGGACGTCCAATCTCTCACGGGTTTTTCAGCCGGCAGCTCGATCCACAACTACGACAACAATATTCAAGGGGCGTGGTACCACATTTTCAGTCCCCGAGATCAAAACGAGCTGCGGATACAGTTTGACTACAATCATTTCAACGTAATCCCCAATGAGCCGGGACAGGTGGGTTTGCAGATTCCCGGCTTCATAAACAATTTGGGCACCAATATTTTCCTTCCCAATTTGACGATCCTACGGCGCTGGGAATTTGCAGACAACGTGACGCTCATTCGTGGCCACCATACCGTCCGATTTGGCGGCAACGAACTGCTTCGAGGTAACCACACGGAGTCCCACACGTTCCTGCCGGGACGTTTTGTTTTCGGATCATTACCAGGAGTCCTGATCAGCCCACAACTGGCGAACGTTGAAATCAATCCGCTGCAATCCGCTTCTTTTGGGCTGCCACAGTTCTATCAACAGGGCTTCGGCAACCCCAACTACCCTGCGTACACGCGGCCATTGACGGGCTTCTTCATTCAGGATTCCTGGCAGATAAGGCCTAATTTCACATTGAATTATGGACTGCGTTACGAAATCGATTCGCAGTACAACCCGCTGAACACGTTCTACAAGGATTTCGCGCCGCGCATTTCGTTTGCGTGGGATCCGTTCAACGATCACAAGACGGTGATTCGCGGCGGCTACGGAATTTTCTATGGCAACATTGACGCACAGATTCCCGCTGTGGATTTAAGTCTGGGCGTTCTCAACAAGAATCGCACCACGGTAGAGAATCAGCATAATAAGCAGCAGGTTCCTGATCAGGTGAACAACCTGGTGGGCACCTGCGGAGTGGGGTTTCCGGGAGTACCTATAATCCCCGGGACCGGCGCCAGCCCTTGCAACCGTTTCATTTCGATTTACGCCGATTCGCTGCTTCCAACGCCTCTTCCGATCGTAACCGCTGACCTGGTGTTTAAGACTCTGTTCGCGAACGGCCTTATTCAGTGCACAGTACCGCTTGCAGGGCAGCATTCTTGCGTCACGCCGCAATCGCTGGGTCCGATTTCAGCCGGCGGCCTATTCCCACAAACGCTGCAGTTTCCGTTTGGGTCCGGTATCATCCCGACGAACACCGGTCCGATATCTCCCTTGACGGTGGTATTCAGCAATCCGCCGAACTACAGGGCTCCGTACTCGCAACAAGCTTCGCTCGCGGTTGAGAGGGAAATTGCTCCAGGGCTTTCAGTCTCCGCAAGCTTTATTTACTCCCACACCGTGCATCTCCCGGTGGCGATCGATACCAACTTGCTGCCCACGACGCCGATGAGCACCGTCACCCTGGCAAACGGAAGGGTGGTCTCGTACCGCAACTGGAATACAAGCCCGAACACGGACCCGCTGGGAGGCACCGAAGGTTTGCCTTGCGCGCCGACGCCGGCAAATCCAGACGCGCCCGCGGCTTGCTTCGTAAACCAGCTTGTCGTGCAGAACAACCAGTACACAGCCGCATCGTCGGGCTTGTATGAAGGCGGGATTTTGCAGGTGACGAAGCGCTTGAGCCACAATTTCTCGCTCTTCGCAAATTACACCTACAGCAAAGCCATCGACACAGGCACCGATTTCAACACGGACTTCGGTCCGCAGGATCCCACGGACTTGAATCTCGATCGCGCTGTTTCTCCTTTCGATGAGCGGCATAAGGTGGTGGTGGCTGCGGTGCTGAACAGCCCCTGGAAGCAAGCTGTCCTGCAAGGCTTTCAGTTTTCTCCCGTGTTCCAATACCACAGCGGACATCCTTTCAACCTGAACGCAGGTGGAGAGGTGAACGGAAACAATCACACGACCAATGAGCGTCCGATTGGTGCGAATCGAGATACGGGCCTCGGTCCGAGTTATGTCAACTTCGACATGCGCCTTAGCTGGCAGCATAAGCTCGGCGAGCGTGTAAATCTGCAACTCACAGCAGAGGGATTTAACATTGCCAACCATACGAACTACGCAAGCGTGAACAATGTGGTGAGCCCGCTGTTTGGTTTCCAGCCTGGATTCACCACTTTCAATGTGCACGGCAGGGCCGATCTCTCGCCGAGCACGCCGCTTGGCTTTACCTCCGCTTTTCCGAAGCGGCAGATTCAGCTGGGGGCGAGATTTAGCTTCTAGTCGAAATCGCAATAACAGGCGGCCGTACAGCCCCGGCCTTAGGCGAACAATTCTTTCTCAGCAGAGAAAACGGCGCGACTGAGGTAAACGAAATTCGTGCCGTTATATGAGGGGGGCGTCCAATGTGGCAAGGAGTTAAACAGTGTGCTTTGGTTGCATTATTTTCCGCAGTCCTCGAACAGCGAGGCGACATCGCTGGGACCCCAACTCAACATTTTTGCCGCGAACGGTGGGGTTGTTGTGACTCCGCCAGCTTTTATTGATTTCATTTCGGGACCTTATCCGCGTCCATTTGATTCTTTGGCTGCGATATGCCCGAAAGGCTCGAATCGCGGTTGTCCGTTTGCGTTTTTCCTGCAGCACTAGCCTCGGATCGTTTTACGGAGCAACAGAGGGCTCGAACGCGACGCCTGCTGCACGGCGGGCGTCGCTTTTTAGCTCTGGATGAGTTCAGATAGTGGCCTCAGTGAAATTTTCGGCGAGCAACTTTCCTGCAGGACGGATCGCGGGATATTGAATGCACACCAGGGAACTCTTCGATCTCAGCGGGTGCGTGGCAATCGTTACCGGAGGCTCCATCGGGCTTGGCCGGCAGATGGCGCAGGGCCTGGCGGAGATGGGCGCGCATGTGGTGCTGTGCGCGCGGAAGAAGGAGCGATGCGAAGCTGCGGCGGCAGAGCTAAGAAATCTGGGTGTGAAAGCAATGGCTCTAGGTTGCGACGTAAAGGATCCAGCCAGCGTAATAAGTGTGGTTGACGCGACGGTCGCGGAGTTCGGACGCGTCGATGTGCTGATCAACAACGCCGGAACGTCCTGGGGCGCGCCGGTGGAGGAGATGCGGCTCGAGCACTGGAACAAGGTGCTGGAGACGAATCTGACGGGCACGTTTCTATTTTCGCAGGCGGCGGGAAAAGTGATGATCGGCCAGCGAAAGGGGAAAATTATCAACATCGCATCCGTGGCGGGGATTCACGGGGCGCCGCCGGAGCTGCAGGCCATCGGTTATCATGCAAGCAAGGGAGGGGTGATCGCGTTCACGAAGGATCTGGCGTGCAAATGGGGCGTGCACAATATTCAGGTAAATGCGATTGCGCCGGGCTGGTTTCCGACGAACATGTCACAAGTGGTGATCGAGCGGAATAAAGATTATTTTCTGCGGCGGATTCCGGCGCATCGCTTTGGCGGCGATGATGATTTGAAGGGAGCAGCGGTGTATCTGGCTTCGAGCGCTTCGAATTACGTGACAGGCAATGTGCTCGTGGTGGACGGAGGGCAGACAGCGTAGCAGTCGGTGCGACGGGGCCATGAAAATTCCACTGACTCCCATTCGTTTCTTGAGATATGCCGAGCAGCAATTCCCGAACAAACTCGGGATTGTCTGCGGCGACGTGCGCCTGACCTATGCGCAAATGGCCGAGCGGGTTGGCAGGCTGGCCGGAGGCTTGCACGAATTAGGCGTTGCGTCCGACGATCGCGTAGCGTTTTTGAGCATGAATTGCCATCGCTTGATCGAAGCGTATTACGGAGTGCTCGAAGCAGGGGCGATACTGCTGCCGTTGAACATCCGCTTGGCGCCGCACGAACTGGCGTTTATTTTGCGCGATGCGGCCGTGAAGGTTCTGTTTGTGGGCAAGGATTTTGTCGAGCTGGCGAATGCTTTCCGGAAAGATGTGCCGGGAATCGAGAAGTTCGTTTTGCTTGACGGTACGCCGCAAGCGGATTGGCTCGAGCGGAGGAATTACGAGGAGCTTTTGGCAAGGGCGAAACCGGTTCGCGCCGATTTCATGCAGGTGGACGAAGATTCCGTTGCGGAACTCTTCTATACGAGCGGGACGAGCGCGAATCCCAAGGGCGTGATGCTCACGCACCGGAATGTGCACCTGCATGCGATGAGCGTTGCGCTGGCTTTCAATACGGGGCTGGAGAGCGTAGAGCTGCACACGATTCCGCTCTTTCATGCGAACGGCTGGGGCGTGGCTCATTCGCTGACGCTGATGGGCGGAACGCACGTGATGATGCAGAGGTTTGAGACGCGTGAAGTGTTCCGGCTGATTCAGCAGGAAAAAGTGCAGTCGTGCAGCTTGGTTCCCACGATGGCGACGGCGCTGGTGAATTGCCCGGAACGGCCGAAATACGACATTTCCACTTTGAATCGCGTGGTGATTGGCGGCGCGTCGTCGTCGCCCACTTTGGTGCGCGAGGTGGAGGAGAAATTGAAGTGCACCTGTTTTTCGGGCTACGGCTTGACGGAAACGTCGCCGATGCTTTCGATCTCGCCGATGAAACCATGGTTGCGTTGGGAAGGAGCCGACCGGTACGCGGGGCAGGCGATGACGGGATATGCGGCGCCGGCGATGGAAATTCGAGTGGTGGATGCGAATGATGTGGATGTGGCGCACGACGGCGTGGCGATTGGGGAAATCGTGGCGCGCACGGACGGAGTGATGAAGGGCTACTGGAACGATCCGGATGCGAGTCGCGAAGCTTTGCGCGACGGCTGGTTTCACACGGGCGATATGGCGACGATCAACGAGGAAGGTTATCTGCTGATTGTGGATCGAAAGAAGGACATTATTGTGAGCGGGGGCGAAAATATTTCGTCGTTGGAGATAGAGAAGGCTCTGCTGGCGCATCCTGCGGTGTATGAACTGGCCGTGGTTCCCGTGCCGGATCAACGGTGGGGAGAAGTCCCCAAGGCGCTGGTGGTGTTGAAACCGGGAGAGCAGGCGACGGAGGCGGAATTGCTGGAATTCTGCCGCTCGCGTATTGCCCATTATAAGGCGCCGCGGTCCATTGATTTTTTTGAGTCGCTTCCGAAGACGGGCACTGGAAAGATCCTGAAGAAAGAGCTGCGCAAGAAATATTGGCACGGGAGCGAAACAATTCGGCCGGAAGCTCCGGCCGCAGACTCGCAGAAAGTGTCGAAATAGCTGGCGGATTTTGGCGGCCGCGTGTTGCTGCCGCTTTTCGAAAGGATTTTGGCATGGACCTAAATCTCACCACGGAAGAAACTAAATTCCGCGACGAGTTGAGAATCTGGCTCGAAGCGAATGTTCCCAAGGATTGGGGCGAGTGGCGGGAAAAACCGCTCGAGGAGTCGTTCCCGTATCTTCGCGCCTGGCAACGAAAATTGTACGAAGGCGGCTGGGCAGCGGTTTCCTGGCCCAAAGAATACGGCGGTCGCGGCGCGACGCTGATGGAGCAGTCGCTCTTCTGGGAAGAGATGGCGCGCGTCGAGGCGCCGCCCATGGCGAATTCGCTGGGGCTCGGGTTGATTGGCCCGACGATCATTGCGTATGGAACGGACGAGCAGAAGAAACGATTCATTCCGAAAATCCTGAGCGCGGAAGAAATATGGTGCCAGGGATTCTCCGAGCCGAACGCGGGTTCAGACCTGGCAGCTTTGCAGACGGAAGCCCGGCTGGACGGCGATCACTACGTGGTGAACGGGCAAAAGGTGTGGACGAGCTACGGCTGGATCGGCGATTGGTGTGAGCTTGTGGTGCGGACGGATTCCAACGTGCCGAAGCACAAAGGGCTTTCAGTGCTGCTGATCGACATGAAGTCGCCGGGAGTGGAAGTGCGGCCGCTGAAGCAGATGACAGGCGAGAGCGAGTTCAATGAGATTTTCTTTCGCGACGTGCGCGTGCCGGTGGCGAATCTTCTAGGCAAAGTGAATGACGGCTGGAGCGTGGCGGTGAGCACGCTGATGTATGAGCGGGGCTCTTATGGCGCGCGACTGCATTTGATCTTTAAACGCGCGATAACCCGTTTGATCGAGCTTGCGAATAAATTTCAGAAGAACGGCCACCCGGCGTCGCAGGACCCGATCACGCGCCAGAAACTCGCGCAGTGCTATGCGGAAATCGAAATCATGCGCTGGAATCAGCTGCGCGCTTTTAGCCGCGTCACGGCGACCGGCGTTCCGGGGCCGGAAGGGTCAATTCAGAAAATTTTCTGGAGCGAGCTGAATCAGCGCCTGCAACAGATCGCTCAGGAAATATTTGGGCCGCACGGGCAGCTGCTCGCCGGCGATCAGGACGCTGTCGACAATGGAATCTGGTCGTATGGCTACCTGCGAACGCGTGGAAATACGATCGAGGCCGGCACCTCAGAAGTGCAGCGGAACATCATCGGTCATTTCGTGCTGGGCTTGCCCAGAAGCTACTAGCCAGGAGAGGCGATGCAATTCGGATTGAGCGAAAGCCAGCAGATGCTGAAGGACAATGCCCGAAAATTCTTTGCGGGTGAATGTCTCATGGAAGAAGTGCGGCGCTTGATGGAGACCGATACGGCTTACGATGAAACCCTGTGGAAGAAAATGGCGGAGCAGGGTTATACCGGCATTATTTTTCCCGAAGAATATGGCGGCGTGGGGCTTGGAAAAGTGGAGCTGGCGCTGCTGATGGAGGAGGCAGGCCGCGCGCTTCTGCCGGGGCCATTCTTCTCTACGGTGCCGCTGGCGGGAGCCGTGATTGATTCCGTCGCAAGCCCCGAGAACAAGAAGAAATATCTCGCGCCGATTTGTGCCGGGGATGCGCGTTCAACTGTGGCGTTCCTTGAAGCAAATGCAAGCTGGAACTTCGTGGATATTCACATGTCCGCTGTGAATGGCACCCTCACGGGCGAGAAACTCTTTGTGCCGGATGCTGCCGTAGCGGAATTCATCATCGTAATCGCTCGAAACGGGATATTTGCAGTGTCGTTGAAAGCTTCCGGAATGAAAATCACGCCGATGGCAGGAATGGACCTGACTCGAAAACTCTATCGAATTGAATTCCAGAACACGCCAGCAGAAAAGATCGGAGATGTATCGGCGTTGGCAGAGGGACTCGATATCGCCACCACGGCGCTGGTATGTGAGCTGGTGGGAGGAATGCAGCGCACACTCGATATCACTGTGGAATACGCCAAGATGCGCAAGCAGTTCGGCAAGCCAATCGGTATGTTTCAGGCCGTGCAGCACCAGTGCGCGGATATGTACCTCGAGACGGAAAGCTCGCGTTCGGCTGCTTATTATGCCGCGTGGGCGCTTGAAGAGAACGCACTCGACGCTTCCGTGGCCGTTTCCATCGCAAAAATGTATGCGAGTGACGCTGCTCGTACCGTCGGCAATCGCGGAATTCAAGTGCATGGCGGGATGGGTTTCACGTGGGAAAACGATGTGCATCTTTACTACCGGCGGGCAAAATCTTCGGAGACAGCTTTCGGTGATTCCACATTCCATCGCGAACGGATCGCGCGGCTGGTGATTGATGCCGACGAACGCCTGACGAAGAGCGCATAGATTCCAAGAGAGAGTGAACCAATGAGCGATCTGGTACAGGTGACAAAGAACGGCGATATCGCGATTATCGCCATCAATAATCCTCCTGTGAATGCGTTGAGTCCGGGCGTGCCGGAGGGCATCGGCGATGCGATCGATCAGATCGCCAAGGATGCCGGCGTGAAAGCGGCCGTGCTGATCGGCGGCGGAAAAACGTTTATTGCGGGCGCCGATATCAAAGAATTCGAGAAGATGACCTCCGGAAAAACCGAGCGCGTCGGTCTGCTTCCGCTGCTTCTCAAGATTGAAAATTCGACGAAACCTGTGGTGGTGGCGATTCACGGCACGGCGTTTGGTGGCGGGCTCGAGGTTGCGATGGCCGGGCATTATCGCGTCGCATCGCCCGATGCTCAAGTGGGGCAGCCGGAAGTGAAGCTGGGCATCATTCCGGGGGCCGCAGGCACGCAACGTTTGCCTCGGCTTGCGGGGGTCGAGAAGGCTGTCGAAATCTGCGTGGAAGGCAAGCCGGTAAAGGCGTCGGACGCGCTGAAATATGGGATTGTTGACCGGTTGATCGAAGGCGATCTGCTTGCGGGGGCGATTGCTTTTGCGCGCGAGATTGCGGGGAAGCCTGCTCCCAAGACACGCGAGAGGAACGAGAGGCTCGGAACGCCGGAACAAAACGCAGCCATTTTCACCTCAGCGCGTGAAACTGCGCGGGCGAAACAGCATGGTTTGATAGCGCCATTGGCCGCAATTGAAGCTGTGGAAGCTTCCACGAAATTGCCGTTCGAGCAGGGTTGCGAGAAAGAGCGGGAGCTTTTCGTTAAATGCCTCTTCTCGGGCCAGTCCAAGGCGCTGATTCATGTTTTTTTTGGCGAGCGCGAAGTAGCAAAAATTCCGGACATTCCGAAAGACACCCCGCTGATTCCGGTAAATAAAGCAGCGGTGGTGGGAGCCGGCACAATGGGCGGCGGCATCGCGATGGTGTTTGCGAATGCCGGCATTCCAGTGCTGTTGAAGGAAGCCGACCAGCCTGCGCTCGATCGCGGGATAGCGAATATTCAAAAGAACTACGCAAGCTCTGTGAAGCGCGGCCGTTTCACGCAGCAATTCGTGGACGAATGCCTGAAGCGAATTCAACCGACACTTAGTTTCGACGGTTTTTCGGACGCGGACATGGTGATCGAAGCCGTCTTCGAGGGGATGACGCTGAAGAAAGAAGTTTTCGCGGAACTTGATCGCGTTTGCAAGCCTGGAGCAATTCTTGCCAGCAATACTTCGACACTGAACATAGACGAAATCGCATCGGCCACATCGCGCCCGGCTTCGGTGATTGGCACGCACTTTTTCAGCCCCGCGAATGTGATGCGCTTGCTTGAAATTGTTCGCGGGAAAGCGACGAGTAAAGAAGTGATCGCCACCTGCATGCAGCTTTCAAAGAAGCTTGGCAAAATTGGCGTGCTCGTGGGTAATTGCAGGGGTTTTGTGGGGAACCGCATGTTCAGCCCCTACCGCCGCGAAGCGCAATTTCTGGTCGAGGAAGGCGCAAGCGTTGAGGCTGTTGACAAAGCGCTGGTGGACTACGGCATGGCAATGGGTCCTCTTTCCACGGGCGATCTCGCAGGACTCGATGTGGGCTGGCGCATACGCAAGGAATATCGCCATCTCGAAAAGCCGGGGATTCGCCAGCCGATTGCCGAAGATCAGTTGTGCGAGATGGGACGCTACGGCCAGAAAACGGGGGCGGGCTGGTACAAATATGACGAGAATCGCCGCGCTACGCCCGATCCGGAAGTTGCCGAGTTGATCCGCAAATGGACAACCGAGGCCAAAATTCCGCAGCGCCAAATTTCCGCCGATGAAATCGTTGATCGCTGCATCTACGCTTTGGTGAACGAAGGCGCGCGCATCCTGGAAGAAGGATTTGCGCTTCGGGCCGTCGATATCGACATTATTTATCTGAATGGCTACGGATTTCCCGCGTATCGAGGTGGTCCGATGTGGTACGCGGACACGGTGGGGCTTAAAAGCGTTTACGATCGCGTCCTCGAATTTCAGAAGCAGCACGGTGAAATTTGGCAGCCTGCGCCTTTGCTGCGAGAACTGGCGGAGCAAGGCAAGAAGTTCGCGGACTTCACCAGAGTACAGGGCGTGGCGGCATCGAAGCCTTGAGGAGCGCGCGTTGCCGGATTTTGAGGATCGTGCAACGGCAGTCCGCCTCGGCGAAGAGCTGAATCTCGAGGCGCTCGATGCCTGCCTGCGAGCACATTTCCCCGATGAATACGGGTCTCTCGACGTAAAACAGTTTCCCAGCGGGCATTCGAACCTCACGTACTCCGTGCGCCTGGGCAATCGAGAGTTTGTGCTCCGGCGACCTCCGTTTGGCAGCAAGGTAAAATCCGCGCACGACATGGGCCGTGAATTTCGTGTGCTTTCGAAACTTCACGCCATCTATCCCCCAGCGCCTGAAGTTCTTCTGTACTGTGAGGACAGCACCGTGCTCGGCGCACCGTTTTATTTGATGAAGCCGATTCACGGCGTCATCATTCGGCGGAATCCCCCCGAAGGTCTCAGCTTTACGGCGGAAGTCGCCTGGCATTTGAGCGAGTCCTTCGTTGATAATCTCGCGCGACTCCACGGGCTGGATTATCAGAGCGTTGGCCTCGGCGACCTTGGCAAGCCGGAAGGCTATCTCGAGCGCCAGGTGCTGGGCTGGACAGAGCGGTACCACGGTTCGCGCACGCATGAGTTTCCGGAAGTGGAGCGCATCGTGAGCTGGATGCAGGCGCACATGCCTTCGACGAGCGCTGCCGCACTGGTCCACAACGACTACAAGTACGACAATCTGGTCTTAGATCCGCGCGACATCACAAAAATCATCGGGGTTCTTGATTGGGAGATGTGCACGATTGGCGATCCGCTCACCGATCTCGCTACAGCTCTCGCCTATTGGATTGACGCAGACGATCCCGAGCCGCTGCAGAAAATTCACTGGGGTCCAACGACGCGTCCAGGCACTATGACGCGCGCACAAATTGTCGAGCGCTATGCCGAAAAGGCCGGACGCCCGGTTTCGCACATGGATTTTTATGTGGTGTTCTCGCGCTTTAAGGTTGCGGTGATTGTCCAGCAAATTTACTACCGTTATCAGCAGGGTCTCACCAAAGACGAACGCTTCGCCGGAATGCCTGTGGTGGTCGAGGCGCTCCTGCGGGCTTCTCTGCATTGCGCTAAAACCGGTGCGCTCTAAAGTTTTTGCGGGAAACCCCGAACAGCGTTCCGTAAAGAAATGCTCGCCCTACAGGTAATGCCGCACTACCCACTCCGCGATGCACGCCGGTTTATCTGGTCCCTCGCACTCGACCGTCACCAAAAGTACAAGTTCGACTGCCTCACCGAGATCTTTGAAGTCGGAAAGGGCAAATCGCCCGCGTATTCGCGAACCTGCGCGGACGGCCGAAGGAAAGCGCACCCGGTTCAGTCCGTAATTGATGGCGCGCCGGCCCGATTGCTGAAATTCAATCGCATTCTGCATCAGCGAGCTGAGCAGCGACAGCGTCAGAAATCCGTGTGCGATTGTTGTGCCGTACGGGGATTCTTTCTCCGCGCGCTCCCGGTCGAGGTGAATCCATTGCCGGTCGCCGGTGGCCTCCGCAAAGTCAGCAATGCGCTCCTGGGTCACTGTGATCCAATCGCTCACCGCGATTTGCTGGCCAATGGAATCTCGCAATGACTCGATGGAAGCAAATTTGGCTTGAGGCACTGACTCTCCGTGAATGGCTCAGTTCCGCGCCGGCTTGCTCCATTTGCCGAGCTCGAAACGCGCGATCGACTCAGCGTGAACCTCATCCGGCCCGTCGGCCAGGCGCAACGTGCGAACGCCGGCCCATGCGGCTGCCAGAAAAGTGTCTTCTGAAACGCCGGCGCCGCCGTGAGCCTGAATGGCGCGGTCCAGCACTTTCAGCGCTACATTGGGCGCCACAATCTTGATCATCGCGATTTCCGCGCGCGCCGCTTTATTTCCCACCGTATCCATCGTGTGCGCGGCTTTCAAAGTCAGCAGCCGAGCCTGTTCGATCTCGATTCGCGATGCCGCTATATCCGCTCGAATCGTGCCTTGTTCCGCCAGCGGCTTTCCGAACGCAACGCGCGACTGGACGCGTTTGCACATGATTTCGAGCGCGCGTTCTGCCACACCGATGCAACGCATGCAGTGATGGATTCGGCCAGGTCCGAGACGGCCCTGTGCGATTTCAAATCCTCGCCCTTCGCCGAGCAGCATGTTACTCACCGGCACACGCACATTCTTGAACGTGACTTCGCCATGCCCATGCGGGGCATGATCGTAACCAAAAACATGCAGCAGGCGCTCGATTCTTACCCCCGGCGAATCCATCGGCACCAGGATCATTGATTGCTGCTTGTGCGTGGCGGCGGATGGATCGGTCTTGCCCATGAAAATGGCGATTTTGCAGCGAGGATCGCCGGCGCCCGACGTCCACCACTTTCTCCCATTGATGACGTACTCGTCTCCGTGTCGCATGATGCTCGACGCGATATTGGTCGCGTCGGACGACGCCACATCCGGCTCCGTCATCGCAAAGCACGAACGAATCTCGCCCCCCAGCAGCGGCTTCAGCCATTTCTTTTTCTGCTCGGGTGTGCCGTAGCGCGCAATCACTTCCATGTTGCCAGTATCCGGAGCGGAACAATTAAAAACTTCGGGCGCCCAGTGGCATCGCCCCATAATTTCGCACAGCGGCGCGTATTCGAGATTTGTCAGTCCGGCTCCACCGGCGTCGTCCGGCAAAAACAGATTCCACAAGCCTGCCGCGCGCGCTTTCGGCTTCAATTCCTCGATAATCTTTGCCGGATTCCACCGATTGCGCTCCTCCACCTCTTCGTCAAAGCGCTGCTCGTTGGGGTAAATGTGCTCATCCATGAAGCGCTGAAGGCGCTTCTGCAGTTCCTTCGTTTTCTCGCTGAATTCGAATGTCATCCGAATTGTTTAGCTTACCGGTCGGTGAAAGTAGGGGCACGCTTCTCGAGAAAATGGGCGACGCCCTCTTTAAAGTCCTCACATTGCAGGCTTGCCAGCATTTCACGTTCGGCAACATCGAACGCCTCTTCAAGGTTTTGAAACATGGCGTCGTAAACTTGCCGTTTCATGATACGCGTGGAGCGAGGGCTGGAATTCGCGGCCACATCGCGCGCGTACTCGTTGACCTTTGCGAGAAATACGTCCTGACGGAAAACCTGATTCACCAAACCGATGCGCAGAGCTTCAGCCGAATCCACCATCCGCGAGGAAAAGAGCAAATCGAGCGCATTTGCGTGGCCGACTAGGCGGGGCAAAATCCAGGCAAGGCCATATTCAGCGATCAGACCGCGGCGGGCAAAGGCGGTGCTGAACTTCGCGCCATCTGACGCGAACCGCAAATCGCAATAGAGCGCGATGACCAGCCCAAGGCCAACCACCGGACCATTGATCGCGGCGATGATTGGTTTCTCAACGGCCGGAAAGTAGGAATATTTTTTGCGAAAGTCAGCTCGGATTCTGTCAACCGGTCCCGCAGTCGAGCTGCTCGAAGCTTGTTTGCGAACTCGCTCGTCCACGCCGCTTGCGACGACGCTGCTCAGCAGCGACATATCCGCACCGGCACAAAATCCACGGCCCGCGCCCGT
Source organism: Candidatus Acidiferrales bacterium (assembly GCA_035262725.1). GTDB lineage: Bacteria > Acidobacteriota > Terriglobia > Acidiferrales > UBA7541 > Palsa-295. The sequence goes on along the minus strand of DATFSH010000093.1, from coordinate 8,081 downwards.
AAGAATGATCACACGCACATTCTCGTCGCGCTCGGCTTCTTCGATGGATGAGCGCACTTCTTGCTCGATAATCGCCGTCCAGGCATTCAGCTTATCCGGGCGATTCAGGGTGATGGTGGCGATGCGGCCGTCGACGTTGTAAAGCGTCTCCTGATTTGGCATGACGGCGGCGATTATATACAATGCGCTGCACGATAGTCACTGTCATCTGTGGGCGACTATCAGAACTCTTCCGCTGCTTTGCGCCGTATCGGCGGAATTCTCTCGAACCTCGGAGGACGCAGTGACGATTCTCAATCACAAATTCGAGCTTGCCGCCCGGCCGGTAGGCTTACCCAAGCGCAGCGACTGGAAATATGCAGAAGAATCCGCTCGAGACGTGCGCGACGGCGAACTGCTCGTCAAGCTTCTTTACATCTCGCTCGATCCGGCCATGCGAGGTTGGATCAACGAAGGCAAGTCTTATGTTCCGGCGGTGGGAATTGGCGAGGTGATGCGGGCGGGTGGATTGGGCCGAGTGGTCGAATCCAAGAATCCGGCGTTCGCAACGGGCGACTATGTGACGGGAATGCTGGGTGTTCAGGAATACGCGATTAGCGATGGGAAAGGTCTCAACAAGGTTGATCCAAAAATTGCTCCTTTGCCTGTTTACCTCGGCGGCCTCGGTATGACTGGCATGACAGCCTACTTCGGGTTGCTCGATGTCGGACAGCCGAAGGCTGGCGAAACCGTTGTGATTTCGGGGGCAGCCGGCGCCACCGGGATGATCGCGGGCCAGATTGCGAAGATCAAGGGTTGCCGCACAGTGGGTATCGCCGGCGGCCGGGCAAAGTGCGAATTCATCGTGAAGGAACTTGGGTTCGACGCCGCCATCGATTACAAATCAGAAGACATTCGCAAGGCATTGCAGCAGCACTGCCCAAAGGGCATCGACATCTATTTCGACAACGTGGGCGGCGAAATTCTCGATGCTGCGCTCTCGCAGATCGCGCGTGGGGCTCGCGTCGTAATCTGCGGTGCAATTTCGCAGTACAACAACACCACTCCCATCAAAGGGCCCTCAAACTATCTTGCACTCCTGATAAATCGCGCCACTATGAAGGGCTTTATCGTATTCGATTACGCAAGCCGCTACGGCGAAGCCGCGCGGGAAATGGCTGGCTGGTACGCGGCCGGAAAGCTCAAGACGCGCGAGGATATCGCTGAGGGCTTCGAGAACTTTCCAGAAGTGTTTCTGAAGCTTTTCAAAGGCGAAAACACCGGCAAGTTGATGCTTAAAGTGGCGGACGCATAGCAAGCTCGCATTGCGCAAAATTGCGCGCTCGCCAGACGGACGTCGAATCGGGAGGCTCAATGCCGTTCACGGAAAATGGCGGTGTGAAAATCTACTGGGAGGAAGAAGGGATTGGCGCGCCTGTCCTTCTGATTATGGGCCTCGGTTGGCCATCGTACATGTGGTATCGCACGAAGCCGCTTCTCAGCAAGCACTACCGCACGATCACCTTCGACAATCGAGGCGTCGGGCGAAGCGACGTACCTGCGGGCCCCTATCCAATCGCGAGGATGGCTTCTGATGCCGCCGCGGTGCTCGACGCCGCTGGAGTCAAAAACGCGCACGTCTACGGCGTGTCGATGGGCGGAATGATCGCGCAAGAGTTTGCATTGCAATATCCCAATCGCGTGAAATCGCTGATCCTGGGTTGTACAGCGGCGGGCGGGCCGGAAGCGAAGCGTGCCGAACCGGAAGTCCTCACAGTCCTCACGCGTCAGGGCATGACTCCCGAGGAGGCCGCGCGCGCCATCAATCCTTACATTTATCACACGGCAACGCCGCCGTCGCGACTCGAGGAAGACTTGAATATACGGCTGCAGTGGACTCCGACGTTCGAAGGCTACATGGCTCAGTTGCAAGGCATCATGATGTGGGAAGCTTACAGCCGCATTGCGCAGATCTCCGCTCCGACACTCGTTTTGCACGGTGAAACCGATCAGCTCGTGCCCCCCGAAAACGGAAAACTGATCGCGCAGCGCATCTCAGGATCAAAGTTTGTCATAATCCCCAATGCGAGCCACATTTACTCCACGGATCAGCCCGACGCTGCACACAAGCCTGTGCTTGAATTTCTCTCTGCGCAGAACACCCGTTCCGCCAGTGACGAAGCCTGAGATTCATCCCGCCGAAGCGCGCCCGCCCGAGCAGTGCACTGCGAAGATGAATTCAGTAGGGGCACTGCTTAGTCGTAATCATCGAGCACGTCAGTGACAATGCGATCACCAATTGCCACTCATACTCGCGCTACCTTTGCTTTCTTTGCTCCCGCGCCCGCAGATTCATGCTCGAGCAGTGCCTGCTTCCGCTCCAACCCCCAACGATAACCGGCAAGCTTGCCATCCCTCCGCACCACTCGATGGCACGGCACCACCACCGACACCGGGTTCGTAGCGCACGCTCGCGCAACCGCCCTAAACGCCTCCGGCTGCCCAATCGCTTGTGCCACCTGGCTATAGGTGCGCGTGGTTCCATACGGAATCCGCCGCAGCTCTTCCCACACGCGCCGTTGAAACGCAGTCGCTTGCACATCCGTCGGCAAGTCGAGATTTGGCCCGCGACCCCGCAAGTGTTCCAGAATCTTGCTCACCCATCCCTCAAGGCCATTGCGGTCGCGCCGTATTTCCGCTCGCGGATATTCCTTCTGCAACGCACTTTCCAGCCGCGCGTCGGATTCGCCAAGATACAGTGCGCTGATGCCCCGATCGGTTGCTCCCACTAGCAACCGTCCTAGCGGCGAGTCCACAATCGTATAATTCATCCGCATTCCAGTGCCGCCTTGCCGGTATGTGGCGGGCGTCATCCCCAGCTGCGAGGGCGCTCTTTCATAGAGCCGGCTGCTCGATCCAAAGCCTGCGTCATACAATGCCGTTGTCACGTCGTCTCCTTTTCTCAATTGAGATTTCAGCCGCCGCATTCGTTGCGCGTCGGCATACTGGCGCGGCGTAATTCCCATCACGCTTCGAAACGCGCGCTCCAGCTGATGCGAACTCATTTCGAGTGGTGCGCTCAACGCGGAAAGCGTCACCGGAGCGTCGTTCCCCTCGCGCACGCGCGAATCAATCTCCCGGCAGGCTTGTGCCACAGCCTTCGTCCGCGGATCGCGCAAATTAACCGTTCGCGGTTTGCAACGCTTGCATTCTCGAAAACCTTGTTGCTCGGCTGCTTCGGGTAACGGGAAAAATACAATCTGATTCGGGTTCGGTTTTCGCGATGGACAAGACGGACGGCAGTAAATCCCAGTAGATCGCACCCCATAAACGAAAACACCGTCAGCGCCTCGATCGCGTGACTGAATTGCGTCCCATCGCGCCGCCGCCGGCCTATATTGCTTCTCGGTTGCTGCTCGGAATTTGCTCGATATCATAGTTTTGGCCCGTGTGCCCAATGTATATTCCGAAATTAGCGCAGCTCAGACCCTGCTACTATCCGTTTCTTGCGCCCAAACCAACGCGGGCCTCGCGAGGGCTGTTGCTGCAATCTTTTGCTTGACCCGGAGTCATGCAATGTTACACGATACAGCACTTTCGGCCTGTACCGTGTTGACCCACCCTCGGGCTGCGAGCATATTTATCGAACCAACTTTGGGGTGTTTTTAGGCTTTCAATTCAGGACAGGGCTGAGGAGACGCTATGGGGGCTGCTCCGGAACGTAGTAATTTGGCGTTCGTTTCGCCGCTGCGTGAATCTGAAGTCCGCACTACCACAGTACCTGCTTTTTCTAGCAAACCTGGACCGCAACGCTTCGCTCGCATTCCCACTCACGCCATCGGTGTGGCTCGCGAGCGGCGGGGCAATCCGCGCGCCTATCTTTCCTTGCCGCTTCGTCTCACTCGCGTCGGCAACAAGATCGAGCCGATTCCGGTGGTCCTTGTAACGCGAAATATAAGTTCGAGCGGTGTCTATTTCCTCGCGCCATGCTTGCTCGAACCGGGCACCGCGATCGAACTCGAAGTAGCGCTCGTCGAACGCCCGTTTGGCCAGGGGACTGTCCAGATGTGTACCGCCGCGCATATCGTGCGCGCGGAAGAATCGGACATGCCAGGCTGGCACGGCTACGCGGCAAGTTTTGACGATTTTGCAATTCGCCGCGACGACGTCGTCCCGACTCGTTACCGCACAGCATAATCGCAAATCTCTGCTACGATTCTCTGGTGAAACGCAGGTGCTTTTCTGCTCGCGCCGTTCTATTTGACTGGGACGGCACGCTCGTCAATTCCTACGGCGCGGACTCGCGCGCCTACCTCGCCATGTTCAAAGCCCTGGGCGTCGCTTGGGGGCTTGACGATCTCGCTCGCCACTATTCTCCGAATTGGTACCGCGTCTACCGTGCCGCTCGCCTTCCGCGCACCAAATGGGACGAAGCCGACCGCATCTGGACTCTCGCCTACGAGCGGGAAAATCCGCGGTTGATGCCAGGGGCGCGACAACTCATCCGCACGCTCCAGCGAGAATTTGTCTTGGGTGTCGTCACCAGCGGCAATAGGCCGAGGGTACGCAAACAGCTTCGTGATTTCGCGCTTGCCGATTGTTTTTCCGCGTGCGTTTGCTGCGAAGACGCCCCGAAAAGAAAGCCCCACCCCGCTCCGTTGAAGCTGGCGCTCGATCAGATTGGTCTCGCCCCGGAAGAATGCGTCTATGTGGGAGACACTGCGGAGGATGTCGAAATGTCGCGCCGCGCAGGTGTACGCCCCATCGGCGTCCTCGGCCCGTTTCCCACTGCCGAGCGGGTTCGCGCGGCCCGTCCCGATGCCATCCTCAACTCGATTCGCGAGCTGCCGCGGTACTTGCACAGGATCAAAGACTCTGACGACTAATCACACCGGCTGAGACTTATTCCGAGTCCACTCAACGGAGCCAACCTGCGACTTGGCCCTACGGCGAGAAAGGTTTTTGCGGATCCTGCGAGGTCCCGCCCTCAGGCCCTTCATTCGCATTCCCCGTTGTGGGCGGCGGTGCTCCCGGAGCACTCAGCTTGAAATCTGTATCACGAATCACCATACGGATGTGCAGCTCGCCCACTTTCTCGTTTTCCATGAAATCGTCCGAACGCGTGTATGTCGGCAGCCAGTATTTATCCTGAAAATTCTCCCGAAACGTTTCGAACATCGTAAACGGCAGCTTCGTTCCGTTCCCGGCAAGCTCGCTAATGAATTTCCCATAGCTTTTCACAATCGTCAGGTCCCGGTCATCCACCCACACCGCGCCTTCGAAAAATCGCCGCTTGCGGCTCAGTTGCTTGGGCCTCACCTGAAAGACATACGTATTCAGCTGGTCCAGCTTGTCCTGGCCCGCATACGTAAACGTGTAATTCGGAATTTCCTCGGTCGTCAAAATGAAAAGCGGAAGTTGCGCGATGATCCTCACGTCTTCCAGCGTGAAATCTGTCTGCTTCAAACTCGATTCAGCCTGCTTCTCCACGCGCAAAGTCCGCTCGCCGTCGGGCTTGGTATACACCACGCCGGTCATCACAAATTTCCCGCCAGGATCGGTCAGTTCCTCAATCCGAATCGTGCGCGCGAAGCTGTATTCGTCATACTCCTTCTTCATCACGTCTTCGTTCGCCGCGAATTTTCTGATGATTTCCGGCTCCGGAATCGGCGGCGGGCCTGGATGCGGTTGCGCTGGAATTCGTTTCACATCAAATTTCGGAGGCGGCGCCATCGGCCCAGGGTCCTGCGCGTGGGCGCAAGGCGGCACCCAAAACAACAAGCCCGCGAGCGTCACAATCAAGCCAAAACGTCTCATCGATCCTTCCATGCCGTTTTGATGCAGTTCAGGCTGCCCAAGTTCACTTCATTCCACCAGGTGATCTCTATTCTTTTCCGCTCGCCCGAATGTGAATCGTGTATTGCGCCGGATCAGCGTCCGGCGTCAGTTTCGGAAACGACAGCCGAAGCAGCGCCGAAAAATGTTTCGGCTCGATGGTCATTCGCGCGCATTCCGCCGCGCAATCCAATGCCAAAATAATCGCCGGGCGTCCCGGCGTTCGCACCTCGACGCGCTTTGTCCCAACCGGCAACTCAATCGGCTGGGCCGCCGGTTTGAAATCCTCGCAGCGCCAGCCACCTTTTGCCTGTTCATTCGTCGCGCCGGCAAGATCATCAGCACCATGCTCTACCGGCCAGCAAAACTTGGTCTCGAGTCCCGGTCGCGCCACCGCAGGAAACGAATTCACAGCTACAAACGATTGTTCCTGATCTTCCGCTGAGCCCCTTCCCACCGCGGCACCCTTCAACGCGACGCTATAATCCACGCGCATCCCGTTTTGTCCTTCCAGCCGAATCGATTTCTCGATACTCGCGCCCCCGGGAAAAACATCAGCCGCATCATAGTGAAGCTTCAAACTCGGCTCCTTCTGTTCACCCAGCCACTCGGCGCCATACGGCCGGTTAAAAAGACCATAGCGCCCCCTTGCGCGCGCCCCATCGCCGCCCGCCGGATTGGCTGTGAATAAAAAGTTATCGCGCAGCAATCCTACGCTCGTCGATAGATTCTGTCCTGAAGCCTTGTCTACCAGCGCCAGCGCCCGCCCGCCCGATTCCGGCGAAATGATCAAACGCAGATTTGAATTCTCCAGCACCCATTCGTCCGCTCCATCGCGATCGAAGTCGTAACGGTAGTGATACACGCCATCTTCCCTCGGCTGCAGAAACGCCACAGGCAGACTCCGCCGCTCGTGCCCCATTTTTATTTCGATGGCGCCGTGCAATAAGCCGCCCGCCGGCGGCGGCAGCGCCATTAATTCATTTTGCGCCGGTTTCAGCGCCAGCTTTTCCACCGCGACGCCGTGCGGCAAAAGCCGAAGCACTGCGCTACCGTGCAGCGGGCCGCTCGCCGAAAGATCGAGCGCCAGGTTCGGTGCTGCCGTCTGCTGATCCGCCTGCATCACCACCACAAAAGACCGGTTCTTCTCTGCAATCACCAGCGGCGGGTACGTCCGCATCCCTGCATCCGCCCCCGTCGGCAATCGCACCGCATTTCCGACAAAAACATCAATCTCGTCGAGCGCTGGCTTCACCGGTTTCTCTCTTTCAGCTACGTGCGGCTTCGACGGCAAATCAAGCGACAAAACGCGAATGAATTGCGGCGCTATTCCGCGCAAGATCTTCACGTGCAGTTCGTGACTGTCTAGGTCCCATTCCCCTTCCATGCGGTTGTCGTCGAGCGAAATGTGAATCGGTTTCTGCGACAGTCGCAAGCGAGCTTCCGCGCGCGTCGGAGCATAGAGAAGCAGCTCGAGACTTTTTCCCTCCCTTCGCGCGTCCAGAAATTCCGCACTCGCCATTTTCACTTCATCTCCGCAGGGCGGGTTCGTCGGCTGGTCAAAACACACCGGCTGCTCAACCGGCAACAGCAGCGATTCCTGCGGAGGCACAGTCACGTGGACAGGAATGTAAGCCGAATCATTTCCGCGAGCCGGCGCCGCCGTCGAAAGAATTTCCAGCGATTCCTCCGCCGTCTCGCTGGCGCTCAAATTGGTCACGCTCAAAAACCCTCTGCTGCTCTTGCGCATTCCCAGCACCTCCGTTCCGTCATTCGAAATGATTTCATTGATCAGCACGTCACTCGACCGCGAAAGGTTTCCATCGCTTTTCACGCTCGGCCGCACTCCCGCAGCAAGCATGAATTCGCGCAGAACCCCGGCGGCCCAATCCGCTTCACGTTCGGCCCGAATTTCCGGCAGCGCGCTCTCCAGCGCAATCCACGAATAGAAGTCCTTCGACGAAAATATCACTTCGCCCTCGCCGAATTTCCAACGCGCCCGAATCGCGGAGTTTGTATTGCCCAAATTGCTCGCCTCGCTCGCCGGCGCATCCTTCCACAACGCATCAATCACGTTGCCGCGCGGCTTCTGTGGGAATACCACCAGCGTTCCACCCCGCCGCACGTACTCCACGATCACACCCTGCGCTTTCTCGGAAAGCTGAAATCGCGACTGCCCCGGATCGAACACTGGCAGCAAAGTCATCGCATTTCGCAGGAGTTGCTCAGCTGGTTGATACTGCGGATCAATCAGCTCACTCGAAAGC
>DATFSH010000092.1:0-16033 GCA_035262725.1 Candidatus Acidiferrales bacterium | reverse complement strand
AAGGCCGGAACAAACTTGGCGTGGTTCTCAAAATTTTGAGTCATGGACGCGCACTCCGAAATGCAAGGATGGGATTTGGCGCGAGAAGTTTAGCAGAAATCAAAAGCGGGCAGCTCGCTCCGAAAAAGGAGCAGGCTGCCCGCGAACAGAGGGGGAAGTAATTAATTGAGGCGTGCGATCGGCCGTTTACCAGCGAAGCCAGCCAGGAAACCGCTTCCAAGCAGTAGTAGGGAGGATGGCTCAGGCGTCGATACGGCGGACGACCCGGTGACTGTCCCACCCGTAAAATCGCCGCCAGCGTCAGGTCGTTTATATCGAAGAAAAGCTATCGCTGAAAGCCGTGCCCCCTGTGATGAGAGAAGGCCCGTAAGGGTTGCTATACGCTTTGCGATCGATCTCATCGATATTGGCGTACCTAGCTGAAATAGCCGCGACGTCGAGGGAGGGGAACAAATCACCTCCCGTTAAGAAATCTGTCGGCTGATCGGTGTACGGTGTGGTGGCATTGCCTGCAAAGCGTGATCAAGTTGGTCTCTCGGTCGTCACCGAGGGCACCGCGCGGTCTCATGTGGTGAACATCGAGATTCTTGCGGCAGCCGCAGATCTGACAGCGCCAGTTATCGCGCGCCAAGATATCTTTACGCAGCGCCGCATATGGGACCGCCGCCACCCGGATTCGAGGCTTCTTTTGCGAAGTAGAGTTGATCATGTCGCGCGTTTTGTGGAAGGAGATTGTTCAACGCCTAGGGCTGGGCAATCGATGGCGGATTCCGGATCTTGTACGGAATTGTCCGCTTCCAAGGCTGTGCCTGCCAGAAAATCGGCACAGATCATTTCCATGGAATAGCCCCGAGATTTGTCGCTGCCGAGCATCATGGCTGCGATTTCAAGCGCGCGTTCGACCACAGCCAGCTGGCCCTTGTAGAGCTTGAAATAAATGATCTCCCAGGGCTCCGTTTCCTTCCCGGTCAGGTAACGGTCCACTTCCCGTTTGAAAGCTTCCTTGGGAAGCTGCCTCGCTTTGTGCACCCAGGGTGCACAGTCGAATTCGGTCCCATCGCGACGTGCCACCTTCACGAGCTCTCTCGCCTTCGTCCATCCAACTTCTCGAAGCTGCCGCTAGGATTCACCAGTTGGCGCGTGCCTATGACGCGCGTTCAATTCAAGACAACGCTTCTTGCGAATTCTGTGCGGAAATCGAGGTCGCGAAATGAGGGGCCTCAAAATCGGAGGCCATAGGAATGTGCACGTTGTGCACGTCGTGCACGTATTTATGCCAAACGGTTTACTACATGCCGAACCGCTGCATTTGCGGCGAACTGGCATCAAAGACGCTCGCGGGCACCGCGAGGCGCGGAACGCCCAGTAATCTGGAGGGATAATCGATGAATTATACGTCTGAGCAGTGGGATGCGCTGATGCGTCGCCTGAACGATGGTGGTTGTCCCGTGCTCCACAATCACCGCTACAAAATTGCGCCAACAGGTTTGTCGATCGAGAAAATGCCGGGAATAAGCCTTAGCCAGATTTTTACGCTCGCACACGGCGGAACGGGGTATGCGATCGAACTTATACTCCGCAACCAAGCGAACCGTCCGATTGACATTCAGGGCTTTCAGATCAAGACCCCGTGGGGGATTCCGAAAGTAGCACTGCTTCCCGCCCCAAAGAAATCCTCTGCGCGGTATCCGCACTATTGTTTTCCGGAGCCTGGCCCTTATTACGAGAGGGAGTTTGTACTCAATCGGCTCTTTGCTCGCCGCAAGAGTCGGATGAATCCTGGTGAGGAGCTTGAAGGGGTACTTGTTGCGTCGTCTGAAGAAATGATTCCCGTTGATGTAGCACATCTAGCCCGCATCATTGCGACACTTGTCATGTTCGACTCGCGCGGGGACGCATTCTCAGCTCAATTTCGACTTCCTATCATTAGGCGGGAAGTCACTGGTTGCGAGCATGCAGTCGGCTCCAGGGCGATCACGAACGCGAAGAATGCGGATTGGCAGGAGATCCGCGAATGCGCTCGTTAGTTGCGCGATCCGCGGTTTGCGGTCATTCCAGTTTTCACTGAGAACTTCTTCGCCGGCGCCGGGAACTCAGAATCGCTCGCAGACCGCAGCGCTACCAATTGACTTCACGCCGAATTCAGGGATTCGGGCACGCAATGCGTCGGGCAACACCTGCTGCATACGGAGAGATTTCCAGCCGGATCAAACGGTCTCGTACGGTGAGCTCATTCTTCTCGCGCTTTGCTCAAGGGTTTTTGTGTGGATTGTAGCAGAAATAAAAAGCGGGCAACTCTCTCCTCAGAAGGGCAAGCTGCCCGCAAAACGGAGGAAATAACTAATTGAAGCGCGCGATCAGACGCTTGCGAGCTATACCGCCAAGCGCCAGGAAACCGCTTCCAAGCAACATCAACGAGGATGGTTCAGGCACGGTCGTCGTTGATGGAGTCGCGGTAACGGTACCTGAGATGTCGTCTCCTCCAAGCGCGCTGTCGGTGCTCGGGTCAAACTCGCCGAGGAAAGCGAACCCGGTGTCGTCGATGGCAAAAGGTCCGCCGGTTGTCAAAACGGGAGGCGTGCCATCGGTAAAACCTCCCACGCAGCTTGCAGGAATTGGCATGTCGAAGCATCCCAGACCCATCAACTCGAACATGAAGATATTTCCATTGGGACCCGTAAAAGTGACGCTAAAGAGTCCCCCTCCGTCGGTCGTAAAGAAGTTCACGATACCACTTTGGTTCGGAAGGCTGAGACCTGGAGTCGTGATGTCCGTGTAAGTGAAAGTTACAGGGACGCCGGGGCTCATGTTGTTACCAATGGCGCTGGTACCTAACACGCCGGAGTCTACCGAAAAGGTAAGAGTAAAAGAGTCTCCGTCATTTGACTGCGAAGTTGACGGGAAGCCAGGGATCGCACTGAACGTACCCTCTACTCCGTAGGCAATCGTAGTGTCCGCCCTAGCAGTAAGCGCAGCAACGCCGGTTGAAACCCCCAAAAGTGCCAGAATCGTTAGTAGTTTTCGCATTTCTGTCCTCAATACGAACCCGAGTTTAGAGCCCAAGCGAGTTATATCGGAGCATCTGGGAGACCAAAACTAAAGACTGAAAACAAATGACTTATAGCCCAACGGGATTAGCGAATCGGAAACCGTTTTCCTTGGTACTAGCCGGTTTGGCCGACCTTTTTACCCTGCCAGCGCGACTGCAAGGAACTTTAACTCTGCGCGATACGGTGGCAAGCGGGCAATACCGCGAAAACGGTATCTCCCCCGGTTGGCAGAACTAGGGATGGGTTGCTTCAGTCTTCCAGAAGTCGATCCCGGCGGCTTGCTCTGGCACGTCGATCGTTGCCACTGCTTTGACAGATTGAAGATCGATTACCTCGACAGTTCCGGGATCGGTGCCGACGCCCTCCACCGAGATAAACGCGTAGCGATTGTCCGGCGTGACGACGGCGCCATGTACGACTTTCCGCTTAGTGGGGAGGTTCGCCAGCTCTTTGCCGGTTTTGGGATCAAACACCGAGACGGATTGACCGCGTTTGTTGGTTGCAATAAGCCGGCCGTCTTTCGTCATCGCCAGATTGTAAACACCATTGCCCGCCGAAAATGTTCTGGACAGCTTCCATGAGGCCACATCGACGACGGCGATCTCGTTTGACTTGTTGCACGCTACATAGACCTCTTCGCCATCGTTGGAAGGCTGCGCCCATGTGGGCACGCACGTGAGTTCGCCCATCTTCATCTGGCCGTGCGGCGCTCCGTTCATGCCCATTTCCTTGTCCTTTGTCAGTACGAAATGGCGCGACACGTCGAATTTGTGCGTGTCTATCTCCGCGAGCATATCGTCCATCATGCAGGCCGAGTAGTGCTTCGTTCCCTGCGGATTCAAGCGCGACCCATGAGGCATCGTGCATGTCGTGATGCGTTTTACTTCCACCATTTCTCCGGTGGCTACCACCGAGATTGACGAAGGCACCATGTCGCCGTGGAAGTTCGCGTTCGCCACCCAAATGAATTCGCCGTCGCGAGAAATATCCATGGTGGCAGGAAAAAGCCCGAGCGGCGTGTAACGAATCACGTCGTCCGTTCCGGCTTTCAGTTTCCAGGCAGAACCGTTCGGCTGTCCGTGGCCAAGAGATACGTACACATATTCTTTGCTCGGTGAAACTGCGATTCCATGCGGGCCATTGATATCGCCCATCGGGAGCAGGCCAATTCGAGTTTGGCGCTCGATCTTGAAACCCTTAGGTCCGAAGCGCAGCAGTACAACTTTGTCAGCCGATTCGCACACCACGTAGACGAGGTAATCCTGCGACGGCGCCGAAGGGGATGTGGAGTCTGCCTTCCGCCCGGTGGCAATCCGCGTTGGCGAAATGGAGGCCGTCAGGATTGCCAGGAGCGTGAGACACCCCGCGAATGCTGTGCCTCTTATTGCAAGTCCTCGATTCGTCGTCGAGCGTGACTGCCCATTGCCTACCGTGAGTTTCTTCAAGAAGCCGGCTCCTATCCTCTGATTTGATCGCTTGTCTGATTACACTCTCATCGCTTGGTTTGCAATAAGAACCGGCGAGCTTCAAGACATAGCGAAAGACTACGAGATTCGTTCGGCCGTGGAATTTTCGTGGCCAAATGATGAGACGGCCGAGCCCCAGAAACGCAGCGAGGGTTGTAGAAATTCCACTGCAGCGAGCGTTGTGCCCTGATCTGTTCGAATCAGACGAGCGACCCGGCATGCCAGATCATCATTGGTTTCGAGATTGGTGATGATTAGCTTCTGCGAAGGGACAACCGCAGCAGCAATCGGAAATAAACCCCCGTGCGAACTGACGTCGATGGTTCTCGTGTGCTCTTGAAACGGCTCATTCGCCAAGCGGCCGTAAAGAAGAACAGGCATGCCCGTCCGGACCCGCCTGCCGCGTCGCTGCTCGAGACGCAGGGTGCGCGAATCTTTCGATTCGCCCTTCTGTCCCAGCCAACGGCGCAAGAGTGATGCCAGTCCGGACATCGTGAGTCTCAACTGGAAAAAGTGTCCTCCATCCGAGGGCCCACAATACCTGTGTGTCCCCGCCCTCTTCGATAAGGTTACTCCCTTGTTTTTTCATCGCAAGGGCTGGATGAAGCTTGGCTCCGCTTCGCTTCGATGGTAGATTCCCGACACTAGGATCTGTCGACCGTCACCTTCGTTGCCAGAATTCACTCAAGTTGTGAAAGCTCCCACTAGTTCATCCGGTTCGACTCCCAGGCTTGCCGCAAGACTCAATCTGTTTGACGCCACAATGATCGTGATGGGCGGGATCGTTGGCTCGGGGATTTTTATCAATCCTTACGTCGTCGCCCAAATTGTCCACACGCCCGTGCTGATTCTTTCCGCGTGGATCGTGGGCGGCGCAATCGCGCTCGTCGGAGCGTTTATCTACGCCGAACTAGCGGACCGTATGCCTCGGGTAGGAGGTCAATACGCGTACCTGCGCGAGGCCCATCATCCGGTGGTGGGATTTCTCTACGGTTGGGTGGCACTGCTGGTGATTCACGCGGGCGGCACGGCCGCTGTGGTCGTTACGTTCGCGAAATATTTTCAACTGATACTGACCGGAGGCTCCGAGAAAATCACGGCTGTCACCGTCATCGTGGCGCTGACGGTCATCAATTGCCTGGGAGTGCGCTCGGGCGGCACTGTGCAGAGCGTCTTCATGATTTTCCGTATCCTTGCGATTTCAACGGTTGTCTTGTGCGGCGCGTGGTTCATCTGGGGCTCTCCGGCGGCTCAGCATGTAGCATGGCAGCCGCTTAGCGACCGGCCGCCATCCTTCGGATTGCTCTCCGCATTCGGTGCTGCCATGGTGCCGGTTCTATTCGGTTATGGAGGCTGGCAGACATCGAATTACATGGCAGCTGAAATTCGTGATCCGCGCAAGAATCTGCCTCGAGCATTGGTGCTTGGAGTCCTCGGAATCATCGCGCTGTATCTCACCGTGAATCTTGTCTATGTCCAGGCGCTCTCTCCCGCGGGACTCGCAGCTTCTTCGACGCCGGCGTCGCAAGTGATGCGCCTGGCATTCGGCCGGACAGGCTCTTCCCTCGTCGCCACCTTGATTGCGATCTCGACTGTTGGGTTTCTCAGCCAAGCGCTGCTTTCCTATCCCCGGCTTTATTTTGCTATGGCTAGCGATGGGCTTCTTCCCGCCTGGTTCGCTCGAATCCACCCGCGAACGCTGGTGCCCAGCGGCACAATCATCTTGCAAGGCGCGGTCACGATCGCGGTCGTGCTTCTCGGCACTTACGAGCAGATTCTCAGCTACGTCGTGGTGATGGACTGGCTCTTCTTTGGGCTGACGGCAACCTGCATCTTCATATTTCGGGCGCGAGAGAAGCGCGAAGCGCCCGTCGATCGCAGCGCGGAGACAAGAGGCTTTCGCGTGGCTGGCCATCCCTGGACTACAGGCTTGTTCGTCGCCATCGCCTGGTTCATAACTCTCAACACAATCTACAAATATCCTCGCAATGCCGGCGTCGCCCTGTGTATCCTCTTCGCCGGAATCCCTGCCTTTTACTTCTTTCGCGGGCGCGCGTGGCGCTCGATCGGCTCAAAACGAGACTCATGAGCCCCCAACGGCGTGAAATTCGCTCGGCCTATATTGAATGGGCGAAACTGCGCTCTGCGGCTCGCTATAAACTCGCCGGCAGCGACATGCTCGCCTATCCTCTGAAAGATTTGCCCGTCCGCATCGAAGAACTCGAAATCGCAAATCCCAGTGACAGTTATGGCTATTCTCCGCTCGTCGAACGCCTCGCGAAAAAGGCCGGAGTTCCTGCCGATTGCGTGGTTCAAGCGCAAGGCACCTCGATGGCGAATCATCTGGCCATGGCGGTGCTCCTTGAGCCGGATGACGAGGTTCTCATCGAGGAGCCCACCTACGAAGCGCTGCTCGCTGTAGCCAGTTATCTGGGCGCGAAAATTCACCGCTTCCCGCGCCGTTTCGAAAATGGTTTTAAACTCGATCCCCGCGAAGTGGAGCGCGCCATCTCGCCGCGCACTCGCCTGATCGTCGTCACCAACCTGCACAACCCCACCGGCGTGCGCACGCCCGATTCCACATTGAAGCTTGTAGGCGATATCGCTCGCAGCCTCGGCGCGCATGTTCTCGTCGATGAGGTTTATCTCGAAACTTGTTTCGATTCGCCCGGCCGATCCGCATTTAATCTCGGTTCGAATTTCATTACCACAAGCAGCTTGACGAAAGCCTACGGCCTTTCCGGCCTCCGCTGCGGCTGGATTCTCGCCGTGCCGGCGCTAGCCGAAAGAATGTGGCGGCTGAATGATCTCTTTGGAGTGATGCCCGCACACCCGGCGGAATTGCTCAGCGTAGTAGCGCTCGACAACCTGCCGCAAATAACGGCGCGCGCAAAGGCACACCTCGATACGAATCGTGCCCTGCTGAAAAAATTCCTCGACTCGCGAAAGGATCTCCTCGCAATCTGGCCGGAAGCCGGCACAATCGTATTCCCGCAACTTACCGGTGGCCACGTCGAAGCATTCTGCCAATTGCTACGCGAAAAATACGAAACCAGCGTGGTGCCCGGCCGTTTTTTCGAGGCCCCCGAACACGTACGTATTGGAGTGGGCAGCAAGACGGAAAATGTGCGCGAAGGCCTTTCCCGTATCGGCGCCGCGCTCGACGAGTTCTCCGCAAAGCGCACAAGCGCGACCTAATTCGAATCTGGAGCAACAGCATCCGATTGGCAGCGAAACACTACGTCCGTGCCCGCTTGCTCTTCGACGTCTTCGGCTGAAGAAGTTCGATGAGCGCCTGCGCCGCCGCCGAAAGCGGCCGATCCTGCCGGTAAACGAGATAAACACGCCGCGCAATGTGCATCTGCCGCAGCTTGAGCTCGCGCAAATCACCTCGCGCGATTTCCCGTTCCACGCACATCCGCGGCACAATCGCCACGCCCCGCTTCATCTCCACAAAGCGCTTAATGCTCTCAATCGTCGGCAGCTCGATGTCCATCCGCAGCGTCACTCTGTGCTTCGCAAACATCTGAATCACGCGCCGCCGGTAGGGCGATTCAACGATGTGGGCCACGAATGTTTCTCCGTCCAGCGACGAAATATCCACCTCCCGTCGCTTCGCCAGCCGGTGCCCGGGCCACACCACCAGCGCCAGCGTATCGCGATAGAATTCCACCGTCGTCAGTTCCCGCTCTTCTGGCAAATAAGAAATCACGCCGATATCCAGCTGATGGTTCAGCAATTCGCGAGGCACGTTTCGCGAGAACACCCGGTGCACCCGGATTTGAATCCCCGGATACAGCCTTCGATACTGCTCGAGCGCCGGAAGCAGTGCGTGAATCGAACTTTCATTCACGCCAATCGCCACTTGCCCGCGTTCCAGACCGTTCAGTTGTTGCATCCCTTTGTGAATTTCTTCCCGCAGGTTCAGCATGCGGTCCGCGTACTCCAGCAGCAGCGTACCGGCGTCCGTCAACGTGCGCGCGCCCGTCCCGCGCACGAATATCGGCTGCCCCACCCACTCTTCGAGCTTCCGCATTGCGATGCTGATGGCCGGCTGCGTCCGGTAAAGTTTTTCCGCGGCGCGCGAATAACTCTGTTCCCGCGCCACGGTTTGAAACACCTGCAAAGCCGCTAAGTCCAAACGACCTCCAAGAAGACCGCGTCCCTGTATAAGCGAATCTTATCTTATATGCAACAATTATAAATTGGACACACTTGGTCACGCCGCGTTCCACTGATGCCTGCTTATGGGAGCGCCCATGAACACGATCCACATCTTTGACACCACGCTGCGTGACGGCGAGCAGTCCCCCGGCTTCTCGATGCACCGGGACGAAAAGCTTCGCCTGGCGCGCCAGCTCGAACAGCTCGGCGTTGACATCATCGAAGCGGGATTCCCCATCGCTTCGCCCGGAGATTTGGAAGCTGTACGCGCGGTGGCTGGCGAAATCCGCAGCTGCAAAGTCGCCGCGCTGGCGCGAGCCCGACAGGAAGATGTGGACGCCGCCTTGCGCGCCATCGAGCCGGCCGTTCATCCCCGTCTTCATATTTTTCTCGCTACTTCCGATCTCCACTTGAAGCACAAGTTGCGCATCGAACGGCACGAAGCCCTCGCTCAGGTAAGCGACATGGTGCGCTTTGGTTGCGAGCACACGGAAGAAGTGGAATTCTCCGCCGAAGACGCAAGCCGCAGCGATATCGAATATCTTGGCGAAGTTGCGGAAGCCGCCGCCGAAGCCGGCGCGAAAATCATCAACCTTCCCGACACCGTTGGCTATTCAACGCCCGATGAATACGGCGAAATGTTTCGCACTGTTCGCGCGCGGCTCAGTGACTATCCAAAAATCATCTACAGCGCGCACTGCCACAACGACCTCGGCCTCGCCGTCGCGAACTCACTCGCCGCCATCGCGGCGGGCGCCCGCCAGGTGGAATGCACGATCAACGGAATCGGCGAACGCGCCGGCAACGCTTCCCTGGAAGAAATCGTTGTCGCGCTCCAGGTACGTCAAAGCCGTTTCTGCGCCACAACGAACGTACGCCTTGAGAAAATCTATTCCACCAGCCGCCTGCTCACCGCAATCACCGGAGTGTCCGTGCCTCCGAACAAAGCCGTGGTCGGCGCGAATGCCTTCGCTCACGAAGCGGGTATTCATCAGGACGGTATCCTGAAAAATCCGCTCACATACGAAATCATTTTGCCCGAAAAAGTCGGAGTGCCCAGCCGCAGGCTCGTTCTCGGAAAGCATTCTGGCCGCAATGCGCTGCGGGCCCGGCTCGCTGAACTGGGCTACCAGACCACCGCAGCCGAACTCGCGGACTGCTATCGAATGGCCACTGAGCTGGCGGATTCCGCGAAGCAAGTCACCGACCGCGATCTGCTTTCCTTTATCCACCAGGTTCGCCGTGGACGCACGGTTCCGGCCGGTTCGGCGCTTCGAGCGCGGCCCCGTGGGGTCGCAGCACCCTGAAGACAAACCAAAGAGGAAAAAGACATGGCTTCCATTCGCAAGACAATCGCAGTCCTGCCCGGTGACGGCATCGGCCCGGAAGTCACTCGCGCCGCCGTGCATCTACTTCAAGATTGCGCCGCGGCGCACGGCCACAGTTTCGAGTTTCGCGAACTCCCCTTCGGAGGCTCGGCTATCGACGCGTTCGGCACTCCCCTGCCATCATCCACTCTCGCAGAATGCCGCAAAGCCGATGCGATTTTGCTCGGCGCCATCGGCGGGCCCAAGTGGGAAGCGCTACCCCTCGCGAATCGTCCCGAAAGCGGCCTGCTCGCTCTGCGCAAAGCGCTCGGCCTCTACATCAATCTCCGTCCGATTCGTCTGCGCCACGCCCTCCAAGGAATTTCACCACTTCACCCCGATCGCGTCGCCGGCTGCAATTTCGAAATCGTCCGCGAACTCTCGGGCGACATCTACTTCGGCGCCCACGAACTGCGTCGCGACAACGGCCACTCGCGCGCCCGCGATGTCGCCGACTACAACTCCGCAGAAATCGAACGAGTCGCCCGCTATGCGTTCGAGCGCACCGCCTCGCGCCAGGGCCGTCTAGCCAGCGTCGATAAAGCCAATGTACTCGCCACGTCCGCGCTCTGGCGCGAAATAGTCACAGGAGTGGCTCGAGAATACCCGGCAGTCACGCTCGAGCATCTATACGTAGACAACGCTGCGATGCAAATCGTCCTTCGTCCGAAGCAGTTCGATGTAATCCTTACCTCGAATCTGTTCGGCGATATCCTGAGCGATGAAGCCGCTGCACTCGTGGGCTCAATCGGCCTGATTCCGTCAATGAGCCGCGGCGCCTCGGGCGATGGGCCAGCGCTTTACGAGCCGATTCACGGCTCCGCTCCAACGCTCGCCGGAAAAGATGTTGCCTCACCGCTCGGCGCAATCTACTCCGCCACTCTGATGCTGCGCGAGTCATTCGGCCTCAACACGGAAGCTGACTGGATCGAATCGGCAATCGATCGAATTCTCGATCGCGGGTATCGCACGATGGATATCGCCGAACCCGGCAGCCGCATCCTACGCGGCTCGGAATTCGCGGATCATATTCGCGGGGAAATTCATGACGCGCTCGTTCACACCGAGCGCTATGGTTGGGGCGTCTAATTCTTGCGCAGGACGAGCGTGGCCGCGATCATGTCGTGTAGCGCCTGCTTTTTCTCTGTAAATCCCGCCATCATGTAGCCGATCCCCAGCGGAATCAGGCTGGTAATAATTTTCGCGAAGAACCTTCCCGTCGCATGGCCGAAACTGATGCGGCGTCCCTGCAAATCCGTCACAATCAAACCCAGCGCCATTTTCCCCAGCGTTCCCTGATTGGGCGAGCTTTCCAGGTACGCATGGTAAATCCAGGACGCGATGATGCACAAAAACCCCACAAATATAATCATCATGAAAAATGCCACAGGCGGCTCCGCATCCCCGTTATGCATTTCCCGCGCGATTGTCTCAATCGAGCCCACGCCAACGAATGCGATCCCGATCAGGAAAAGAAGGCCGTACATCACTGCGAGAACGATCCCGTCGATCAGATAAGCCACCACACGCAGCCAGAACCCGGCATAGGGAGACGGCAGCGCCACAGCCATCGGTGCAACCGGATAAGTCGGCACCGCGCCTCCGGATGCAATCGCGGGTGGCGCGTACGCCGCCGGCACCCCACGCGCGATCGGCGGACCACTCACCGGCTCGCCGCAGACACTGCAGAATGCTGTTCCTTCTGTCAATCGCGCACCGCATTTTGAGCAAAACACTCGTGTCCTCGTTTCAGCGCGGGCTTCCGAAGAAAAATTAAAGCTGCCTTAGTACCAGGCAGCCCGCAAGAATATCTTGCAACGCTTGCTTCCGTGCCGTAAAGCCCGCCATCAGAAAACCAATTCCGAGAATCATGCCTGACAGGATTTTCCCGAAGAAGCGGCCCGAAGCACGTGAAAACGAAATTCTGTTCCCGGCCAGATCCGTCACCCTCAGTCCCAAAATTTTTTTGCCAAGCGTAGCTTGCCAAGACGAGCTTTCCATCGAAGCGTAATAAATCCAGCCCAGCATCAGCGCAAGCAAGCGGATAGCGAACAGCGGCCGGGACATGGAGGTGTACACCTCCCATGGGTTCTGCGTCGTGAAAGCATGGATGTTGGCCCTGAATAATGGAAAGAAAGCCACTACGCCGGCCATGCCCAGGATGATCGCATCGATAATGTATGCAACAACCCGCAGCCAGAATCCCGCATAGGCTACTGGCGGTTGAGAAACCTGCGGTGGTTGCCACGCTGGTGGAGCGGGTTGCTGCTCAACCTGCTGACGCTGGGGCGGAGGAGGAGCCGCCGAGGGCGGATATGCAGCACTTGGGATTCGCTGAATCACCTGCCCACAATTGGTGCAAAATGCGGCGTCATCGGCGAGCTGTGTTCCACATTTCTGACAAAACATTGTTTCCGTCCCAAACCGTCCGCGTGCCCCTCAAAACCAAAATCATAGGACTCGCGCATGCTACTTAACCCGAAACCAGCCGGTCAACACGCAAATGCCGGCGTCCAGTCCGCGTTCCATTGAGGCAACGCTGCTTCGCAGCAATCGGGCCCACAATGAGAATACGCGAAAACATCCGTGGAAGTTGCAACGCTCAAGCGCCGTCGCTTAGACTCGTGCGTCCAACGGAAGGAGAGGAGCTATCATGCGAATTCATTTCACCATCGCTGCAAACATTCTGGGAACTGCGCTTGCTGCGCTGAGCCTTTTCGCGGGCGGCTATGTCGCCGGGCAAAACAAATTCGGCCAGCCAAAAACCATCATCCACATGGTGATTCTCAAGTGGCGCCCGGGGGTTGCCGATGCCGATAAGCAACGCGCGCTTGAAGGCGTGAAAGAGATGGCAGCCAAAGTCCCCGGCGTAAAAAATATCTGGATCAAAGCCGACCGCATTCAGCCGCGCGACTTCAACGCCGCCTACGCCATTGAATTCAAAGACCGCGACGCCGCCGATGCCTACGCCGAAAGCCCGTTACACCAGGAATGGGAACAGAAGTATTACGTACCCATCCGCGAAGTAAGCATCTCCGAGCAGGTGACAAATCCCTAGTTGCTGACAGTTGCTGATTTGATTTGCGTTGATGGCGCGGCCATCTGGCTCCAACCGCACAGCAGTGGCGCAGTGCTTTTCAGTAGCGTAAGCCTGCCGCCGCAGGCAGGCTTCAGCCCGCGCCCCAGCAGCGGACGGCGCCCATTGTCGCTCTGGCACAGTCCAACGCATCGGTCCTTTCGCTTCGGGCTTTCTCTCAAGCCACTGTCGTCGCCGCGCTACAGCAATCCGTGCATTGCACTCACCGCCCCGCCAATCAAAATAGAATCGGAGGTCCGAAATGATCAAAAAAGTGAAAGAAGGCTACAAGGTCGTTTCCGAGAAGGGCAATAGAAACCTTGGCGGCCCCTACAAAACCAAAGCCGAAGCCGAAAAGCGCCTGCGCCAGGTCGAATTCTTCAAGCACCGCAAAGGATAGCGGCGTGACAAAATCCCCAGCCCCATCGCCGCCTGCAGCCGCTAAAGTTACCAGCGGCGGCCAATTTCCACAGAAAACCTCTGAATTCCACAATTCATCTCCCCGAAATAATTTTTACGAATACTTGACGAAATATTCTTTTTTGCTATACTCTCCTGATGTCGGCGTACCTCGGATTTGCCGGGGATTGTCCTGACGAACCGGGTCTGCCGCTTAACCAGAGGTGAAGTTGGTTACAAGCACCGGGTTGGCACAAAACGAGTTTCGAGCATATCCGTTCCGGAGGCTGCTAGGGTAAGACGCGGCCACAGGAATAGGACGGACATGCCCGGCGCTCGTTGCCGGGTTTTTTATTTCTCGCGGCTTCGGCTCCAAAACCGATTTCGCGCTCCGCCGGGAGCGGAGACGTTCCGATCAGAATCAGGCGAACGGAACGGCGGTCTTTGACAACTGATGGAAGTAGGCATCACGTTGTGCGATCTCTCAAGTTCGCACGACGTGAAACCACAAATTTTTGCTCGAGAAAGTAGCGCAATGTGGAAAGGCGAACTTTCCTGCACGCGCGATCTCGTGGTCCCTTTCATTTCTCAAAAATCTGAATAGTTCCACGGTTCAAACCCGCAAGACACGGAACGAAGGGCTTGCAAGACTCTTCATTCTCTTTCTCGCGGGTCCCGATTCTCTCGGGACGTGTTAGGTAAGTTTTATGGTTAAGCTACTAAGAGCGTACGGTGGATGCCTTGGCGCCAACAGGCGATGAAGGACGTGGCAAGCTGCGATAAGCCCCGGGGAGCTGCAAGCAAGCTTTGATCCGGGGATTTCCGAATGGGGAAACCCAATCTGGTAAAACCAGGTTACGGCCCTCTGAATATATAGGAGGGTGCGAGCAAACCCAGGGAAGTGAACCATCTCAGTACCTGGAGGAAAATAAATCAATTGAGATTCCGAAAGTAGCGGCGAGCGAAATCGGAATAGCCCAAACCGGGGTATTTATATCCCGGGGTTGTAGGACCGCGTGAGTAGAGTTATCAATTCGGAGGCTAGGCGAACCCGCTGGAAAGCGGGGCCAAAGAATGTGACAGCCATGTAGCCGAAAGCTTACCGAACTCGAAGCGGTATCCTGAGTACTACGGGGCACGAGAAACCTCGTGGGAAACCGGGGAGACCACTCTCCAAGGCTAAATACTCGTTGGCGACCGATAGTGAACTAGTACCGTGAGGGAAAGGCGAAAAGCACCCCTGCGAGGGGAGTGAAATAGAACCTGAAACCGTATGCTTACAAGCAGTCAGAGGGCTATGCTGTGTCTTCGGATACGGAATGCCTGATGGCGTGCCTCTTGCTTAATGAGCCGGCTAGTTATTCTCACACGCAAGGTTAAGCGAAAGCGAGCCGTAGCGAAAGCGAGTCCGAATAGGGCGATGAGTGTGTGGGAATAGACGCGAAGCGGGATGATCTACCCTTGGCCAGGTTGAAGGTCGCTTAACCGCGACTGGAGGACCGAACCGGTGTGAGTTGAAAATCGCTCGGATGAGCTGAGGGTAGGGGTGAAAGGCTAATCAAATTCCGTGATAGCTCGTTCTCCCCGAAATGCCTTTAGGGGCAGCCTTGCATCATTTGCCACGGTGGTAGAGCACTGAATGGACTAGGGTCCCATCCAGGATACCGAATCCAATCAAACTCCGAATGCCGTGGACAACAGTGCAGGAGTGAGACTACGGGGGATAAGCTCCGTGGTCGAAAGGGAAAGAACCCAGATCGCCAATTAAGGTCCCCAACTGCAGACTAAGTGGGAAAGGACGTGTGAGCGCACAGACAGCCAGGAGGTTGGCTTAGAAGCAGCCATCCTTTAAAGAAAGCGTAACAGCTCACTGGTCAAGTGTTCACGCACCGACAATCCAACGGGGCTAAGTCTGCGACCGAAATTGCGAAATTCGAGCGGCGCGAGCCGCTCGATTTGGTAGGGGAGCATTCTGTGGTGGCAAAGGTAGATCGGAAGAACTACTGAACGCCACGGAAGAGACTCTGCCGGCATAAGTAGCGATAAACACGATGAGAACTCGTGTCGCCGAAAGTCTAAGGTTTCCTGAGGAAGGTTAATCCGCTCAGGGTTAGGCGGGCCCTAAGGTGAGGCCGAGAGGCGTAGCTGATGGACAACAGGTCAACATTCCTGTCCCGCCATACGAACGTTTGACGATGGGGTGACGCAGAAGGGTAGGGGAGTCGGGTGATGGACGTCCCGATGGCCCGGTGCAAGCCGGATCCCGCAGGAAAATCCACGGGGTCATTCAACGGTCAGATCGGTCCCGAGGCCACACGGCCGCAAAGTCTCTGATCTCACGCTGCCAGGAAAACCCTCTAAGGAGTTCGTGTGGTGCCCGTACCTCAAACCGACACAGGTAGACAAGGTGAATATCCACAGGCGCTCGAGAGAACGCTCGCTCAGGAACTAGGCACATTAACCCCGTAACTTCGGGAGAAGGGGTGCCCCGCTAGGGTTTATAGCCCGAGG